>JABABD010000004.1 GCA_014238425.1 Flavobacteriaceae bacterium | reverse complement strand
TTAAAAACATGCAAGGAAATACTGGAACAAAAGGGCAAGCGGAGAAATTAGTAAAGGACATGGAAGAGGTGGAATTAGATTTGATTAATAAAGGGTTTACGAATCAAACACTTCAAAAAATGATGAAGCTACAACACCAACTATTAAAATTGGAAAATGCAGCTTTTCAACAAGGGCAGGATACTAAAAGAGAATCCAAGACTAATAAAAAGGAGTTTAATAATGACGTTAATGGTGGCATTCCTAAAGCAAAACAATACTTCAATACCACTGAGATATTAAATAGACAAGCCCTACCTTTGCAGCAAAAGTACAAGAAGAAGGTCCAAGACTATTTTAAAAGGAATAATGATTGATTTTAATTATCAAGAGACAGCGTTTAAATTAGATAATGAACAAGCATTAGAACGTTGGATTAACTCTGTCATTAGCGCAGAAAATTGCAAACTTGGCGATGTCAGTTATATCTTTTGTAATGATACATATCTTCATAAATTAAACGTTGAATTTCTTGAACATGATACGTTAACCGATATAATTAGTTTTGATTATTCGGTAGGAAAAGAACTACACGGAGATATTTTTATTTCTATTGAAAGAGTGGTTGACAATGCTAGGGATTTTAAAGTAGATTTTAAAAATGAATTATATCGCGTGATGGTTCATGGCATTCTTCATTATTGTGGGTATAAAGATAAGAATGACGCGGATATCATAGAGATGCGGGCTAAAGAAAATTTCTATTTAGAGGAGCTGGTTTAGAATTAATAGAATGACCTATCTTTGCACACCAAAATTTATAATCATTAAATGTTCCACGTGGAACAACATAAATTATGTTTAACGAAGTATATGATGTTATTGTAGTTGGAGCGGGCCATGCTGGTAGCGAAGCTGCCGCCGCTGCCGCTAATATGGGCAGTAAAACCTTGTTGGTGACCATGAATCTGCAAAATATCGCCCAAATGTCATGTAATCCAGCAATGGGCGGCATTGCTAAAGGACAAATAGTTCGTGAAATTGATGCGCTTGGTGGTTATAGTGGTATTGTCAGTGATACATCTGCTATCCAGTTCAAGATGCTTAACAAATCTAAAGGACCTGCTATGTGGAGTCCACGAGTGCAAAGTGATAGGATGCGTTTTGCGGAAGATTGGAGATTGCTTTTAGAGAAGACGCCGAATCTTGATTTTTATCAAGAAATGGTATCGGGTCTTTTAATTGAAAAGGATAGAATTGTTGGTGTAAAAACCTCACTTGGAATTGAGATAAAGGGAAAAACGGTTGTGCTTACAAACGGCACTTTTTTAAATGGATTGATTCATATTGGTGATAAGAATTTTGGTGGTGGAAGAGCAGGCGAAAGAGCTGCTACTGGAATAACAGAGCAACTTGTTGATTTGGGTTTTGATTCTGGCAGAATGAAAACGGGAACGCCACCAAGAGTTGACGGACGTTCTTTGGATTTTTCTAAAATGGAGGAGCAACCTGGAGATGAAAACCCAGAAAAGTTTTCTTATCTAGATATTACAAAACCATTAGAACATCAGCGAGCTTGCCACATGACATACACAAGTCCCGAAGTTCATGATCTGTTGAAAGAAGGCTTTGATCGCTCGCCAATGTTTAATGGACGAATTCAAAGTATAGGGCCTCGGTATTGCCCATCTATTGAAGATAAGATCCATCGTTTTGCAGATAAAGAGAGGCACCAATTATTTGTTGAACCAGAAGGATGGAATACTGTGGAAGTATATGTGAATGGCTTTTCTACATCACTACCTGAAGACGTACAGTTTAAAGCATTGCGCTCCGTTGTTGGGTTTGAGAACGTGAAGTTTTTTAGGCCTGGTTATGCTATTGAGTATGACTATTTTCCACCAACTCAGTTAAAACATACGCTAGAGACAAAGTTGATTGATGGGTTGTTTTTTGCAGGACAAATAAATGGAACCACAGGGTATGAAGAAGCAGGCTCCCAAGGACTAATGGCCGGTATAAACGCTAGTTTAAAAGTGCAGGAGAAAGATTCGTTTATCTTACAACGCAATGAGGCATATATAGGTGTTTTGATTGACGATCTTATAACAAAGGGGACCGAAGAACCCTATCGCATGTTTACATCTCGAGCAGAATATAGAACATTGTTGAGGCAGGATAATGCGGATTTTAGATTAACGCCAAGAAGTTTTGGTCTTGGGCTAGCATCAGAACAACGACTAAAACGGATGGAAAAAAAGGAAAAAGAGTCATCTGCTTTTGTACAGTTTTTTAGAGATACAAGTGTAAAACCAGAAGAAGCTAATCCTGTTTTGGAGAGCAAGAATTCATCTCCAGTAAAACAGTCTGATAAAATGTTTAAACTCTATGCTAGGCCCAATATTACGATTGAAGATGTTCGTAAATTTAAAGCTGTTGAGTCTTATATCCAAGACAATAATTTAAATAAAGAAGTGCTTGAGCAGGCCGAAATTCAGATTAAATACTCAGGATATATTGACAAAGAAAAGAATAACGCTGATAAGCTTAATCGCTTAGAGAACATTAAGATTCCTTTAAATTTCGATTATTCTCAAATTAAATCAATGAGTTTAGAAGCACGAGAAAAGTTAAAAAATATTCAACCAACTACAATATCTCAAGCCTCAAGAATAAGCGGTGTGTCGCCAAATGATATCTCTGTTTTATTGGTGTACATGGGTAGATGATGTTATACGTTCCACGTGGAACATTAGTTAAAACGCCATGATTTTATCATTTCTTTGTTAACGCAGAAATTGTTTTAAATGCAGAAAAACACCACACAACTAATAGTAAAAGATCACTCAGTTTCGGGTGAAGAATTTGAGCTTCGATACAATTTTGAGCTAGACATGCTGGAAACATTTCCGCAGCCTTCGCAGGACCAGTTGCCTAAATATTATCAAAGTGAAGATTATATTTCGCATACGGATTCAAAGAGAAATTTGTTTGAAAAAGTATATCACTTAGTTAGAAACATATCGCTGAAGCAGAAATTAAAATTGATTAATTCGTTTTCGCTAGAAAAAAAGAGACTCTTGGATGTTGGTTGTGGCACAGGAGGTTTTTTGCTAACAGCTAAAAATAATGACTGGGTTGTTTCAGGCGTTGAACCCGATGAAAAAGCAAGAACTATTGCAAATGAAAAAGTAAATAATGCTGTGTTTGAAACAGAGCACTTATTAAAGTTTGAAAAGCATAGTTTTGATGTTATAACGCTTTGGCATGTTTTAGAACATCTTCCAAAGCTGGAGGAGCACACATCCATTTTTAAATCACTTTTAAAGCCTAATGGGCGATTAATTGTTGCGGTTCCTAATCATAAAAGTTATGATGCTAAGTTTTATAAAGAATTTTGGGCGGCTTACGATGTGCCAAGACATCTTTGGCATTTTTCTAGAACAGCTATTTCTACATTATTTCATAGAAAGAATATGACTGTAGAAAAAATGGTCCCGATGGGCTTTGATGCATTTTATGTGAGCTTGCTATCTGAAAAATATAAATCTGGATGGATGAATATTTTTAGAGCATTTTTGGTTGGGGTAAGATCAAATTTTAAAGCAAGAACATCTCAAGAGTACTCTTCCATTATTTATGTCCTTAAAAACCATTAAAAACGATTCTTACCAACCCGTGCTTAGTGATTTTTATTTAAGAGTCACATTGCCTTCAAGAATTCTAATACGCGCGTAAACGGCTTTATTTTGCAAACTAATAGATAAATAAAAACTATTTAAAGCAAACTGAAACATAAATAAAATTTATTTTGTTGCTCTGAATGATTTTGAGGATTCAAGTTTGTTTTTGAATGTTAGAATTTTAAATAAAATAGATTTACTTTCGCAGCGAAATTTTAATCTTATAAAAATGAAACAGTTTATAATTATAGCAATCTTGACATTGTCATTTTTTTCTTGTCAGCAAAAAAAAATAGGATACATTGATACTGGCGAGATTGTAAATGAGTATCAAGAGAAAAAAGACTTAGAGGAAAGGTATAAAGGCAAAAAGGCACAGCTTGATCAAAAAAACGATAGTATAAGTAAAGCTTTTCAATTGGAGGTTCAAGAGTTTCAAGTGACTTCTAAGAAAATGGCGCAGACTAAAGCGCAACAGAAATATCAAGAACTAGGTCAAAAACAGCAATTACTTCAACAACAAATACAATTTAGTGAACAGCAGTTTAGCCAAGCTTTTAGCACAGAACTAGATTCTGTTATTGTTAGGGTTAAGGATTTTGCTAAAGATTATGGGAAGACCAATGGATATGCCTTTATTTTGGGTACGAGCGAGGCAACAAGCAGCGTTATTTATGGCGAAGATGCAAGTGATCTTACAAAAACAATATTGGATGCATTGAATGCGAAATATAAAAAGTAAAACCCTTATAAATTAGTATTTAAAAGCCTGGTGTTATTATAACACCAGGCTTTTATTTGGAGCAAAAAAGAATTTGGCTAAATTCAAATAGTATCTTTTATTTTTTCGATTAAATCATTTAAAATCAATAAGTTACCTTTTGCTCTAGATTCTTGAAATGCAACTGTTTTGTCATTAAAACGAATAATGGTTAAGGGCAAATCTCTTCCTTTAGGCCTCCCTAAGTCGTTAATATCTGCTGCTTTTGTTAGAGCATCGATTTGCTTAAGAACTTTAGTAGAAACGGTTGTTTCATGCAATCCTATTTTTTCTACATTGTCAATACCGTTATAAAGAACTTTACCGTCTTTAAATATCCATAGGTCATACACTGGACAATATTTCTGGCACTTTCCTTTCGACAGACTTATGTAGGCTTTATCTGTGTCGTTAATATCTAGTTTTTTACTGATGGAGCATGATGTTATTAATATCATAGCTATAATGCTTATATGTTTTAGTTTAGTATTCATTTTTTTAGTTTCAAATAATTTGTAATGAGGCCTTACGGCTTGAGAGCCCGCCTCACTACAAATTATAACCATCAACCAACTTTTTAGCTCTATTTAATTGAGCAATGAGATTTCTTTGCGTTTCCAAAACTGTTTGCTTGTTTCCAACTTCCAGGAACTGGTAACATACTATTTCTACTTCTTGAAGAAGCTCCTAAATTGCCTCGTATATAATTTCTTAAGTCGACAAGTTCGGTGTGATTGTACATTAACTGTATTTTTTGTTCAGCAATTGAGTTTCCATTAGCACCGCTATTTCTAGTTACAAATGTTGCGAATACCTCTGCGATATCTTCACCAGGATTTGTTGCCGCATACTGTGTTACGAAACGATCACTGTAAGAATTATAAAATTGTTGAAGTCCGCTTTGACTGCTTTGCGCGGTTTGATACTGTGTCCATATATCGGCCCAGAATTGACTCTGAAGTTTGTGTATATAAGAATTAGTCTTTGAGCAACCTTCTCCAGTGAAGTAGTTATTGCAAGATGACTCACTAATACTAGCGTCTACTTGATCATTGTTCAAGGTTAGTATATGACCGAACTCATGAATTATAGTATAGGTTAGTTCTTGTTGATTATCTGCAAAGTTTATTGCTATACCCATTCTCCATTTAGAAAGGTCTTGAGCTGTTTCAAAAACAAAACCAGCGCTACCATTAGCCTCGCCATTATAAATTAAAAACTCATTCATTTTGCTTCGATAGGCTGTAGGCATTACTTTTTTAACAAGAGTCCATATATCTTGATGTTTTTTTGTGTCTTGTTGATATGCCAAATCTTGCCCAGACACTTGATAGTCTTTTATTTTAGTAATGATTTCGCCATTTACTTTATAGAGCGTGATTTCGCCATTTCTACCAGAAGGGCTATTGTCGTTGTCATTTCCATCATCAGAGTTGTCCGACACGTCATCAGTTTGATCCGTAGATATATTGTCTCGTAAAACTTCATCATCTTTACTGCAAGAGCTGAAAATCACTAAGGATGTACATACAAATGTTATAAGTAACCGAATTTTTAGGGTTTTCATTCGCTTTAGATTTTTAAGTTTTACTTGTTTGGGATATAGAACAGGCACAAAATGAAATACCCTACTTTTTATATAAATTTTATCAGAGATTTTAAAAAAAGGAGAATGTGAATAAACATTTCTTCTTTTTTTTGAATCAATACTTAAAAAACTTAACCGCTTAACACCTTGATTTTTTAAAAAATTGTATAGTTTTGGAAACATAAAAATTAGTCAATGCCTTTAGACACAAAGTCTGTTTGTGATAAAAAAGTTTTTGAATCAATTTATAATGACCATTCAAAAACACTTAGAAACTTCATATATTATAAATGTGGAGATGTACAGCAGGCTGAGGATGTCGTTCAAGAAGCGTTTATCAAACTATGGAAGAATTGCGCAAAAGTTTTTGTAGAAAAAGCCAAATCCTTTTTATATACAGTTGCCAATAACACATTCCTTAATGAGGTAGCTCATAAGAAAGTGGTTCTTCAACACCAAAAAAGCATTAAAAACAATAGCACTAGCGAAACTCCTGAGTTTATTCTAGAAGAAAAGGAGTTTATGATGAAATTGAAAAATGCGATAGCAGATTTACCAGAAAAGCAGAGAGAAGTTTTTCTTTTAAGCAGAATAGATAACAAGAAATATAGCGAAATTGCAGAGATAACAGGAATAACAATAAAGGCAGTTGAAAAGCGTATGAGTCAAGCACTTATCGTTTTGAGAAAAAAAATAGGAAAGATTTAAAAGTAGGGTAGAAAGAAACTTAACTGTTTCATTATTGAAAGAAACATAATCCTAATGGAAGAAAAATACATAGATGATGCTTTTTTAGCGCGTTGGGTTGCAGGAGAACTAACACCTGAAGAACTCGATGCGTTTCAAAATTCCAAGGATTATTTGGAGTTTAAAAGGATTAATGATGGCGCTCAAATACTTGAGGCGCCTAAATTTGATCAGCAGGCTTCTTTTATCAGGTTACAAGACGAACTATCAGGCGAAACTCAAGACGCAAAAATTGTTAAGATAATCCCTCGTTGGATTTATAGCGTTGCAGCAACGGTTGTAGTAGCTGCGGGTATTTTCTTTTTCTTGAATAATAGCTCATCTAGTTTTGAAACTGGTTTTGGAGAGCAAAAAACGGTGACATTACCAGATAACTCTAAGGTGTACTTAAATGCAAAATCAACATTGGCATTTAATAAAAGAGATTGGGAAAGCAATCGGATTTTAAAATTTAGCGGTGAAGCATTTTTTGATGTAGAGAAAGGCACATCTTTTAAAGTAGTTACAAACCAAGGGGTTATAGAAGTACTAGGCACTGAGTTCAATGTTATTACCGGAGAAAAGTTTTTTGAAGTACGATGTCATGAAGGAAAAGTTCGAGTTTCTAATAATTCAGATGAGAATCTTGCAACATTAACTCAAGGAAAAGCCGTTAGAATGCATGACAATAAAGAGGAAAACTGGAATTTCAATCAGGAAAAACCAACATGGATAAAAGGTGAAAGTTCGTTTACAAAAACACCACTAAAGCAAGTAATTAAAACTTTGGAGGGACGTTATGATGTAGTTTTTGACACTAAAACCATCGACCTAAATAGGAGGTTTACAGGAAGTTTTACCCATAAGGACTTTAATTTGGCATTAAAAACTGTTTTTACTCCATTGAATATTTCTTATTCAAAAAAGGGAAAAATGATTTATTTAAAAGGGAAAAACTAAATTTTTGTTTATTATTACGCGTTATAACTAATATTTAGTTAATCGTAATAATGAAACAGGTTACCTTCGTATTAATTTTCTTTTTTTCTTCCTGTATCTTCTCTCAGGAAAACGCTTATTTTGATTATTCGCAAGAGTCCTTAATAAAGGTTATAAGCGATATCGAGAAAGCATTCAAGATTAAGTTTTCATACGACTCAGATAGCATCGAAAACACGTATTTAAATTATAATAATAAAAACAGCTCTTTAGAAGATATACTCGCAGCTATAGAAGTTCAGACAAACGTAACTGCAGAGAAAGTATCCGGTAGATACTATATATTAAAAATACAACAACGCTTAGACCTATCTAAAACACAAACGTTAAACGAAGTTTTTATTGCTGAGTACTTGACTTCTGGAATCAAGAAGAGACAAGATGGCTCAATAAGGATGTCGCCTAAAAAATTAGGCATACTGCCTGGATTAACAGAGCCAGACATATTGCAGAGTTTACAATTGCTTCCAGGAGTTCAAAGCCCTACCGAAACAGCTTCGGGATTGTTTATTAGAGGCGGCACACCTGATCAAAATCTTATTCTCTGGGATGGAATAAAGATGTATCATTCTGGGCATTTTTTTGGAATGATTTCTGCCTTTAACCCTTATATTACTGAAGAGGTTAAACTCTTTACTAACGGTACGAATGCTCGCTATGGCAATAGTATTGCGAGTGTTGTAGATATTACTTCGTCAGATGTCATTCCTAAAAAAACTAAAGGAGGAATCGGCTTTAATATGACTCATGCCGATGTTTTTTTGAAAACGCCTTTAGGTAGTAAATTAGCTCTAGTGTTATCTGCAAGACGCTCGTATACGGATGCGATTAGCACATTTACGTTTAACAATATATCAGAACGTGTTTTCCAAAACACTAAAATATCTGAAGGGAATCGTATTTTGGAAGAAGATAATGTTATGAATACAAAGGACTTTTTCAGTTTTTCTGATATTACTTTAAAGGCTATTGTAAAACCTTCGCCAAAAGACGATATCATTGTTAGTAGTTTATTCACGAAAAACAAACTTGATTATGGATTTTTGATTGAAGAATTCAGCGAAACTTCGTCTGATGTATTAGATATCAAAAACCATGGATTGAGTGCAAAATGGAGCCATAGTTATAGTGATGCCTTTTCACACGAAATTGAGGTTTATCATTCTAGATTTGATTTGTATTATGTAGGCACGAATCAAATTGCAAATGTTGAAGAAAATCGCACAGAGAAGAGAAACGATATTAAAGATGATGGGTTCAGTATACATGCTGAGTGGAAGCCTAATTTTTCAAATAAACTCCTTTTTGGTTATCAGGTATCTTCAAACAGTGTTGGTTATACATTAGGATACACGAATAGGTCTTTTCCCGATTTCGATTATAATTTTGTGGTTTCAGATATTAATAACACACATGCATTTTATTCTCAATATGAATATAAGAAAGAAAATAAGTGGCTGGTCAACATAGGTGCCCGAGGCAATTACGCAACCGTGTTGGAAAAATTTTACCTTGAACCTAGGGTCATGGTAGAAGCGCAACTTAGTGAAACGTTAAAAGCGAAGCTTTCTATTGAACAACAACATCAAAACACAAGTCAAATAATAGAATTTAATACACAATCATTTGGACTAGAAAACCAAATCTGGGCATTGTCTGACAACGATTTTATTCCACTACTCAAGAACAATCAGATATCAACAGGTATTAATTTTAGTAAAAACGGATGGCATATTGACCTTGATTTTTATCTAAAAAAAACAAAAGGGTTGACCTCTCTGGCTAATGGTTTTGAAAACACGAACACCAATTTTTCTAAAGGAAAGAGCAATACGTCTGGACTAGATATTTTGATAAAGAAAAGAGCCAATAATTATCGTACTTGGTTTAGTTACTCTACAATGAAGAAAGACTTCAGGTTCGAAGATATTAATAATACTGCAGCATTTCCGGGTAATTTTCATATAGCTCACGAACTAACTTGGTCACATAGTTATAAATGGAAAGCTCTTGATTTTTCTCTTGGTTGGAATTTTAGAACCGGAACACCGTATACAGGTGCTTCTGGATTGCTTGAGGATGGATTCTCAATTAGTTACGGAACAATTAACGGAGAACGTTTGCCTAATTATCATCGTTTGAACTTCTCAACTACGTATAGGTTTAAATTCTCTGAGGGCTTGAATGGTAAATTGGGATTTTCGTTGTTAAATTTATATAATAAAAACAACCTTCTCAATAGAACATATAGAGCTAGATTCGACTCTAATGATGGACTTTACCATTTACAAGAGGTAGATAGGAGGGCTCTAGGAATTACGCCGAACGTAGTGTTTCGCTTAAGCTTTTAAATCGCTTCTTTCTTATGTAAAAGCCTTGTAAGCTTAATAGACAAATCAGTAAGAATAATTTTAGAATTACCGTTTCGCTCAATGTGATAAATAGCAGTTTGTAATTCGTCAGAAATCTCAAGAATATTTGCTCCATGAATAAATGGAGCAAACTTTTCCATTTGAAAAGAGTCAGAGTTTGTTTCCATATACACAAGTTTCTCTGCATTATAATTCATCAATAAAGCTTGTCTAAAAAAGTCCAAGCAAAAGTGCAAAAATTGCTTTTGTGTTTCGCGTCCAGTTTTAGCAATTTCCTCACTCCATGAAATTAGATCATGAATAGCAGATTTGTTTCCTTTAGCTCGAAATGCAGAACGAATCCAGAAAACAAACCAAGTTTCAAACTGAGTATCCTCTGTGTCTTTATACACAAGATCACAAGCCTTATTATAGTTTCCGTTGGCTTGATGCGCAATCTTCGTAGCAACAGAAACCTCAATATTGTACGCTTTTACCAAAGCTTCTTTTATGGAGCTTTGAGCTAATGGAGGGAAATGTAAAATTTGGCAACGCGACCGTATAGTATTGATAATTTGTTCTTCATCTTCTGCAATTAGTAAAAACAAGGTTTTATTAGGAGGCTCTTCAATGAGTTTTAAGAGCTTGTTAGCAGCTGCGATATTCATTTTTCCCGCCATCCAAATAAGCATAACCTTGTACCCACCTTCATAAGATTTTAATGCCAATGATTTCACTATATCTAAGGATTCATCAACGCCAATTTGCCCTTGCTTGTTATCGACTCCTAAAAGTTTGTACCAGTCAAAGAGGTTTCCGTAAGGTTGCTCTTTTAAAAGCTGTCGCCACTCTACTAAGAAATGTTTGGAAACAGGATGGCTTTTTACTTTATCATTGGTGGTCACTGGAAAAGCAAAATGTAAGTCAGGATGGGATATTGTATCAAATTTTAGATTGCACACTGCATCACCAGAATCATTTTCACCGCCAGAGTTATTGCACAGAACATATTGTGCATAAGCAATAGCCATCGGAAGAGTACCACTGCCTTCTGGGCCAACGAACAATTGCGCATGTGGTATGCGTCCATTATCTGCACTAAAAACCAGATGTTTCTTGATGTGTTCTTGTCCGATGACGTCCCTGAAAAGCATAGGCAAATATACTTTATGTTTTTAACATTCTATTCTAACGAATAACGGATAAATCAACTTAAATTTAGTATTTAAACAATTAGCCTATAGATTTTAAATGAGTCAAAACGCTATTTTATTCATACCTGATATTTCTGGATTTACAGAATTTGTTCATCATACAGATATTAACCATAGTCGCCATATCATTTCTGAATTACTAGAATTGTTAATCGATAGCAACTCTATAGGGTTGGAACTTGCAGAGATTGAAGGAGATGCCTTGTTTTTTTATAGATTAGCTGATGAGATAAATCATCGCAATCTCGAAGAGCAAATACACAAAATGTATACTGCGTTTCACACACATTTAAAACGCTATGAGTATGAACGTATTTGTCATTGTGGCGCGTGTTCGTCTGCTTATAATTTGAATTTGAAATTTGTGGTTCACTATGGTGAAATTGAATTTATAACCGTTAAAGATTCTAAAAAGCCATATGGAAGTAACGTGATACAGGTACACAGGTTGCTTAAAAACGACGTGCCAATTAATGAATATGTTATTTTTACTGAAAACGTGAAGTCTTTAGCCAATGAAGATAGTAGCATAATAATTGAAGCTAATTACGACTTTGGCTCTATTAAATTTATCTATAACGCTCTTGATTACTTAAGAGAAAAATTACCTGAAATAAAACCTATCCCAGATGATATTCCAAAACACAGGATTTACAGCAAAACACAAATAATCAAGGCGCCAATACTTGATCTATATGAGGTAATAAGTAATTTTGATTACAGATTGCTCTGGGTAAAAGGCATTGATGAATTAGAATATGAAAAAAACAAAGTAAATCGTACTGGAACAAAGCATCAATGCCTAATTAATAAAAATCGAAAAGTAAATCAGGTTACGGTCACTAAAACGGCTGAAAAAGGTGAGATGGTCTATGGAGAGTCCACAACAGAGCTGCCATTTACAAAACGATTGAATGCTTATTACATTTTAAAGGAGGAGAATGACCGTTACACAAAGTTAACTCTTGAGGTCTATATTGATTTTAAACCATTCGGCATATTCATGAAGCCATTAATGAAAAAAAACTTCAAAAAAATTATTTCAGAAAATATTAAAGAACTTATTTTGCTAATCGATTCTGACTTTAAACCAAAAAGCCAGATAATTTAATTCTTTATAGCATGAAAACCATACAAGACTTTAATTTCGAAAATAAAAGGGCACTGATACGCGTGGATTTCAATGTGCCGTTAAATGAAAAATTTGAAGTCACTGATAGCACTCGAATTGAATCAGCTAAACCTACTATTATAAAAGTGTTAGAAGATGGCGGAAGCTGTGTTTTAATGTCTCACCTAGGAAGACCAAAAGGAGTGCAAGATGAGTTTTCATTAAAACATATTGAAAATGCTATAGAAGACATTATTGGTGTAGAGTTAATTATAGCATCAGATTGTATTGGTGAAGAGGTAGAGGTGATGGCAAAAAACCTAAAACCCGGAGAAATTTTGTTATTAGAGAATTTACGTTTTCATAAAGAAGAAACAGCTGGCGATAAGCAGTTTGCAGAACAATTATCTAAACTAGGAGATATATATGTAAATGATGCATTCGGGACAGCACATAGAGCTCATGCCTCAACAACTATTGTGGCCAAATTTTTTCCAGAGAACAAATGTTTTGGAGCTCTTTTAGCCCAAGAAATTGAGAGTATAGACAAGGTGATGAAAACGGGCGAAAAACCTGTTTTGGCTGTGCTTGGAGGTGCAAAAGTATCGTCAAAGATTACAATCATAGAAAATATTTTAGATAAGATTGACCATCTTATCATTGGTGGCGGAATGACGTTCACGTTTATTAAAGCCCAAGGCGGTAGGATTGGTAATTCTATTTGCGAAGATGACAAAATGGAGCTCGCCTTAAATATCTTAAAACAAGCAAAAGAAAAGAACGTACAAGTGCATTTACCAGTTGATGTTTTGGCGGCGAATGCTTTTGATAATAATGCCAATACACAAGTCGTTGACGTTGATAGTATTCCAGATGGTTGGCAAGGATTGGATACTGGTCCGAGATCCAAGATGATGTTTGATGAGGTTGTGAAGCAATGCAAGACTATTTTATGGAATGGCCCTCTTGGTGTTTTTGAAATGGAAAGTTTTGCTAGCGGCACTATAGAGCTCGGTAATTCGATTGTCGAAGCTACTAAAAACGGAGCATTTTCTCTTGTAGGAGGCGGTGATTCTGTAGCCGCAGTGAAGCAGTTTGGGTTTGAAAGCAAGGTGAGCTATGTCTCCACAGGTGGCGGTGCAATGTTGGAAAGTCTAGAAGGAAAAACCTTGCCAGGGATTGCTGCGATAATGGATTAGCGTTGGTTTAACAGTTTCCATTTCCATATTTCATAAAAAAATACGATTTTAGCGAGCTTTTCGTTTTTAGAAAACGAGAACTCTATCATGAAAAAACTAATAATTGTTTTTCTTTTTTTTACTGTTAGTATTTGCATCGGGCAAACACTAGATAGTATAACTCAAACAGGAACCAAAGGGACTACATTAACAGAAACGGAATTAGAGGCAGGTAAAACCTATGTTATAGATACCATTATTGACGGAAAGCCTCTTTATAAAAAAGAGATTCCTATAACAAACGTTGACACTTCTGAGCGCGAACTTATTGACGATGTTTTAGCAGCATCAATAGACGAAAAATGGCGTGAAGAGTTGTATAGTAACTCTTTATTCGACACAATTTATAAGTCGGTTTCTGAACTCACATACGATGCTGTTTATTATCCAGATTTACCGACAGACACGTTAAAGGCGAGACTTGCAGAACTAAATGCAAGAACACCTTTTAATGTGGAGTACAATCCATCTCTAGAGAGCGTTATAAAATCCTATTTAAAGAACAGACGACAATCATTAACAAAGTTAATGGCGATGAGTCATTATTACTTTCCGATGTTCGAAAGAGAAATGGACAATTACGATATACCATTAGAGATGAAATACCTTGCTATTGTAGAGTCTGCTTTAAAACCAAGGGCTAAATCTCGAGTTGGCGCCACAGGTTTGTGGCAGTTTATGTTCGCTACAGGTAAGCAATATGGTTTGGACGTTAGTAGTTATGTAGACGAACGTAGCGACCCCATAAAGTCAACAGAAGCTTCAGCTAAATATTTAGCCAAGCTTTATGAAATATTTGGCGATTGGGACTTGGCTTTAGCAGCATACAATTCAGGACCAGGAAATGTAAGCAAAGCTATTAGGCGTTCAGGAGGGTATCAAAATTATTGGAATTTGAGACCATTTCTTCCTCGTGAAACAGCGGGTTACTTGCCAGCCTTTTTGGCAACTATGTATATTTTTGAGTATGCCGATGAACATGGTTTTGAGAAATCACGACCTCAATTTACTTATATTGAAACAGATACAGTACGTGTAAAGCAAATGATAACATTGAATCAAGTATCTGAGTTAACAGGCGTAAAAATTGAAGAATTACAATTTTTAAATCCATCTTATAAACTGGATATTATTCCAGTAGTTAAAAATGAAAATTATACGCTCAGGTTGCCTAGAGAGGATGTAGGTAAGTTTGTCAACAATGAAGAGAAGATTTATGCTTATGCTAAGGCAGAATTTAATAAACGAGAAAAACCATTACCAAGGCTACTCAAGGCAGACACTAAGATTCGGTATCGAGTAAAAAACGGTGATTATCTTGGAAAGATTGCACGACGATATGGCGTGAGAGTGAGCCAAATAAAACAATGGAATGGCCTTAGAAGCAACAATTTAAGAGTTGGGCAGCGTTTAACAATATATCCTCGAAAACCTTCTACTAAAAGTACTACAAGATCGACACCACCGAGTTCTAAGAGAGTGGTTTCCTTGTCAGCAAAAACATATAAAGTGAAAAATGGAGATTCACTTTGGAGTATTTCTCAAAAGTTTCCTGGAGTTTCCATTCAAAATATCAAAGATTGGAACGATATTAGTGGTACAAAACTAAAACCAGGAATGACGCTTGTTGTTTCGAAGTAAATAATCTTACACATGAAAAATTTTATAGTTGTATTGGTAACACTTGTTTTGGTTACCTCTTGTGATGGTAACAAGAATGCAAATCAAAGAATATTACCTAGTTCATCAGGAAACCTAAATAATTTGGCTGTAGTGGTAGACAATGACGTTTGGGAAGGAACCATTGGCGAAGAAATCCGTAATATTTTTGCTGCTCCAGTAGATGGGTTGCCACAAGAAGAGCCGATGTTTTCTTTAAGGCAAATGCCTACAAAAGTATTTTCAGGGTTTGCCACTAGTAATCGTATAGTATTAAAAATAGAAAAAGGAAAAGAAACCAATTTAAAAGTAGCTGAAGATCCATTTGCAAAACCACAAAAAATGGTGATTGTTAGCGGAATGAACGACCAGGAGATCATTCAGCAACTAAAAGAAAATGCGCCAAAAATTATTGCGACTTTTAAAAATGCTGATATTAAAGAAAAGCTACGCAGAATCCACAAATCACTCAATAAAAACAACAATATTGAAAAGAATTTGGGACTGACTATTGCATTTCCAACGGCTTATCGCATTGCTAAAGAAGAAGAAGACTTTGTGTGGATTCGAAAAGATATTACTACAGGTACAATGGATTTGATGATTTATGAATTGCCTTTTGAAACTATTAAGCACAACGACAGCACGATTAATGATATTATTAAAATGAGAGATTCTATTGGGAAGACTCATATTCCTGGTGAAAAAGAAGGGTCACATATGCAAACTGAAAAAGCTTTTTCTCCTTTGTTGTTTAAAACTATTGTAGATAATAAACCAACATTAGAAACCAAAGGCACTTGGGATATAAAGGATGGCGCTTTTATGGGAGGCCCTTTTATTAACTATATTATTGAAGACAAAATTAACAACCGACTAGTAGTGTTGGAAGGCTATGTGTTTGCACCTTCTGTGCAAAAGCGTGATTATATGTTTGAGCTGGAAGCGATTATTAAATCGGTAAAAATAAAATAAATGACCGTTCTTTAAATAAACAAAAAACCCAGATTATTTAATCTGGGTTTTTTAATATGTATATAATAAGAACTACTCTTTTTTGTCTGTAGAGTCTTCTTCTTTACTGGCATCTTTAAATTCTTTAATGCCACTTCCAAGACCTCTCATTAGTTCAGGAATTTTCTTTCCTCCAAACAATAGAAGAACAACAACAACAATTAGTATAATTTGAGGAGCACCAAGCATTCCTAATATGTATAAACTCATGATATTCTGTATTTAGATAAACAAAGTTAGTAATTATACACTAATATATACGTTTTTAAAAGAACTTTAGCACATCATTAAATTGGGATGTGCATAATTTATTTAATTTTGTGAGGGTATGGCAAAAAAAGACGGGAAGATAGCAGAAAAACTGCTGCATAAGTATCGATTAGTGATTCTTAATGAAGACACTTTTGAAGAACGCCTTGCTATAAAGCTAACCAGATTGAATGTGTTTGTTATTATTTCTATGACAGGTATATTCCTCATAGCGCTGACAGCTCTTTTAATTGCCTTTACACCTTTAAGAGAATATATTCCAGGATATTCATCTACAGCGTTGAAACTCAAAGCGACAGAACTTAATTACAAAACCGATTCGTTGCAACAAGTCATCGCAATGAATGATAAATATTTAAACTCTATTAAACGTGTGCTTGAAGGTGATGTCACTACAGTTGATTTCAATCGCGACTCCATTATCGAGGCCACCAAGTTAGAGGCTAGTGAAGCAGATCTTAACCCAAGTAAAGAAGATTCTTTACTTCGAGAAAAAGTAGATAAAGAAGACAAATACAATCTATTTGAATCAGCCACTACCAAGGCAAATTTTGTTTTGTTTCCTCCTGCTAATGGAAGTATTAGCCAAGAGTATAATGTAAAAAACAAGCACTACGCTGTTGATGTTGTTGTTGCAAAAGACACACCTATAAAAGCAACTGCAGATGGTGTTGTGATTTTTTCAGAATGGACTACAGAGACCGGATATGTAATTATAATGGAACATAGTTATGGACTTATTTCTGTTTATAAGCACAACGCATCACTTACAAAATCACAGGGAGACCTTGTTAAGGCAGGAGAAGTTATAGCAACTGCAGGATCTACTGGAGAACTAACAACAGGGCCTCATTTACATTTTGAACTTTGGAGTGATGGTTACCCAATTAATCCAACCAATTTCATAGATTTCGAATAAATGTTTATAAAGCCTTTAGCCGCAAAACTGTTTGCCAAAAAAGTACAGAAATCCATGAAAACATGGGTTAGTAAACCTCTCGAAACTCAAGACAAGGTATTTGAAGAGTTAATCAGTAATGCCGCGGAAACACAGTTTGGGAAAGACCATGATTTTATAAACATTAATAATCATGAGGACTATATAAAGCGAGTTCCTGTAAAAGACTATGAAGCCTTAAAGCCTTATGTTGAACGTGTTGTTTCTGGAGAAGAAAATATTCTTTGGCCTGGAAAACCACTGTATTTTGCCAAAACATCTGGAACTACATCAGGCGTAAAGTACATCCCGATTACAGAGCTATCTATTAAAGCACAAGTAGAATCTTCTAGAAATGCTATCCTCTGTTATATTAATGAAACTGGTAAAAGCAAATTTGTAGATGGAAAGATGATTTTTTTACAAGGGAGCCCAGAATTAACAGAAAAAAACGGTATAAATGTCGGCCGTCTTTCTGGCATATCAGCACATTATGTGCCTAAGTATCTTCAAAAAAACAGGCTGCCATCTTGGGAAACTAATTGTATTAATGATTGGGAAACCAAAGTGAACGCAATTGTTGAAGAAACCGTAAATGAAAACATGACGGTTATTGCTGGAATACCATCTTGGGTACAGATGTATTTTGAAACGCTTCAAGAAAAAACGGGAAAACCTATAGGTGACATTTTTAAGAATTTTAATCTCTTCATTTTTGGAGGTGTTAATTATGAGCCATATCGTGCAAAATTCGAAAACCTAATAGGAAGAAAAGTTGATAGCATTGAGCTTTACCCTGCAAGCGAAGGTTTTTTTGCTTTTCAAGATAAGCAGGATGAAAAAGGCATGTTACTGCAATTGAATTCAGGGATTTTTTATGAGTTTATTAAAGCAGACGAGTTCTTTGAAGAGCGCTCAAAGCGCATTACGATTAGAGATGTTGTTTTAGGTGTTAACTATGTTATGGTTATTTCAACCAACGCAGGACTTTGGGCGTATAATTTGGGAGACACTATTGAATTCACCTCAATAAAGCCATATCGAATTATTGTTTCTGGGCGAATCAAACATTTTATTTCTGCTTTTGGCGAACATGTTATTGGTAAAGAAGTAGAACAAGCCATGAATGAAGCTATAGCTAATACAGATATTAGAGTATCTGAATTTACGGTCGCACCACAAATCAATCCAGAAAATGGCTTACCATATCACGAATGGTTTGTAGAATTTGAGAATGAACCTGAAAATCTTTCTGTTTTGGAGAAAGAGTTAGACGAATCCTTGCAAAAACAAAACACGTATTACTTTGACCTAATCAAAGGTAAAGTGTTAAGACCCTTAAAGATTTGTAAAGTAAAAAAAGACGGATTTACTAGTTATATGAAATCTATAGGAAAGTTGGGTGGCCAAAACAAGATTCCGAGATTAGCTAACGATAGAAAAATTGCTAATGCTCTAAATGAACAGAATTTAACGAATAAGTAGTAACTTTGCACCCCAAAGAAACTATATGAATAACAAAAAGCATCAAGGCCGATCTAGAGCCCAAGAAAGTAGTAGCGCTATTGAGC
>JABABD010000012.1 GCA_014238425.1 Flavobacteriaceae bacterium | reverse complement strand
TCATTCCTTCAGGTATTGGTTATTATGCACAGCCACCATTTGGTATTCCACTATATTCTCCTCTAATATTTAGGTTTGATGTATTTGATGTCAATGAGATAGATCATGATTTTGATCATGTGCCTTCTTATCTGGAAGATTTAAATGGGGATAATACATTTACATTCGAAGATGATGACACTGATGGTGATGATTTCGCTAATTTTGTTGATGTAGATGATGACGGTGATGGCACATTAACTAGAGATGAAGATTTAGAACCGGACCCAGATCCAAACGTAGATAGTAATGGTGATGGTATATTAGACAATGATATAGGTGATGGAGACCCAACGAATGACGATACGGATGGCGATGGGGTTCCTAATTATCTCGATACGGACGATACAGCATCTCGAAACGATACAGTATAAACAAAAAAAAGCCGCTTTTAAAGCGGCTTTTTTTTGTTTATACTGTATCGTTAGTTAAGCGCAAGAGATAAACTGAGTATTAACTGATCTGGCCTTGTATCTAATCTGTCATTAAGACCAATACCATTGTTGTCAAGGAATCGTGCTTCATTTTCAGAGAAACCTCTTTCATAACGTAAATCTATTCCAACGCTATTAAAGTTTACGGCAATTCCAAAATTAAGCCCTACTGAAAAATCATTCTCAACTTCATTAATGTTAATGTCATTAAAACCACTATCCAGTATGTACTGAAGTGATGGTCCTCCAAAAACACTTAACGGACCGATAATCTTGGCGCCCACTAAAAGGGGGGCGTCCAACTTCTTCATAGTAAATTCATCACTAGCATAATCGCTTTTCGTACTGGTGTAAACCAATTCTGGTTTGAAGTAGAGGTCACTACCAATTTTACCGAAAATGCCGATATGAAATCCAACGTTCCGATCTGGATTCTGGAAGTTGTCGTTTACAGAATCAAAATAATCGCCATTGCCATTATAATTTAGGCCTGCTTTGATGCCATATCCACTGCTTGATTGAGCAAAGGAAGTAAAACTTAATGTGGTGGTTAGTACCGCAATTAAAAATAAGTTTCTCATAATTTTCGTTTAATGATTTATACTTGTTAAACGAAATAAAGAAGGTATTATTTTCTTTTTGTTACAGTTTCAGCAGCCTTAACTATGGCTTTGCTATCTAATCCATACTTCTCTAATAACTGAGCAGGCGTACCAGATTCACCAAAAGTGTCTTCAGTAGCAACAAATTCTTGTGGTGTAGGTAAGTATTTGGCAAGCACTCTAGAAACACTTTCTCCTAAACCTCCCAAGTAATTATGCTCTTCTGCTGTGACGATGCATCCTGTTTTTTTAACAGATTCAATAATCGCTTGATCGTCCAAAGGTTTTATAGTATGAATATTTATGACTTCTGCAGAGATACCTTTTTCTAGTAATGCTTTGGAAGCTTCTAGAGCTTCCCATACAAGGTGTCCCGTAGCAACTATGGTTATATCTGTACCTTCAGTTAATTTGACGGCTTTTCCTATTTCAAGCATTTGGTTTTCAGGAGTAAAATTAGCAACTTTTGGTCTTCCAAAACGCAAATATACCGGACCATGATGATTGGCAATAGCTAATGTGGCGGCCTTAGTTTGATTGTAATCACAAGTGTTAATTACGGTCATGCCAGGTAGCATTTTCATAAGGCCTATATCCTCAAGTATTTGGTGCGTTGCACCATCTTCACCAAGAGTCAATCCGGCATGAGAGGCACATATCTTTACATTTTTGTCAGAGTAAGCAATACTTTGTCTTATTTGATCATAAACACGGCCTGTCGAAAAGTTTGCAAATGTTCCCGTAAACGGAATCTTTCCACCAATGGTCATTCCTGCAGCTAATCCCATCATATTTGCTTCAGCTATTCCTACTTGAAAAAAACGTTCTGGATGATTGGCTTTAAAGTCGTCCATTTTTAAAGATCCAATAAGATCAGCACAAAGAGCTACTACATTTTCGTTTGTTTTACCGAGTTCTGTAAGCCCTGCTCCAAAACCTGATCTTGTATCCTTGTTTCCTGTATTTGTATATGTTTTCATAGATGGAATGTTCTTTTAGTAATCTCCTAAAGTTTCTGTATTTTGTGCTAAGCCTATTTCTAATTGTTCATCATTTGGCGCTTTACCATGCCATGCATGTGTATGCATCATGAAGTCTACACCGTTACCCATAATAGTATGAAGTAATACACAAACTGGTTTTCCTTTACCCGTTCTCGATTTTGCTTCAGCCATTCCTTTTAAGATGGCATCTATATTGTTTCCGTCTTTTATGTCTAGAACATCCCAACCAAACGCTTCAAATTTACCCTTAACACTTCCCATTGGTAGTACATCATCAGTAGAACCATCAATTTGTTGACCGTTTAAATCTATAGTAGCAATAATATTGTCAACCTTGTTGCCAGAGGCATACATTATGGCTTCCCAGTTTTGTCCTTCTTGTAGTTCTCCATCTCCATGAAGACTATACACTAGGTTGTTATCACCATTGAGTTTTTTTGCTTGTGCAGCCCCAAGAGCTACAGACATACCTTGTCCAAGAGATCCAGATGCAATCCTAATACCTGGTAAGCCTTCATGCGTCGTTGGGTGTCCTTGTAATCTTGAGTTTATTAATCTGAAAGTATTTAATTCATCTACCGAAAAATAACCTGATCTAGCCAATACACTATAGAAAACAGGAGATATATGTCCATTGGATAAGAAAAATAAGTCTTCATCAACGCCGTCCATATCGAATCCATCTTTTCGATTCATTATGCTCGTGTAGAGCGCTACAAAAAACTCTGCACAACCGAGAGAACCTCCTGGATGCCCTGAATTTACTTTGTGTACCATTCTAAGAATATCGCGTCTTACTTGGGTGACCAAGTTTTCTAAATGTGTTATGTCAGCCATGAAATTATTGTTGGTTTTAATGCCTCAAAAGTAGTTTTTTGATACGCCTTGTCAAAAGGAGTCAGAAGGCACTTATTAACGAAATTGAATGATTTGCTAACAATTTTGATTTTATTAGGGATCTAATGAATTTTAGTTATTTATCTTTGCTCGCTGACAAAACTTTCTATGTTTTTTAACCTCAAAGCCGAAGATTCTAACAGTAGCGCAAGAGCTGGAACTATAACCACAGATCATGGTGTTATTGAAACACCTATTTTTATGCCAGTTGGTACAGTAGCTTCTGTAAAAGGCGTGCATCAAAGGGAGCTTAAAAATGACATTAACCCTGATATAATTCTAGGAAATACATATCATTTATTTCTAAGACCACAAACACCAATTCTTGAAAAGGCAGGCGGTTTACATAAATTTATGAATTGGGATAGAAATATCTTAACGGACTCTGGAGGTTACCAAGTGTATTCGTTATCTGCTAATAGGAAAATAAAAGAAGAAGGCGTTAAGTTCAAGTCTCATATAGATGGTAGCTTACATATGTTTACACCAGAGAATGTCATGGAAATACAACGCAGTATTGGTGCTGACATTATTATGGCTTTTGATGAGTGTACACCTTACCCATGTGACTATAATTATGCCAAACGTTCTATGCATATGACGCACCGATGGTTGGATAGATGTATCAATCATTTGGAGAAGACACCACTTAAGTATGATTATGATCAGGCATTTTTCCCGATTGTTCAAGGTAGTACTTATAAAGATTTGAGGCAGCAATCTGCTGAATACATTGCAAATGCAGGAGCGATAGGAAATGCTATTGGAGGTTTGTCTGTTGGAGAACCAGCAGAAGAAATGTATGCTATGACAGAAGTTGTTTGTGATATTTTACCAGAAGACAAACCGAGATATTTAATGGGTGTAGGAACACCAATCAATATTCTTGAAAATATTGCGTTAGGAATTGATATGTTTGATTGTGTTATGCCTACGCGTAATGCTCGTAACGGAATGTTATTTACCGCGCATGGGACTATTAATATAAAGAATAAGAAGTGGGAAGATGATTTTTCACCTATCGATGATATGAATATGACCTTTGTAGATACAGAATATTCAAAAGCCTATTTAAAGCATTTGTTTTCTGTAAATGAATTATTAGGAAAACAGATTGCTACCATACATAACCTTGGATTTTATCTTTGGTTAGTAAGAGAAGCTCGACAGCATATTATTGAAGGTGATTTTAGAATTTGGAAAGATAAGATGGTAAAACAAATGGATAAAAGACTTTAATGAAAATACTAGATTGGTACATATTGAAGCGTTATTTATTTACATTTTTAATGATGTTGCTTTTATTTATTCCAATTGGAATCACTGTCAATCTTGCCGAAAAAATCGATAAAATTCTTGAAAATGAAGTGCCTTTTGGAGAAGTGGCAAAATTCTATTTAGACTTTACCATTTACTTTGCTAACCTTTTGTTTCCATTATTCTTATTTCTATCTGTTATTTGGTTCACTTCTAAGCTAGCAAACAATACAGAAGTGGTAGCTTTTTTAAGCTCAGGAGTGTCTTTTTCTAGGTTTTTAAGACCTTATATGATAGGAGCTTCTATTATTGCTGGATTAGCACTGTTTTTAGGTATGTATTTAGCTCCAATTGCCAGTAAAGGGTTTAATGAGTTTGATTATAAATATTTTAAAAGAGGTAAGAAAGATAGGGAGAATCAAAATGTGTACCGACAGATCAATGATAACGATTACATTTATGCGAGTAGTTTTAATATAAAGGACAAAAGAGGTAGTAATTTTACTTTGGAACATTTTAAGGATAATAAATTAGAATATAAGATTACCGCTAATACTATAAGATATATTGAAAAAGATAGCATATATAGGCTTTCTAATTATGTAAAAAGGATAATTGGCCAAAATGATGACGAATGGATAATTGAAAGACGAAAAGACACGTTGTTTTCCTTTGATATTGAGGATTTAACTCCTGTTGAGTATATCGCAGAAACGCTTGTTTATAGTGATTTAACAAATTTTATTGAAAAAGAACAGCTTCGAGGGTCATCCAATATTGGTCGCTATCAAGTAGTCAAGTACAAGAAATGGAGCTTGCCTGTATCCGTATTTATTTTAACGATTATTGCGGTGGCGGTATCTTCGATTAAACGTAGAGGAGGAATGGGCGTAAATTTAGCTTTTGGTATATGCATAGCTATGGTTTTTGTGTTCTTCGATAAAGTTTTTGGAGTGATGGCTGAGCAATCAGATTTTTCTCCATTAGTAGCAGTTTGGTTTCCTAATATTGTATTTGGTATTTTAGCGATATACCTTTTATATAATGCCAAACGCTAAACTTAAGAACTACCTTCATTTACATTTTTTGGTATTTATAGCTGGATTTACAGCTATATTAGGAGAATTAATAACTATTAAAGCCATTCCTTTGGTGTGGTTCAGGATGGTGATAGCCTTAGTATTGATGTTTATTTACATTAAAATAATAGGTGTTAACCTGAAGATTCAAAGAGAACGAATACTAAGGTTTTGTCTAGCAGGTATTATCATTGCATTACATTGGATTACTTTTTTTGGATCTATTGATGAGGCTAACATTTCAATAGCATTGGCCATGTTTTCAACAGGCGCCTTTTTTGCATCTCTTCTAGAACCTCTTATATATAAACGAAAAATCATTTATTATGAAATAATCTTTGGAATACTTGTAATAGTGGGTGTTTTTATAATCACGCAAAGCGAGATTAAATACCTCACCGGAATTATACTTGGAATTACTTCAGCTTTTTTATCATCACTTTTTGCCGTTTTTAATGGGAAATTTTTAGAACAAAATTCAGCAACCGTCATTTCATTTTATGAGTTTATTGGAGGCATTTTATTTATTAGTGTTTTTATGATGCTCTTCAGAGATGGATTCTCTAAGGATTTTTTCACCTTAAGCAATGAAGACTATGGATACTTATTTATTTTGGCTTCAGTGTGTACAGCATATGCTTTTATTGCAGCAGTATTTGTAATGAAATACATTAGCCCATATACAGTAGTGCTTACTTATAATTTGGAGCCTATTTACGGAATCGTTCTTGCATTATTATTGTTTCCAGAGAAAGAACAGATGAGCTCTCAATTCTACTTGGGAGTTATTCTTATAATTACTACGGTATTACTTAATGGAATCATTAAAAATTCTAAACATCTAAAAAGGAAGGCATCTTAACGGACTATCCTAATTAAAGTTTTTATATTTGTAGCCTAACTAAACAATAAAATAAAGGGCATTTTCTATGGAATATCTAGAATTTGAATTACCAATTAAAGATTTGCAGGAGCAGTTGGAAAAGTGCCAACTTATAGGTGAAGAGAGCGATGTTGATGTTACCGAAACTTGCAAGCAAATTGAAAAAAAACTCGCAGATACTAAGAAAGATATTTATAAAAACTTAACGGCCTGGCAGCGTGTGCAATTATCACGTCACCCGAATAGGCCTTATACTTTGGATCATATTAACGCTATCTGCGGTGATACATTTTTAGAATTACATGGAGACAGAGGTGTTAGGGATGACAAAGCGATGATTGGGGGTTTAGGAAAAATTGGAGATCAAACGTATATGTTCATTGGTCAACAAAAAGGCTATAACACCAAAACTAGGCAATACAGAAATTTTGGTATGGCTAATCCAGAAGGCTATAGAAAAGCCCTGAGATTAATGAAGTCAGCCGAAAAATTTGGTATACCAGTAGTGACTTTCATTGATACTCCTGGTGCATATCCTGGACTTGAAGCTGAAGAACGTGGACAAGGAGAAGCTATTGCACGTAATATACTAGAAATGGCACGCCTTAAAGTTCCTATTATCGTTGTGATTATTGGAGAAGGCGCTTCTGGAGGTGCATTGGGTATTGGTGTTGGTGATAAAGTATTAATGTTGGAAAACACATGGTATTCTGTTATTTCACCTGAATCATGTTCTTCCATTCTTTGGAGAAGTTGGGAGTATAAAGAGCAAGCAGCTGAAGCGTTAAAACTCACAGCTACAGACATGAAAAAAATGAAACTGGTCGATGAAATCGTTAAAGAACCTTTGGGCGGTGCTCATAATGATAAGGAAAAAACATTCACTACCGTTAGAGATGTTATTGCAAAATCGTATGAGCAGTTTAAAAACTTATCACCAAAAGAACTGGTGAAACAACGCATGGAAAAATATTCAGAAATGGGTGTGTTTAAAGGATAATCCTCTAAACATCACTTGCCAAAAAATACTTGAAGTTAACGCTTCAGGTTTTTTTATGGTTGTTAACAATTTTTTTAAGTTATTAACAGTTAAATTGTTAACTTATAGTGGACAATGAAACCTTGACAAATTTAACATTGTCTTCACAATTTTTTTACTTTCGCTCTAATGAAACAACCCGACCAATTAAAAGGCTATAAAGTTGATAAAAGCACTCTAATTAATCTTGAGAGAGGAAAAATACCTCCGCAAGCACTTGATTTAGAAGAAGTTGTGCTTGGCGCGATGATGATTGATAAGAAGGGTGTAGATGAAGTTATTGATATTTTAAGTCCAGATGCTTTTTACAAAGAAGCGCATCAGCACATCTTTGATGCTATATTCCAACTCTTTGAAAATAGCGAACCTATTGACTTATTAACCGTTTCTAGCCAGTTAAAGAAGAATCAAAAACTAGATATTGCCGGAGGTGATTTTTACCTTATTTCTTTAACACAGAAAGTGTCATCTTCAGCACATATTGAGTTTCATGCACGTATTATTTTGCAGAAGTTTATTCAACGTAGTTTAATCAAAATTTCTAGCGAGATTATTGAAGATTCTTACGATGAGACCAAAGATGTTTTTGATCTTTTAGATAATGCTGAAGCTAAACTGTATGAAGTAACTCAAGGTAATATTAAGAAGTCTAGTGAAACAGCCCAAAGTTTGGTAATTCAGGCAAAAAAGAAGATTGAAGATATTTCAAATAAAGAAGGCTTAAGTGGTATTCCATCAGGATTTGATAAACTCGATAAACTAACGTCTGGATGGCAAGAAAGTGATTTAATTATTGTGGCGGCTAGACCTGGTATGGGTAAAACAGCGTTGACATTGTCGATGGCACGTAATATTGCCGTGAATCAAAATATTCCAGTAGCTTTCTTCTCGCTGGAGATGGCATCAGTACAGTTAATAACGCGTTTGATTTCAAGCGAAACTGGATTATCCTCAGAGAAGTTGAGAACAGGGCGATTAGAAAAACATGAATGGGAACAATTAAATGTTAAAGTAAAAGGGTTAGAAAAAGCGCCGCTTTTCATTGATGATACTCCTTCGTTATCAATTTTCGACCTACGAGCTAAAGCAAGACGATTGGCTTCTCAGCATGGTATAAAGATGATTATTGTAGATTATCTTCAATTAATGACTGCAGGCGGAAGTCAAAAAGGAGGGAATCGAGAGCAAGAAATTTCTACAATATCTCGAAACTTAAAAGCATTAGCAAAAGAATTGAGTGTTCCTGTAATTGCTTTATCGCAATTGTCTCGTGCGGTCGAAACGCGTGGAGGAAGTAAACGCCCACTATTATCTGATCTTCGTGAATCAGGAGCAATTGAGCAAGATGCCGATATTGTATCTTTTATTTATAGACCAGAATATTACAAGATTGATGAATGGGATGATGACGAACGTTCTCCTACTGAAGGTCAAGCGGAATTCATAATTGCCAAGCACAGAAATGGTGGTTTGGACAATATACGATTAAAATTTATCGGACATCTTGGTAAGTTTGATAACTTGGATGATTTCAATTCGCCTTTTGAATTTCATAGTAAGATGAATGCTGCTAATGACGATACCTTTAAACCAGACACTTTCCCATCTGCAAATGAAGCTTTTGGTGCGCCAGACGATGCGGAGGAAGACAATGATGTGCCGTTTTAAGCGTTAATTTTCCTATAAACTTTTTTAACTAGGTGTGATTTTTAAGTACCTTCCACTTTTGCAGTCAAATATTATTTAAAACCACATGTTAAACGAGCGTCGTACCACAAATATCTTATTGTTAGTCATAGTTATTCCTATCATATTTTACTTATTGAAAGTACTGTCTTTTATATTTATTCCGCTCATATTTTCCATGTTCATTGCATTGATTTTTTTACCATTAATGCGCTGGTTAGGCAAACGTAAAGTTCCTAAAATTGTGAGTATTATACTTGTTGTTTTTATTATTGCCGCTGGTTTAAAAATAGGTATAGAGGTGATTAAATTATCGAGTAAACAAATCATGGCTTCAAATACTGCTTTTTTTGATAAAGCAGAACATAAAATAGCTGATGTTGCAATCTATTTAGAAGAAACGTTTGGCTTAGAGATCCAAAAAGATCAGAGCGTTTTGGCTCAATTTTTTAAGAAAGAGAATTTAGGTACAACGGTAGGTTTTTTAAGGACATTTTTTACAATGCTATTAATGACTGCTTTTTTTGTAGTTCTTTGGTTAGCTGAATCTATAAATGTTCATAATGTATTAAACAAGACCTTATTAAAAGGAAAACATGCGTCCATAAGAGCCTTTAGGAAAATTGAAAAGGACCTTATTACGTTTATTAAAGTTAAATTTTTGGTGAGCTTTCTTACGGGTGTTGGTACTGGTTTAGCATGCTACTTCTTTGATGTAAGTTTTCCAATTTTTTGGGGACTTTTCGCTTTTGTAATTAATTTTGTGCAAATGGTTGGTTCTTTTATTTCTGTAATTTTACTATCAATTTTTGCTTTTGTAGAATTGGAGACAACGAGTACCTTGTTCTTTTTTATTATTTCCATCACTGGAGTTCAAGTATTGTTTGGAGCTATTTTAGAGCCTATATTTATGGGAAAATCTTTTTCTATAAATATTATCACTGTGCTGGTTATGTTAATGTTTTGGGGCTTTCTGTGGGGAATCCCTGGTCTGATCATGGCTATCCCAATCACCGTTTTTCTTAAAATTATTTTCGACCAATTCCCGAGTACTAGAAAGATAGCATACTTAATTTCATAGTTTTTCGTTAATAGTATGTTATTACTATTTTAAGAGGAGCATTTTTTAAGTATCTTCCACCTATGAAGAAGATAGCCCTATTTGTATTCTTGTTTTTTAGCATTCAAACATTTGCTTCTTATATCCTGATTCCTATGGATGCTGATAGCCAGAAAAATCATTTAAAGGCTTATGGTATTACCTATTGGACCTTAGAGAAACAACAGAAGGTGAAATGGTTACTCAATTATCGTGGCGGTTCATTCTTGCTTCCCGATATTGAAGAAATAAAGAGAGAATGCCAGATTAGAGGTGTATCTTTTGAGGTGTTGTCTACATCTGCAGCAGAAGCTATATTAACAGAAATCAGTAGTCCAAGTAAGAACATGGAAGCTGTGGTCCTTGAAAAGGCACCAAAAATTGCAGTATATACACCTAATGGGAAACAACCTTGGGACGATGCTGTAACAATGGTTTTGACCTATGCAGAGATTCCCTACGAAACCGTTTATGATGAAAAGGTCCTTGATGATGAGTTGTTGTTGTATGACTGGTTGCATTTACATCATGAAGATTTTACAGGCCAATACGGAAAATTCTACAGAGCCTATAGATCAGCACCTTGGTACATAGAAGAAAAGAAGAATGCTGAAGCATTAGCGTCTAAGTTAGGATACAGTAAAGTATCTGAAGAAAAACGAGATGTAGCGCTAAAAATTAGAGATTATGTTGTTGGAGGCGGATTCATGTTTGCCATGTGTAGTGCTACGGATAGTTTTGATATAGCACTTTCTGCAGAAGGAATAGATATTTGCGAACCCATGTTTGATGGTGATGGTAGTGATGCTAACTACCAAAGCAAAATCAACTATAATAGTACCTTCGCTTTTACAGATTACATTTTAGAACGAAGCCCAATGGTGTATGAATTTTCATCTATTGATATGACACAAAAGCGCAGTATAGCAAAACAAACAGATTATTTTACGCTTATGGATTTTTCTGCAAAATGGGATCCTGTGCCAACAATGCTTTGTCAAAATCATACTGCCTTAGTAAAAGGATTCATGGGACAAACAACTTCATTTACTAGAGAACAAATAAAATCTAATGTGTTAGTAATGGGCGAGAATAAGACCAATGGAGAAGCAAAATATATTCATGGTATTAAGGGAAAGGGATTCTTTACCTTTTATGGAGGACATGATCCTGAAGATTATACGCATAGAGTGGGAGATCCAAAAACTGAACTCGATTTGCATCCAACATCGCCAGGATATCGCTTAATATTGAACAATGTGTTATTCCCTGCAGCAAGAAAGAAAAAGCAAAAAACGTAAGATTAAGTTATATGTTCTGGATTTACTTGAACTTTGGCAGCTCTTGAGCCTATTTCATAAAGTTTATCCTTATTATTCCCGTCAGACATCTCTCTAAGAGATTCTATATCTTCTTGTGGATAATTTAAACCAAGACTATTTAACTCGTTTTCTTCAAGCATCACATTATAGCGTATATAATGTAGAGCAGGTTGATTGGTGATAAGGTCGTCTTTGAGATCTAAAATTTGAGAATCTATTTTTCGTGGCGTTGGAGACGTACTTAAATATTGCAACATGGTTTGATTAAGATAATTAGCATCTTCCATAAATAGCTCAGGAATCATTTTTGCCCATCCCAAAAGCCCCTTTTTAGAAATTTTATCTGGATCATAACGTTTGGTAAAAGTCCCTGTTCCAATAGATAACAGAGATAACTTATTTTCTCCAATTTCCCATTTATAGGGGTATTCTTTTAATGTGGCAATAAGAAATAATTGTAGAGATGGGTTATTTGATAGGCTTACACCACCATCTATAAATGTTCCTATCTCTCCATTGCCTACATCTAATTTTTGAGGAGTGAAATAGCTAGGAGCAGCAGAACTTGCTCTAACGACCTTGCGCAATAGCATACCTTTGTTTTTATCGAAAAACTTACCTCCTGGATGGTTAATTATGGGCCAGGTGCTTAACGTGTCTGCACGTTTGGTTATCAAACACAAACCAGTCTTAATATCTTTACGGCCTATGGTTATGTTGCCAAAAACCTCTTCAAGAGCTTTTTCCAGAGGCTTGAAATCGAACTCAGCTTTATAGCGTTTCAAGGGATCTAAGAGCCAGCTTCGTTTTACACCAAATATCTTATCACCAATGTCAAGGTATAAGTCTTTAATTTCAGATGCAGACATACCAATCGATAATCCAGCAGCAATAATGGCGCCTGTAGAGGTGCCTCCAATTAAATCAAAATATTCATATAACATGAGATTAGGATTACCTTCGCGCTCACGAATAATCTCTTCAATACGCTCTAAAAAGCCTAATGTTAGTGCACCACGAATGCCTCCTCCGTCAAGAGCTAAAATACGTTTCGGTGTTGTAGAAGCCATAGAATTTGATTTTAAGTTGGTTTTTGTAAAAAGTTAAGATAAATAAACTAGTCTCCATATCTTACTTGTACCCATGGTATACCATTGCTATACACCACATCAGTTACAAATAAATATTTTCCAGGAGGAATAATGACACCCGTTTGTTGTGCATTAAAATCAATACCAGGAACAGATCCCCAAACATAACCTCCGATAATGGTTTTAATGTAATCATTTACTTGAGGATAACTATCTATACCTTCAACAACATTTAATCGGTTAAAATATCTTGTAGAACCATCTGCAGTTGCATATTGCATATAACCTGAATATTTTAATAGGGCGTCCATTCCATTCACAGCATCATAAAAATGAGCATCCGTCTGACCATACCTATCGACATATGTAAGATACATCTCCATGGTATTTGCTTGCTTTACTCGGTCCCAATCTGAAGTGATGGGAGCAGGAGTTTCTACGTTAGTAGTGTTAGTGGGAGTTACAGGATTATATATAACGTCGTCAGTTCCTGAGGACTGGTCTTCCGTATCGGCAGCAATCCCTATTGCAAATAGTACAAGAAAGCCTCCTCCTATTACAAAAAGTATTATTCCTGCGATAAGCCATGTAGACATTCCAGTATTTTTCTTTGTAATAGGTTTTATCGGTTGAGGAAGCGGTTTATTATCTTTATTGTCTAATTCTTGTTTTGCTTTTAGCTTCACTTCTTCTATTCTGTCTTGTTTTAATTTGGTATCCTGTTCTCTTCTAAGTTTATTGATTTTTTCTATGTCTTTATTAATCGATTGGTCATCAGTTGTTGTATTACCTGAAAGTTTTGAAGCAATTGATTGATCTAAACGTAATGCCTTTATTAAAGTTGCAATACCAGTTTTATGATTTTCAGTGAAATCTGCATATTGTAATCTTCTTAATCGGAAGGGTATTTCACAAGGTTCCATCAAGACAGGGACCACGGTTTTCCTTTCTTCTAGAGCATAAGAAACTTCATCCATAACATTATGTGATTCTACCGAGTCTTTGGACAGTACAATCAATAGAGTGTCTGAGGATTTTAAAGCTTTTTCTATAGATCGATCCCAGCGAGTACCAGGTTCTATATCTAATTGATCTAACCAAATATTGGCACCAGCTTTTCGTAGTTCTTTAGCAAGATCTAGAACAAATGCAGAATTCTCTCTTCCATAGCTAAAAAAAATTGTTGAAGACGACATAAAAATGACCTGTTTTTATTTTTCTAATATATTTTATATAGCGTTAATGCTTTTATAACAACTCGTAGGTTTTTTCAAAAATTAAGTTATCGCAAGGATACATCTCACCCTGAACACCTATCATGAGCCAATCTCCTTTTTTACCATTCATAAGACCTTCCATAGTTTGAACTTCAAAAGGTTCGTTTATTTGAACACAACGAAGAGCTATGGGCTTTTTGATGGCTTCTTTAAAATCTAACTCTGGTATGGTATTCTTTTCGAATTTAAGCACAATTTAAATTTACGATAAAAAATTGACTGTCAATGAAGTAAAAATAAAATCTAAAATTCAGAACATATTAAGCGAGTGAAAATACATCGATGAATCCTAATGAAATTAAAGCCATTTTTTTATCTTGTAAGTGTATAATTAATAAGATAAACATTTATATCATGGCTTCTAAAAAGAAAATCCTTAAAAAAATCCAGATACTTATAACTAATCACTATGAAACTCCAGAAGAAGCATTCGATTTTTTTGATAAGAGTGGAAATGGAAAGCTAAATAAAAAAGAAATTGTTAAACTGTTGAAACAAGCCGAAATAAGTGGGTTTATTAGAGGTATAGTATCATCAAAACTTATTGAAGGTTATGACGAGGATGGAGACGGATATATTGATTGGAAAGAGTTCAAGGCCGCTGTTGATGAAATCAACAAGTCAGTAAATTAAATGAACAGAAACCTCAAAAGATTTCTAATTCTTGTATTACAGTCCTCTTTATTTTGGATTATTGCCTTTGTAGTATTTTCCTTGTTACGATATTATGGTATTGGTGAAGAAGATGGACTTCCTATTGAAGAAGAATTTGAAATACCTATAACAGAATGGTTAGATCTGGCAATTATCTTAGGATTGACTGTTGGCGTTCTTTATGCTCTTGTAGAAACCTTTTTTGAGAAATTTATAACTAGAAATATATCTATAGGACTTTCTGTATTATTGAAAACTGTTGTATACCTCATAGTACTTATTTCATCTATTACTATGATTTCTGTACTTGCTGAAAATAAAATGGACATTAATCTAGATAACGACCTAGGTTGGTGGCGAACGGATAAGACATTTTGGGTCATCTGTTTATTTTTTGTGATATCATCATTGGCATTTTCTTTTATTAAAATTGCTAATGAAAAATTCGGAAAGGGCGTGTTCTTAAAAATGCTTTTAGGAACATATAGAAAACCTCAAGAAGAGAAACACATTTTTATGTTTTTGGATTTAAGATCTTCTACTACCATTGCTGAAGAATTAGGACATTTAAAGTATAGTGGTTTTATTCAGGATTGCTTTTTTGATCTTAATACCCTATTAGAAAAATATTCAGCACAAGTATATCAGTATGTTGGAGATGAAGCCGTATTGAATTGGCCGTATAGGCAGGGAACTAAGGATACAAGGTGTATAGATCTCTACTTTGCATTCAAGAAAAAACTTGAACAAAGGCGTGAATATTATTTAGAAAAATACAACTGGCAACCAGAATTCAAAGCTGGACTTCATGGTGGTTTATTGACCATTGCCGAAGTAGGTACTATTAAAAAGGAATTGGCATTTCATGGCGACGTCATAAATACAACCGCTCGAATTCAAAGTGAATGCAACAAGTATAATGAACACTTATTGATTTCAGAAAACCTTTTGAATGACATTGGTCATGTATATAAATATGACGTCAACTCCATTGGAAACATTAACCTAAAAGGTAAAGAAGAAAGGTTAATCATTCACGCGATTCAAACCAGTTATTAATTATGTCCTAGATGACAGCCACAACCTGGTGTAGAAAAACTTTGGCTCTCTTCATGCCACTTAAAAGCTTGATTGTATTTATTATTTTCCCAATAAAATTGACCTCTATTCTTTGGATTGTTACCAATTTCATTCATGGTTTCTGTATCGTATAATCGCCCATTGACCATAGTATACTTTACAGTCTCGGTATTACGTATATTCTCAAGTGGGTTTTTATCAAGAACGATAAGATCTGCTAACTTACCTTCTTTTAAAGAACCTATATCATTTCCTGCACCTATATGCTCCGCACCGTTAATTGTGGCAGCTCTTAAGGCTTCCATATTAGTCATACCACCTTGAACAAACATCCATAATTCCCAATGAGCTCCAAGACCCTGTAATTGCCCATGTGCCCCTAGATTTACTTTAACACCCAAATCTGTTAGTGCTTTACAAGTTTCAGATGTTAGAATATGTCCGTTTTTATATTCTTCTTCAGGAACTTTGGTAACATGTCTTGATCGTGCATCAATAATACCTCTTGGTGTATATTTAAGAAGCTTCTCATTTTTCCAAACATCATCCTTCTGATAAAAATAATATTCACCATTAAGACCAGCGTAGTTAACAATTAGAGTAGGGGTATAACCAGTATTGCTATTGCTCCAAAGCTCTTTGACATCTTTATAAACAGGTGCCACTGGAATATTATGTTCTACACCTGTATGACCATCCATAATCATCGTCATGTTATGATAAAAAGTAGAACCACCTTCAGGGACGACAAAAATACCTTCTTCGCGCGCAGCTTGAATGACTTGTTGTCGCTGCTCTCGTCTAGGTTGGTTATAACTTTTAACTGATAGAGCACCAAAGGCTTTAGTTCTTCTTATAGCAGAACGAGCATCTTCAAGATTGTTTATAACTGCTTTAAAGTCACCATCAGCACCATACAGAATAAATCCAGTAGAGTAGAGGCGTGGACCAACCATAGTGCCGTTTTTAATGAGTTCAGACATGGCAAATATAGATTCGCTATTTGCTGATGGATCATGAGATGTAGTCACGCCAAATGCTAAATTTGCGTAAAATTGCCAATGTTTTTGAGTGGTAATACCACTTCTAAAACCCCCAACATGTGCGTGTGCGTCAACAATTCCTGGCATTATAGTTTTTCCAGAAACATCATACACCTTGGCATTTGAAGGGATAGAAATATCTGCGCCTCCAATGGCTGTTATTTTATTGCCGTTTACGACAATGGTTCCATTTTCAATGACTTTATCTCCATCCATGGTAATGATTCGTGCTCCTTTAAAAGCAACGACTCCTTTTGGCTTGTCTGTTTTGGAAATAAGGTTTATTTTCAATCCTTTCTCTGTTATTGGCGGAATGCTATCTGGTGAATTTTTTAAGAATTTAAAACGGGATACAATTGCGTTCGAAAAATACTCATCTCCACTGGTCCAATTGATTTGATTGCTGTTTTTTGACCAATGAATGTTAAGTCCTGCATCTTTTGATATTTGAGAAACAGGAACATAAGCCGTTTTGTTATCTAGGTTTAATGTTTTTCCAGACATTGGCAGGGGTGCTATATATACCTTATGAAGGTGTGAAAAAGCAATCCATTTATTGTCAGGACTAGGTACTAATCTATTGGCATATTTAGATTTCACATGTATCTTTTCGTCTTTTCCATTAAGATCAACACTTTTGAGTTCCTTAGTTAAACTTCCAAAAAACACGCCTCCTTTTTGATATATGACTCGATCGTTTTTTTTGTTAAACATTGGATACTGACCTTCTCTTATTATAAAAGTTTCATTGCCCCCAGAAGTGTTCACGGTATAGATACCCGGGTTTTTAGCAAAGGTTCTTCCTTGGTCCCCATTGCCACCTTCCTTTACATAAACTAACTTGGTTCCATCGTTTGAAAATGAAGGCATACGATAACTTCCTTTCTTAGTAGATAACTTTAAAGAATTGCCTCCATTTATCGATATTTTGTGAATGGCTCCTAAATTTTCATCATTCCAAGAGACATAAGCAATCTGCTTTCCGTCTGGAGAAAATGTAGGCTCAAACTCAAAATCTGTTCCATTGGTAAGGCGTTTTGGTGTACCATTTGGTAATTTCTTAGTCCATATATAACCTAGTGCGTTAAAAGCAAGCATTTTTTTATCAGGAGACGTTGTTGCATGACGTATCACTTTTGAAGTAAACTTTTCTGGAGATACAGGTGTGTCAAACTCTAAGGCTTTAGCAATTTTGATAGTGGCTTCTGCCTGAAAAGGGATATTAGTCACTTCAAAAGAACTAATATTGACTTTATTTATTTTTCCACCTGACCAAAATATGATGTCTTGATTGTTTGGCATCCAACTATAATTTGGGTACACACCAAAAATCGCCCAAGCTTCTTGCTGGTCTTTATTGAGTTGATCATAAACAGGCCATTCTTCACCTGTTTCCAAATCATGAATATATAATACTGTTTTAGTTCTAACTCTTTTTACAAACGCTAATTTTTTACCATCCTTTGAAACTTGAGGCCTTGCAGCGCCACCAGGACCGCCAGTAATTGTTGAGGTCTTTCCAGTTTCCATGTCATAGCGTTTAATCACATAAATTTGTTTATTTGGGTCTTTATTATATTGAAAAAACCCACCTGAATACATGTCTTCACTATAGTAAAGGTATTTACCATCTGGAGATACTGATGGTTCATTAACATCTTGTTGGTCGTTTTTTCTCTTAGTTAACTGGAGACCTTTACCACCTGTTACATGGTACATCCACATTTCTCCTGCACCTAAAGAGCGTTGTGAGGTAAAATGTTTTCTTGCTATCAGATAATTGCCATCTGAAGTCCATACTCCATTATTAAGCAATCTAAAGCTTTCTTTAGTAATCTGTTTAGCATTAGCACCATCTACATCCATTATCCAAACATTATCACCACCACCAGCATCACTAGTAAAAGATAATTTCTTTCCGTCAGGACTAAAACGTGGCTGTATTTCGAAAGGAAGGCCTTCACGTAGAAGTGTTGCCTTACCTCCTGAAGATGACATGATGTAGATATCCCCAAGTAAATCAAAAGCTATTTTAGAACCATCAGGACTTACGTCCAAATTCATCCATGTACCTTCATTAGTACTGAGTTTATGCTCTTTGAAATTCCAATCTCCATGTGGGTTCGATACATCCCATTTTTCTTTCTTTTCTTGAGAGTAAATATTTGAAATAAGGAAAAGGATAATGAGTGCAATCGACTTCGAATAATGCATTTTGGGTGATTTATTGATTAGAGGAAGAAAGATACAGATAATTTCAATAATTATAAAGAAGAAAGAACTTGTAAAAAACAAAAAACCCGATTCATATGAATCGGGTTTTTAAGCGAAATATGTTTTACAATACAGGCTTGATGCCTTATTTAATTTTGTCTACAATGGCTTTGAAAGCTTCAGGGTTGTTCATTGCTAAATCTGCTAAAACCTTACGATTTAATTCGATATTATTAGCTTTTACTTTTCCCATAAACTGTGAATAAGACATTCCGTGTTGTCTAGCACCTGCATTTATACGAGTAATCCATAATGCACGGAAGGTTCTTTTCTTGTTTCTGCGATCTCTATATGAATAGGACATCGCTTTGTCAACGGCATTTTTGGCTACTGTCCAGACGTTTTTACGTCTTCCAAAATAACCTTTTGCTTGTTTAAGTACTTTTTTTCTGCGAGCTCTACGAGCTACTGCGTTTACTGATCTTGGCATAATTTTAATTGTTTTTTGCAGTAGGCGCCACGTTACGTGATCTTTTATTGGCCATCTACATGGTTTGTAATTAATTAGAACCTAAAGAACTGCTTATTTTAAGCACAATTGTCCTTTAATGTTGGCAACGTCATTATCATGTACCAAAGTAGCATGAGTTAACTTAAGCTTACGCTTTTTAGATTTCTTGGTCAATATATGACTTTTGAAAGCGTGCTTTCTTTTGATTTTACCAGAACCCGTTACTTTAAAACGTTTCTTAGCACTGGATTTTGTTTTCTGTTTAGGCATTTTTTCCTAATTTTTTTATTTCGCTTATTACTTTTTTGGAGCGATAAACATAATCATACGTTTACCTTCTAATTTTGGCATTTGCTCCACCTTACCAAATTCTTCTAGATCTTGTGCTAGTTTTAATAGCAGTATTTGACCTTGTTCTTTAAAAACTATAGATCGTCCTTTAAAGAAAACAAATGCCTTAAGCTTTGCACCATCTTTTAAGAATTTCTCTGCGTGTTTCTTTTTAAATTCATAATCATGGTCATCTGTATTGGGACCAAAACGAATTTCTTTGACTATAACCTTCGTAGCCTTAGATTTGAGAGCTTTGTCCCTTTTCTTCTGTTCGTAAAGAAACTTTTTATAGTCCATTACTTTACAAACAGGTGGCACAGCTTTAGGTGATATTTCTACCAAGTCCACTCCTTGTTCTTCTGCAAATCCTAATGCTTCTTTAATTGGGTAAATTCCAACCTCTACATTGTCTCCTACAAGACGAACCTCAGTTTCCCTGATTTTCTCGTTAATTCTGTGCTGATCCTCCTTGATAATTCTGGCCGGACCTCGATTTCTTCTTCTACGTATTGCTATGGCTTATATAATATTTAGTTAAACTTAAAATGTTTTTAATGTGCTTTTTATCTCTTTTCGCACGATGTCTGCAAACTTATCTACAGTTATCATGCCAATATCCTCACCTCCATGTTTACGAACTGTAATCTTTCCTTCTTTCTCTTCATTCTCTCCCACGATAATCATATATGGGATTTTATTCATCTCCGCTTCCCTGATTTTCTTACCCATCGTCTCATTTCTATTGTCAGAGAGGGCGCGAATTTCGTCATTTTCTAACAAATGTAAAACTTTTTGAGCGTATTTTTCAAATTTCTCACTAATGGATAGAATAATAACCTGATCGGGTATTAACCAAAGCGGAAAATTACCACCAGTATGCTCGAGTAAAATAGCTACAAAACGTTCCATACTTCCAAAAGGCGCTCTATGAATCATAACAGGCCTATGTAGCTCGTTATCACTTCCTTTATAGGTGAGTTCAAATCTATTTGGCAAATTATAATCTACTTGTATAGTTCCTAATTGCCATTGTCTTCCAAGGGCATCTTTGACCATGAAATCTAATTTAGGACCATAAAATGCGGCTTCACCCTCTTCTATATAATAATCAAGGCCTTTATCTTCAGCTGCATTTATAATAGCTTGTTCTGCTTTGTCCCAAATTTCAGGGTCTCCTATATATTTATCTGGATTTTCTGAATCTCTTACAGAAACTTGAGTTGAAAAATTTTCAAATCCTAGCGATCCAAATACATAGAGAACGAGGTCAATAACATTTTTGAACTCTTGATCTAATTGATCGGGCGTGCAAAATATATGTGCATCATCCTGAGTAAAACCCCTAACTCTTGTTAGACCATGTAACTCACCACTTTGTTCGTATCTATATACTGTTCCGAATTCTGCATACCTTTTAGGAAGATCTTTGTAGGACCATTGACTACTATGGTAAATTTCACAGTGATGTGGACAATTCATGGGTTTTAGCAAAAACTCCTCATCTTCTTTTGGGGTCTTTATTGCTTGAAAACTATCTTCTCCATATTTTTCATAATGACCAGAAGTAATATAAAGTTCTTTTTGCCCTATATGAGGCGTAATGACCATTTCGTAACCCGCTTTTTTCTGAGCGCGTTTAAGAAAATTTTCTAAACGTTCTCTAAGAGCAGCTCCTTTTGGAAGCCAAAGAGGTAATCCTTGTCCTACCTTTGTGGAAAAGGTAAATAAACCTAATTCTTTTCCTAATTTTCGATGGTCACGTTTTTTTGCTTCTTCTAGAAGTTCAAGATATTCTGTCAATTCCTTTTGTTTCGGAAAAGAGATGCCATAAACTCTTGTGAGTTGCTTGTTATTTTCATCACCTTTATAATATGCTCCAGCAACACTTAAAATTTTTACTGCTTTAACAATTCCTGTATTTGGAATATGTCCGCCACGACACAAGTCGGTAAAAGAAGAATGGTCGCAAAAGGTAATGTCACCATCTTCAAGATTACTTATCAAGTCTACTTTGTATTCATTTTTACCTTTATAATATGATATAGCATCAGATTTGCTTACTAATCTCATTGAAAACTCATGTTTGCCACGAGCAATTTCCAGCATCTTATCTTCTATTTTTTTGAAATCTTTATCAGAAATAGAATTTTCGCCAAGATCAACATCATAATAAAAGCCATTTTCAATAGCTGGGCCAACCCATAACTTTACATTTGGGTATAATTCTTCAAGTGCCTGAGCAAGTATATGTGCCGATGAATGCCAGAAGGCTTTCTTTCCTTCATCATTGGTCCAAGTATATAATATAAGACTACCGTTCTCTGTTAGTTCGGTTGTAGACTCTACAGTTATACCATTATAAGATGCCGATATAACATTACGTGCTAACCCTTCACTAATATCCTTAGCTATGATATAGGGAGTAACTCCTTTATTGTAATTTTTAACACTTCCGTCCGGTAAAGTGATCTTGATCATCTAGTTTAAAATTTAAGGTGCAAAGATAGTATGATATTATAATAAAGACAATAACAAATATGACTTAAAATAGGATTAGAAGATTAGTCATAGTAATTGAGTTTAAAAGAGTTGTTAATAACTTTGAAAATTTATTTAAATATTCTTACAAAAAGTGTTGTGGGTAATTAAAGTTAGTTTTATATTTGCACCCGCTTTGGGAGTCAAGTGGTTTTCAGGGCAAAAAGAAAGAGTAAAACAAACGTTCATAGACATATTGAATTGACAGCGTAAGTAGATACTGGAAACGGTATTTACAAACAGAGAATAGATC
>JABABD010000019.1 GCA_014238425.1 Flavobacteriaceae bacterium | reverse complement strand
GTTTAGTTGGTGGTCATTGTATTGGTGTCGACCCTTTTTATCTGGCCCAAAAAGCCATAGAAGTAGGTTACAACCCTGAAATTATATTGGCAGGCCGTAAGATGAATGACAGTATGGGTGGTTATGTTGCTCAGGAAACTGTTAAAATGATGATTAAAAAAGGAGCTACTATAAAGGACTCTAATGTTTTAGTATTAGGAATAACATTCAAGGAAGATTGTCCGGACATACGCAACTCTAGAGCCATTGATATTATTCGGGAGTTTGAAACCTATAATGTAAATGTAGATGTATATGATCCTTGGGCCTCTGAAGAAGAGGTGAAACATGAATATGGACTTAAACTTATTAAATCAACGAATTCATTAAAGGAGGCATATGACGGTATAGTACTAGCAGTTTCACATAAAGAATTCCTGGAATTAGATATAAATAAATTAAAATCGGAAATGGGAGTTATATTTGATGTTAAATCCTTGTTTCCTAAAGAAACTGTAGACGCAAGATTATAATGTATACACAAAAATACCATAATATAGATTTAAACAGCCTATCTTTTCTTGTCACTGGTGGTGGCGGATTTATAGGATCTAATATTGTAGAATACCTGTTAAAAAATGGAGCTAAGAAAGTAAGAGTCCTGGATGATTTTTCTAATGGACATAGAGAAAACCTTGAAGAATTTCATAATAACCCATCATTTGAATTAATGGAAGGAGATATCAGAAATCTTCAAACTTGTAAGGATGCTGTAAAAGGAATTGATTATGTAACACATCAGGCAGCCTTAGGTTCTGTGCCAAGATCTATTAATGATCCAGCGACTTCAAATGAAGTGAATATCTCTGGATTTTTGAACATGTTGATTGCAATTAAAGAAAGCGATACTGTAAAACGTATGGTTTATGCAGCTTCGAGTTCTACATATGGAGACAGTAAAAGTTTGCCAAAAATTGAAGATACTATAGGCAAACCATTATCACCTTATGCAGTTACTAAATATGTGAATGAGTTATATGCAGATGTATTTGGAAAAACCTATGGAACAGATGTCATAGGACTACGTTATTTTAATGTGTTTGGACCTAAACAAAGCCCAAATGGTGCTTATGCGGCGGTAATTCCATTATTTATGCAGGCCTTGCAAGATGATGAGCCAGCAAAGATCAATGGTGATGGAGAGCAAACGCGGGATTTTACATTCGTTGAGAATGCAGTTCAAGCTAATATAAGAGGCTTTTTTGCGTCTAAAGAAGCAGCAAATGAAGTCTTTAACGTAGCTTGTGGCGAGCGCATTAGTGTGAATTTCTTATGGAATTCGCTTAAGGATGCAGCAAATAAGGATATTTCACCAATTTATGGACCCACTAGACAAGGAGATGTTAGAGATTCATTGGCAGATATATCTAAAGCAGAAAAATTATTAGGTTATAAACCAGAATTCAATGTTAGAGATGGTCTTAAAATTACTTGGGATTATTTTAAAAATAGATAGAATTGAGTAAAACTATAGAGGACAAGTGGTTGTATACCATATCACCAAAACGGAAGCTCATTGATTTGAATTTTCAGGAGATTTGGCGCTACAAAGATCTCTTACTGTTATTTGTAAAAAGAGATGTGGTGACGCTATATAAGCAAACCGTTCTTGGACCGCTATGGTATTTTATACAGCCGCTATTTACCTCAGTTATATTCACTGTAATTTTCAATAATTTAGCCAACATCCCAACTGGAGATGGTGTACCTTCTTTTTTGTTCAATCTAGCGGGAATAACCTCTTGGAATTATTTTAAAGAATGCTTAGTTGGAACTTCTGATACGTTCAAGAAAAATCAAGGTATTTTTGGTAAAGTGTATTTTCCAAGAGTGATAATGCCATTGTCTACAGTGGTTTCTAATTTGCTGAAATTTGGCATTCAATTATTTGTATTTATAGGATTTTACTTGTTTTATGTATTTATGAGAGATGTTACTGTAACACCTAACAGTATGATGTTTTTATTTCCAGTGCTTATTTTAACGATGGGTTTGTTAGGATTGGGATTAGGGATGATAATTTCTTCAATGACTACTAAATACAGAGACCTAAATTTTCTTGTACAGTTTGGAGTGCAACTTTTAATGTATGGATCTGGAGTAATGTATACTGTTGCTTATTTCAAGGAAAAGCTGCCGGAAATAGCTTGGTTAGTTGAATGGAATCCAATGACTATAATTATTGAAGCTTTCAGGTATATGGCATTAGGTGAGAATGCAGGAACTATAGATCTGAGCAAAATCGTGTATGTTGTAATTGTGAGTGTAGTTACATTTTTAATAGGATTGGCTATCTTTAATAAAACGGAAAAAAGCTTTATAGATACTATTTAATGAAGGCCTCAAAGAACATACATTTATTTTGGTGGTCATCAGTCAAGCTAGAAGGAAAACGCCAAGAAAATTTTGGTGATATATTATCCAAGTATCTGGTAGAGAATATTTCTGGTAAAGATGTCATTTGGAAAAACCCAGCTAAGGGACGATGGAACCCCTTCAAAAGAAAGATAGTCACCACTACAGGAAGTATTCTTAAACATGTGTCAAAAGATTGCATCGTTTGGGGTAGCGGCATAATTTCAAAAAAAGACGCCGTAGAGGAAGCAGAGTTCATAGCTGTTCGAGGTCCAGAAACATACAAGCATCTTACCGAAAAAGGCTATAAAGTGAACAAAGTTTATGGGGATCCAGCTATTGTATTGCCAACACTTTACCAGCCAAAACGAGATAAGCAATTTGATATTGGCATTATACCTCATTATGTAGATTACGATATGGTAACTGAATGGTATTGTACCAATTCTGAAGTCAAAGTAATTGACCTATTAAATGATGATATAGAAGCTGTAATAGACGAAATTGCTGGTTGCAACCAAATTGTATCTTCATCTTTACATGGTATTATAGTGTCTCACACATATAATATTCCGGCTGTTTGGGTACAATTCTCTAAAAAACTATCGGGAGACAATATAAAGTTTGTAGATTACTTCAAATCTGTTAATTTACAGCCTTATTCACCAGATTTTATGGAAGAATCAAAAAAATCTGAAGATTTAGTAGATATTATAAACTCTAAACCAAATTTACCTGCAAAAGGTATAATTGAAGAGTTAAGCGCAAAATTGATGGATGTATGTCCATTTAAAGATTGAACATGATTGAAGATATTATCTTGAAGGTTGACAATGTATCTAAGCAATATCGTTTAGGTCTAGTAGGTACAGGAACTTTAAGTCATGATTTAAATAGATGGTGGCATTTGGTAAGAGGAAAGGAAGACCCTTATCTAAGAGTTGGAGAATCTAATGATAGATCAGCAAAAGGAGAGTCCGAGTATGTTTGGGCACTACGTGATATTAATTTTGAAGTAAAAAAAGGAGAGGTCCTTGGAATCATAGGAAAAAATGGGGCTGGTAAGTCTACGCTTTTAAAGATACTTTCAAAAGTCACAGGTCCAACAACTGGCGAAATAAAGACTAAGGGACGTATTGCATCTTTATTGGAAGTTGGTACAGGATTTCATCCTGAGTTAACAGGAAGAGAGAATATTTATCTAAATGGTGCTATTCTTGGTATGACCAAAAAAGAAATCTCTTCTAAGATCAATGAAATTGTTGAATTTTCGGGTTGTCAACGTTATATAGATACGCCAGTGAAAAGATATTCTTCTGGTATGACAGTTCGTTTAGCGTTTGCTGTAGCTGCACATTTAGAACCAGAAATATTGGTCATAGATGAAGTACTTGCAGTAGGAGATGCGGAATTTCAAAAAAAGGCCATTGGTAAAATGCAGGACATATCTAAAGGAGAAGGACGAACAGTATTGTTCGTAAGTCATAATATGGCTGCCGTTAAGAGCCTTTGCAATAGAGGTATTGTATTGGAACATGGGAAAGTTGTCTTCGAAGGTACTGCAGAAAATGCTGTGGCTAATTACCTGACTGAAGGATTGGATTCAGGAAAAAGCCTTAGAAATTTCGATGATCTATATAATGAAAAACTATTTCATTTAAGGTCAATTGGAGTGAAAAATGCAGACAGAACATATGAGGAACCTATCTCCGAGGATAGTTCAATAGAGATTGTAACCGATGTACTGTTTAAGGAAGACGCTACAAATTATCATATTACTTACCACATGTTTAATGAATTAGGAGAAGCTATGTTTTCTTTCTATGATAAGTATGATGATGTACGCTTGAATAAAGGAATAAACAAATTGAATTGTATCATTCCAAAAGATTTCCTGCAGCCAGGTGGATATACTTTATCGATATTTGTTGTTAAGGATAAGAAAAAAGCTATTTTTATACAAAAGGATATTTTTAATTTTACTGTAATCAACGGAGATAGGGAAATAGGTGTATACATGGGTAAAGAACCAGGCTACATTAAGCCATCTTTTGTCTGGAAACTACTAGAATGAAAGAATGAAAAACATAACAGTCACTAAAACTTTTTTGCCGCCGCAAGAAGAATATAATACTATTCTAAAGCATGCTTGGGATAAAAAATGGATTACTAATAGAGGTGATTTAGTACTTCGTTTAGAAGAAAAACTTAAAGATTATTTACAGGTAGATAACATTATTATTACTAATAATGGTACCATTCCAATACAAATAGCATTAAAATTATTTGGACATGGAGGAGAGGTCATAACGACACCTTTTTCGTACGTTGCGACAACATCCTCAATTGTGTGGGAAAATTGCAAACCTGTGTTCGTAGATATAGATCCTATATACCTAACGATTGATGAAACTAAGATTGAAGCTGCGATTACTGATAAAACAACAGCGATATTAGCTACACATGTCTATGGTAATCCTTGTAATGTTTATGAAATTGAAAGAATAGCAAAGAAGCATAATCTAAAATTAATTTATGATGCTGCTCATTGTTTTGGAGTTAATTATAATGGTCAATCACTTTTTAATTATGGAGATGTCAGTACGTGCAGTTTTCATGCTACCAAAATATTTCAAACAGCAGAAGGAGGTTCTATGTTTTGTAATGATGCTGATTTGTACCACAAATTGTATTACAGCCATAACTTTGGCCATGATGGCTCTTTAAAGTTTCACGGTTTAGGTATTAATGGTAAAATTTCTGAACTTCAGGCTGCTATGGGATTAGCGATGCTTCCCTACATGGAAGAAATCATAGTGGAGAGAAAAAGGGTTGTAGAGTATTATAACAATAATTTGAGAACAGAGTTCATTCAAACACTTAAGATTAGGGAAGGAACAGATTGGAACTATAGCTATTACCCTATAATTTTCGATAACGAAAAATTGCTTTTAGAAGTTGAGAGAAACCTTAATGAAAACAATATTGTACCTAGGCGTTATTTTTATCCTTCATTAAATACTTTAAAGTATGTAGAAGGCAATCCTATGCCGATTTCAGAAAGTATAGCTTCTAGGATAATGTGTTTACCTCTATATGTAAACTTAGAGGAGGAAAACTTAAAATTGATTTGTAGCATAGTAAATAAGGAACATGTTTAAAAACGTACTTGTCATTTCTGATAATGCCTATTTATGTAAAGAGTTTTTTAATATTGTCAGGAATAAAAAGCTTAATGATACTAGCTTTTCTTTAGGGATAAGCCCTTTTTCAAAAACCTCGGATTTTGATACTCCTATGATATTTGATTTGAAAATTCAAAGTCACATTGATAAAATCAAGAATGATTTTGACTTAATATTGTCAATACATTGTAAGCAAATATTTCCTTCTGATTTGGTTAATACTGTTAAATGCATTAATGTACACCCAGGTTATAATCCTATAAATAGAGGCTGGTTTCCACAAGTGTTTGCTATTATAAATGAGTTGCCTATTGGAGCTACAATCCATGAAATAGATGATGCCTTGGATCATGGAGCCATAATAGCTAGATCTTTCGTAAATAAAGAAAACCACGATACTTCTTTGAGCCTCTATAACAAAATCATCAAGAAGGAATTGGAATTATTAGATAGTCATTTAGAATCCATTATTGAAAATACATACGAGTCAAGTCAACCAGAAATTGAAGGTACCTTGTACCTTAAAAAAGATTTTAACGACCTATTGAAGCTGGATTTAAATGAACAGACCTCAATCGGGGATTTAATTAACAGATTACGAGCCTTGACTCATGGTGATTTCAATAATGCTTATTATCTTGATCCAGATACTGGAAAAAAAATATTTGTGGGGATTAAATTGAAACCTGAAAACGATGAGTAGTATTAAAATTTCTGCTTGTATTATTACTTATAATCATGAAACTTATTTAAGAGAATGCCTTGATGGCGCTATAAATCAGAACGTAGATTTTGATTATGAAATAGTAATTGGTGAAGATAGATCTACGGATAAGACACTAGCTATTTGTAAAGAATACGCTCAGAAATATCCAAAACTAATTAAGCTTTTTATTAGAGAACGAAACCTTGGTATGACAGGTAATTGGGTAAACACTATTGAAAACTGTAGAGGGCAATACATTGCATTGTGTGAGGGTGATGATTACTGGACCGACCCTAATAAATTGCAACAACAAGTTGATTATCTAGATAATAATCCTAATTATGTAGGAAGTTTTCATAATGTAATTGCCACTAATGAAATGGACTCTAATAGTAAACCAAAGCCTTGGAGAACTTATAATAAAGACACCTTTAACTTGATAGATACTTTTTCTAAAATAGCACTTTTTCATACATGCTCATTTGTTTTTAGGAATAAATTGTTTGAATTTCCAGAATGGTTTCATCATGTAAAAAGCGCAGACATGTCCTTGTTCTCTATTGTGGCTTCACAAGGACGTCTAAAATTATTACCTGGTAACATGGGTGTCTATAGAAAGAACGATGGAGGTGTTACACATAACGAACATTTAAAGGATTATCATTCAAATAGGTTGATTTTATGGAACTATGTTAACCAGCATTATGACTATAATTATAAAGACGATATAGAAAAGGTAATCACGTTTCATAACAGTGAATTAAAAAAACTGGATAACTCGCTACTAGGAAAACTGCGAAGAAAATTCAACATCTAGAACTGGCCAAATGAACATAGCAATTTTATCAACATCCAAGAACGCTTATTCCGAAACGTTTATACAGGCACATAAACAACAGCTTAAAGGTGATGTAAAATACTATTATGGTAGTTATAGCAATCCTTATTTAGAAGGTGACGGACAAGTATTGATCGGTATGAGAAGATATGTAGCCAAAGGACTGGAAAAAGTAAAAAATGTGCCTCGACTAGCAGAAAGAAAAGCAGTTATAAGATCATGGAAAAAAAATGAAATAGATGTTATTCTAGCAGAATATGGCACAACAGCCGCAATTTATATAGATGCCATTAAAGAATCCGGAATTCCTTTGGTCATCCATTTTCATGGATACGATGCCACTGCTTATGCTACCATTAAAGAATTTAAAAAAGAATACAAAGAAATGTTTGCTTATGCAAGCTCAGTCATTGTTGTTTCAAATGTTATGTATGATAAGGTTCTAGATCTAGGATGTCCTGCAAATAAGTTGATCAAGAATACTTATGGACCTAACGATCTTTTTTTTGATGTTGAACCTAAATTTTCTAAAGAACAATTTATAGCTATTGGAAGATTTACTGATAAGAAGGCACCTTACTATACTATTTTAGCATTTAAAAAAGCATTGAATTCATTCCCGAATGCCAAGCTAATAATGGCCGGAAATGGACAATTATTGAATACCTGCGAAAATCTTGTAAGATATTTTGGTTTAGAAAAATCAGTTGAATTTGTCGGAGTGATAACTCCTGAAGATTACAGTAAATACCTTGAAGAATCATTAGCTTTCGTTCAGCATTCTGTCACATCTAGAAGCGGTGATATGGAAGGCACACCGCTTGCTGTGCTTGAATCTAGTGCAGCTGGAATTCCTGTTATTTCGACATTCCATGCTGGAATCCCTGATGTCATCGTACATGGAGAAACGGGCTTGTTGGTAGATGAGCATGATGTTGAAGGAATGGGAAAGCATATGATAAAGATTCTTTCGGACAAATCATACGCTGCTCAAATGGGGTTAAAAGGACGAGAAAATATTTCTAAGAATTTTTCAATGAAGAAACATATTGATAAAATTGATGAAATTCTTTTAAAGGCAAAACGTTGAGAATGGAATCACTTGTTTCTATCATAATTCCATTATATAATAGAGCACATCTCATTACTGAGACATTAAAGAGCATACAGAGCCAATCTTTTAAGGATTGGGAATGCATCATTGTAGATGATCATTCTACAGACAATTCATTTAAGGTGGTTCAAGATTTTATTCTTCATGATAAAAGATTCAGCATTCATAAGCGACCTAATGATAGAGAAAAAGGTGCTAATGCTTGCCGGAATTATGGATACGAAATTTCAAAAGGCACATTTATAAATTGGTTTGATAGTGATGATATTATGGAACCAGGTTTTCTACTTGAAAAAAATAAGGCTTTTCATGATGATAATTTGGACGGTGTTATTTCTAAAACAGCTATGTTCACTAATGATTCTTCTAAAATAACCGGAAAAGAAACCAGAACGACATTAACTGAAAATTGTTTAGAAGATTTTTTATCCTTGAAGATTGCGTGGTATTTGCCTGATGTTATGTGGAAGAGGCACTTTTTAAATAATAAACCACTTTTTGATGAACGCTTATTAGCTGGTCAAGATCGAGATTTTCATGCTAGGATGTTATTGTACGATCCAAAGTTTAGAGTAATAGATAAATATCTGACGTTATATAGAGAACATGGCGAAAATATTACCTCAAATATCGACAATGCCAAAAATGTAAAATTGAAGATGTCTCATATGTATAGTGTAGTTAGGTTGATGACAGATATACAGGAAGCGGATAGATTGACAAAAAGCATAAGGGTAAATATGTTTGAATCTATGATTAAATATTTGCCTTTTACTCTTCATAATAAGAGCGATTTTAATATCTTAAGATCTTTATTGAAACAACTGTCATTTCCTAATTTAAAAATTAGTAAAGGATGGTTCAAATTCTATGCTTCCTTATTCAGTTTTAGAATCTTTGGGAAAGGGAGTAGTATATTAAGATAACACGTATTGATTACACTCATATATCCATACAGAAACCGATCTATTAACAGAATCAAACGATCACTCGATTCATTGGTCAACCAATCAAATACGATCTTTAATGTCAAGTTTATAGACTATGGTAGTGAACCATCTAAAGCTTCTGAAGTGAAGAAATTAGTGGAGTCGTATACGTTTGCAGATTATACTTTTAGCTTCACGCAATATCAACCTTGGAATAAATGTAGGGCACTTAATATTATCATTAAGAACCTGGAAACAGAGTATTGTTTTACGGCTGATGTAGATATGATGTTTGCGCAAGGTTTTATAGAAAAACTCCACGAATTGAAGACCCCAGATGAAGCTACTTATTTTCAAGTTGGTTATCTGTCAGAAGAAGAAACCAAAAAAGACATTCCATTTAGGGAATATGCACCAAAATTCCTGTCAACAAACGAAGCAACTGGTTTAACATTATTCCCGGTAAAAAGGCTAAAAGAATTACATGGTTTTGATGAATTTTTCCATTTTTGGGGAGCTGAAGATACAGATATGCACCATAGACTCAGAAATCATGGTTTAAATATTAACTACTATGACCAAGATGTATTAATGCTTCATCAATGGCATGAGAGCTATTTAAGTAAGACAAGAAGAGATTTTGCAGAAGAGTTTGTTTTGACTGGTATTGAACACCTTAATCACAAACATAAAGACAAGAACAATGAATTAAAAGTGATTACGGTCAATCCAAATGGATGGGGAGAAATTATTACAGAATCAGAATTTATCCAATTGAACAATCAAAAAATTGATTTACGGTTAAGTAATAATAAGAAAGATGTAGATCATTTGATACACTCATTATTACCTTCTGAAAACAGTGTTTTATTAGGCATTGAGATAGTAAACTTAAAAGAAGTTTCAATTAAGAATCTAGTTAAAAAACTACTCGGTAAAAAAGTTGAGACATATTATTCAATGAAAAAAATCAACGACCTATTGTTAATGCAACTTATAGCGCATTACAGAAATAAGAATTATATTTACAAAGTATCAAAAGACGCCCATAAAATTACGCTTAACATCAAGTTGTAACTATGCCCAAAGTTGTTTTATTATCTCAATTTGAATTACCGTATCACAAAATCGGTAGTTGGACAACGATGTACAACTATTATCTTCAAAAGAATCACAATTTAGATTATATAGTTTGCCCAGAACCTAAGACACATATTGATACGCTGGAGTATTCAATTGTAAAGGCATCTCTCCTTGAAAAATCTAAGCGAAAAGTATTTAATAAAAGGTATTTAGCACATCTTAGCGCTCTTGAAGGTATTATAGAGGCTAATGAAAAATATGTCATTCAAATTGTAGATAATTTTGGTATTGTAAATCATCTAGATATATTATTAAAAGATAAGTACAATCGCTCTAACTTTTATATCCAATTTTTTTATCATGGATTTCCACCTTTTTATAACAATTTAAAGGGAAGGCCATTTTTTGAAAGTATAGACGAAATGGTTTTATTAACTAATGATTCTTATAAGCAACATAAAGAGTTTTATACAGCGCTACCGTGTAGATTTTCAGTATTGCATAATGGTATTGACCGTAAAATATTCAAACCTATTGATGCTAAAGGAAAAGTCGAATTAAAATCAAGATTAGGAGCTGAAGGAAAAACTGTTTTATTGTGGTGCTCTCAAGACAGACCGAAAAAAGGATTGGATTTGATTCTGGATGTATGGAAAAGAATTTACAAACAGCATAATGATATTGTACTTTGGGTGATAGGAGCCAAACGATCTGACAATATTGATGGCGTTCAATTTATTGGTAAGGTACCTCATGAGAATATACATGAATATTATCAAGCGTCATCCATCTATCTTTTTCCCTCATTGAATAAAGAAGGTTTTGGATTAAGTTTAATTGAAGCCCTATCTTCTGGTAATATTTGTATTGCATCACATAATGGAGGCATTCCAGAAGTATTGAATTATGGAGAATATGGAAAATTGATTGATAGACCAAATTTCATCAATGATTGGATGATGGCAATTGAAGATTCTTTAAAAACTATTAATGAAAATCAAGTGCTTCTTCCAGAAGGAGTATATGATATTGACATTTGGTGCAAATCGATGAATGAAAAAATTGAAAACGCAAAAATAAGCCTGTCTTAGTTGAAGAAACTCAAGAACATAGCAATCATACCTGCAAGAGGTGGTTCAAAACGACTGCCTGGAAAGAACTTATTACCTCTTAATGGTAAACCCTTAATCGAGCATACTTTAGAGTATGTCAAGGATAATATGACAATTATTGATCGTATAGTTGTTTCTACTGATGATATTGAAATTAAAAAGGTAGCTCAGCAAAATGAGATTATGGTTATTGATCGACCTGAAGCTCTTGCAGGAGATTTGGTGCCTACGGTTGATGTACTAAAACATGTTTTAGAAGTTGTAGATGAAGAATTTGACACTGTTTTTTTATTTCAGGTTACCAATCCACTCAGGCCAAGACATTTATTAGCTAACGCATATGATGAGTTTCTTGATGGTAATTATGATAGTTTGATGACGGTCACTAGAAATCATCAAAAATTCGGAAAGATCGTGAATGATAGATTTCAACCGTTTAATTATATTTTAGGACAAAGGAGTCAAGATCTTGAACCTTTGTATTTTGAAAACGGATTGTTATATATAACTGAGGCAAGTCTTATTTTAAAAGGAAGTATACTTGGCAATAATAATCATCCTTTTATTGTAAATCATGCATTTGCAAATGTTGATATTGATACAGCTGAAGATCTTAATTTTGCATCTTTTATAGCAGAACAGGAAAAAAAGAGAGTTTGAAAACATGAGCAACCCATTTATAGAAATTTCTGGACGAAAAATAGGAAATGATTACCCACCATTAGTTATTGCTGAGATTGGAATAAATCATGAAGGCTCTCTAAAGGCTGCAAAAGAGATGGTCGATGCCGCTAAAAGAGCGGGAGCCGAAGTCGTTAAGCATCAAACGCATATTGTAGAAGATGAAATGAGTGGAGCTGCTAAAAAAGTAATTCCAGGAAATGCAGAAGTCTCCATCTATGATATTATGGAACGTTGTGCTTTGAATGAAAAAGATGAATCAGAACTCAAAAATTATGTCGAATCTCAAGGCATGATTTTTATATCCACTCCTTTCTCTAGAGCAGCAGCAGAGAGACTTGAGAGCATGGATGTAGTGGCTTATAAAATAGGTTCTGGAGAATGTAACAACTATCCACTACTTGAACATATAGCCCAATTTGGTAAACCTGTAATATTGAGTACAGGAATGAACACTATCGAGAGTGTTTCAAAAGCGGTTGCCATTTTTGATAAATATAATGTAGATTTAGCATTGTTGCATACAACTAATCTATATCCAACACCACCTAATTTAGTGCGTTTTGGAGCAATGACTGAACTCCATAAAGTTTTTTCTGATAAAGTTTTTGGGCTTTCTGATCATACATTAACTAATCATGCGTGTTTAGGTGCTGTAGCATTAGGTGCGTCGATATTGGAAAGACATTTCACGGATCACATGCAACGTACTGGACCAGATATTATATGTTCAATGGACGAAAAAGCTTGCGAAGCGTTAATTGAAGGAAGTCATTTAATATGGCAAATGCGAGGAGGCACTAAAGAACCAGCTAAAGAAGAAAAAGTAACCATCGATTTTGCTTTTGCTACGGTGTGTGCAATTTCAGATATTAAGGCAGGAGATGTTTTTTCAAAAGAAAACTTATGGGTAAAGCGGCCAGGTACGGGCGAAATTCTTGCTGAAGAGTTTAATGCAATCCTAGGAAAAAAGGCAAAGAATAATATCGCAAATGATGAACAATTAACTTGGAATGATATAGAATAAATGAAGCAAATAGTATTTCTTACGGGTACAAGAGCAGACTTTGGAAAGATTAAATCTCTATTGCAGATTCTTCAAGATGATACCGCATACCAGCCACATATTTTTGCTACAGGTATGCATATGATCGAAAAATATGGCAATACAGTAATTGAAATAGAAAAATGTGGGTTTAAGAATATCTACCCGTTTATAAATCACACGAGTGAGGCCTCTATGGATTTGACTTTAGCAAAAACCGTTGAAGGTTTTTCATCATATGTTAATCGTATAAAACCAGACCTAATAGTGGTTCATGGTGATCGTGTTGAAGCATTGGCAGGAGCATTGGTTGGATCTTTGAATAATATATTGGTGGCCCATATTGAAGGCGGAGAAATATCTGGAACCATTGATGAGCTTATACGACATTCTACAAGTAAGATGAGTCATGTACATTACGTCTCAAACGAATTAGCAAAAAGACGACTCATACAAATGGGAGAATTAGAGGCTTCAATTTTTGTTATTGGCTCTCCAGATATCGATATCATGTTCTCTGACACGCTACCAAGTGTAGAGATTGCTAAGTCTTATTACGATATCAATTTTGAAGATTATGCCATTGCCATGTTTCATCCTGTAACAACTGAATTTGATAATATGCAGGTGTATGCTGATGCATTTGTGGATGCGTTACTACAAGATTCGAATAATTATGTAGTGATATACCCTAATAATGATTTAGGATCTGAAGCTATCTTTAATGCCTATAGTAGACTAGAAAATCACCCGAGATTCAGAATCTTTCCTTCGACGAGATTCGAATACTTTTTGACTTTGCTTAAGCATTGTAAATTTATGATAGGGAACTCAAGCGCTGGTATTCGCGAAACACCTTATTATGGTATTCCTGCTGTAAACATTGGTACAAGACAACAAAATAGAGCATATCATGAATCTGTAATTAATACTGGTTACACAACAAAGACCATTTTAAATGGTATTGAATTGGCTTTGAATTCTAAACCACAAAAAGAAGAAGTAGGTTTTGGAACAGGCAATAGTGCAAAATTATTCTTAGACACGCTAAACGACATTAAAGTATGGCAATTGTCTAATCAAAAACAATTCTTGGATCTATAGCTTTTTTAAAAGACACTATGCACGTAGGATTTATAACACCAGAATACCCATATGAAATACTCTCTAAGTCAGGTGGGCTAGGGACGAGCATTAAGAATTTGGCAACTAGTTTAACAAAAGAAGGCGTTAAAGTAACAGTTTTTGTCGTCAATCAAACTTTTGATGATGTTCTGACTGATGGAGATGTAGAAATACATGCTATAAAAGCTAAAAAGAAACCTTTTGCGCAATGGTACTTTACGAGAAAGCAAATAAATAAGTACGTTGAAGCGCATGTTCGTAAATCTAATATTCAAATTCTTGAAGCCCCAGACTGGACGGGCATAACGGCATTCATGAAATTTTCAGTACCCTTGGTGATCAGGCTTAACGGGAGCGATGGTTATTTTTGCCATTTAGATGGACGGAAACAAAAATTCAAGAACTATATTTTTGAAAAACTAGCCTTGAAAAATGCAGATAGAATTGTATCTGTAAGTACATTTACTGGAGAATTGACTAATCAAGTTTTCAATTTGAAACGAGATATCATTACGATACATAATTGTATTAATGTATCAGATTTTTCACCATTGGACGCCACTATAAAAAAAGGACAGATATTATATTTTGGGACACTAGTAAGGAAAAAAGGAGTGTTAGAATTAGCTCATATCTTTAATGAAGTTGTTGAGCAGTTTAGCGACGCCAGACTTTTACTTATTGGAAATGATAATGTCGATATTTTTGAAAAACGATCTACATTAGAATTGCTGATGGATGATTTAAACGATACTGCAAAAGAAAGGGTGAATTACCTAAGAGCTGTTCCTTATCATGAGGTTAAACAGCACATTGCAGAGGCTAATGTTATTGTATTGCCAAGTTTTGCTGAAGCATTCCCAATGACATGGCTAGAAACTTTGGCCATGGAGAAAGCTTTAGTGTCTTCGGATGTTGGTTGGGCAAAAGAACTAATGGTAGATGGAGAGACTGGCTTTACTGTAGATCCAAGAAACCATAAAGAATATGCTGATCGAATTGTATCATTATTAGCTAATCCTGATCTAAGCGAACAAATGGGAAAAGTAGGTAGACAAAGAGTTATCAAGCATTTTTCTACAGAAGAGATAACACGACAAAATCGAGAATTTTATAAATCATTGATTGTGTAGTAATGAAAGAAAAATATTTTGTTTTGTTACCTGACGGCATTGGACTGAGAAATTTTGCCTACTCATCTTTTAATGATGTTGCGAAGGAGTTAGGGCATGAATTGGTCTTTTGGAACTTAACACCTTTTGATATTAAATCAATGGGTTATAATGAGTTAAAAGCACCACACCCAAAGCATCATAAACTAACCGAGGTTTATAAAAATACCCGAAAGAATATTGAATTACGTTTAAATATCAAAAGAACCGAAGATCCAGTTTATAATAGCTATAAGTTTCCCAAGAAATACAACACCTTCAATAACGCGGTAAAAAACATATTGACCGCACTGTATTCTAAAATGTATAGTTCTCAGTCAGGATTAAAGCGTGTTCGAAAGAAGATTATAGATTTAGAAAAAAGTACAGCATATTATCAAGAGTGTCTTGAGGTTCTGGAAAAAGAAACACCTTCGGTTGTTTTTTGTACGAATCAAAGGCCATCAACAGCTATCGCCCCAATTGAAGCCGCAAAAAGCCTTAATATTCCAACAGCATGTTTTATCTTTTCTTGGGATAATCTACCTAAAGCGACCATTGTTGTGGAGGCCGATTATTATTTGGTATGGAGTAAACACATGAAAAATGAGCTTTTATTTTATTATCCAGGCATAAATGAAAAGCGCGTGATTATTACTGGAACACCTCAATTTGAAGGCCATTTTAATGATGACTATAAAAAAACCAAAGAAGAATTTTTTAAAGAATACAATCTAAGCTTAGACAAGAATTATATTTGTTTTTCTGGAGACGATGTCACAACATCACCTAATGACCCCTATTATTTACAAGACACAGCACAAGCGGTAAAGGATTTAAATAATAAAGGGTATAACATTGCTATTATTTTTAGAAGATGCCCTGTTGATTTTTCCGATAGATATAACTCTGTCATCGAAGCGTATAAAGATATTATAATACCAATATCTCCTAAATGGCAACAAGCTGGGAGTATGTGGAATGCTATCATGCCAACTAAAGCTGATACAGAGCTTTTAGTTAATACAGCTAAACATACAGATTTAGTAATAAATGTTGGATCATCTATGGTTTTTGACTATGTATGTCATGAAAATCCTTGCGCATTTATTAATTATGATAGTGAAGAAAGAAACCATGCTACATGGAATATCGAACATATTTATAAATATGTACATTTTCAATCCATGCCAGACAAGAAAGCTGTGTATTGGTTAAATGCTAAAGATGGCATAGCTGATGTTATTGAGAATGCCATATCTAAAAATAATAAAGAGACATTAAAACATGCTAAAAATTGGTTTGATGTGATTATAAATCACCCTAAAACTGCCTCTAAGAATGTTTGGGAAGAACTTGAAAGAATAGCCAAGAAAGAAAAATGATCATTATTTTCCATGATAGAAAAAAAGTAACTAAGGTTTTTGATTTTATAAATAATCAAGAACGCTCAGTTAGTGATGCAACTATTCAGAAAACACTTTATCAATTAGGAAAAGAGAATCCCAATGAATGCATAGGATGGTGTCATAATAAACTTGAAAACCATGTTAATCATAAGTTTTTAAAGACGATTTTCCATCATGATTTAATAATGGCTTCGTTTTCTACTTCAAAAGCATATGCAGTACCTAGTGCCATTGGATATGTTGAAGATTCAACATATCTAAATGTAAAGTATAATGTGACGTACCCCACTTGGTTAATGTCCAGTGATATTGGTGGAATTCATGCAAAGGCATTACTACCGTTTGAAAAGTTGCCAGATCATAATCTCTCTTTTGATCAATTTTTGAATCATTTGTCGAAACAAGCAATTAAAAAAGGCTTGTTTTGTTATTCCGAACCCAAATTATTGTCTCAAGAATTTCCAGATCTTGAAAAACCTGAGCAAAAAGGCCTGTTGTCTTTTGTGAAAAATCATTATAGACAACGATGGATTTTTATATTGTTCTTTGATTATTTGGTGTATGAAACAAGATTTAGAATATGGCCTCTGATAAAGGCGTTCGTGACTCCAAAATTTTCAAAAGACACTATTGATTTTTCAGGTATTGAAATAAGGTCGACTCATACATTTGATGATTTAAATTCTTCTTATGATGTCTTGATACCTACGTTGGGACGTGCTGAAGTTCTAAAAGATGTGTTGTTGGATTTGTCTAAACATACGATATTGCCTAAAAAAGTAATTATCGTTGAGCAAAATGGATTGCCAGATTCTGAAACTGAACTTAACTATATTTATGATCAAGAGTGGCCATTTGAAATCGATCATACGTTCATTCATCAGTTAGGTGCTTGTAATGCTAGGAATATTGCATTAAAAAAAATTAGCTCTCCATGGGTGTTCTTAGCAGATGATGATATTAGATTGACAACAACTTTAATAGAAAATGCTTTTAAGTTCATTAATCAATATGGTGTCTCTGCGTTAAATATGGCAAGCTTAAGAAAAGATGAAGAATTATCACAAACTTTCCCAATACAGTGGTACGCGTTTAGTACCAATAGCAGTTTTGTGAAGACGTCTGTTATCAAAGGCATTGCATTTGGAATGGAACATGAATTTGGGTTTGGAGAAGATAGTGACTTCGGTATGAAAATTCGAAATAAAGGAACTGACATCATATTTTATCCGAATAGCGAAATTTTGCATCTTAAAGCCCCAGTTGGCGGGTTTAGAGCCAAAATGAAATTGCCATGGGATAATGAAGGTGTCCAACCTAAACCATCACCAATGGTGTTGGCGCATAGATTAAAGCATACTACCAGAGAACAATTGTTAGGATATAAGACGATATTGTTTTTTAAATTTTACAAGGCTCAAGGCATTAGAAACCCATTTTCATATGTTTCAAGTATGAAAAAAAGATGGAATAGGAGTTTACATTGGGCAAAATATTTAATCAATAAATATAATCCTGATGCAATTTAGTCTCATTATATGTACATACATGAGGCCTAAGCCTGTATCTGATCTTCTTGATTCTGTGAAGAGTCAGATCAAATATCCAGATCAGATTATTATTGTCGACGGATCTACTAATACTAATACCAAAGACATTTTAAAAGATGGCAGGTATGAGAATTTAGAATATTATTTAATCGATGAGAATCAAAGAGGATTAACAAAACAACGAAATTTTGGAATAGAAAAGGCATCTAAAGACATCGTTTGTTTTTTGGACGATGATATTATATTAACACCTACCTATTTTGAAGAGCTTATTAGTACTTACGATGAACACCCTGAAGCCATAGGTGTTGGAGGTTATATTATTGAGGATGTTAGCTGGAGAGAGATTAATAACAATGAACATCCTAGATATGATGAGTATGAATTTGATGGATATGCAAGATCTTTAGGTTCTAGAAATGTACTAAGAAAAAGACTTGGTTTGTTAAGTGATAAATCACCAGGAGTGATGCCAGAATTCTCAAACGGATTATCTATTAGTTTTTTGCCACCTTCAAATAAGATTTACAGAGTAGAACATTTTATGGGAGGCGTTTCCTCGTTTAGGAATACACTTTTTAATAACATTCAATTTTCTGAATATTTTAAGGGCTATGGGCTTTATGAAGATTCTGATTTCTGTTTGAGAGCATCTAAATTAGGAGATTTATATGTCAATACTGCGGCTAAATTGCATCATTATCATGATGATAGTGGAAGGCCCAATCGGTTTGAATACGGTAAAATGGTCACCAGAAATGGATGGTATATATGGAGATTAAAGTATCCTAAACCGAGTTTTAAGGCTAAGGTCAAATGGAATTTAATCGTGATTCTCTTACTAAAACTTCGATTTTTAAATATATTTACTACCAAAGACAAAAAAAAGGCCTTTACTGAAAGCATAGGTAGATTTGTAGGATGGATTGGATTGTTGTTCAGTAAGCCTAAAATAGAAAGATAACATGATTATTAGAGGAAAAAAGATATTGGCAATTGCACCGCATTTAGATGATATTGAATTAGGTGTTGGTGGAACCATTCATAAACTCAAAGATGATAACGAAATTCACTATTTAGGGTTGTCGATGCCACCTTTAGTTGAGCGTGATTCTTTTATGGAAGAGTTTTGGAAAAGTGCTGAACATCTTGGGTTTTCAAGAAATAGAATGACATTAAAAGATTATGATCCCAGGGATCTCTTTAAAGATAGAATGGAAATTCTTCAATTATTCTATGATACAAACATGGCTTTAAAGCCAGATATTGTATTTGTTCCAAATAGTCAAGACATTCATCAATCACACCAAGTAGCACATCAAGAAGCAAGAAGAGCATTTAAGTTCTCAACAATATTGGGGTACGAATTACCATGGAATAGCATGTCCTTCAATATGGATCTTTTTATTGAGCTAGATGAAGCAAATGTAGAAGCTAAACAAGCCTCTATCAATTCATTTGAATCACAGAAAAGCCGTCTGTTTTTTAGCAATGATATCATTACTGATTTAGCTAAATTAAGAGGTAAACAGATTGGTAAAGACTATGCAGAGTGTTTTGAAGTTACACGAATAATTCTATAATGAAGATCGTTTCAGCTCATCAACCGCATTTTCTTCCTTGGATGGGTTATTTTAACAAGGTACTCAGATCTGATGTGTTCATATGGTTGGAAGATGTGCAATTCAGGAAAAACTATTTTCAGAATAGAACAAAGATCAAAAGTAACACTGGAGAGCTTTGGTTATCAGTTTCGGTAAAAAAAGCGCCGCTAGAAACCAATATTAGTGACATTGAGATTGCCCTCAAAAAAGATATGGTAAAAGCGTCAAAAACCCTTAGGACCTATTATTCAAAGGCAGAATATTTTAAATCGATTTTCCCACAGTTTGAAGATATTCTCTTAAAGGATTATCATCATCTTAATGATTTGAATTATGATCTCTTTATACTTGTATTGGATATTTTAGAAATAGATACAAAAATTGTTAGATCTTCAGAATTACTTGAAAAAGAATACGAAGATCCAAATGAAAGATTGCTAGCCATGTGTAATGCCTCAGAAGCTACACAGTATATAGCTGGTAAAGGTGGACGCAATTATATGAATCAAGACGCATTTGCAAAAAACGATATTGAGATATTATGGCAAGATTTTCCTATAAATTCAATCAGTTATAAACAACTTCACGGAGAATTTATAAAAGGCCTTTCGACCATTGATGTGTTATTCAATCTAGGTCCAAAAAAAACCAAAGAGTTAATAATGACGCCATGGCAGAAAAGTTAGGCAAGCGTTTAATGATATTGTCCTTAGCGAGGCATGCAATTAACAATGAAAAAAATTACTCATATGAGCCTTACGTTAGAGAAATTAACCTTTGGTGTGAGTTATATGATGAGATAGATATCTTTGCGCAAATAGACTCTTATAATGAGAAAGATAAGCATAGTTTTGCTCAGTTTAAGTATGATAATATAAATTTAAAAAAGCTATGGAATTACCCTGTTAGTCATGGAATGTTATCTAGGATTCTTCATATTTTAACATTACCGTTACTAACGATTCAATTACTGTTCGTAATTCATAGATATGATTTGATACATATTCGTAATTCATCTTTACCAAGTATTGTTTTAGGCCTAATTGTAAGAGTATTCAGAAAGAAAAGCATAACCAAATGGGCAGGTGGTTTTGGTCCATATCCTAATGAACCATTAGTGTCAAAAATTGATAGAAAAGTTGCTGGTTTACGTGGTAAGTATAATAAAACATTAATTTATAGTAAGTCTGAAAAATCACATTTAGTAACGTTTATTCCAGCATTAATGTCGCCTGAAGAAATTGAGTTTGCTCAGGAACTAGCAATAACCAAACCAAAAGCCCAAAATGGATTTCACTTAGTTTCTATTGGGAGATTACACGCAACCAAGAACTTTGAATTAATACCGAAAGCACTGGATGAATTGAAAAAAATATCTGGACTTAGTTGGCATTACCATTGTATTGGTGATGGAGCCTTAATGCAAAAAATGAAAGACTTAATGTCAACTTTCAATCTTCAGGATCAAGTGACTTTTCATGGTGCTATGAAGTTTAATAAGGCTCAAAAGATTTTAGCAAAGTCACATATCTTGATTATGCCAGGTGTATTAGAGGGTTGGCCAAAACCTATTGCTGAAGGTTGGGCTCATAATACCTTCCCGTTAGCAGCCAATCGTGGGAATATTCCTGATATTTTAGACGTTAAAGAAAAAGGTATTGTTTTCGAGCCTGATGCAAAACATTTGGCGGAAGCTTTAAAATTGGCGTTTAACCACGTATTAAATATGGATACCATAAATTTGAAAGCTTATGCTAATGAATTATCTTTAGAGACATTCAAAGAACGTTTACAATCTGAAATAAAATCACTTTAGGCATGTTGAAAGGCAAGAAAATATACTTGAGAGCTTTGGAGATGAATGACATGGACTTTATGTTCTCACTAGTGAATAATCAAGAATTTGCATATTGGGAAGGTAAAAATGAGTTTCCAATTTCTTTAAAACAGCAACAGCATTGGTTCGAAAAAAACTATAAAACTGGATACCGTTTTATTATTTATGAAAATGACACGAATGAAAAAATGGGATATATGTCTTTTAAAGTTACCGATGATATTTCTAGAAAAGGTTTAATTGCTATTAAGCTAGTTGAAGCTGCTAGAGGTAAGAATATAGGAACAGATGGCTTAAAAACCATGACATCGTTTCTATTTAATAAAATGAATTTGAATCGTTTGTATACCCATATTATTGATTATAATAAGGCCTCATTGGCATTGTTTGAAAAATGTGGATGGACTATCGAAGGAGCTGAACGTCAAAGCATTTATATGAATGATGCATATCATGATAATATCTTGTTGGCCATGATAAAACAAGAATATATCGGCAAAGAGGATGACGATTTTTACTTGAGTCTTTTTAAGTTCTAAGTATTGAAGATAATCCAACTTATAGATACATTAAATGCTGGCGGTGCTGAGCGCGTTGCTGTTAATTATGCAAATACGTTATCTAATAAATTTGGTGGATCTTTCTTAGCAACTACTAGAAAACCTGGAACTCTAGAAACTGAATTGAATGAAAATGTCGAGTATATTAATCTAAAAAAGACAAGTACTTTTGATTTTAGTGCCATAAAGAGATTTAAGATTTATCTTATAAAAAATGAGGTGACTGTTATTCATGCACATACAACATCTTATTTTTTCGCAGTACTGACTAAGCTTTCATACTCTAAGATAAAAATTGTTTGGCATGATCATCAAGGAAACAGAGATGAGATAAATACCTTAAAACAGATTCCTTTAATTATAGCATCATTTTTTTTTAATGGGGTGATTACAGTCAATAAAAAATTAGAATCGTGGGCGAAAAAACACCTATATTGTAAAAACATAATTAGCATTGAGAATTTTGTATCGGCAAGGGAGAATAGTGGTGAGAATACAAGATTAAATGGAAAAGAAGGACGAAGAATAGTATGTTTAGCTAATCTTAGGAACCCTAAAAACCATTTATTTTTAATGGAAGTTTTCAAAACTGTTCAAAAAGAACGAGAGGATTGGTCTCTCCACTTAATCGGTAATGATTATGGAGACGTATATTCTCAAAAAGTACATAAATATATTTCAGATAATGAATTAAAAGATTCTGTATTTATCTATGGTTTGAAAAATGATATACCAAATATCTTAAAGCAATGCGAGATAGGTGTTATTGTTTCTACTTTTGAAGGGTTACCCATGGCGTTGCTAGAATATGGAAATGCAAGCTTGGGAGTAATAACAACAGATGTAGGTAGCTGTCGCGAATTAGTTGAAGGGAGAGGTGTAGTTGTAGAAAGTGAAAATAAGGTGCAATTTTATAGGGCCTTAATGTCTTTAATAGATAATGTTGATTTTCGTAGAGATTTTGCATACAAAATGAAAACGCATATCGCTGCTAATTATGCAGAAGACGTTATAGTAAAAAAAGCTCTTGCTTTTTATGAAAGTATATAAAGTTTTTAAATTAAACTCTTAGTTATTAATGAATAATATAAGAATCAATTATACACAATTAGTAATCTTGCATGCCTTTATTGGCGCATTTATATTTTTTGTTGAATCTTTTTCTAAAATATATTTTTCATTATTTATTGTTTATTTCATTTACAGAATATTCAATGCACCTTCAGCTAAAAAATCTACCGAAGTGTTGATGGCATGTTCGTATATAGCAAGTTGTGAGGTGTTCTTAAGGATGACAGGTGGTAATTTCACCTATGAGACATCAAAATACATGGTGATTTTTTTCCTAGTACTTGGAATAACATTTAATAGTATTTCAAGAAAAGCATATCCCTACTTACTTTATATATTATTCCTAGTTCCAGGAATTGTAGTAGCATCTATTACCTTGAATTATGAAACAGTATTCAGAAAAGCTGTAGCCTTTAATTTGAGTGGTCCTGTATGTTTAGGAGTTGCAGCCTTGTATTGTTATCGTAGAGAAATATCTTTTACTAGTCTTAACAATATAACCAAGGCCATGACGCTTCCGGTAATTGCCAATACCATTTACCTATTTCTCTACAACCCAAGTATAAAGGATGTTTTAAGTGGAACCCAGTCTAACTTTGAGGCCTCCGGCGGTTTTGGACCTAATCAAGTTGCAACTGTATTGGGATTGGGTATGTTTGGCCTTGTCACCCGCTATATCTTATTCTCAAAAAACTCTTATGAGAAAATGCTTAATCTTGGATTGTTGGGGTTGGTGTCGTATAGGGCAATAATCACTTTTAGTAGAGGAGGCGTTATAACAGCTTTGGTTGTTATTGTAGCATTTCTAGCTATATACTTTGTGAATGTTAGAGGGAAGCAACGTCGAAAATTGTCAGTATCAATTGGTACTATAGCTGCCGCTGCAGCAATTGTTTGGATAATAAGTTCGGTTCAGACCCTTGGTTTTATAGACAAAAGATATGCAAATCAAGATGCAGCTGGTAGAGTTAAAGAAGATCTTACCACTGGAAGAATAGAATTAGTTACTTCTGAGTTTCAAGAATTTTTTGATAATCCCTTTTTGGGTGTAGGAGTTGGTAAGGTTAAGGAAGCTAGGTTTGAAAGAATTGGTGTTAGCGCAGCTTCTCATAATGAAATGAGCAGAATACTTGCTGAGCATGGTATTTTTGGAATTGGAGCTTTTTCAATATTACTTTTGGTGCCTCTAATAATAAGAAGCAAAAACAAGAAAAATTATTTATTCTATTCATTTTACCTTTTTTGGTTCCTGACTATAAATCACTCATCAATGCGAATAGCGGCACCTGCTTTTATTTATGCATTATGCTTACTAGATATTAAATATGAAAAACCTATTGTACATAGGAAACAAATTAGCTAGCGAAAAGACTAATATTACTACAATAGATACATTAGGAAATCTTCTTGCTAATGAGGGATACAATGTGAAATTTGCATCTGATAAACAAAGTAAGGGCATTCGCCTTTTAGACATGCTATTTGCTGTATTGAGAAATAGAAAAAAGGTTGATTATGTTTTAATTGATACTTACAGTACTCTTAACTTTTATTATGCCTTCTTTGTTAGTCAACTATGTCGTGTATTCAGCCTAAAATATATTCCTATATTACATGGTGGAGATTTACCAAGACGATTACAGAAAAGCCCAAAAAAAAGTAAGCTAATTTTCGACTATGCCTACAGATGTATTTCTCCATCTCATTATATCAAAGATAGATTTAATGAGTTTGGGTTTAATAATATAGAATTGATTCCTAATACTATAGAAATCAATAACTATCCTTTTAAAAAGAGAACCCATTTTGAAGCTAAATTACTTTGGGTGCGTTCTTTTAAAGAAATCTATAACCCGCTAATGGCCATAAAAGTGGCTAAAAAATTAATGGATACTAATGTACCAACTCAATTATGTATGGTAGGCCCCGATGGTGATGGTACATTCTTATACGCAAGGAAAGAAGTAAGGGATTTGGGAATAGATGCAAGTTTTACAGGTAAGTTAACACGGAAGGAATGGATAGCATTATCTAAAGATTACGATATTTTTGTAAATACCTCTTATTTTGATAATATGCCAGTGTCACTGATTGAAGCTATGGCATTGGGCTTATCTGTTATTTCTACCAATGTAGGAGGCATCCCTTTTTTAGTAAACAAAAATATAGATGCAATTTTAGTTGAGCCAAATGATGTTGAAGGCATGACAAATGCAATAATTGATCTTTTGCAAAACCAAAATAAAGCAGTTGAAATGGCAAGTAATGGACGACGTAACGCTGAAAATTTTGACTGGCGTATTATAAAGATGCAATGGAGAGCATTATTGAAATAAAACCATTACCACTTAAGTTTAATCATAAGTTTGTTATATTTACTACAAAGGATTAATAGCCAAGATGTCCAGAAAAAACGGTATTCATTTTGAAATCTCGGAGCGTAAGATTCTATTAAGAATCATGGATATTGTGTCTGTGCTGGCTGCATTATATTTTTTAAGTGAAATTTTCGATTTTGACTACTTCAGAATAACTGCTCAAAATTGGTTTTGGACTGTTGTATTAGTCATTTATATAACAATCTTCGGTACGATTTTCGAGCTTTATGATTTGCAAAAATCTAGTAAACTGGATGTTATATTAAGTAATATTGTATTGACATCTTCAGTTACAGTGCTCTTTTACTTACTAACACCATTCTTTACACCAACCTTACCAGATAACAGATTACAAATAGTCTATTTTTATATTGCCTTTGTTGCCGCCATATTTTTATGGAGAGTGGCTTATGTTACATTTATAACCTCACCTAGGTTTTATAAAAAAGTATTGCTCGTTGGTGAAGTATCTAATATGGAAGGTATTGTAAAGGCATTTAATGATTCTGACCCCAACTATAAAATAGTAGGATTTGTAAATTGCGAACAAGATAAAAAAGACGGCATTAAGTTCAAGGGCCTTAAGGAATTTGCGCCCAATCAAATAAAAGACATTATTGCCAAGCAACAAATCTCTGAAATTGTTGTAGCTAGCTATAATTCTGAAACTATTACAGCAGATATTTACAATGACTTGATTACGCTTTTAGAAAAAGGATTTACCATTCGTGAGTATACTCAAGTATATGAGGAAATTACAAATCGTGTACCAGTGCAATATGTTGGTAAAGATTTCTATAAATATTTCCCTTTTAGCAGAAGTAATCAGAACAAGCTGTATCTGTTTTTTCATAGGGTATCGGATATCTTGTTTTCAATTATAGGGTTGTTGATCGGTTTAGCGTTATTGCCTATTATATTGATTGCAAATCTTATAGGAAATAGAGGGCCAATGTTCTATTCTCAAGAACGGGTTGGTAAGAATGGCAATATATTCAGGATCATAAAGCTTAGAACGATGGTGAAGAATGCCGAATCAGATGGTATGAAATGGGCCAAGAAAAATGACACAAGAGTTACTAAATTCGGTAAATTTTTGCGACGGACAAGACTTGATGAGATTCCTCAATTCATTAATGTTCTAAAAGGAGAAATGAGTTTAATCGGTCCTCGGCCTGAACGTCCATTTTTTGTACAAGAATTATCTCAGATTATCCCTTTTTATGAAACTAGACATATTGTAAAACCTGGACTTTCTGGTTGGGCACAAGTCAATACAGCATATGGCTCAACGGTTGATGATAGCCTGACTAAGCTACAATACGATTTATATTACATCAAGCATAGAAGCTTCTTCTTAGATATGAATATTATTATTAAGACGCTTAGTACAGTTATATTCTTTAGAGGACAATAATGTTGTTAGTTAGATAGCCTTTTATTGAAGTGAAAAATCAAATATATATAGCGTATCATCAAAGCTAATAATAACGGAATCAGTGCGTAAGCAAACCCTTGTATACCTATAACCCATTGAAGCAATAATAGACAGAGCATAATCACTAAGAATTTGATGTATCTCACAAACCAATTCCTAGGTACTGTTTTTACTACTTGCTTAACTACAAAAATATTTAAAGCAAACGCCCAAAGTAAATTATAATTTTGTGCTGTAGCTGAGTGGTTAGTGCCAAACCATAATAGTAATAGAAAAATACCTATCAATCCTGTGATAATAAAAAGAGCAGTGTCTAACCACATTGTTCTTTTTTTCTTCTTGAAATCATTAAACGTCAGGCACATAATTACAATACTCAATAACCCTATGATAAACAATGGGCTTAAAAAGAAATTACTTGAAATTTTGTCATTTTTGTTTTTGTAAATATCTCGTGTTGTGTTTACCAATGGCTTTTCTGGATTACTAACAATGGAGGCTTTTTCAAAGAAACTATGTATATATTCTGGTAAAAACATATGTTCATTAGGTGAAGCTTTTTTATCTATGACAGATCCTAAGGCAATGTCAATCCCAAAACTACCCCAAGAATTCCAGTCAAGATTTTGTTGAATCAACTTTCTGAAGCTTTTAGGTTCAAAAGAACTTGGTTCTTTATATTGAACTTCCATTCCTATGCCATCGTTTAGAACATCTCTAATTTTGGTGGCACAATTGTCATAAAAGAAATCGTAAGAATAGTATTTATTCTCAGGTTTTAAATTATTGACTAAAAAATTATTGAGTTGTCTCTTTTGTTCCTCATTTAGATTTAAGTTCACCTCTTTTATAGAGCGATCTTGCCAAATATAAAATGCCTTGAAATCGTTATAAGGGCTTTTGCCCATGAAGTAATCTAATTTTCCTTTTGCAAAATTCAAATAAAAATTAGGAGCATTAAAATCAAAACGACCATAGTCATACACAACATCCTCAATTCCATCTCTAACTCTAAAAGCATTATGACCGAAAGCATCATTTAATGAACTTCCAGGACCGATTGTAAGTACACTGATTTCTGTTTGCTGAGAAAGTTCTTTATGTTGTGAATAGGTGTAGCTAAGGTGTAAGAAAAAAAGAAGATAGAGAAGTTTTAATTTCATAGTAGCTAATTACCTAAAAATACTAAAATCTATTTTCACGGAGAATACATTGCTGTATAAAGCTGTACTTTGGTCACCAATATCTGTAAAAGCATAGTCGATAGCAATGCCTTTATAATTAAAACCTACTCCAAAACTAGGCTGAAAACTTAGCTGTTCACTATTATCTATCTGTACTTCATTCTGGAAATTGCCTAAGCCAGCTCTCAAGAAGACAAGGTCTACATACCCAAACTCAAAACCTAAGGCTGGATTAATACTTGCAAACGATGACGAGAAAATATCATTGTTTTCTTCAAAACGTACATTCAAGTCAACTTCAGCAAGAAGTGAATAATCATAATGAAATACCCACTTCTTTGATGCACCTATTTGCAATTTAGGGATGGTAATCTCAGTGCTTTCTGGTACTTCTTGATTTTGTCCATCAATAGCATCTTGTATAGTCGCTAATTTGTCATCATCAAAACTCCAGGCATTAAATGTCGTAGTAATATCTCTTGCCATGAGCCCGAATTTCCAGTCATTATCTGTTTCAAATTGCATGGCAAAATCCAATCCAAAACCCCAAGACGAGGCAAAATCTCCAATAATTCGTCGTATTACCTTAGCATTGATACCAAATTTTAGTCCTTGAACAGGAAGATCTCTTGCATAAGAAAACGTCAAACCGTAATCTGCTGTTGAGAACAGGCTGATTCTGTCGTAATTAATATTGCCTTGTTCATCAATAAGCTGAGTGGTATCTAAGATATCATCAACCCCAAAACGAATAAGAGATAACCCGACGGCACTCCTATCGTCAATAGGCATTGCAAACCCGACATAATCAAAATTTGCAATATTGGCAAAGTAGCTAGAATGCAATAAGGCTAGTTGTTTATCTTCTAATTTGAGAAGGCCAGCAGGATTCCAATAACCAGAATTTACATCCTCAGTATTAGCAACTACGGCATTGGCCATACCAAAAGCCTTAGCATCAACACCAATATTCATGAATTCATTAGAATATTTTCTGGTTGTTTGAGCCAAAACCACCGACGATAATAGTAGCAGTATAAGAGGCAAGTAGTTTTTCAACAGCAAAATTTTTACAAAGATGCACAATATTTTACATCTAATAAACTTGAAAAAGCATTAGTTATTGCCCGTGATTTGCTTTCAACTCAAATAGTTTTTTAATTTTACTAGAAACTAACTAAAATGACAATTAAGAAGCATATCCCAAATGTTGTAACCTTGCTTAATCTCTTCTGCGGGAGTGTAGCAGTACTTTTTGCTGTGAATGGAAATATGAAAATGACCGCTTTATTTGTGTTCTTAGGAATATTCTTTGACTTTTTTGATGGCTTTTTAGCACGGAAACTTAATGTGCAAAGTGCATTAGGAGTTCAGCTAGATTCGCTAGCCGATTTGGTAACCAGTGGTGTGGTGCCTGGTATAGTGATGTTTTATTTACTAGGCCTGTCAACAGATTCTGGCTGGGAAGGTTCCTATTTATGTGAGGCATTTCATATTGATGGTACTAACTATCTCCCATTTATGGGATTGCTCATTATTTTGGCATCAGCTTACCGTTTAGCTAAGTTCAATATCGATGAAGACCAGCAAGATTATTTCAAAGGACTTCCGGTTCCAGCTAATACGTTGTTGATTTTGTCTTTACCACTAATCATGGAATATCAGAATAGTGATTTTATGAATGCTATTATTTTGAACAAGTGGTTTCTGATTGGTTTGACACTATTGAGTTGTTATTTACTAAATTCTAAAATGAAGTTATTCGCGTTGAAATTCAAGAATTGGGAGTTTAGGGATAACGCGACGCGATATATATTCATAATATTAAGCATTGTTTCTCTCATTGTATTAAAGTTCGCAGGAATACCAGCTATAATAGTTATATATATAATAATGTCTCTTTTAAATAACATATCTACTAAATCTTAATTATGCTCGAGAATATCTTTACATTATTAATGCTTGTTTTATTACAAGCGGTACTTGGTTTCGATAATTTATTGTACATCTCTTTAGAATCTAAAAAAGCACCAGAACCTGATCAAAAGAGAGTACGGAAAGTAGGAATCTTGATAGCGATAATTTTAAGAATAGTTCTATTATTTGTTTTAGTGTCTATTATTGATCTTTTTCAAGAACCCTTTTCGTTTTTAACTGGTCATATAGAAAACATTATGGATTTTGCTTTTAACGGTCATAGCATTATTGTGTTAATTGGTGGAGCATTTATTATTTATACAGCAATTAAAGAAATATGGCACATGATTTCTAGTCATGATTTAAGTCATGACGTTGACGGTGGTAAAAGACGAACTAAATCGTCAAATGCTGTTATTACTAGTATTGTACTAATGAATTTAGTATTTTCTTTTGATTCTATTTTAGCGGCTATTGGATTAACTAGCGATATAGAAAACTCTACTACGGCATTTATTATTATGGCCATTGCCATTGTCGTTAGTGGTTTACTCATGTTGTTATTAGCAGATAGAATATCGGTTTTCTTGGCGAAAAACAGAATGTACGAAGTACTCGGTTTGTTTATCTTATTTATCGTTGGTATTATGTTGGTTACAGAAGGAGGGCATTTAGCGCATTTAAAACTATTTGGTAATGAGATTGTACCAATGAGTAAAACGACTTTCTATTTTGTGATTGCCATTCTTGTAATAACCGATGTGGTACAGGGGCGCTATCAAAAGAAATTGATTGCTACTCAAGAAAAGGAAGAAATAAAAGATAAGATTTAGATTCTGATCTTCTTTTTACGCAGCTCAAAATTCTGTCCTAAATACACTTTGCGCACCATTTCGTCGGCAGCGAGCTCTTCGGGTTTTCCAGCTTTAAGGATGCTTCCTTCAAACATTAAGTAGGTTCTATCTGTAATTGCCAAGGTTTCCTGTACGTTATGATCAGTTATGAGAATACCAATGTTTTTTTTGGTCAATTGAGCTACAATACGCTGGATGTCTTCAACGGCTACGGGATCTACGCCAGCAAAAGGTTCATCTAGTAATATGAAATTTGGATCTGTAGCTAGGGCACGAGCTATCTCCGTACGACGACGTTCTCCACCAGATAACAGATCTCCACGGTTTTTGCGGATATGGCCAAGTCCAAATTCATCAATAAGCGATTCCATTTTCATCTCCTGCTCCTTTTTTGTAAGTTTGGTGAGTTGCAAAACGCTTAAAATATTATCCTCAATACTCAATTTTCTGAATACTGAAGCTTCTTGCGCTAAGTAACCAATACCATTTTGTGCACGCTTATACATTGGATACTTAGTAATGTCTGCATTATCAAGATATATATTACCACCATTGGGTTTAATTAACCCAACAATCATGTAAAAAGAGGTTGTTTTACCAGCGCCATTTGGCCCAAGCAACCCTACGATTTCTCCTTGATTGACCTCTAAAGACACATCTTTTACGACTTTACGTCCGCTGTAGGATTTCATTAAATTATCGGCTCTTAACTTCATAGTACTGGTAACGTAAATTTCTTTTATTTATTAGCTTCTAAGGCATCCCAAAACTCGTACGCCTTCCTCAAATGTGGAATCACAATAGTGCCTCCAACTAGTGTTGCAATGCTTAAAGCCTCAACGACTTCCTCTTTTTTCAACCCTTCCTTATGGCATGTTTCTAAGTGGTACCTAACGCAATCATCACAGCGTAATACGGTAGAAGCCACTAAACCTAATAACTCTTTTGTTTTGATATCCAGGGTACCAGCTTGAAAAGCGTTGGTATCTAAATTAAAGATACGCTTTATCACTTTATTATTATCAGCAAGAATGTTATCATTCATGCGTTTACGATAGTCATTGAATTCTTCTACGATATCAGACATGTTGTTTTTCTTTTCTTTTTTGGTTCCTGATGACGACCTTGGATATATAGATACTAACCTGATATAATATCAGTATAGGAATAGCCACAATAATTTGACTCGCAATATCTGGAGGTGTAATCACAGCAGCAACAATAAGCACCACTACAAGAGCGTATTTTCTGTATTTCTTTAAAGATTCGGGTGTTACCAATCCTACCTTTGTTAAAAAATAGATAATTATTGGTAACTCAAATATAATACCCGAGGCAAGAACTGTAGCTCTTATTAAACCTATATATGAGCCAATATCAATCTGATTGTCTACTTGGGTAGAGATGTTATAATTGGATAAAAAATTGATTGATAATGGACTAATAATATAATAACCAAATAATACTCCGATAAAGAAGAGCAAAGATGATATTATGATAAAGCCTCGAGAGTGTTTACGTTCATTCTCATGCATTCCAGGACTAATGAATTGCCATAATTGATAAATCACGTAAGGGAACGAAATAACCAATCCTGCAAACACAGAGGTCCATATATCTGCGGAGAATTGGCCAGCCATAGTTCTGTTTTGCAATATCAAAGGCATTACCTCATTACAGAAAGTGGTTTCGGTATTGACGTAATTTCCAGCTTTGCATAATAACTGATACGTCGGAAAACTCATGTCAATAGGCGCAAAGATTATCTTTTCAAATAAGTGTCTACTAAAAATGAATGCTAATGTGCCTATCGATACAACAGCAATTGTTATACGTATTAGGTGCCATCTTAAGTCCTCAAGATGATCTAGAAAAGACATATTATTAATATCCTTTTTCGTCATTATAAAATGCCTTCTTTAATTAGATTATGAATGTGAACAACACCTGCATAATTACCATTATCTTCAACTAATAACTGAGAAATGCCATTATCTTCCATAAGTTCCATGGCATCAACTGCCATGGCATCCTGGCTGATCAGCTTCGGATTTTCGCTCATGATATCTTTAGCCATGAGGTTTGAAAAATCACCAACCTTACTTAACATACGTCTTAAATCGCCATCTGTAATGACGCCAATCACTTTTTTGTTTTCAACAACTGCTGTTGCTCCTAACATTTTTTCTGAAATCTCTACAATAACATCCTTTATACTCGAAGAAGGTGTGACTTGAGGTTTTTCATTAATGGATGAAATGTCTTTAACTCTCAGATACAATTTTTTACCTAAAGCACCACCTGGATGATACTTAGCAAAATCGCGACTGGTAAACCCTCGGATTTCAAGAAGACAGACTGCTAAAGCATCTCCCATAACTAATTGGGCAGTAGTACTGGTTGTGGGTGCTAAGTTGTTAGGACAAGCCTCTTGGTTGACATACGTGTTCAATACATAATTTGCTTGTTGGCCTAGAAAAGACTCTTTATTTCCAGTGATAGCTATCATTTTATTATTAGCATTCTTAATCAGAGGTACTAAAACCTTGATTTCTGGAGTGTTTCCACTTTTAGATATGCATATAACTACATCATCCTCTAAAATCAACCCAAGATCACCATGAATTGCATCTGCAGCATGCATGAACACAGCTGGCGTACCTGTAGAATTCATTGTAGCTACTATTTTAGTAGCTATAATAGCGCTTTTGCCAATACCAGTAATTATCACACGACCTTTTGAGTTATAAATGAGTTCTACTGAATTAGCAAAATCATCATCAAGCAAAGAGGTGAGGTGCTGTATAGCTTCACTCTCTGCACTTATGGTCTTTATGGCATTTTGTAAAATGGAATCTTTTTTGTTCAAAATTTATACATTTTGGTGTTTGATGCATTTAAAGAAATCACTATATTTAATGGTTATGCATTTGTAACACATTAACTGCAAATTTAATTACTACAAAAAAACGAAAAAAAAAGATGGAAGTTTTCTTTAATACGATAAAATAATAGGGTTGTGAACTCATTTTATTAATTAATTTAAGAAAACAATCCAAAAAAGAATTAATAGTGATAGCAGAAATCGATTTACATTCAGCTTTAAAAAAATATTTCGGATTCAATAAATTCAAAGGGCTTCAAGAAGAAGTCATAAAGAGCGTTGTTGCTGGTGATAATACATTCGTAATTATGCCAACTGGCGGCGGTAAATCTCTTTGTTACCAATTACCCGCATTAATTAATGAAGGGACAGCCATTGTAGTATCGCCTTTAATAGCCTTAATGAAAAATCAAGTGGATGCCATTAGAGGTGTTTCTCAAGAAGAAGGCATTGCACATGTTCTTAATTCATCGCTTAATAAAACTGAAGTCAAACAAGTTAAGAGTGATATTACTGCAGGAATTACTAAACTGTTGTATGTAGCTCCTGAGTCGCTAACTAAACAAGAGAATGTAGAATTTCTTCGATCGGTCACCATTTCATTTATGGCCATTGATGAGGCGCATTGTATAAGTGAGTGGGGACATGACTTTAGGCCAGAATATAGAAATCTTAGACAAATATCTCAGAGGATAGGTGATAATATACCAATTATTGGACTTACCGCTACGGCGACTCCTAAAGTACAAGAAGATATATTAAAAAACCTTGGGATAACAGATGCTAATACTTTTAAGGCGTCCTTTAATAGACCCAATTTATATTATGAGATTCGTCCTAAAACGAAGACAGTCGATTCAGATATTATTCGATTTGTGAAACAAAACGATGGAAAATCAGGTATTGTTTATTGTTTAAGTAGGAAAAGAGTTGAAGAGCTTGCGCAAGCATTACAAGTTAATGGCATCAAAGCCGTGCCGTATCACGCAGGATTAGATGCAAAGACCCGAGTAAAACATCAAGATATGTTCTTAATGGAAGATGCTGATGTTGTTGTTGCTACAATTGCTTTTGGGATGGGAATTGATAAACCAGATGTTCGATTTGTGATTCATCATGATATTCCAAAGAGCATTGAGAGTTATTACCAAGAGACTGGTCGTGCAGGTCGAGATGGAGGTGAAGGGCATTGTTTGGCGTATTATGCTTATAAAGATATTGAGAAACTAGAAAAATTTATGTCTGGCAAACCAGTTGCCGAACAAGAAATTGGAATGGCATTATTGCAAGAAGTAGTTGCATTTGCTGAGAGCTCTATTTCTCGCAGGAAATTTATTCTTCATTATTTTGGTGAAGAGTTTGATAATAAAACAGGAGATGGCGGTGATATGGATGATAATGTTCGTCACCCTAAACCCCAACATGAGGCTACAGATGAGGCTAAGTTATTGATAAAAACGGTAGCGGATACAAATGAGAAATATAAGAGTAAAGACCTTGTTAGAGTCATAGTTGGTGATTCAAACGCCCTTATTAGTTCTCATAAAACAGATGAACAACCGTTTTTTGGGGTAGGAAAGAATAAGGATAGTAAGTTTTGGATGGCATTATTACGACAAGTTTTAGTTGCCAAGCTGTTACGAAAAGATATTGAAACTTATGGTGTTTTAAAAATAACAGAGCTAGGCAAAGATTTTGTAAAGTCAAAGGACTCTTTTAAGATGACTGAAGATCATTCATTTGATGAGGAAGCAGACGATTCTATTATAACTGCTGCCAAAGGAGGAGGAATATCCACTGACGAAAAGCTTATGAGCATGCTTAAAGACTTGAGAAAATCAAAAGCCAAAGATCTTGAGGTGCCACCGTTTGTGATTTTTCAAGACCCATCTTTAGAAGATATGGCACTCAAATATCCTGTGAGCATTGCAGAACTAGCGAATGTAAATGGTGTTGGTGAAGGTAAGGCGAATAAATATGGACATGATTTTATTGCCCTAATAGCAGATTATGTTGAGGAAAATGACATTATACGTCCAGATGACCTTGTGGTGAAATCAACAGGGACGAATTCTGCATTAAAATTATATATCATTCAAAATATAGACAGGAAATTACCTTTAGATGATATCGCTTCTGCTAAGGGAATGAGCATGGCCGATTTTATAAAAGAAATGGAGGCAATAGTCTATTCAGGAACAAAACTGAATATAAATTATTGGATTGATGAAATCTTAGATGAAGATCAGCAAGAAGAATTACATGATTATTTTATTGAATCTGAAACTGATAAAATTTCCGCGGCTATTGATGAATTTGATGGTGATTATGAAGAAGAAGAAATGAGGTTATACCGTATTAAATTTATGAGTGACGTGGCTAACTAGGGTTCTGCTTTTCAAAAAGCTTAAATATCTCCGTTTTTTTATCACTTGTAAGAACAATAGTTGAAGGTTTGTGTTTCTCTAGGCTAACTGTATCTGTTTCTTCAATTTGAAAATCAATCCTTGTAATGCTTCTTCCGGGTACATGCGAATGATCGGATGTCAATTCTGTCATATCAGAATCTAATTGTAATTCATAACCTGAATCACTTAGCTTAAGTTGCGCGCCTTTTAAGGTTTTGATTTTAAAACTTCCAATAATAATGGTTTGCATAAAGTGATAACCTCCTAATTCACTAAAAGCAGCATACATAACATTATTATCAGAAAGTGCGAATGGCGTTTCATCTATATCGTTTATTATAGTTTCGGTGTGGTTAACTAAATCAGAGTGTTCTTTTTCGTTCTTTTTCCCAAAAGCAGATTTAAATTTGTTAATCGAAAATTTCATAAAAATGTATTTGTACAAATCTAATAAAGTAAATGAAACATTGATACTAATGATAATTCAAAAATTATAATTCATTTCTTATCTTTGCAGCCAAATTAAAATCAGATTATGAAAGACGGATTATACGCAAGATTCAATACCACGAAAGGTGAGATTCTTATAGAGTTAGAATATCAAAAAACGCCAGGAACAGTTGGTAATTTTGTTGCCTTAACTGAAGGGAATATGGAAAATTCTTTAAAACCACAAGGACAGAAATATTATGATGGGCTTAAATTTCATCGAGTTATTCCTGACTTTATGATACAAGGTGGTTGCCCTCAAGGAACGGGAACAGGTAATCCTGGTTATAAATTTGATGATGAATTTCATAGCGACCTTAGCCACAATGGACCAGGTGTTTTGTCAATGGCCAACGCAGGTCCTGGAACAAATGGAAGCCAATTTTTTATCACTCATATAGAAACACCATGGTTGGATAATAAACATACGGTTTTTGGTAAAGTAATTGAAGGCCAAAATGTAGTTGATGCTATTGCTCAAGGAGATGGAATGGAGAGTGTTGAAATCGTAAGAGTAGGAACTGAAGCCGAAGACTATAATGCGATTGAAGCATTTAGGACTTTTGAAGGCTCAAGAGAAAAAAGATTGGCTGAAGAAAAGGCAAAGCAACACGCTGAACTTGATAAATTGGCTGCCGGATTCAAATCAACAGATAGCGGCTTACGGTATCAAGTGATTCAAGAAGGCAATGGTGTTAAAGCGGAAAAAGGGAAAACTGTATCTGTACATTATAAGGGACAGCTGGCAGATGGAACTGTGTTCGATTCTTCCTATAAGCGTAATCAACCTATTGACTTTCCTCTAGGTATGGGCCAAGTAATCTCAGGCTGGGATGAAGGTATTAGTCTTTTAAAAGTTGGAGATAAGGCGCGTTTTGTCATTCCTAGTAATCTAGCTTATGGAAGTGCTGGTGCAGGTGGTGTGATTCCTCCAGATGCGACATTGGTATTTGATGTTGAGTTGATGGACGTTAAATAGATAAAGTATTTTGATAAATAATAAAAAGCAAGCTCTTAGGCTTGCTTTTTATTTTATGGAATCAGAGAAGTAATGATTCATGAATATTTTTGTGAACTCTTTGGCGCCTTCATCATTGATATGAGTATTGTCTTGATACTTTTTTTTATCTTTAATAACAGTTGTGAAATCTTTATAGTTTGGAAGCATATCTCTTAATGCTGAATTATCACCTTGAAATAAATACATAGGTGCTGTGAAGAAATCTAGTTTGATCCCATACTCTTTACAAATATCTATTACTTCTTTAATATGAGGGTTTTCTATGGCTTTTGGCTTGGACGTATTGGCCTTGTATTTTTTCATTACAGTATATTTCGGAGCGTAACCGTAATGTTCGTTAACTGCACTCTTCTTGGTATAATTAAAAAATAAGTCTCGAAATCCTATTTTGGAGTCATATTTCATGTATCTATAAAAAGGAATTCTTTTTAAATAAGTGTATTTATCGTCATAAGTTTTTAGTTCATTATAGATATAATCTTCTTTAATAAAAGGCATCCATGCGATTTCTGCAAGAGGATGCGGACCGTGTTGATTGTAAGAGTAGTCCACTTGAACAAAGATTCGTTTTACACGTTTTTTCTTGAGTAATGTTTTTAATGATAACTTGACCTCAAGAGGGTTACTAGCTTGATACGCCAAATTGAGCCCATTTGTTCCAAGTTCTTTATTAATGATAGTTGGATTTATAGTGTGAATACATCTAGAAGATCCGAATAACGCATAATCAAGAGTATCCTTATCGGTCATAGACATTATCCAAGACACCTTGCTTCTTGGATTTTTTGGATGATAGTAAGAATAGGTAAATAACGATTCTAGTAAAAACAATAATAGTATTGTTATTAATATATAAAAGGACACTATTTTAAAGAATCGTTTCATCTTAACTTAAAATTGAAAATAGATAAATTCTTGCATATTAGAGTAGTTTCCTAGCAATAAGAGCATAAAAATAATAACAAACGTCTTGAGCCAAACATATTTCTTTTGCATTGGATGTTCATCCTTACGTGAAAACCATTCAAATCCAAAGAGAATGAGTATCAAAGGTAAAATTTCGAATGCATATCTTTTTATTTCTAAACGATCAAAACCCACAGAAAAGTTAAATAAATGCACTAAGTAGTCAAATGCATGAGAAATAGTTTCTGCTCTAAAAAATACCCAAGCTAATGCTATAAGAGTAAAAGTCCACAGCATTCCTAGTGTTTCTTTAAGACTCGGTAAAATAGAATTTTCGGCAATGTTATCTAGGTGCACTCTATTTTTCTTAGCTAGTAATAGGGGAATAAAATAAATAGCATTTAAGGCACCCCATGCAATAAATGTCCAATTGGCGCCATGCCAAAACCCACTAACCACAAAAACAATAATGGTGTTCCTTAGGACATTCCATTTACTACCACGACTTCCGCCTAAGGGTATATATAAGTAATCTCTAAACCACGTCGATAATGAAATATGCCATCGTCTCCAAAATTCTGCGATATCCCGTGAAAAATACGGATACCTGAAATTTGTCATGAGTTTGAATCCAAATAACTTTGATGTGCCAATTGCGATGTCCGAATATCCTGAGAAATCACCATAAATCTGGAATGAAAAATAGATGACTCCCATAATAAGCGTAGGTGATGAATAAACATCGTAGTTACTAAATATATCATTGGCATATTGAGCGCAATTGTCTGCAATTACTATTTTTTTGAATAAGCCCCAAAGTATTTGCTGCAAACCATCAATGGCTTGGTTTGACTTAAATATGCGTTTCTTATAAAATTGAGGCAGTAAGTTTGTCGCTCTTTCTATAGGTCCTGCTACTAATTGAGGAAAGAAACTTACAAATGCAAAAAAAGCAATAGGATTTTTAGTTGGTTCAATTTTTTTTCTGTAAACATCAATGGTGTAACTCAGTGTCTGAAAGGTGTAAAAACTAATACCTACTGGTAATATGATGTTTAACCTAGAAAGTTCAAAATCTTGCCCTAATAGTGTAAACGCATCCGTAAAGCTTTGAGCAAAGAAATTAAAATACTTAAAAAACCCTAAAAAGCCAAGATTGATAAATAAACTCGTAAATAATAACCATTTGCGATTATTGCTTTTTGTGGTCTTTGATAATTGTATTCCTATTAGGTAATCTACTGTAGAGCTAAAGATAATAAGCGAAAGAAAACGCCAATCCCACCAACCATAAAAAACATAACTCGCCACAAGCAAGAGTATGTTTTGTAGCTTCAAATTCTTTTGGGTGACAAACCAATACAGCACAAATACTATAGGTAAGAACAGGGCAAAGTCGATAGAATTAAAAAGCATACTGACTAGGTTCTTTCTTAAATCTAGGTTATTAAAGTCAGGACAAATATATAATTATTAAAAAAAGCAGGTCAATAACCTGCTTTTTTCTTCTTTTTCATAGGGTTTAATAGTCTAACCTTTATGAGGGTTTTTCATTGAATTGTTGATGATAGTGAGCTTTGCTAATGCAAATGCTGAGATAGCCATAACAATATCTCTCACGGCTACATCAACGTGATGCCAAGTAAATATTAGACTTAAAGCAATAAGAATGAGCCATGCCGATACAATATAGGCACCTAGTTCTGTTTTTGTGAGTACAATGATTCCCGCAATTATTTCAATAACACCTACAATCATCATAAATGTTGAACCGTCTAATGGAAGCATCTCGAGTAAGGATGGCGAAAGATATGAATCCCATTGTGTCAAGAGATTCAAGAATTTATCTGCACCTGCGGCTATAGGCACAAGTCCAAAAGTGTATTTTAATAGTTGTTGTAATTTGTTGATTTCTGATTGATTTACAGAATCTTTCATAGTTTTAGGTTTTGGTTGTATGCGTATTGGATTCAAATAGAAGAAAGTAATTACAAAAAAAATGTAATTTTTATAGGTTCGTAGCATCAAACTCTAAAACACATTAATACATGGAAGCAATTAAGATTAAAACTTTAGAGCCCAATAAAATGCCAGATAACCTTGTTATTAAGCGTGTCTTGGATGGTGAAAAAGAATTGTATGAGATTTTGCTTCGTCGTTATAATCAGACGCTCTTTAGGGTTATAAGGAGTTACTTGCGCAATAAAAACGATATTGAAGATACTATGCAAGAGACTTATTTGAAAGCATATATTAACTTGTATCAATTCAAGGAAGAGTCAACGTTTTCGACTTGGTTAATACGAATTGGAATTAACGAAGCTCTTCAAAAACTTCGTAAAAGAAAAAGAAACAGGATTGTAGACTTGAATAAGGATAATGAGATGTCAGATAAGATGATTCAATTAAAAGAAAAGAGTGATGTAAATCCTGAAGAACTAGCAATTTATAAAGAGACAGGAGTATTGGTTGAAAAAGCAATAGATAATCTTCCAGAAAAGTATAAAATCATATATATGCTATATGAAGTGGAAGGAATGGAATATGACGAAATAGCTACTTGTCTTAAAATAAGTCATAACAATACTAAGGTCCGTTTACACAGAGCCAAAAACTTATTAAAAGAGTCACTCTATAAGCTATCTTCAGATAAAACTATATTCGAGTTTGGTAATAAACATTGCGATAGGATGGTTGATTTTGTGATGCGTTGTATTTGATTCTTCAGTTTTTTTAAAGCTTGAAGTGGTTAATCCACTATATGTCTTTTGGTTATCATGTACTAGAATTGAATACCTTTGTTTTTGGTCATAATACTGACTTATGAAAATATGATAAATTCTGTAAAAAATACTTGGATTGACTTTCGGCATTTCTTGAGAAATCCAAAGGACCAAAAAGATCCAGTACAAAAATTAAGATTCAAAGGTGAGCGGCTACTTTCCATTTTAGCGATAGATGTAGTAATAATGTGCATACTAATGGCTATTCTTTACAGTATAGAGCAAGCTGGATTCTTTGATAGTGGTAGTAATAAGATATACAAGCAACTACAAATACTTCCTTTATGGAGTATCATACTTTTTGGGGCATTTATCATACCCTTTATTGAAGAATTGATTTTCAGGTTGTATTTACGATTAAAGCATAACTATCCTGTAAAAGTGTTTTTATTCATTTCTTCGATTACTGGGAACAACAAAGATAAAATAACGGCCTATATAAGTAGCAAGTGGGAAGTTTACTATAAAGTCATATTTTACTTGTCTGCTGTAGTTTTTGCTTTAGTACATATGACTAATTACGAAAGCTCGTTTAAACTATTGATTTTTGCTCCTATTTTGCTTGCACCACAATTCATAATGGGGCTTTTTACGGGTTATTTGAGAGTTAAATATGGACTTTTATGGGGCTTCTACCTACATTCTCTTCACAATCTGATCTTCCTTGCAATTCCATTGATATTAATGAGTGGACCTGTTGAAAAACTGAATGTTACAAATGCTGAATATGAATTAAGGATTGAAGAAATAAAATTTGGAAAACTAGAGATGAAATCAAGAATGTCACCTCTTTCTACAGATTCAATATTTTTTGAGAATTTTAGCTTGAGGGGCATCATTCCATTATTAGCTGATAAAGGAGGGAAATTAATTGAATATAATTCTGAAGAAAGATCGAATCAAAAAATCAATTTGACATTCAAATCCTATTCTCATGATCTTGATCCAAAAGAGGTGATTCTCAATGAACTAAAAACTTTATATAATTTTTCAATTACTAAATATAATGTATTACAAGAGGCATGGATGCTACAAATATCAGATACGACACTTCTGGCCAAGCATAAAAATGATTCTTTGAACGCTTCTACTATGACTGTTACACTAACAAATGAAGTAAAGCTTGGAAGTTTTAATTTAGACCAATTGACAGGGAATTTGAATTGGAATTATGATAAATATATTTTGACAGAAATAACCTTGGCTGACAGATTTGATTTTAGGTTCCAGAAAAATGATTTTGATGACCTAAAGATTATATTTAAAAATGAATATGGTCTGATCTTCAAAAAACACGAAATGGAAATTGAACATCTAAAGGTTGATTTTAAGAAAGACAAAGATAGAACCCAAGATAAAACAGATTGAATAGAGTAAAAATGGCCTCGATTTATCTATTGTTCGTTAAAGATAAATGCTTTTTTGATAGATGTAGATCATATAGTTAACGTGAGTTTGATATGAATATGAATAATATCTTTTGGTCATCAAATGAACAATGCAAAATGGATTTCAGTTCTTATTTCGATAACACTTCGACTGATTTAGTACTACGACTCAATGTTACACGCGCGAATGACAATTTATACTAGGCATTGCCATGTTTTTGACTATAAACCTGCTTTTTACTTAGAACTCACGTTAATAAAATAATTACAGCCATACTCGAGTTTGGTAATAAACATTGCGATAGGATGGTAGATTTTGTGATGAACGCGATTTAAGGTATTAATTTATTTACTATAATCGCAGTCTTCAGGAATTAAGATGACCTTGTTAATTTCCGTATATTTTTTTAATACTAATTTATGACGCTTCTTTCCCTTTGCACTTATTAAGTATTTTTCTGAAATAATACCATTTGGAAGATTCTTAATTAGTTCCCATTTACCAAAAGCAGTGGCATATCGAAGTATAGGTAAATGACTATCAAATGAAGTGTTCACGATGTAATGTTCGATAGCACTATTATCGTTTCTTCTAGATTTTAGGATATAATGCCCAAATGCTTTACCACTAATTAATGTGTCATTGAGTATGATAAAATCGAAACGTTTTATAATACTCTTTTTAGTGTTAGAATGAGGCCTCACATCACCGCATTTCACATTAAAGTTGTTAGATTTGATAATTTCTTCTTTGCCTATATCATTTATTGAGTGATTCCCTTTGTGATCTAAAAAATCCAATTTAAGTGTTGCACTGTCTTTCTCCGTTAAAACAGCTGAGTACTCATTGTTTTGAGAATTCGTTAAGTATATATATTTGGTAGGTTCTAGGGTTCTGTAATCCCAATAAAAATCATATTCAAGTAAATAGTCAAATTCATAGGTTTTTTGACTAAAAACAGTAACACTTACAAACAACAATACTGTTAGTGTGAGGGACTTCATAGATTTACATAAATACGCGTGTATAAGTTACTATAATTTTATGAAGTGATTACTTATCTCCGTTTAACTAATTAAAAAATCGTTTAACATAATCATGTATAATCTACATCATTTAGGTTTTAATTTATGCTTTTCATTCAGCTATTTTATATCTTTAAACCATGACAGAGAAAGAGCTAGAACACCTTCGTTACCCAATCGGTAAATTTGAAAAACCAGATGCTATTTCGAATGACCATCAAAAATCATGGATATCAATATTGGAGCATCTTCCAAACCGTTTAAGTAATTTGGTTTCCTCGCTTAGTCAGGCGCAATTAGATACACCTTACCGACCAGAAGGCTGGACCATTAGGCAAGTGGTACATCATGTGTCTGATAGTCATCATCATAGCTATATTCGCTTTAAATGGGCTTTGACAGAAGAAAAACCAATTATCAAACCTTATTTTGAACAAGAATGGGCCAATCTCTTTGATACCAAGACAGCACCTATACAAATGTCATTAGATCATTTGAGTGCTGTTCATTTTAAATTAGTGTATTTATTAAAAGGATTGACAGAAGAACAATTGAACAGAAGTTTTATACATCCTGAAGGCAACGAAGAAGTCGTTTTGAAACAGAATATCGGTATTTATGCTTGGCATAGTTCGCATCACTACGCACATATTGAAAATCTTTTGAAACGCAAAGGCTGGATGTAATTAGCTTTTCCATTTAATATTACAGCCAATACTCGGTTTTTGAAGAAAATCAATGTCATTACCCATAATAATGCATTCAATGGCATGCCTTAAGTCGTTTCCAGTCACAGGAATATTATTTCCTGGACGCGAATCATCTAGTTGGCCCCGATAAGAAAGTTCTAGATTAGAATCGAATACATAAAAATCTGGTGTGCAAGCAGCGTCATAAGCACGTGCAACTTCTTGCGTTTTATCATATAAATACGGAAAGATGAAATTTTCTGATTCTGCATTTTTTTTCATGAGCTCTGGACCATCTTGCGGATAGTTTTCCACATCATTGCTACTAATGGCTATAAAAGATATGCCAGCATCTTTATAGTCTTTGGCCATTTGACTGACCTCAGTATTAACATGCTTCACAAAAGGGCAATGGTTGCAGATGAACATGATCATTGTTCCTTTAGCTCCTTTGATTTGATGAAGATTCTTGGTTTCACCGGTAACAGTGTCCAATAGTGAAAACTCTGGAGCTTTAGTGCCTAAAGGCAGCATATTTGAAAGTGTTTGTGCCATGATTTTTCACATATTTGATTAGACAAATAAGTTACGAAATGTTGAATAAATATTAGGTAACAATTTGATTAGAATTGAACGTAAAAAAAACCCTTGAAAACAAGGGCTCAATGATTTTGGGATTGATATGGATTCTTTAATTGTTCCTGAGGGCAATTTCATCCGTTGTAATTATAATTTAATTCTCAGGCTCTTCAAGTTTTTTAAAGCGTTTCAAAAGTGCTGCATGACGCTCTTCTAAAGTAGCTGCTTTGTTCTCTAATTCACGAGGTGTGATGTCGTGATCCCTTCCTAAAGAAAGTGTAGCATTTGGTGAATTAAACCATCCTGGATAATCTTTTCTTATACTAGCAAGTACTCCTCTCATTCTATTGCGGCATCCTTTATGAGCCTCTAAAAGTTCTTTAGCAAAATTATATTGTTCTAAAAAATATTCTTCTGGAGATTCTTCCATATTCTTGATTCTATTTTCGGTATTAGTTAAATTAGTTTTACAATACCCTAATAATTCTAAAAGTTCTTCAACACGTTCTGGACTTGGCGTTTGATTTTGAGCTTGTATTTGTACTGAAAACACCAAACAAAATAATAGTATTGGTTTTAATATATGTATGAGTTTCATCGTTTTATTTTTTGTTATTATAAATATTGGTATTAATAAGATCTGTGTCTAATTTTTTAAGCCCAATTCTTTTTGTTTATCTTCCATTCTTTGTTGTATAGCTTTCATACGTTTAGGGTATGAATCGTCTGAGGCACAAGACACAGAGATTGTTTGCCAATCTTGCATAAAATTCATGCCTTTCATCATGGTATCGATATATTCAGGTGACGTTGCCAATGTTACTGGGTCATCTTTATGCTTGGCCATGAGCGTTATTATGTCATTCGTCCAAGTTTCATAGGTATCAAGAAAATCATCACAGTTTTTAATGCCTTCGGATTTGTTATTTGAATTTCGCAGTGTAGATTCTGTGTCTACGATTGTGGTTTTTACGTTATCCTCTTCTTTTTTGGCCTTTTTTTTGCATGCAGTAATTACTAATAGTCCACATATCAACAATGCTATTATTTTAAGTTTCATATGCTTTGTTATTTAAAAAAGAAAGGAGCATTTTAATGCTCCTTTCAGTTAACTTCATTAATCTAATTTCCTCTATAAACGATTTCTACCCGACGATTCAGTGCCCATGCTTTCTCATTATTTTCAAGGCTAATAGGACGCTCTTCACCATAACCTACGGTACTCATTCTGTTGGCATCGACACCTTTAATGCCTAAATAGTTCTTTACAGCCTTCGCTCTGTTTTCAGATAAAATCTGGTTGGATGCATTGCTTCCTTTGGAATTGGTGTGACCTTCAATCGTCACTTCTGTATTTGCATTTTCAAGAAGCATTTTAGAGATTCTGTCGAGAGTAGGATAAGAAGATGAATTTATAAAATAAGAATCCTCTTCAAAAAGAATGTCATGAAATACAAGACGGCCTTCATTAACCAATTTTTTGTAAAGCGGTAAGCCTTTGTTCCCAATTATGATATAATTGATCATTGCTGGAGAAGCTGAACGAGATAAAGCACTTACTTCTATATTTGTATATTCTTTTATATGTTTAACTTTCCTTTTAAGTGTTTTTGTAAAATCTGCAATATTTATTAATTGGAAGCCTTCATACGATACTTTTATAGTACCGTTGTTAAACGATAATTGTACTGTACGCCAACCTGGATATGGCAACCTATAAGGCATTCTAGCATATTCATGACTGGATCCTGCAGGTACTATACCATCGCCTCGTATTGTGATAGAATAAGTTGCATAAGCATCGTTTTTATCCTTTAAGTACAGTGTATATGCTTCATTTCCTTTTCCATGAAAATAAAATTGCCCTTCTATTTTAAATGATTTGCCTAAATAGTTGTCATTTTTAAAAGTGGGTTTCATTCGAGCACTTGTAATAAACTGAACAACACCTTCTTTCTTTCCATGCGGTGCAACAATCTGATAATTTTGCAAAGTGCCAGTTAACTGTGTCCACTTTGAAGGAAATTCACCAGCTCTTTCGTTATTAAAGTCATCTGAGAATATTATGTTTCCATTAATAAAATTTGCAATAGGTTTGTGCTTTTCAGTGGCAACAATGACATTGCCATTTTCGTCTTTTTTCTTCTTGTCTTTGCCTTCAATTTTTTCGATGCCTTTGTCGAGAGTTTTATCAACGGCTTTTTCGGTTTTCTTCTTTAATATGCTTCCAATCTTTTGGGCTTGTATATTTTCGAATGAAAATAAAGCACAAATAAATAGAACACATAATGATAATCTTGTTGTTTTCATTTTAAGTACAGTTAATGATTAATAGGTGTCAAATATCTGATTTATAACAATTTGAGTCAATCGCTCGTTTGGGGTATTTCAAGATTGAGGGATTCTATCTAGATGAGTTTTTGCTTGATAGCCTTGTAGATGGCTTCGGCACGACTATTCACATGAAGCTTGGAATAGATGTTCTTGATATGTGTTTTAACGGTATGAGGGCTCAAGAAAATATCATTAGCAACTTCCTTGTAATTCATGCCATGACTAAGTAATTTGAGGACTTCTGTTTCCCTTTCGGAAAGGGGATTATCAATAATCCTGAATGAATTGATAATTCGCCTAGCAATTTGGCTACTCATAGGTGAACCACCTTCATAAACTTCCTTTATATGTACAAGTAAATCTGCGGGATTTGTATCTTTTAAGAGGTACCCTGAAGCACCTACACATAGTGATTCAAATATCGAATCGTCATCAGATTGTACAGTAAGCATTATGAAATCTAATTCTGGGCAGGTCTTTTTTAAATTGCGAGTTACTTCAATCCCTGATTTTCCTGGTAAATCAATATCCATAAGTACAACATCTATTGGTAGATTTTCAATAGAAGCCATGGCCGATTCGCCGTCAGGAAATGCATATTTACAAGAGAATCCTTCTGTACCATCAATAATAAGTGTTAAGGTTTGACGAATTTCATTGTCATCTTCAACTATGGCGATATGGATGGTCTCATTCTTCATTCTCTTCACTAAGTTACATCACTTTTGCATTAAAACTATCACTCATATGTGGTATTCTATCTAAATGGATTGAAGTACCGTTGGCATCTGCGACAACAGTTAAATCAGCTTTTATTTTTTGTGAGCGGTTCATCATATTCTTTAATCCACGACCTTTGGATTTCTTTTTAACATCAAACCCTTTGCCGTCATCCTTTAATTGCAAACATGAATACTCATTAGTAGAATTAATAGTGAATTCCACGTGTTTACACTCTGAATACTTTGCACAGTTGTTCATAGCTTCCTTAAAAATCATCACGATTTGCTTTTTGGTTTGTGGGTCCAATGTAATGTTCATTAGGTCTTCATTAAACCCTTTTGTTACAAACGTAGCATCAGAATGATTGAATAATTCCTCACCAAAATCCTTTAATCTCAAAAATGTATCATTTAAATTATCTTTTTTTGGGTCTATGACCCATAAAAGGTCGCGAAAACCACCAGAAAGATCTTTAATGTTATCTCTAATTTTTAAAAACCATTCGGAAGGATCTTTATTATCTTTTAAATGCCGTTCTGCAAGTGTTAGGAAAAGAGATATTTTAGTGACTTTCGATCCTAATTCATCATGAAAATCTGCTGTATTTTCTTGTCGAAGCTGCTCGCGTTCCTTTATAATGGCCTTTTCAAATTCCGCCTCACGTTCTAGCTCTTTAAGACGTTTCTTGATTCTAAAGAGATAGGAAACTCGTAAAATGGCACCTAATACCAAAGCATATAATATGATTGCAATATTGGATTTCCAAAACGGAGGTGTAATTGTAAACTTTAAGTGTATAGGTTGTCCAGACCATGAATCTTGAACATTACTTCCATCTAAAATGATTTCATAGTTGTCTGGTGATAAATTGTAATAGGTTAACTCTGAATTATTGCCAGTTTCGATCCAATTATCGGATACAGGTAAGAATTTATGTCTGTAGGTGTTAAGACTCGGGTTAGTTAGGTCTAGAACCGCGTAGTTTATTTTAACGGAATTCTCGTTATGAGAAAGTTTGACTTCCTTAAGTTCTGTCCAGTTACTTATTGGGCTAAATCCTTGTTCTTTATTTTTAGTCCTTTGGAAAGCCGTAAGTGTCAAGTTAAAATTCACTTTTTTTGCAGTGGGTTTGGTCCCAGTTACTATACTAAGTCCTTTTGCGCTCCCAATAAACACATTATCATCTTGGTCAATATGGATGGCATTCCGATAGGTAATATTATCGATGAGTCCATCTTTCGTTGTAATATGTTTTATGTTGGTGAAGACATTCCGATGTTCATCGAAAATCGTCTTTATAACGCCATTTGTAGTAGCTATCCATAAATACCCTTTTGAATCTTCTTGAATTCCCAGAATATATTCAGACGGCAAACCTTCAGTTCTTCCAAATTGAATAAAATTGTCCTTTGTGATGTCATATAAATTCAGTCCTTTTTGAGTCGCAACCCAAAGACGACCGCTTTTATCGCAAAATACTTTTTTTATAGAATTATTGCTTATACTACTATAGTTTCCATAGCTGTTGACATAGTTTGCAAAAACACCCTCTTCTTTATCAGAAATTAGCCTACTTAGGCCGTGAAATGTGCCAAACCATTTGTTTCCGTTTTTATCGACCTCTATATCAGATGTATAAGAATTCACTAAGGCATTAGATCGTTTTTTACTAGAATCATAAACTTTGAAGCTCGGATTAAAAAGACTATTGTTGTTCAGGGTCATTTTTACTAAACCTGCATAATTGCCTATCCAAAAGGTGTTTTCTTCTTCTTCTTCATATATGTCGAATGACCAATTGTGAGGCAAGCCGTCAGATTTTGTATAACGCATAAATTTGCCTGGATGGTAGTTGGAATCCAATTGTGCTACATACAAGCCATTTTCTGCACCTATCCAGAGTCTATTTTGACTATCAATGAAAATATTTCTCGAGAGTCGCATCTGCTCGTTGGTTATATGAATATAATCAGTTGGACAAATGCCTTTTAGTACATCCGATTTATTGAACCGGAAAAGATCATTGGGTGTTGTAATCCACAAATGACCGCCGTTGTCTTCCGTAATAGCATAAATACTTAACTCTTGATTTAAACAGTTTGAGTCAAAGGTTTGAGGAAAGGTCGTTATGGCTCCTTTATATTCTGAAAGCCTATATAGACCATTAGAATTGGATATCCAGATATTATCTTGTGCATCCTGATAAATTGATCTAGCCCAGACCGACATACCATTCAATCCGTTTTTAAGAATAACAGATTCTTCTACCAATTGACCGTTATTTATGCTATACTTTTTGAACCTGTTCTTCCAAGTAGCCGTCCAAATATTTTGGTCACTGTCTATTATAGAATGATATATGAATTCATTGGATACCGGTTGCTGCCTTTCATCCTTGAAGATATCAACTTGAATTGTCGTATCATCCATCCACTGACCCTTAAGTAAACCCTTGCTCGAATCTATCAAAAGAAGATTATCACTATAATCGATAAATCGAAAAAGGCTTGTGTTTTTTTGGTCAAGATCATCAGTAAGGTTGATGGTTAATTTATTGAAGGCATATTTGTTTTCATCAGAGCTCATGTAAACATTTTTATCAGTGCTCACCCAAACCCTGTTTTTTCGATCCAAGCTTAATGAATGAATATTGTCTTCTGGAATTGAACCAATATCTGGGTGCGATACATAATGAACTTCTGTGTTTTCTTTTCCAATGACAAACAAACCACTATAGGTACCAATCCAAATATTTTGATTAGCATCTTCTACTAGGGTTTTAATGTAATTCTGCGATTCGGTAGGATTTTGCAATAATTCTACATAACTGATAGTGTTTTTATGCAATACATGTAGCCCTTTTGGAGTAGCTATCCAAACTTTACCGTTAGAAGCTGTAAGAACAGTATTTATGCGATTATCTCTTAACCCAGTAGAATCTTTTAAAGCTGAATAATAGGAATTGAATTTTTTACCATCAAATTTGTAGAGTCCATTATTACCTGCTACCCAAAGAAATCCAAGTTTATCTTGCTGAACCCCTCGTACAATACGAGAAGGTAAGCCACTATCATCAGCATATCTAGTAATCTCATAGGATTGACCAGATACGAATGCTGTTATAAGCATTGTAACATATACTACTCTAACGAAACTTAGCTTTTTCATTTCCCCCTTATGAAAACCTAGGACATGATAATATTCAATTAAAAGTACGGAATTCAGAGAATCTATAAATACCTCTTATGGGTTAAAGTTCTTTTTATTAAATTGGATCCATGAACGACACTATTACTTTTGAAGACTTTACTAAAGTCGATATACGCGTTGGGACGATTATTGAAGTCAACGATTTTCCTGAAGCGCGAAACCCTGCCTATATTCTCACCATTGACTTTGGCGATTTAGGTATCAGGAAATCCTCAGCGCAGATTACAACGCTTTACAAAAAAAAAGAACTACTCAATAGGCAAGTATTAGCAGTAGTCAATTTTCCAAAGAAACAAATTGCCAAATTCATGAGCGAATGTTTAGTGCTAGGGGCAGTAGATGACAAGGATGTAATCTTGCTAAAGCCAGAAAGTCGAGTCAAGAACGGCTCTGCAGTCAATTAATATGCAAGAACTAGACGACGTATTAATACATTTTGACAGTCAAGGTCTCATGATTTTGAACATCGCTTTAGCGGTAGTTATGTTTGGTGTAGCTTTAGGAATTACAAGTGATGACTTTAAGCATCTATTAAAAAAGCCAAAATTGATAATCCTAGGTGTGATTTCTCAGTTTTTTCTGTTACCGCTAATTACTTATGGAGTCATCATACTTATTAGACCACAACCTAGTATAGCTTTAGGAATGATGCTGGTTGCAGCTTGTCCAGGAGGTAATATCTCCAATTTCATGACGCATTTGGCTAAAGGAAATACGGCGTTATCGGTTAGTTTGACTGCTTTTGCTACTTTCTTGGCTATGTTTATGACTCCTTTCAATTTTCAATTTTATGGAAATCTCTATCAGCCTACAGCTGAGATGTTGAAATCAGTAGAACTGAATCCTTTTGAGTTAATAAAATTAATTATACTTATATTAGGAATACCCTTGGTTTTAGGAATGTTAGTGCGGCGTAAAAACGAGACTTTGGCTAATAAACTCTCTAAAATATTGAAACCTTTATCGATTCTTGTTTTTATTGCCATCGTGATAATAGCATTTTCAAATAATCTGGATATTTTTAATGACTATATACACCATGTGCTAGGATTAGGTGTTATGCATAATTTAATTGCAATTCTTCTTGGATTTGGTTTAGCTACTTTATTTAAGCTATCTATAAGAGACAGGAGAACACTAGCTATAGAAACAGGAATACAGAACTCCGGATTAGGATTGCTAATCATTTTTACCTTTTTTAACGGATTAGGCGGTATGGCAATTATGGCGGCCTTTTGGGGGATTTGGCATATTATTTCTGGATTGCTTTTAGCAACATATTGGTCTAAAAAATATATTATTGAAACAGTTTAAACTCTATATTTTAAAATTGTATTTACAGTTAGGATTATTCTTTTATTTTAAAAGAATTGTGATTTCAGGTATTGAAAATATTCCAAAAAACACACCAGTTTTACTCTTATCGAATCATCAAAATGCACTGTTAGATGCACTACTTATTGCTACAAGAATAAATGGCTTTGGATATTATTTAGCAAGAGCCGGTGTTTTTAAGAAAGCGCGGATATCTAAATTGTTACAAAGTTTTCAATTGATTCCTGTGTACCGAATTCGTGATGGGTATAGTAATTTAACAAACAATAAAGAGGTTTTTGAGGCAGCATCGAACCTACTTAATGCAAACAAAATAGTGACTATTTTTCCTGAAGGTAGTCATAATCTTGAACGTCGCGTACGACCTTTAAGCAAGGGATTTACACGGATTATTTTTAATGCATTAGATGAAAACCCTGAAAGCGATTTGTTACTTATTCCTATTGGTGTCAATTTTAATAAAGCTAAATCATGTCCTGATAGCGCTGCTGTTCACTTCGGAAAGCCAATTAGCGCAAAACAGTATTTAAAGGAGAGTAAGCACGAAGCGATTATAAACCTAAAAAAGGATGTGCATCATGCTCTTACCCAATTAACAACGCATATATCAAAAGAAGATTATGATGAAACTCTAGCTAAATTAGAAAACTTGAGTGTTGATTTTCTTGACCCAGAATCGGTGAACAACTGTATTGCAAATAATTTTAAAACTTGTAAAACCAAACCTGAACCCAGGTTTAATTGGTTGCGACATGGATTAAAGTATCTACTAATATTGAATCTACTCTTACCTTATGCTATTTGGAAGTTAGTTGCCCAACCAAAAATTAAAGAAATAGAGTTTACGTCTACCTTTCGATTTGCCATTGCGGTTACTTTAGTGCCTATTTATTTGTTGTTAGTTGCAATTATACTAGCTTCTTTATTGAGTTTTAAAGTGGCGTTGGTTTATGTTATAGGAAGTCTGGTTCTAGCTTTAACAGCAATAAAACTATAAACCTTAAACCAAATTTTTATGATTGATTTTCTATTTCTGCCTCAAATAGCTCACTTAAATATGTTTTTATCTAAAATTTTAAGATCACATCTGCTTCGAAAAGAAAATGGCATTCATCATCAGCTTATTAGTTCCGTACCAAAACGCCCTGAAGTTAGTATTGTCTGTAAATGCGATCACACGCCCTCTGCCTTTTCTACCCACTTTAAACGGTACGGTTCCTGCCAAACTATCGAGGTTAGGTTTGGAAATATAACCACTTAATAAAGGATTATTAGTATAGGTAATCGGGTTGTTATAACTATCCTTATCCGCTTTTATAAAAATCGTATTGTTACGAAACAAAGCTATTTTATCATTGGTATATCCAAAGTTAATAGGGTGGGATCGATCTATTTTTGCTTCAAAAATGGCACCTCCAACTACCTGTGCACCTCTAAAATCGCCACGTTGCTCAAAGGTGATATTCTTGGCTGGGACTTCTACTTTCTTGGTTTCGAACTCCAATAATTTTTTGCTCTTTAACCAATTAACGGCACTTCTATAGGCAATGATAGTGCCTCCATTCTTAATCCATTCATCTACTTTTTTGGTTGCAAAATCGTTTAAACCTGATGAACTAGGTACAATGAGAGTTGTGTACTTACTTAAATCCGTACCACTAATGTTTTTGGTGTCTAATTTAGTAACCTTCATATTAAATCGCGTGTCGAACAAATGCCAGATCTCACCAGCATCATGTGCTCTTATACCTTCTCCTACTAACACTGCAATCTTAGGGAATTTAAGTGCTGCAAAATTCCTGCTTCCAAGGTCAATGCCTTGAGGTGTTAAGCCTGTGCCAACTCCATCAAACTGTATGTGTGTCTTTTGTCCTAGAGTATTCAAGAAACTATGTAGTTTATCTGTGTTCATTTTTTGATTCTGTACGGGAATCAGTATAGTTCCATAATCATATTGCTTTCCATTAATACTGAATTTTTTTGTAGCTACCTTGGCACGAATCCCTTTTTTTAAAATATGATAAAGTGTACTAGGTGTATAATATTCATGCCATTCCATTAAATAAGCATAATTACTTTTATTAGCACCACCTACTTTATGTTTGAGGTCAGTTACTTGGTTACCAGCATTCGATGTAGGTGCATTATCTGAGAAATCTACATTAAAAGCATGCGAAAATGTCCAAGCAGATACATCGTAGAATAAGCTATCTGTAAATGTTGTACGTACATCAAACATAGCGTTTAGTAACCGTGTGTTTTTTTGATTTTTTGGAACGATATAACTATATCCTTTTTTGAAACGCTTCCCATTAGAAGTAAAATCTTGATTTACCTCATGAAATTTGATATTGTGACGTTTAAGTATTTCTGCTAAATGATAAGTTCTAGCAGCGTCCTTCTCACTTCCAAAGGCAATGGCTTTATCGCCTTGTCGCGAAGCTTCATTTCGAGCGTTGGTATAGAAATTACGCTGGTAATCTAATATTTTTACACGCATACTCTTAGCAGCTTCCAAAGTCGATAAAGCGGCGGTTAATTGATTACGAATAGTGAAAGGAAAAGTTAGTAATCCGTTTTCGGTTTGCTGTATGTGACCTCTTGAACTCGCTTGCTCAAACAAAATACCAATACTACCATTTATGTCTGGAAATGTAGAGCCTTTACCATAATAGAAATCGTCGTAGCTCTCCTCTGTATAATATAGAGAGCCTATTTTATCAAGTGCTTTGGCATGAAAATCTCCTATTTCTTTGGTCAATTGTTGATTCATTTTTGGTGTGAGCGGATGCGTTCTTGAAGGAATCCCAGGTTGAAAGAAAAAGGTCGCATTTGTTCCCATCTCATGATGATCGGTTAAAATATTTGGCATCCATTTATGAAATGATGCGATTCTAGCTCTAGATTCTGGTAGCTGTACTGGCAACCAATCACGGTTCATGTCAAACCAATAATGATTGGTTCTTCCACCTGGCCAAACTTCATCATATTCTCGGTCGTTAGGATCTGAATTCAAATTCTTGCTCTTATTGACGTTCGCCCAATAGGCGAAACGTTGTAGCCCATCCGGATTAAAAGAAGGGTCAAAAAGAATCACAGTGTTGTTTAATAGATCTTTAACATCCTGGCTTTCTGATGCTGCTAAATGATAAGCTGCTAACAGAGAAGCATTACTGCCGCTCGGTTCGTTTCCGTGAATTGAGAATCCTTGATATACAACGATAGGCATATCGGAAGTATTCAAAGAGGCACCACCATTTTCGGTTAATGCTACATGATTATTTCTAATGTTGTCGATATTTTGATGATTAGTTGGTGATGTAATAGTCAACAATAAAAGTGGCCTGTCTTCAAAGGTTTTGCCTCTGTCTTCAATCGTTATCCTATCTGATGCAGCGGCTAGTGTTTCCATGTATTGCACTAGCTTATCATGTGTGACGTGCCATTTTCCTACTTGATGCCCCAAAACACTTTCAGGCGTTGGAATGGCCTTATCGTAGCTTGTATGGTTTGGTAAATAATATGAAAGGTCAACAGGGTTTTGAGCTTGAATGGTCATTGATATCAAGCAAAAAAGAATACAAAATGTTCTCATTTGTGAGGTTGGATTAATTGATTAGGCTAAAGATAAAAAAAACCGCTACGATAAAGCAGCGGTTATATAATATTTAAGATTTGTTGTATCTATATATCGTCAAAATCGACATCTGTGAAGCTTTCAGTTGAACTATCTCCACTGTCTGCAGGAGCACTGGCTTCAGTGTCGTATTCTTTCTTGAAATCTTTTTGATGACGTTCGCTAATAACTTCATCTCCTTTTTCATTGATAATGAAGTCAGTCATTTCTATGAGTATTTCTCTAAACTCAGCAAAATCTTCTTTGTAGAGATAAATTTTGTGTTTTTTATAATGAAAAGATCCATCATCATTCGTAAACTTCTTACTTTCTGTAATCGTCAAGTAATAATCTTCAGCTTTGGTAGCTCTTACGTCAAAGAAATAGGTTCTTCTTCCTGCTCGCAATACTTTCGAAAAAATCTCTTCTTGCTCCATCATGTTATGATTACTCATAATTCTAGTTTTTGATTTGTTTAAGTGATTCAAAAATCTAAAAAAAAAGGATATAAACAAAAAATTATGATATTTCTTTTTATCGTGAGCTTTATTAAAAATTCTTCAACGGACTTGATAAAACAGGATTGATTGTTGAATTAAATGCAATTAAAGGGGGTTATCAGAACTTTCACTTAATTGTTTTAAATATAATTCTTTATAATAACCTTCTGTATTAATAAGATCTTCGTGGGCTCCTTCTTGAATGATTTTACCACTATCTAATACAATAATAGAATTGGCATTTTTAGCTGACGAAACTCTATGACTTACAATAATAGTGGTCTTACCAGAAGATACTTTTGCTAGATTCTTTAATATTTTTTCTTCAGTTTCAGTATCGACGGCAGACAGGCAGTCGTCAAATAATAAAATGTGAGGTTTTTTAATGATGGCTCTAGCAATAGAAACACGTTGTTTTTGTCCACCCGATAGTGTGATACCGCGCTCTCCTAGAATTGTGTCGTAACCTTTTGCGAATTTTTTGATATTACCATGAACAGCTGCATTTTTTGCTGCTAGAATGACTTCATTATCTGTCGCATTTTCTTTGCCAAACTTAATATTGTTCTTGATTGTGTCAGAGAATAAAAAAGCATCCTGAGGGACATATCCAATACTTTCTCTCAGGTCTAAAAGATTAAGGCTTTCAATTGGTTTGTCGGAAATGGTTATACTACCTTCATCAGCATCATAGAGTCTTCCAATTAAATCTAGAATCGTTGATTTTCCTGATCCCGTCTTTCCAATGATAGCCAGAGTTTCTCCGTAATTAATTTTAAAACTAATGCCATCTATTGCTTTTATGTTAGTGTCGTCATAGGTAAAATGCACACTATTGAATGCAATGTCACCAACAACATTGCTTGATTTTTTCGAATTATTCTGAATCTCAGGCTGCACTTTTAAGAATTCGTTGATGCGTTTTTGGGAGGCTTCTGCTTGTTGTACCAAAGAGGTTACCCAGCCAATAGTTGCGACGGGCCAGGTGAGCATATTTACATAAATAATAAACTCAGTTAAAGTGCCAAGCGCTATTTCTCCAGACATGTATTGTCTTCCACCAATATATATTACCAAAAGATTACTAGCGCCAATAAGCAAAATCATCATTGGGAAGAAGAATGCCCTCACTTTAACCAAATCCAATTGTTTTTGACGACTACCTGATGATAAGTCGTTAAAATCTGAGTTGATTTGCGATTCAATTCCGTAAGCCTTGATTACAGAAACGCCACTGAATGATTCTTGCGTGAAAGTGGACAATTTTGAAAGATACTCCTGGACAATAGTACTTCGTTTATGAATTTCTTTACTGAGTTTATAAATGGCAATAGATAATATAGGAAGCGGAAGAATGGTATATAAAGTTAATTTTGGAGCCTGTTGAAACATATATATGAGCGCAATAACGAAAAGCGTAATAGTATTTATTGTATACATAATGGCGGGTCCCGAATACATCCTTACAGCACTCACATCTTCTGTAATTCTATTCATCAAATCTCCAGTTCTGTTTTTCTTATAGAAATTCAAAGATAAACGTTGGTATTGTTTATAGACTTCATTCTTTAAGTCAAACTCGATATAACGAGAAACATTGATAATCGTTTGACGCATCAAAAAAGTAAAAATACCAGCAATAAGAGCCGCTCCTATAATCCAAAGAATATTTGTTAAGAGTTCTGATTTAACAATAGCAATATCGGTTATGATGCCTTTTCTATAATCGTCAACAACATTAATCGATTCTCTGATGAATCTAGGTGTAAAAAGAGAGAAAATACGCGCAATTATAGTGATTGCTATGCCTAACAGTAAGCGAAACCTGTATTTGTAAAAGTATTTGTTTAGATGCTGTAATTCTTTCATTAACAGTAGGCTTGGATTAAGTTAGGTATTGCGATATTCATATTTTAACACCAATTATTTTGTAAAATCTCTATCATTAAGCTATTTTTACACGCTGTTTTTAAGGTTTCTTTAAAATCAGATAAACCCTAAATAATTTATAGATGATTTCAGATATCATTAATTCTAACGATCTTCATAAAGTAAACCCTGTCTTTGGACAGTTATCTTTTGATGAGCATGAACAAGTTGTTTTTTGCAACGACAAAGATACAGGATTAAAAGCAATAATAGGAATACATAACACCATTTTAGGACCTGCTCTAGGAGGTACTAGAATGTGGTCTTACAAGAACGAATGGGAGGCTCTAAATGATGCGCTTCGTTTGTCTCGAGGTATGACCTTTAAGGCAGCCATTACAGGATTGAACCTTGGAGGTGGTAAGGCTGTAATCATTGGAGATGCAAGAACTCAGAAAACGCCAGAACTCATGAAAAAGTTTGGAGAGTTCGTACATTCTTTGAGTGGAAAGTATATCACGGCTGAAGATGTAGGTATGGAAACTTCGGATATGGATTTGATAAGAACGGTGACCCCTTATGTTACAGGTATGTCTGAGTCTCAAGGAGGAGCAGGAAATCCATCACCCATAACAGCTTATGGTGTTTATATGGGAATGAAAGCGGCTTGCAAATTCCAATTTGGAAGTGATGATATGGAAGATAGAAAGGTTCTTGTTCAAGGGATAGGTCATGTTGGAGAATCACTTGTAGAACATTTAACAGATGAAGGAGCTCAAGTTATAATTGATGATATCAATCCAGAACGTCTATATGATGTGTCTAAAAAATATGGAGCTACTATATACCAAGGAAATAGTTTGTATTCTGAGCAAGTAGATGTCTACGCACCCTGTGCATTAGGAGCTACTATTAATGATGATACCGTTTATAATATTAAAGCCAAAGTAATAGCTGGTGCGGCTAATAATCAATTAGCTAATGAAAACATTCATGGAAAGATACTTCAAGAGCGAGGTATCACATATGCGCCCGACTTTCTTATTAATGCTGGAGGTATCATTAATGTTTATGCTGAATTAGAAGGTTATGGTAAGCAAGAAATAATACGTAAAACAGAAAACATTTTTAATACTACGATAGAGATTCTTGAGAATTCTAAAGCAAATAATATCACGTCAAATGAATCTGCGTTGAATATTGCGAGAACAAGAATTGCTGATCGAAAAAAAGAAAACACTAAGTAGATTACTACCTAAATAATACTATTTTTGTAACGCGAAAACTGAATATGAGTTTTCGCGTTATTCATTTAAAAGTTCTTTGTAAATATGCTTAACAGAAGACATATTCGTGTAAAGGTGATGCAATCACTTTTTAGTTTTAATGGAGATGAAGGAGACGACTTGAAATCTAGTACTAAATTCTTGAAGTATAGCATAGATAGTATGTATGATTTGTACCTGTTGATGATAGCAATACTTCCTGAGTTACATAAAAAAACAGAAGATTACGTTAATAAATCGCAACAAAAACATCTTGCAACAAAGGAAGAAAAAGATCCCAATAAAAAGTTTTTAGAAAATCAAGTGTTATTATCCCTTAGAGGTAATACTCCTTTGATTGAGGAATTAAAGAGCAAGAAATTGACACATTGGGAGGTAGATGACGAATATATCGACATTCTTTTTAAGGACATGCTGAAAAGTGATGAATACCAACAATACATGAATCAAAGTTCTACATCTTTCAAAGAAGATCTAGATTTTGTTGTGTCACTTTTTAAAAATGTCATTGCACCTAACGATAAGTTGTACGAATATATAGAAGATAAAAAACTCACTTGGTTGGATGATTTGCCATTGGTTAATACGTCCATTTTAAAATTACTTAGAAAAACAAAGGCAAACTTATCAGATACTCATTTCTTACCACCATTGTACAAAGATGAAGAAGATATGACTTTTGGTATTGAACTATTTACAAAAACAGCACTTAATTCAATTGCATTTTCTGAAGAAATAGCGCAAAAAACGACTAATTGGGATAGTGAACGTATTGCATCATTAGATGCGGTTCTATTAAAAATGGCTATTTGTGAGTTTCAAAAATTTCCGTCAATTCCTGTAAAAGTGACGATTAATGAATATTTAGAGATTGCTAAAGAATATTCCACACCAAAAAGTAGCGTCTTTATTAATGGAATATTAGATAAATTAGTGGGAGAATACAAAGTTGATGGTAAATTGAATAAAACTGGCAGAGGATTGATGTAAATTAAAATTATTAGTATTTTTGCCAATAGCAAATTAAAATTGAATATTATGAAAAAAATGATTTTAAGTGTTTGTGCACTTTCTCTAGTTGTATTTACCTCGTGTAAAGAAAATGCATCTAGTAAGATAAAAGAAGAAAATGTAGCTCAAGCCGCAGAACGTGATGCTAATTCTGGAAAGTTGCCAGTAATTGAGTTTGATAAGGTAGAACATGATTTTGGAACCATTGAGGATGGGCAGCCAGTTGAAACGACTTTTACGTACAAAAATGTTGGTACGGCACCATTAGTTGTTACAAATATTGAGAGTACTTGTGGTTGTACAGTACCATCAAATTGGTCAAGATTACCTCTTGCATCTGGAGAATCTAGTTCATTCACTGTGAAATTCAATGGTAAAGGAAACGGTATTGTTTCAAAGACCATTAAAGTAATTGCCAATACAGAAAAAGGCACTGAACCTGTTCGTATCAAAGCAAATGTGAACAATCCGAATGCACCTAAAGCTGCTGCTGCGACTCAAACTCCAGTGCAAGCTGTAAGTGGTAAAACAAGTACTCAACCAGGTCATGAAGGCCATAATCACAATTAATTCATAACATGGGAGAAGGAGGAATTGGCGCTTTTTTGCCATTTATATTAATGTTTTTAGTCGTGTATTTTTTTATGATTGCACCTCAAATGAAACGGGCGAAACAAGAGAAGAAATTTGGTAGTGAGTTAAAGCGAGGCGATAAGGTAATTACCAAGAGTGGTATGCATGCTAAAATTGTCGAACTCAATGATAAGGATAAGAGTTGTGTGCTAGAAACGATGTCTGGAAAGATTAAATTTGATCGTTCGGCCATTTCTATGGAAATGAGTAAAAAACTCAACGCTCCTCCTGCAATTAAGAAATAATGATTATTGTACAATAAGCAAAACTCCTAAAGGTATTCTTTAGGAGTTTTTTTGTATCTGGCTAACAATTCTTGTATTTGTCATTTAGTCCTATGCCATCCAAAATCATAGGAACAATTTTTTCTAAACGAATTTGTTTAGTCGCTTCTCTTTTAGCGGTTTCAATGTATTCAGCATATTCTCGTTGTTTATACGGAGATAAGGATTTGAAACTTTGCAATACGCTTGTGTCCTTATCAATAACTTTTTGAAGCTCGTCTGGAATAACTGCCTCTTTCTTGGTTCTTTCTGGCTTTATTTTTCTTCCTAACTTTTGATTCTCGATGGCCTCTCTAGCATATTTTAGGACTAATGACTCATTAATATCATCAATTGAATTGAAACGCCATTGACGCATAGCTTTGGTTTTGCCTTCTTGAGCATTCACTAAAACATGTTCTTTATCTTTTAGGAACACACCATTAAAGAACCAAATTCCAAAATAATTCTTAAAACCCGCTATTCCTGCAACATTTTTACCGTTGATAGTATAAGTAGGAATACTCCACTTCAGGGTCTCTACAAATTCAGTTTTTAATAAAATACGTCTTAACTCTTCCAATTCCTTGGTCCATTTTGAGCCAGATTCAATATACTCTTCAACCGATGTGTATTTTGTCATTGCCATGATAAATTCAATTAATTAGCTACCATTTTCCAGCGTAGTCAAGATTATTGCCAAATGTATGTTCAAGATAATCAAATTTTAATTTCAATATTTGTCGCATATGTAAATAATCATGTGCCAACCAATTATCAAGGAAATATTTCGCAGTTAAATTGCCAAGTTTAGGGTGCTCAAAAGAATTGTTCCAATTAGGATTTTCCAATGATTGCAACCAAATTATGGATGCCTCACGTTCTTTAATGAATTTATCAAGTATTACATTATAATCTTGTTCCTTATAGTTTCGTTCTGTAACCCAATCCAATGGATTAAATGGAGGTGGAACTTCCCCTGGTTTGTCTAATAACCATTTTATGCGAAACTTAAAATCTTCACGTTCCTCATCATATAAATGGCAAATGATTTCTAGTAAAGACCATTTACCTTCCGTTTGTCGCCAGTGTACCATTTCAGGCTGAAGATTATTTAATAATCCAAGGAATACTTGTTTGTTCTTTTGAAGTTGCTTACTGATATCAGGCATTATTTCGCTCTTTCTTGAGTGATTTCGGCAATCTTACAAATAACTTCTGTAGCTTTTATCATACTTTCAACAGGAACATATTCATAACGCCCATGGAAGTTGTGTCCTCCTGCAAATATGTTTGGGCATGGCAATCCCATATAAGAGAGCTGTGACCCATCTGTGCCGCCACGAATAGCCTTAATGAGAGGTCTAATATCTAAAGCTTTCATAGCTTCTTCTGCGATGTCTACAATATGCATGACAGGCACTACCTTTTCTTTCATATTGTAATACTGATCCTTGATCTCTATGTCGATGACTTCTTTCCCATATTTATTATTAATGTCCTTGACAATACCAAGCATTAAGTCTTTACGTGCTTGAAAATGACCTTTATCATGGTCTCTTATAATATATTGCAGATTAGTTTCTTCTACCTCTCCGTTTATAGAGTATAAATGAAAAAACCCCTGATAACCTTCTGTTTCTTGTGGGATTTCATGTATTGGAAGCGCTTGAATAAATTCATTAGCAATTAACATGGAATTTACCATCTTGTTTTTGGCATATCCAGGATGCACAATTTTACCCTTTACTTTTACCTTGGCACCCGCAGCGTTAAAATTTTCATATTCTAATTCACCAATTTGACTACCATCCATTGTATATGCCCAATCTGCGCCGAATGCAGAAACATCAAATTTATGAGCTCCACGTCCAATTTCTTCATCTGGTGTAAACCCCACTCGAATCTTTCCATGTTTTATTTCTGGATGCTGAATAAGATATTCCATGGCTGATACAATTTCACAAATACCAGCTTTATCATCGGCACCCAAAAGTGTAGTGCCATCTGTTGTAACTAATGTTTGTCCTTTATATAACAAAAGGTCTTCAAAGTAATCTGGCGATAAAATAATGTTCTGCTCTTCATTAAGAACTATATCTTTCCCGTCATAATTTTCAATGATTTGAGGTGTGACATTGGCACCAGTAAAATCGGGTGATGTATCAAAATGAGACACAAAACCAATAGTTGGTACTTTATGGCCCACATTGCTTGGAAGCGTAGCCATGATATAGGCATTCTCATCAATAGAAACATCTTGCATACCAATACTCTTTAGTTCTTCAGCAAGTTTATTGGCTAAGTTCCATTGTTTTTTAGTACTTGGTGTTGTATCTGATTCTGGATCAGACTCAGTGTCAACAGTAACATAGCTGACAAAACGTTTAATTATATCTTCTTTTGAAATCATCTTTTCTTTGATTTTTTTGCATTCGAGTGAGATACCTAATAAGCCTTAGGCTTCAAAAATACGGATAAGTATTAAAAATATTTTTGTTTTTTGAATTGCCTCAATTTTTTTTAAACCTATTTTTGCACCAGTTATATTTTATCTTCATGTACAAATTTTTGATTCGTCCGTTCTTTTTTCTGTTTGACCCTGAAAAAATTCATTATTTCACCTTTTCCTTAATTCGATTTGCATGTAAGATTCCGTTAGCACCTTTTATTTTTAGGAGTCTGTATCTTAAGGAAGACAAACGTTTGGAAAGACAATTATTTGGATTGACTTTTAAGAACCCAGTGGGATTGGCTGCAGGTTTTGATAAGGATGCGAAGTTATTTAACGAGCTAAATAATTTTGGTTTCGGATTTATAGAGATAGGTACATTAACACCTAAGCCTCAGAATGGAAATCCTAAAAAGCGTTTATTCCGATTGAAAGAAGATTCTGCGATTATAAATCGTATGGGTTTTAATAATGGAGGCGTAGAGTTAGCAGTCGAAAGACTTAAAAAAAATAAAGGTGTGTTGATAGGCGGTAATATTGGGAAGAATAAATTGACGCCTAATGAAAATGCGGTGGATGATTACAGAATATGTTTTAATGCGCTGTTTGAGTATGTCGATTATTTTGTGGTGAATGTGAGCTCACCTAATACACCAAACTTACGGGCGCTACAGGATAAGGAACCATTAACACATCTTCTAAAAGATTTACAAACACAAAATGCCCACAAACAAAAATCAAAACCTATTCTTTTAAAAATTGCTCCGGATCTTACTAATGAACAATTATTAGATATTATTGATATCGTAAGAGAAACAGAAATTGATGGTGTAATTGCTACTAATACGACGATATCTCGTGAAGGACTTCAATCGAAAAATAAAACTGAAATGGGTGGTTTAAGCGGGAAACCTTTAACAAACCGGTCAACAGAAGTTATCAGATTTTTATCAGAGAAAAGTAATAAAGCATTTCCAATAATTGGAGTGGGTGGTATACACTCTAAAAAGGATGCACTAGAAAAACTCGATGCGGGAGCTGATCTAGTGCAACTATATACGGGCTTTATTTATGAAGGTCCTCAACTTATTAAGGACATAAATAAAGCGTTGCTTAGTTAATAATGACCTTTCTTGACGACGTATCGCCCTCTTGATTTCTTAGTTTAAGTATATAAATTCCGCCTCGTAAATTACTAACATTCATTTTGAGGTCGTTGTTAGAAATAGAGGTTACTGTAGTTACTCTTTTTCCTAAAACATTATATAATTCTGCAGAATCAATGATATTCAAAGTATTCGTTATAGTCAATACATCTTTAGCTGGATTAGGATACACTTTCACATTTTCAATGGCACTTACATCATCAATTCCTAATGTTGATGATTTGTAAGTAAACGTTACGGTTGCCATTCTATTTCCGTTGATCGGAAAACCGGTGATCATGGATACAGGAACAAAAGGAGTTGATTGGGCATTTACAGATGAGTAATCTACGCCATCATCAGTTCCAGCGTCGTAAACAAATACATCCATAGTAAAAGTGTCTTTCCAACCATTGTTAACAGCTGGATTGCCACTTCTCATATTCAAGCTATTAATGGCAATGAACCAATCAGGGCTAGGTGCAACCATAGAAACCAAGGTAATAAGTGGAAAATCCTCACTTATAGTAACATCTGTAAAACCAGCTATTGAATTGTTACCGGCAAAAGGGGAGAACCCATCATTTAGTAGTTGATCAGCTCTGCTTGCAGTAATACTGTTATTGATTTCAGTTGTGAATACTCCATTGCTCCCAAATTCTGCAACGTCTTTTATTCCTGTTGTAGCATTGGTTCCAAGACTTACAAACTCGTCAGCTGTATTATGAGTTGCTCCGATCAATGGTGACCAATGTGCACTTCCAGGAACAGAGGTATGATCTGTTGAATTCCAAATGGTTGTCAACGAGATGTCGTATGTACCTATGGATTGTGACCAAGCAAAAGTTACCACTAAGATCAATAATGGTAAGATGCACTTTTTTAAATTTTTTGGTGTAGTTTTCATATCATATTTTTGATTTAGTTTTGTTATCCTGTCGTAAAAAAATACGTATACTTACATTATTTTTGAAAAAGATTTAAAAGCTTTTTATTTGGGTTATGACACTTTAATTTCCTTTGCACTTGCTACTTCTGCTTTAGCTATTTCTCCTGGACCAGATAATATATATGTGCTTATGCAGAGCATTGTTAACGGAAAGAAATTTGGCCTGGCAACGGTTGCAGGTTTAATTTCTGGATGCCTAGTACACACTACTTTAGTGGCATTTGGAGTCTCTGCTATTATTAAAGAAAATGATTCTATATTTTTCGCTATTAAATTGTTAGGAGCCATCTACTTAATTTATCTAGCTTATAAAGCTTACAGGTCTAGTGGTAATCTTTCGCTTTCAGATGATTCGGTTCCAAAAAAAACATTGGGGCAATTATTTAAACAGGGGTTTATTATGAATGTGCTTAACCCGAAAGTGTCAATTTTCTTTTTAGCTTTTTTCCCAGGGTTTTTATTTAGCGAAGAAATGAGTACTGTCACTCAATTTTTTATTCTTGGATTTCTGTTCATGACTGTGTCGTTTATTATTTTTTCGCTAATCGCCATTTTAGCAGGGTATATTTCTGACTACATTACATCTAACAATAAAATTGGCAATTACTTAAAATGGCTTCAAATAGTTGTGTTTGTTGGAATCGCAGTATTTATTTTATTCTCTGATAAATAATAGTAATTTTAACTTCAGTTAACACAACCTATTAATGCCAAATCAAGTAAAAATCATTGAATGTCCTAGGGATGCCATGCAAGGCATTAAGGAATTTATTCCTACTGCAAAAAAAGTGCAGTACATTCAATCATTACTTCGTGTAGGTTTTGATACTATTGATTTTGGAAGTTTTGTATCACCCAAAGCCATTCCGCAAATGGTTGATACTGCTGAGGTGTTAGCTCAACTGGATTTATCAAAAACGACTAGTAAACTATTAGCGATTGTAGCAAATACAAGAGGTGCGTCTGATGCATCTCAACATAAGGAGATTGACTATTTAGGATATCCATTTTCTATATCAGAGAATTTTCAAATGCGAAATACACATAAGACTATAGCCCAATCTGTAGTTACTTTACAAGAGATAATGAATATCTCAGAAAAAACCAATAAGAAAGTCGTCGCCTATTTGTCCATGGGGTTTGGTAACCCTTATGGAGATCCATGGAATGTTGAAATAGTTGGGGAGTGGACTGAGCGTTTAAGTAAGATGGGAGTCAAAATACTCTCGTTAAGTGATACTATTGGAAGCTCGAATCCTGAAATAATAGAGTACCTGTTTTCTAACTTGATTCCTAAATATCCTGAGATAGAATTTGGAGCACATTTACACACCACACCAACCACTTGGTTCGAAAAAGTACATGCAGCTTATAGTTCGGGATGTAGACGATTTGATGGAGCAATACAAGGTTTTGGCGGGTGTCCAATGGCTAAAGATGAACTCACTGGTAATATGCCTACCGAAAAATTATTATCCTACTTCACGTCCAAGAAATCGAAGCATGAATTAAACGCTTTAAGCTTCGAAAGTGCTTATAATGAGGCCTCTAAAATCTTCACCAAATATCATTGAGAATCACTGAATGTTAATTTTTATTTTTTATTTAAAATAAATCTAAATAAGGTTTGCAAATATCATTTTCGTTTTTATTTTTGCACTTGAATTAATTCTCTATTTATAATCAGTCTAAATAAAAATAATCTAAAAAAACAAATGAAGTTTATTCAATTTACTCTAGTATTTTTAATGTCAATCTCTGCCTTTGCACAGACTGTACAGGATTCTATAATCAATGATCCGCAGAAACAACAAAATGCCGCTCAGCGTATTTTGTCAGGTAATATAAAAACAGGTGTGACAGTGGGAGGTTATGGAGAGATCACATATAACCAGCCAGAAGGTGATAACGGAGAGCTTGATGTACAACGTTTGGTATTACTTTTTGGTTATAAATTCAACGATAAAACCCAATTTGTAACAGAAGTAGAGTTGGAACATGTAAACGAAGTATTCGTAGAACAAGCATTTTTACAATATAGTGTGAGCGATAATGTAAACCTTCGTGGAGGTTTAATGTTAGTGCCAATGGGTATTGTTAACGAATATCACGAACCTACGACGTTTAATGGCGTAGAAAGACCAAGCATAGATGGTAGTATTGTACCGACTACTTGGAGAGAAATAGGCCTTGGTGTTTCTGGTAAACTTGATGAGGCGTCATTGCGCTATCAAGCTTATATATTTAACGGATTCTCATCTTTAAATGGAACTAAAATCTTAGGAGGCAGCAATGGCCTAAGAAACGGAAGGCAAAAAGGAATTCGGTCTACTGTAAATACACCAAACTTCGCTGGTAAATTAGATTATTATGGATTACCAGGCTTACGTCTCGGTCTTTCAGGATACTTTGGACGTACGCAAGCAGAAGATGATGTACAAGATATCGATGGAGCAGATGTAGGAATATCTATGTTAGGATTTGATGCACGTTATGCTTATCAGCGTTTTACAGCAAGAGGTCAGTTCATTCATGGGAGTATATCAGATTCAGAAGCTTATAATACGCTCAACAGCGCTACTCTAGGAAGTGCTTTACAAGGATGGTATTTAGAAGCTGCCTATAACGTATTGCCACAGACAAAACAGCAACAATTGTTTGCATTTGCACGCTACGAAGATTATGATACTAATAAATCAGTTGAAGGAACTTTGACACGTAACTTGGCATACGATAGAAATGAATGGACTCTAGGTCTTAGCTATAAAATGGCACCAGGAGCTGTCTTTAAAGTAGATTATCAAATAAGAGACAATGCTGTTGATGATGGAAACGTTACTAATCGATTTAATATGGGAATTGGTGTTTGGTTTTAATTAAAAAGAATATTTTTGCATCATGAATAATAAGCAGATTTTAATTCTAATTTTTTCTATCTTTTTGATGTCCTTTGGCTTACCAAAGAATATTCAGAAAAAAGTGGACAAGGAGATAAAATCTGCTTTTGATCTAGAGGTTTTTGAAACTGGAGTAATTGAAATCCCTGAAGAGGTCTCATCAGAATTGTCTTCAACTTTTAGTGAAGATAATTTTTTTCAAATCAAGTCAAACGATTCACTTATGGGTTATGCTTATGTAGGCAAGGCTCCTAGTAAGACAGACGAATTTGATTTTCTAGTATTATTCGATTCAGAATTCATTATCAAAAAGTCTAAAGTGCTTATTTATAGAGAGGATTATGGAGGTGAAATAGGGAGTAAGCGCTGGTTAAAGCAATTCATTGGCAAATCGGAAAGCGATGCACTTATACATGGGAAAGACATCATAGCAATTTCAGGAGCAACGATTTCCACAATGTCCATGACAAAAGCCATTAATGACTTACTGAAGTCTATAAAAATGCTCCACGAAAAAGAGGTTTTATAAATGCAACTAAACGGACTCATTTATACATTTCCAAAAGAACTGAAGCTGCTCATTGCAGCTTTTGTAGTTGTATTAAGTATCGGTTTTTATACAGGATTGCTATTTGTAGAAGAAACGTCGGGTGTTGAGCCTCATGGAATTGAAGAGCAATATTTAGGCAATGAAGTTGATGAGGAGGCTACAGTCATGAAATTCAAAAAAAGTAAGCGTGAGATGTTGACGATCATTCATACGCATATTTTATCAATGTCTTTCATTTTTTTCCTTTTAGGCCTTATTCTTGTAACTACTAGGCTTAACAAAAAACTTAAGATATTCTTACTTATAGAGCCTTTCGTTTCTGTTATACTTACGTTTGGTGGGCTTTACTTATTATGGTCAGGGCAACTTTGGATGCGATATGTGGTCATGTTTTCGGGAATTTTAATGACACTTACATTTACAGCGTCTGCCACAATAATTTTAATGCAATTACTGCGGAGTAAATCAGCTTAGATTTAACACTAAAAATGTCACTTAAAAGACTTATATTTGCTCGCAATTAATCTTTAATTGCCATGACAGCACACGAAAATAAAATTGTTGGAGAAGGATTAACCTACGACGACGTCTTGCTAGTTCCTGCGTATTCAGAAGTGCTTCCTAGAGAAGTCAGTATCCAAACGAAATTCACACGAAATATCACTATCAATGTACCTATCGTATCCGCTGCTATGGATACGGTTACCGAGAGTAAAATGGCTATAGCTATGGCTCAAGAAGGAGGAATTGGAGTGTTGCATAAAAACATGACGATCGATGAGCAAGCCGCCAAGGTAAGACGTGTAAAACGTGCTGAAAGCGGTATGATCATTGATCCAGTGACACTTCCTATTACGGCATTGGTATCTGATGCGAAACAGAATATGAAAGAACACGGCATTGGAGGTATACCAATTGTTGATGACAATATGAAATTGATCGGTATTGTGACCAATCGCGATTTACGTTTCGAAAAAGACAATGACAGACCGATTTCTGAAGTTATGACTAGTGCTCCTCTTGTGACAACAAAAGAAGGAACTTCGCTTCAAGAAGCTGAAGGAATATTACAAGATCATAAGATTGAAAAACTACCAGTAATCGATAAAGACAACAAGCTTGTTGGGTTGATTACATTCAGGGACATTACTAAGTTAACTCAAAAGCCAATAGCCAATAAAGACAGATACGGAAGGCTTCGTGTTGCTGCCGCCGTTGGTGTAACTGCTGATGCCGTAGAAAGGGTAGAAGCACTTGTAAAATCTGGAGTAGATGCAGTTATTATTGATACAGCACATGGACATACAAAAGGTGTGGTAAGTGTTTTAAAAGATGTAAAAACTAAGTTTCCAAAATTAGATGTAGTTGTTGGTAATATCGCGACTGGCGAAGCTGCTAAATACTTAGTAGAAGCGGGAGCAGATGCCGTTAAGGTTGGTATCGGGCCAGGTTCGATCTGTACAACTAGAGTGGTTGCTGGCGTGGGTTTTCCGCAATTCTCAGCAGTATTAGAAGTCGCTGCAGCCATAAAAGGTTCGGGTGTACCCGTTATTGCTGATGGAGGGATTCGTTATACGGGAGACATCCCAAAAGCCATTGCCGCAGGAGCAGATTCTGTAATGTTAGGGTCGTTATTAGCAGGAACTAAAGAATCGCCAGGAGAAACGATTATCTACGAAGGACGAAAGTTCAAGTCTTATAGAGGAATGGGTTCTGTAGAGGCCATGAAACAAGGCAGTAAGGATCGCTATTTCCAGGACGTTGAGGATGATATCAAAAAACTGGTACCTGAAGGCATTGTAGGGCGTGTACCTTATAAAGGCGAATTGTTTGAAAGTATTCATCAGTTTATTGGAGGTCTTCGTGCGGGTATGGGCTATTGTGGAGCAAAGGATATCGAAACGCTAAAAGATACTGGACGCTTTGTAAAGATTACAGCTTCTGGTATCAATGAAAGCCATCCACATGATGTAACAATCACCAAGGAATCTCCTAATTATTCTAGGTAAATTTAAGTTACGCTCTGAGTTTGATGCTCGTTTGCACACTTTCAATGCGTGAAATCATCTGTGATTTTCGGCCGAAATTAATTATACACGTTGTTACTCACTGGCTTTTTATGCAAGATTGAAATAAAATAAGCGAAGCACAACCAAATACGTTGTATTTCGCTTATTCATAGAATTAATACTTTCCTGCGAAAGGGTAGAAATGTTTCATCATAATTTCTACAAAACCTCCTTTAGTTTCTTCATCTGTAAATGCTTTTGGATTTGTGTAAGTACGTAGCATTTCTGCTCCTGCACCTTCCCAAGTAAAGGGAATAGCTCCTGCTTGTACCATTCGATCAATAGCAGTTGTATGTGCCATCTTAGTGGCATCTCCCATTAAATCTGTTAAGATATATACTTCATATCCATCTTTAAGCGCGTCTAATGTTGTATAGGTTGGGCAACCAGAAGTCCAAAGGCCAGTGATCAATAATTTTTTTCTTCCGGTTTTTCTAACAGCTTCTACTAATGCTTTATTTTGCCACGCATTTAATGCTACTCTATCAATATTTTCAACATCTTTGTGAATCAAACTCTTTACTGATTCAACTGTAGGTGTACTTCCTGCCATTTTTACACCAATAGTGGTTTCAATTACTGGAACATTAAATAAATTAGCAGTTTTCACCATTGCTTGAATATTATTCATCATTACATCTTGGTCAATATTATGAACCACATTTATTAAATCTTGCTGCCAATCAATAACTAATAAAATAGTATTATCTCCAGTTAATAGATTGTCTGCAATTGGATTTTTAGGCACAAAATTAGCATCAGGTTTTTGTGCAAAAGCATTTACCGTGAATACTATTGCGAATATTCCTGTAATTAACGACTTCATTATTTTTGTTGTTTCCATTTTACTTGATTTTAAATTAATTATTTGTTTTACTTATTATGTTTTTAGTTTTTTCTAATGCCTTTTTAAGCAAATCAACAGTTTCGCTCTCATCTAATGTTTCTACAATTTGTATTTGATCTCCTTGAAGTTTATGAACCAGTTCTCTATATTGTTCAAGTGTCCAACCTTTAGTATCGTAATTTCCACCAGGAATAGGTTTTGCTACTGCACTGAATCTGCAAGCACCTGGAGCAAAGAATACTACTGACCATTTTCGTGATTCTAACTTTCTAATAAAATCCGCATCATCTGTTGTTGGTACATAGTCTACATTCCCTAAAAGTGAAGGAACAACTTTTGAAAATTTAATCGATGTAACTGGGTCACATCCACGAGCCAATATTCTTTTTAGAGAATTATCTATTATATTCATCTGTTCTTTTTTTTGATTTATATTCATCTTTGTTTTTCTAATACTATTTAATACACATACAATATTTGTAGGTACATGTATTTAAATAAAAAAAGCAAATTATTTTTCTTTTAATTTTTTTAATAATTGACTTAATTTTTCCAATTCTTGAGAATTTAAATTATTCATCATAGGTTTATGAAAACCGTGAACTTTTCTATCTAATTTTTTCAATAGTTCAATCCCTTCTTCAGTTATAATGATATCCATTTTCCTTCGATCTTGGAAAGAAAGAGTTCTTTCAACCAACCCTTTAGCATTCAATTTATCTACAATGCGAGACACATTACTTGAACGTTGTACCATATTTTCTAAAATAGTGTTTACTGATATTGGTTTCCCTTTTGCACTATTGAGTATCTTTAATACATTGTATTGAGGTTCATAGATATCAAACTCCTTCAATTCTTTAGAGATTGAATCTGTAACCCAATGTCCAGTTCTTATAATTTCATAAACAGTTTCGAAATAATTATTCATAACACATACATTATATGTAGGTACAAATATATTGTATTAATTTGAATTATACAAATATCTCTAAAAGAGTAAGGTGAGTTTTTGTCTTTACTTAGAGTTTTTCAACTTGTGGGTAACGTGTTCGTGTATGGTTAGCTGCTTTAAACAACATGAACTATACACGTTGTTGTAGCCAGTTTTTATTTTTTAGTTTTAGATATCTGTTTCACTAATTTATACTTTATGGAAGAACCATCTGCGGGAGGGTTTGCTATTGATTCTTCTTCTATTTCTAATACATATTCAAATCCTGATTCATAAGTAAAGCCTTCTATCTCATTATAAAAATATTCCCAATCCTTTTGCTTTTCCCTCTTTATCAATAAACATTTTTGGATTCCTTCTCCTTGACAATCTACTTGTTGGGATGCTACTGTTAGAGTTACAGACTTTCTCGTTGAATTGCAGGATAAAACCATAAAAAGAATGAGAATGAAGTTTAATTGTTTCATGTATTTAATTTTGATTGTTAATTGATTCATTTGTCTTAATTGGCTACAACGTGTTTGTGTACGGTTTCGTTGCGTGGTTAAGCACTTAATTTAGCAAATAAAAACCGAATAGAAAATCCGCGAGGATTTTCGTAAGTAGGCTAGAACTAGCAATAAATTATATACGGTGTTGTATGTAGTTATTTTATAATCGTTGATATTCATATTTGCTAAAATCAACCATTTTCAGTTCTTCGTCTTGTTGTTCTGTATTGAATTTTTCCAATGTGTAAGTAATACTCAATGAAGGTGTCTCTTTATAATAAGTTTTACATTCGAGTATAAGTCCACTATAGTTTAGAGTATCCTTAATTTTAAGGAAATCATAATAATTGTAAGGGAAGTTAATTTTGTCTGATACGTATAATTCATACACTTCGTTATAAGTGTCAAATGTTCTTTTACTATTCTCACGAATCATTACTTTATAGCCTTTGATTCCAAGAATTGTTTTGGTGTCATTTGGGTATTTTTCCACATTGTATTCGGTTTTCCATCTTTTATATAAATTTCCCCAGTCTAATTCATTTCGATAAACTTTATTTCTCAATTTTCGAGCAGTGAACTTCTTTTGAGTTTTTGGGATATAAAGAGTTTTTTCTTTAGGTGTCTCAATTTTTATTGTGTCGTTAAAAAAGTAGTAGTTATGAATTTCATTCGATAATCGATATGATACAAATCCGACTTTAGCTGGCTTTTCCTTAATTCCTTTTTGCGTTCCACAACTAAAAAGTAAGATTGTTAAAAGGATAATTATTCTGGTCTTCAATTCGTTTGTTTTAATTACACACAACTAACTGATTATATGAAAACTAAAGGTGTGTATATCCGGAGTTGTATGCCCAAAAGCAGCACCTTTTGTTCCTATTTGTGGTTATTATTAGTTTCCTTTGTTATTAATAGGTGGTGGTCCTTCTGGTACAATGGCCTTGTACACTTCATCGCCTTTACGTTCTTTGTATTCGGCTTTTACTTTGGTTACCAAATCTGGGTTTTCAAATAAGTCGACCATAGTCATAGCCATAGCTTTCGAAGCATAAGCTAAACCTTTGTGACCGATACTCATACCGCCACAAGCCACAACGGCCCATGAATGCCATGGTGTATCTTTTGGAGCAGTTGTGACACCTAAATTAATATTTGCGACATTCCAGCTCACATCACCAACATCTGTGGATCCTCCTCCAGGATGCTCTTTTGTGGCTTCAAGAGGTTTTATTTTACTGTCCATGCCAACTTGTTCTTTGCCAGTAACTTCTTGTATTTTCTTGCCAAAAGCAGTTTCTTCTGCGGTGTATTCAATAGGGCCAAGGAGTTCCAAGTTCTGTTGCATGATTTCGCCACCTGCACGATTGACGAGGACTTCATAAATCCCAGAAATAAGAGATACTTTGTAATCTACATTAGCCATAATCGCGGCGCCTTCCGCCATTTTCATGGCTTGTTGGTATACTGGCATCATTCCAGAACGCTTGGTGTCACGTACACGCATCCACAAGCGTGAATAATCTGGCACGACATTGACCACTTGTCCACCATCTTGAATATGATAATGCATACGTACTGTTGGCTTTACATGTTCTCTGTAATAGTTAATGCCTGTAGTATATAATTCTAGGGCATCAGACGCACTACGACCATTCCATGGGTCCCCAGATGCGTGAGCAGCCTGCCCAAAAAATTCTATTTTAAAATCAACGAGAGCCAATGAACTCTGTACATCTGCTTCTATGCTTGCGGATGGATGCCAACTAATGTTTACATCCACATCATCCCAAAGCCCTTCGCGTACCATCCAGATCTTCCCGAAGTATTTCTCTTCCGAAGGAGTCCCGAAGAATTTAATAGTTCCTTTTATCTTTCCAGATTGTATGAGTTCTTTTACGGCAATGGCAGCACCCAGACTTCCCGCTCCAAATATATTATGACCACAACCATGCCCAGCTGCTCCTTCGTTTAAAGGTTGCTTGGTGGGTTCTGCTTTTTGAGAGATACCAGGTAAGGCATCAAATTCACCTAGCACACTTATAACTGGGCTTCCAGAGCCATATGTAGCAACAAAAGCTGTAGGCATACCAGCAACACCACGCTCAACTTTAAAGCCTTGCTGTTCGGCATAATCTGCTAGGAGTTTAGATGATTTATTTTCTTCAAAAGCAGTTTCAGCGAGTGCCCAAATCTCATCACTGATCTTAATAAGGTCCGCGCGATGCTTTTCAACAGATTTGACAATGGCTTTTTTAGAATTACTTAAATTCTTTTGAGAATAGGAATTAATAGAAATTCCAAGACATAGAAGGAATAGAATGTACGCTTTTTTCATGGTTAGTGCATTTATGATTGCCATAAATATACAAAAAAGGGGTGTGGAAAATTACGATTGAATATCGCTAGGATCTCGCACCAAAATGAACCTTACATTCTTGAATACTGGGACTGCCAAAAAGTGAATAACAAAGGTGGGAAGCCAAGATTGAAATGTGTTTAATAAGGTGTCGTAAAACTTGATGTTGTAATTAGATATAAGAAATGGCAATCTATCTTTTTGAAGGTAGATATGATTTACGGATTCATCAAGATTCTTATTAAAATGTAAAGAAGGATCCGGTAAAAAAGAGATGTATTTAACCGACTTATTCCTTTTTACAAAATCAAATAACTGAATAGCGCTTAATTTTTCTTCGGTATCAGGATTTACAAAATAGAGACATTTACTAATGTCAACAAGAACCCACTTTTGTAACTCATCAGAATAATATTCGTTGAAGGCGTGCCCAAATCTAGCACCATACAATTTATCGATAATTCCCCATTCGCGAACCCTTATATCATTGAGGATACAAAAATTGTTATAGGCTTGAGTAATGTCACTACAGGTACCACCTTCTCCTTTTATCATGATCTCGAGTGACCTACCACTGGATAAACCAAGTCCTCGACCGCCAGCGATACGAAGACGAATTTCTTTGGCTAGTTTAATTGCTTTGTCTAAACCCTTATCAGGAGTAAGGGAAATACTTTTGTTAACAGTATGGAATATTTCGGGGATATCTTCTTTTTTGTTATAAGAATTATAACACTCATTATCTATCAAAGGCTTGTTATAGCTCCTTTTATAGAGATAAAACCTTATATAATAGAGTAGCGGATGTCTATAGAATAGCCATCGCAGTTTCCCTTTTAGTTTTTGCATTAATAATTAATTCTTGTGGGAAAAATACGAAAACTATTTTAATCTACTAAAAACTAGCTGTTTATTGTATACAAAAAGGCATCAATTTGATGCCTTTTTGTATGATTGAAGATAGTTTTTCCTACATAGTATAGAAAAATTGCTCTTCAGTGATTTTGCCATTTTCCACTTGAAACGTTGCGATTTCTTCCATTTGCTGTCGTCCTCTGTCTTTAAAAGTAACATCAAAAGACATCCTACATGTGAAATGATTTCCAGCAACTATTGGATCTGACACTTCGCTGCTATGAAAATCTGCAACGTTGTCCATCCACTCTTCGTTTTTCTGTGCTACTGCTTTAATGCCTTCTGTAACGACTTGACCAGGCCAGTTAGGCATTTCTTTACTTACAATGTTATCTGCATATAGTTCTTCTAGAATTTGCATGCCTTGTCCATTTCGCATCCATTCTGTGTATTTACTTGCGACTTCTTGTGTGTTCATAGTTTTATGGATTAAATTGTTTTTCTTAAAAATAATGAAAATTTGAATATACATATCTTAATAAAATGTTATTCTAAGATTAGATAATAGGATGTATTGCTTTTGGAATTTATGGTTTTGTTAACAGGTAAACAAGGCACTAATGGCTAATTTTATGGCACACAATAATCATCTAATTATATACAATGAAAAAATTATTATTATCAGCAGCAGTATTGATGTTTGTAGTCTCGATCAATGCTCAAGTAACAACACCTGCGCCCAGTCCATTTTCAAAAGTGGAACAAAAAGTAGGATTGACAGATGTTACGATTGAATATTCGCGCCCAGGTGTGAAAGGAAGGACAATATTTGGTGGACTTGAAGCTTATGGCGATGTTTGGAGAACTGGAGCCAATGCAAGAACCAAAATAACATTCAGCGATGATTTTACCGTTGGAGGAAAAGAACTTAAGGCTGGAACGTACGCTATTTTCACTATTCCGAATCCTAAATCATGGGATGTTATTTTTTACACTGAACATGCAGGCGGTGGAGCACCACAAACACTTGACGAAAGTAAAGTGGCTGTAAGACTTAAGACAGATGCTATTGGCATTCCTTTTAATGTCGAAACTCTTACCATTGATATCAACAATATCACTAATAGTGGAGGTACTATCGATATTATTTGGGAAAAAACCTATGTAGCAGTTCCTTTCTCAGTTCCTACCGATGCTAAAGTTTCAGCATCAATTGATAAAACAATGAATGGTCCAGGAGCGAACGATTATTATTCTTCTGCATCGTATTTTCTGGAAGAAGGTAAGGATCTTGCAAAGGCTCAAAAGTGGATTGATAAAGCCATTAGTATGAGAAAGGCGTCCAGTAAGGATGGCGTTGAGCCATTTTGGATGGTGCGTCAAAAATCTTTGATCCATGCAAAAATGGGAGATAAGAAAGGGGCTATAATGGCTGCTAAGCGTTCTTTAGAGCTTTCTGAAAAAGCTGGAAATGCTGATTATATAGCATTAAACAAAAAATCACTCGCAGAGTGGAAGAAGTAGAATAGCAGATATTTTAAGGAAAAACCCTGACGATTCTTCGTCAGGGTTTTTTTATTCGTGATCTTCAAGAAGAAAAATGTCTTCCACAGATTTTTGGAATAATCTAGCAATTTTCAATGCTAAGAGCGTAGAAGGAACATATTTGTTTTTTTCCATGGCGTTTATGGTCTGTCGACTGACACCTATTTTCTGGGCTAAATCTGCTTGGGTGAAATTGAACCTTGCGCGTTCTATTTTTATATTATTCTTCATCGCTACCAGATTTAAGTTTAAGGAAATTGAAACGGACAATAAAAAATATCAATGGTGTAAACATATTAAATATGAGAACATTGAAGAATGTCATGTCATACACAAATGCTATTGCAGCAAGTAGAACCAAATAATTGAAAATAATAGCCCATACCAAGGATTCGGTTCTTAATTTATAAATGAATTCGTCTTCTATTTTTTCTTTGGTAAAACCAACGATAAGCCCACCAATAATTATTATGGCAGCAACGATTTCATCAAGAACACCATTTTTAATAATCTTGAAAAACCCATCATTTTTACTAAAAAGCCCATCGTGATATATAGATAATACTTTTGTTTGTAACATCTCACCATCAATTAATCCTGTGTAAAAGAAGATACCAGCTAAAATGCCTAATAAAAACAAGATCCACCCAAAGATTTTGTATTTGTTTGGTAATAAATAATGCGTTTGCATAACTGTTCGATATTTTGATTATGCATCAAAAGTAAAACAAACTTTACATTTAGACAAGTTTTTATTACAAAAAGTAAAATTTACGTGTCATATTAAGTTGATTTTGGTTGAAAAGATTGTATTAGGAATGCAATGACAACGACAATAATACATCCAACAAAATTCAGCCACAGATACGGTAAATTAATAATGTCGTACTCATTAAGGGCATAGAGTCCGAAGATGATAAATTGTGTTATCAATGCAGCTACGAATACAGCATTGCCTCTTACATACTTGAAGAAGAATGCCAATAAGAAAATACCTAATACATTGCCATAGAACAATGACCCAATGATATTGACTAATTGGATCAAGTTGTCAAACAAGTTAGCTACGCTGGCTACTATGATTGCTAAAATCCCCCAACCAAAAGTGAACCATCTAGTCGCTTTAACAAAATGTTCATCACTTTCTTCTCGTCTCAGGTTTCGCTTGTAAAGATCTATGGTTGTAGTAGATGCCAATGCGTTTAGTTCTGAAGCTGTAGACGACATGGCCGCAGATAATATAACGGCTAACAACAAACCGATTAGTCCTTTTGGAAGAAAATTCAGGATGAAATGAATGAAAACATAATCTTTGTCATTAGTCTCTACATCTGCGTTGGCTTTAGTAATTAGTTCTTTAGCAGCTTCACGATTTTCTTTGTCGATACCATTGGCAATAGCAATTTCTTGTTTGTATGTATCGTCTCCGTTTTTAAGATATTCTGTAATAAGTAACTGTTTATCTTTAAATGTTTTTTCATGTTCTCTTTCAAGCTCCTGGTATTCCTCTGCATACTCAGAGTTCATGACAGTTTCTGTCGCTGAAGGATTAAAATTCAAAGGTGATCTTGCGAATTGAAAGAATACAAAAACCATTACGCCGACTAGCAAAATAAAGAATTGCATAGGGACTTTCAATAACCCATTGAATAGTAAACCAATTCGCATTTCTTTGATGGAACTACCTGTTAAATAACGTTGTACTTGACTCTGGTCTGTACCAAAATAGGAGAGTGCTAGGAAACTACCACCAATAATACCACTCCAAAACGTGTAGCGATTATCAAGATTAAAAGAAAAATCCAAAACCTCCATTTTTCCACTTGCACCAGCGATATCCAATGCTTTAGAAAAAGTGATGTCATCTGGCAAGTAATTCAGTATTAAACAGAAGGCTATGAACATACCTGCAAAAATGACCATCATCTGATGCTTTTGTGTCACATTCACTGCCTTTGTGCCTCCCGAAACTGTATAAATAATGACCATTACGCCTATGATGATATTGAGGAGCGTTAGATTCCATCCCAATACAGCCGACAGAATAATCGCTGGAGCAAAAATAGTAATACCCGCAGCGAGTCCTCGCTGAACCAAGAATAAGATAGCGGCGAGACTTCGTGTTTTAAGATCGAATCTGCCTTCCAGATATTCGTACGCTGTATATACTTTTAAGCGATGATAAATGGGTATAAATACCAAGCATATAATAACCATGGCAATTGGTACACCAAAGTAAAACTGCACGAATCCCATACCATCATGAAAGGCTTGACCCGGCGTAGATAAAAAGGTAATGGCACTCGCTTGGGTTGCCATAACAGACAGACCGATGGTCCACCATTTGGCCGTGTTTCCACCACGTATATAATCTTGTACATTTTTGCTTCCGCGTGTTTGATAAACACCATAACCTACAATAAAAAGCAGGGTAACAGAAAGAACGATCCAATCCAGTAACTGCATATTATGAGTATGAGGTAGTTATAAAATAAAAAAGAATAATGTATATGGCATTAGCAATTAATACCGCGGTATAAGACCACTTCCAAGGCTCATTTTTTTGATGTTGGTTTTCGTTTTTCATCAGTCTTTTAGTTGTTGGTTGATGTTTAGGTCGTCTTTGCCAATCGACAGCATATTGGAAAATAATCGGTAAGCACCAGAGACACCAGCGGGAAATTCCCTAAAGAAACTTAATCCAGTATATATGTAATGCCCTTTGCCATGTTTAGCTACCAATAGACTGCCATCTTTTGGTGTTTCTCCCTTATCATTTATAGATAAGATAGGAGTGAATTCATCAGACCATTCATTGGGAAAATAGAGTCCGCGTTCTTGTGTCCAACCTTTAAAATCTTCCTGAGTGATTTTATTCGGAAAATTCATGATTTCATGATCAGGATTCAAGAAACGTACTTCAGCAAATTCATCAGTGACCCGATCGCGAGACAATTTGAGAGGATATGGTGCCAATGCATCAACTTTCACTCGGTGACTGGTATTGTATTGCACAATCATATTGCCTCCTTTTTCGACGAAGTCAAATAAGTGTTTTTGCTTGAATTTAAGTTCTTCTACAATGTTATATGCACGAATACCTACAACTACGGCATCAAAGCGCGACAAGGTTTCAGGGTTGATATCTGCAGGTTTAATGGTCACCACATTATATCCGATTTGGCGTAAACTTTCTGGAACCACATCTCCAGCGCCTTCAATATATCCAATATTTTCACCTTTTTTTTGGATGTCTAATCTTACAATCTTACTTTCAGATGGTAATAAAACAGATTGATAGGGAATATGGTCGTAATCTATTTCTACAAGCTCTTTAATGTAAATATTTCCATTTACAGTTACTTGCGGAACAAGATTGCCTTCGCTTTGGTTTTTAGGCGGAATGACCTTGAATATTAAAGTTTGTTCCTCTCCTTTATTTGTTATGGACACTTCTTTTTGCTCAGGATAAACGGTCCAATTCGATGGATAATTCAGTTTTACCATACCTTTGAGATCATCTCTACCTGCCTTGACAACCACAGGAATGTCTTTTTCCTTGTCATCTTCGAAAATGATGACTTTCTCTACAATTTTCGCGGATACTTCAGGAATGATCTCAAAAGGTTTGTAAACTTCACCTTTAACTGGATCATTGGTTTTGTAAACAATTGGTTTTGTATATGCAATGCGAACGTTTTCTACTATGAGATTAAAAGTAACGTTTAGGTTTCTTGGTGTTTCAGGTGTTCCAATAAGTAAGCGGTCATCTACTTTGTACATTCCCAGAGTTCCTTTTTCAGATAACCAATATGGCGCTGTATATTCCTGATCACTTAAGGACAATTGCTCCTTGAATCTAAAAGAGGTGTTGTTAGTAAGCTCTATAGATTTATCTACTGTGGTGCCGCTTGAAATTTTGAAATTTTCTAAAGTAATGTTGATATTACTTCTGTTAATAGCTTCAATATTCAATTCGACTTCAGACCTATTAGTTGCAGTAGTCGTGTTAGAAACAGGTTCTAGATATAAGCCAGTACAAGCAGCTATAATATTTTTTATCTCCTTGGTCTTAACGGTTTTCCAATGAGTATTATCTAGTTTCTGGATCATGGCATAGGCCTTGACCAATTCTGGAACACTAGCTGAAGGGTTCGTGAAATCAAAATTGGATTCAACAACAGATAATATGTCACCTATGGCTTTTCCATGATTTATACGGTTCCATGATGTGTCAATACCTTCAAAGATATTTGCTTTGTCCTCAGGGAACTTGCCTTTGATCAGTTCGATATATTCTAATTGACTTCCACGACGTCCTGTACTACCAAAACCTTGGGATTTATGTTGACTTCTACTCAGAGCAGCAATTTCGGAATTAGACAATCCGCTTGACGGAAAATAAACACCCGTATCCATCGTCATTAAATTTGATTTATCGGCTTTCTCGAAATTCTCGCGACTACCATAAAACCACCACCCTGTATTAAAATACAAGCGTTGTGGTTGCCAAGCATTCACATATTTCAATTGGTCCGAATATTTAGAAGCGTCATTCACCAAATCAAAAGCTTCAATGCTGAGCATTGCGGAACTCGTATGATGCCCATGTGTTGAACCTGGCGTTCTATGATTGAATCGATTGATAATGACATCTGGTTGGAATTTACGTATGGCCCAAACGACATCACTCAATACTTTATCTTTATCCCAGATCGCTAATGTTTCATCTGGATGTTTTGAGTACCCAAAATCGTTTGCACGTGTGAACATTTGTTCTCCGCCATCTGTTCTACGGGCCGCTAACAATTCTTGTGTCCGTATGACGCCTAAAAGCTCTCTTATTTCCGGCCCGACGAGGTTTTGTCCGCCATCGCCTCGCGTTATCGAAAGATAAGCCGTTCTTGCCTTTACCTTATTGGCCATATATGAAATAAGCCGTGTGTTTTCATCATCTGGATGAGCCGCTACGTACAATACAGAACCTAAGAAATTGAGTTTCTTTATGGATTCATGAATTTCAGAAGCATTTGGCTTGTTGGGTTGTTGAGCGTATATAGAGAATTGCAAAAGAAGGGCAATACTGAGAAAGTAAAAGATTCGCATGGTCAGGTTTGTTTGCTACCACGTAAAAATAAAAAAAACACCTCCGCTTGTATTGCTTTTAATGTTTCTTTAACTAAAGATCAAAGTGTGCCACTTCCTTAATCGAGAGCATCTTTTTGAACTAAGGTCACCGCCTTTTGAAGCATGAGGTTATTTGGGTAGGTGACTAGGTTGCCATTATCTATTCTTAGATGTAATTGAAAAGCTCTAATATCTTCAATAATGCCTTGAATTGGGTAGTCTTTGTCATGAATCTCTATTTTGTCACCTACCTTATAAGGAAACGAAAAGAACATGATAATACCAGAAGTTACATTGCTTAATATAGACCAAATGGCAAATAAAGCAATACCAATTACAGCAAAGACCGAAGAAAAAATAACGGCTAGGTCGTCAAGATCGACTCCTAGTACAAAGGCTTCAATCAATAGAGCTATAAGTAAAAGAGATATCGTCACGTAGCGACCAATTAATTTAGCGCGTGCTTCAATAATATCACTTCGTTTTGCTATGCGATTGATGATGGTCCTTATAATCAAGCTTATTACAAAAAATATGGCAAAGACTATGATCGTATTGATAATAATCACTCTGTGTTCGTTAAAAAAATCTTGCATGAGTATCTCAGATTTAAGTGCAAAGATACTAGAGTTGTTTCAGATATTTTAGTTTAAAAGAAGCTCTTTTCTGAGATCTTCATCGGCGTTAGAATTCTTTCCCCAGTAAGCCGATTTTATGCTTTTCAACTTTGTCGCTTTAGTAGTTAACATCTTTGCATTGGAGCCAAAACCACTTTTAAAAGATTCTTCCCAGCCAGTAATATCATATGGAAATTCTGGATTGAACATAATGGTCAAAGTTCTACTTAGTTCAGGATAAGAAAGTGTGTATACGTCATTTGACAAATCGGCCTTTGCATTATACGCTTTGATGTTTTTGTGCTTTAGGCGTATAAACTCGAACGACGGTATCACTTTTATGTCACCCGTAGGAAGGCTTTTTGGGTCTAAACGTAATTGTGTCCATAGTTCGTTCTCAAGAATAGCCCTGTCCACTTTAAGCTCTTCATCTGCTTCTCCTTCAAAGTAAGAATGTGAATCAATTTCAAATTGATTGCGATTATTCAACTGAGCATATACATGACCGCACCATTCTTGCATAGAGCTAGATACCTTAATAGCATGCCTGTCATTACTCACTGGATAAAAAGTGCTTTGCATGATCGAATATGGGTACACACCTGTATTGAATTTCTTTGTGGCATTTAATTTAAGAACAGGAACATTACTATTGTGCTGTCTATCCGCTTTAACTTGAGCTTTTGGCAAGAAATCTTCGGTTACATAAATTAAAACCGAATGGCCATCACGAATTTCGCCATATCTCGCTTGTTCTAATTTATAGGAGGTGATTTCTGCTTGACCTTTATACCAATAGTCTTTGAATTCTTGTGTGGGCTCTATAGTTTCTTTAGTTTCCACTTCTGGAATGTTTGCTTCCGCAATATCCTTGTTCGACGGACTCTCAATACATGAGATAATCAATCCGAAGATAGCGATGAACGCAAATAGTTTTAATTCAAACCGAACGTATTTTTTAATGAAAGACATAATATAGAGATTTCTATAAAATTACAACGAAATCATCTGTTTGCAATAGCTATTAACGTTTTGTAAACAAGATGTGTTGGAAGCCCCATGACGTTAAAATAAGATCCTTCTAAATTGGTCACACCTATAAGCCCAATCCAATCTTGTATGCCATATGCGCCAGCCTTATCCATCATATCATAATTGTTGATGTAAAAGTTGATTTCTTCATCTGTAAATTTTTTGAAGCTAACCTTGGTGACATCATGCACTGTTTTTTGTAAATCGATGGTACGGATACAAAATGACGTAATGACCTCATGAGTTTTACCACTCATAGATTTTAGCATGTCATAGGCTTCGTCCTTCGTTCTAGGCTTGCCTAAAGCTTTGTCTTCATGCCATACGATTGTATCACTAGTAATCAGGATATCGTTTTGTTTGAGTTCATCTAGAAATGGGAAGGACTTTAGCTGAGCTAAATAATTTGTGATTTCAAAATGTCGTAAAGTGTTAGGATACTCTTCTTTGACGGGTTTGAGGCGCACTTCAAAATCAGCCCCAAGGTCGGTGAAGAATTTCTGACGTCTAGGAGATCCAGAGGCTAGTATAAGATGATAATTTTTAAGCTGTTTCTTAAGCATGATATTATTTAAGAATGAATGGATAGAGTAATAAAGATAGCATTCCCAAGAGCATGATTATTTTCAAAACAGTACTTATATGTTTGAATTCCTGTTTTGTTTCCGCTTGAAATAATTTAATAGCGACATATATTAATGGCCCAACAACCAACAATAAAAAATAGCCAACACCAATTTCTTGTTTGTATAAATAGGTTGTGACATAATACACAATACCAGTGGTAAAGAAGATCAATAATATGAAAGCCACTTTAGAGGCACGCTCTTTTCCAAAGGCTATGGGTAATGTGTTTAAGCCAGCTTTATGGTCTCCAGTAATATCTTGAAGATCCTTTACGATTTCACGAATAAGATTAATACCAAAGGCGAATAGTGCATAGTTTAACAGAATCTTAAAGATGACTAATTGCAATTCTTGATTTTGTGGAGTTATAACTGGAAGTAAATCAAATAATCCTACGATAATTATGCTCATGGCTACCAAAGCAGATACTATTAAGTTCTTAATTATTAGCATTTGTTTTAAAGACGAGGCATATAGATATAATACGATTGATATACCCACAAATACTATAGAGAAACCACTTCTGTCAACCAAATTAGACAGATAGAAACCAATACCTACACCTATGATATTAAATGTGATGAATAGATTAAAAGCTGTTTTTTCAGGCATTGTTTTACCAACAATAACCTTGTCGGGTTTATTAATAGTATCTGCATCAATATCATAAATATCATTAATGATATTGCCTGCTGCTGCAACACAAATGGTCGCGAGAATTAATAGTGCAAATTCTAACCCGTTTAGGGCCATATCAGCCTTATAAGATTCGAATAGAGCGTACTTCATTAGTAATTGCACAATCGCAATCATGATGAGGTTTTTCCAGCGGATGAGGTTTAGGATACTAATCATATTTTGCATCATAATGCCCATTCCATTTTCCATGCACTTTTAAAACTTGCTCAATCACATCGCGAGCACAGCCTTTACCACCTTTTTTGTGGGATATGTATTTTGAAATATTCTTGATTTCTGGAACGGCATCTTGAGGGCAACATGGTAATCCAACGAGTTTCATAACAGGATAATCAGGAATATCATCGCCCATATATAATACTTGCTCTTTTTTTACATCCTTACTATCTAGATAGTCGTTAAGCTGTTCAATTTTATTATGTGCTCCAAGGTAAATGTCGCCAATGCCTAAACCTTGTAGGCGCTTACGAACACCTTCATTGCTTCCACCAGAAATAATACAGACATTAAATCCTTGGTCAACAGCTGTCTTGAGTCCGTAGCCGTCCTTGATATTCATCTTACGAAGTAATTCGCCATCAGAATTTACTAATACGGTTCCATCGGTTAGCACGCCATCAACATCGAAGATGAAGGTTGTAATATGTTCCAAGTATTCTTTATAGCTTTTTTCCATGGGTTTGTTGTATGGATTTTGTGAGCAGTTTATAAATGTCTGAATGCATGTCGTTTTCCAATAATGACAAATGCTTTTTTATGGTCTTTTTATCGTTACGCTTCGCCGGACCAGTTTGCGCTATATAGGGAGAAAGTGTCTCAATTTTTCTAGCAGTCTCTGCAATTAAAGGTTTTAAGATATCGAATTCTGCACCTGAACTTTCAGTAATTTCATGGCCGATTCGATATAACTGATTCGCAAAATTGTTTACAAAAACGGCCGCTAAATGTAGTGCAGCACGTTGGTCGCCATTAATTCTATGTGATTTACACCCTATAGCCTGCGCTAGTTTTTTCAGAATAGGGTGAGAGGATTTTTCTAGGGCTTCTATACAAATCGGAATCTCGGTGAAATCGGTTTCAGTGTCTTTAGAAAAGGTCTGTAGCGGATAAAATACACCGCGCTTATTTTTCTTGTCCAAGTCATGAATATTAACGCTTCCAGAGGTATGCACAACTAATTTATTAGTAAAAGGTAATTTTCTGGAAAGGTTAGCAACAGCATCATCGCTAACAGAAAGTATATAGATATCTGCCTCTTTTAAGCTAGAAATATCAGATGTTATCTCAACCTCATTTTTATAAAACTGTAAAGATTTTAGGCTCCGGTTGTACCATTGTACCAAAGAAATGTCATCCGCTTTCTTGAAAGCTTTGTATAAATGAGTGGCAACATTACCCGCACCAAGAATCACTACTGAAATCATATGGCTAAAATAATCATATCAGATGTATACTTTGCGATTGATGATTGATAATTTACCAGCTTTCTCCAATTTTTTAATGGTACGGATCACTGTTTCCGTTCGAAGTCCAGTAAGATCTGAAATTTGCTGCCTGGTCAGTTCTACTTCATAATCGACTTCTTTGCCTGAATTGTTTTTTAAATGATTCAGTAGTGTGAGTATACGATGCTCAGGAGGAAAGATAGAAGACTCTCGCATGGTCTTGGCTTTGTAATGAATCCTATTACTTAACATGGATGTAAAGCTCAGATGTATATCAGAATGCTGTTTTAATAAGTCTATAAATGATGTCTTGCTCAGCACATAGATAAGAGAATTGGTCATACTTGTTGCAGATGCGGGGTAGTTAAAGTCTCCTAACAGCGGTGGTTCACCAAAAGACTGGCCATCTTCAAAAAAGCCTTGAACAAACTCTTTGCCTTCAGTATTTAGATTGTACATTTTTATCTGGCCTTTTTTAATTTGATAATAAAAATGAGCTGTTTCAGACTCCTCAAAAATCATTTGATTTTTGGAGTATTCTTTAAGGACAGCTTGATATGTTTTTAGAAGTTCTTCAGGAATCATTTCACTTATGATTTCAATCATAAAATAAGACGAACAAACTTAAGAATTTTGTAGTGTAAACGCTAAACATTTCAATTATGATGACTTATGATGATTTCCTGATCGATTTCAAGAAGAATTTCCTGACTTATATTCCATTGAGCATTATTTTGCAAAGTTGCATTGGCTCTGTAGCTGCTATGTATATTTTAATGGGTGCTAGTATTGATGATTTCCCCTTTTTTCAATTAGGACTTTGCGTAATAGTATCTATGGCATATAATGCTTCTATCATGGCGCAATTAAACAAAAAAATAGTATTTAATTTATTGATACTGTCACTAGTAGTTAATATCTTGCTTGTGATTTTTAATTACTAACTGCGTATTAAACGAGATATCACCAATAGAGGGAATGTATTTTAAATGATTGCCCGTTCATCGTCAGTTTGAGTGTCCCGACTATAAGGCGAGATGTATCGAGAACCATTACTAGGCATTCATCTCGATACAATTCTTCGTCAAACTCAGAATCACTCGATGTGACGAATACTAAGGATACCATATTATTGTAGGCAATGGAAAAGAAAGATATCACCAATAGAGAAGATGTGTTTTTACTAGTCTCAACATTCTACGAAAAAATAAAAAAAGATGAGACACTTGGACCGTTTTTCTTGAATGTAATTAAAGATTGGGAGGAACACTTACAGCATTTAACCACATTTTGGGAGTCTAGTCTTTTCATGAAAACGCGATATCATGGAAATCCACTTGAAGTGCATGCAAAGGTGGACAAGGAAAATAACAACAGTATCACAGAACTCCATTTTGGTATTTGGCTGAATCTTTGGTATCAAACTATTGACGAGCTCTTTGTTGGCGATTATGCTGAAAACGCTAAACGACGTGCCCGCAAAATGGGAACTTTTCTCTATCTCAAGATATTCGAAGCTCGTAATTAGAGCGTTGCAAATTGTTAAAATCACCACTTTTTGTAATTGCTTTTTGATTTATGCATCCAAAACTTGTTAAGGTTGAACTTTATAGTTCACGTCTTATCATAGTTATAACCAAAAAAAGATGCCATGTACACAAGAAAAATCACAAAAGCCCTTTTACTAATATTGCTAGGATTGTTTTTTATTCAATGCAATGATGACGATGAAACATTAGTGGATTTAGTGCCTCCACCAATACAATTAGATTTAAATCCAACTTTAGTGGCTCAAGGAAAGGAAACGTTTAGATATGATACATTTGGAGACGAGGCCTTTTGGAGCGGTGCACTGGAACTGGATAAAGCGGTTTTAGGACAAGATAATGGTGGTTTCGGACCAGGATTAAGCCCGAACACTGCTTTGGCAATAGGATTGAAAGTAGATGCAGAAGCCTTGCCTCAAGATCTGGTGGATGCTATTAGTGCAGGACAAGTAGATTTGGATGATCCATTAACAACAGTCGCGCTTTTAAGCTTGGATGCGGTGGTTGGTGTTAAGGGAAACTTTGATCAAAGTGGAAACCTAATGTCTATGGGCATTACCTGTGCTCTGTGCCATTCGACAGTAGATGATTCATTCAGTTCTGGAATTGGAAGTAGAGTAGACGGTTGGGCTAATAAGGATCTGAATGTAGGTGCGATTTTTGGCTTTGTGAATAATGCACCATTAGCTGATATTTTGAGTGTCGATGTAACGACATTCAATAGTGTCGTGAATAATTGGGGTGCTGGGAAATTTGCTCCTGTATTACTTTTGGACGGAAAAGTAACTAAGCCAAGCGGTGAGCTTGCTACGGTTAACATACCACCAGCATATGGATTGCAAGGAGTCGAAAAGGAAACCTATACAGGATGGGGAAATGTATCGTATTGGAATAGATTTATTGGTGTATTGGATATGGGAGGACAAGGCAATTTTTCTGATCCTCGACTTAATGACCCTCAAAAGTTTCCGTTGGCGGTAGAGAGAGGTGTATTCAATGTGTCGGTTAGTGAGGATTTAATAGATTCGAAATTAGAAGGCTTGTTGCAATACCAACAATCACTATTGGCGCCACAACCTGAAGAAGGAAGTTTTGATGAGGTAGCAGCCAGAAGAGGTAAATCTCTATTCGAAAACAAAGCACAATGTGCATCTTGTCATCCAGCACCAATATTTGCTGATAATGTCTTACATACACCATCAGAAATTGGTATTGATGATTTTGAAGCCAATAGATCTCCAACAGGCATGTACCGTACACCTCCACTGAGAGGCATATTTGTAAAAGAAGCAGATGGAAACGGTTTTTTTCATGATGGTCGCTTCGCAAATCTTGATGCTGTGGTATCACATTACAATACACACTTTAGTTTAGAGTTGACCAATGAAGAAAAAGCTGATTTGATAGAGTATTTAAAAGCGTTATAGATTACGTAAAAATAGATGGAGTTTAATGAATAATCATGGGTAGAGCAAGCGTTTTGGTACATAACCTATTCTGTATGAGATGCGTAGAAGGACTCAAGACGGAGTTGTCAAAAGTGCATAACATTACTAATATTCATGTGTGCTTAAAAGAATCTTCCATTTGGTTCAACTTTGTTGGCGCTAACGACCTTTCTACTTTAGAGAATCAATTGCTACATCTAGGATTCCCTCCAAAAGGAGATCTTGTCAGAAGTGATTACCGGCCTTTATGTTTTTGTAAAAAATAGAACGACGATGTGACATTAATTTTAAGCATTTTATAGGAAAAAAGTACAACCCAAATAAACTTAAATACGTAAATTTGCACGGCTTTAAATGTTAAGGCAAATGCTATGCTAAAGAAACTCTCGAACATCCTTTTTTCTACGCGATTAACTGCTACTCTTTTCATTCTTTTTGCCACCGCTATGGCTGTCGGAACGTTCTTAGATGCAGGTCAAGAAACATCACCAACACCGTATACCAGAAACCTTATTTATAACACCTTTTGGTTTGAAGCCATTATGGGTTTTTTCGTTATCAATTTTGTTGGAAATATCTTTAGGTTCAGGTTGTATAAAAAAGCCAAATGGGCAACGCTAACACTGCACTTAGCGTTTATATTCATTTTATTAGGAGCGTTTATTACGAGGTATATAGGGTATGAAGGGGTGATGCATATTCGTGAGGGAGAAACTGGAAACACCTTTTTGTCTCAAAAGACTTATGTCAAGACCATTATTTACGGAGATTATAAAATTGATGACATACTGCAGCAATTACCTGTAGAACGAGAAGTAGATTTCTCGCATCGGTTGGACAATGATTTTGAGATAAAAACTAAATATCACGAAACACCAATAACCATTGAATTGGTAGATTTTATCAAAGGTGCGGAAGAAGATATCGTTGAAGACCCTACTGGAGAATCCTATTTAAAGATCGTAGAAGCTGGCGGTGCAGGACCTCATAATCACTTCCTTAAAGAAGGCGGCATACAGAGTATTCATAATGTACTATTTACCCTTAATAACCCTACAGAAGGCGCTATAAATATTTCATTCAAGAATGATAGCCTGCTTATTGAATCTCCGTTTGAAGGAGAGTATTTAACGATGGCTACCCGAACTCAGGGCAAACTCATAAAAGATAGTTTACAGCCCTTAATGTTGCGTTCACGATATATCATAGGTAATATGCAAATGGTATTTCCAAAACCAGTTGTAAAAGGCCGTTTTGATGTGGTCAAGAAATCTGAGCTACTTAAAGGTGATGAAGATGGTATTGCCCTCAAGGTCACGGCTAATAACGAATCTAAGATCATCAAGCTTTTGGGTGGTCAAGGCCATGTGAATGCTCCGAAACAAGATAGTGTTGGTGGTATGGGTTTTGCATTTTCTTATGGTTCTAAAACACTGCCATTACCGTTTAATATTAAATTAAACGATTTTATTGCCGATAAATATCCAGGAACAGAGAAAAGCTATTCAGCATTTGCGAGTGAAGTGACCGTTGGCGATGACAAAGAAGGCGATTATGACTATCGTATATTCATGAATAATATTTTGGATCATCAAGGATATCGCTTTTTTCAGGCCTCGTTTGATGGCGATGAAAAGGGAACTGTATTGTCAGTTAATCATGATCAGTGGGGTACATGGATTACCTACTTTGGATATATGATGTTGTATTTCGGACTCTTGGCTATCCTATTCGATAAGAACACGCGTTTTGCCGATCTGAAAAGAGCTTTGGCGAAAGTGAAAGCTAAAAAAGCGAAGATAGCCGCTATACTGTGTATATGTTTCGGGCTGCAGGTCACGGCACAGGAAGAACATTCTCCAAACGACGGGCATAATCATAGTAATGAAGGACCAACGGTAGCTCAAATCGATTCCATATTAATGGAGAACATAACGCCTAAAGAGCACTCCGATAACTTTGGGAAACTAGTGGTACAGGACCTAAGCGGACGTATGATGCCTGCTAATACCTTTGGGTCAGAGTTGCTAAGAAAACTCACCAAGTACGATTATTATGGTGAGATGGATGCGAGTCAAGTGCTCATCTCTATGAGCGAAAGCCCAGCGCTTTGGTATAATGTGCCTTTGATTTATCTAAAAGCTAAAAAAGCAGATTCCATTCGAAAAATAATAGGCATTCCTAAAGATCAGAAGTATGCCAAATTAATAGACTTCTTTGATGAAGATTTTAATTATAAGCTAAGTCCGTATTTGGATGCCGCATATCGTGCAAAGATCCCTAACGGATTCCAAAAAGAATTCAAAGAAACGGATCAACGTGTCAATCTACTGGCGAATACGCTTGATGGTAGTTCGTTGAGGATTTTTCCAAAACAAAATGACGCTAATAATAAGTGGTTGTCGTTTAAAGAATTAGAGCAATCTAATTATAAGGGTCTAGATTCTGTGTATGGAAAGCAGCTATTGCCGCTATATTTTACAGCATTGCGCAAAGGAAAAACCTCAGGTGATTTTAAACAAGCCAATGAATTACTAGTGGGTATTCGTGGTTTCCAAACTAAGCATGGCAGTGATGTCATGATTTCTTTAGATAGGATCGATGCGGAAGTTCTGTATAATAAGTACGATATTTTCAAGAAGCTATTCAGTTGGTATATGTATGCGGGAACCTTGCTTTTTATTTTAGTCATTGTCCAAATATTTAATGATCGTAGTAATATCATTAATGTTTTGGTGAAAGTGCTTACAGGTGTTATTGTCGTGTTATTTTTCATGCATACTGCAGGTTTGATCATGCGTTGGTATATTTCTGGGCATGCACCTTGGAGTGACGCTTACGAATCTATGATTTATGTTGCTTGGGCGACGATGTTGTTTGGTCTGCTAATGGGCGCTGCAAAAAAGTCGCCTTTTAAAAATAAAGTTTTGGCAGCTATATTAAGCATCTTCACCTATGTTGTGTATCGTAAGATGTCAAACCTCACGATAGCCGCCGCCGCCTTTGTAACATCTATGATCTTGATGATTGCCCATTGGAATTGGATGGATCCAGCTATCGCCAATCTACAGCCTGTATTAGACAGTTACTGGTTGATGATCCATGTAGCCGTGATCGTAGCGAGTTACGGACCATTTACTTTAGGGATGATTCTTGGTGTGGTGTCTCTATTACTTATGATTCTTACAACAGAAAAGAACAAAAAGAAAATGGGCCTCAATATAAAAGAGCTTACCATCATAAACGAAATGGCACTCACCGTTGGTTTGGTGATGTTGGCTATTGGAAATTTCTTAGGTGGTATGTGGGCCAATGAAAGTTGGGGACGTTATTGGGGTTGGGATCCTAAAGAAACATGGGCATTGATCAGTATTATGATCTATGCCTTTGTCATTCATATGCGCTTGGTACCAGGATTACGTGGCCGTTTTGGTTTTAACCTGATGAGTATTATCGCTTTTGCTAGTATTTTAATGACCTATTTCGGCGTGAATTTCTACCTCGCAGGGCTTCATAGTTATGCAAGCGGCGATCAGATTGTAAGCGTGAAATTTATTGGTATTGCATGTGCTAGTGTTGCGGTGTTAGGATTTTTTGCCTATCAAAAATATAGTAGGTATTATCGAAAGTAGATTTAATATTTAGCCTGCGTCAACCGAAACTCAAAGAGTGAAGGTTGAGGTTCTTTGCGTATTGAAAGTATAGAGTTTTTATAGCAAGTTATTTTTATTAATATGTTTCACAGATATGTGTTCTTATCATATGCTTTGTAATCTTTTTTAAGGTTTCTCCGGTTTCAGGATGAAGACCAAAAGATGTAAAATACTCTAATTTTCCACTTACATTTTTTGCATACCAAAGATTTGGCTTACCATCTTCTTTGAAAAACTTTGTGTTACAATTTGGATTGGTTTTTTTAAAATTTTCGATTCTTTCTTTTTTATAGAATTTTAGCTGGTTGATATCATATTTATCTACATCAAGAGATACTTCTATATATTGATTTTCTTGCCACACCATCCAGCGTTGTTCGTTAAATGAGTGGATTAATATATAGGATATAATTACAATAACAGATAGAGCAATTATGTTTTTTTTCCTTCCAAAAAACATCAAAAGCGTATTACCATTTTCATCTTTTCCATCTGGAATAATCACAAAAACATCATCATCACTTTTCTTTTTCTTCCTACCAGATGTGAAATCTTCGTAATTTTCGTGTCCTAAAAATTTACTTAATCCGTTAATGACTTTTAATTGTTTGATACTGATATCTTCATCGATAACAATAATTTTCTTTGCATCATTATAATAGTCCCTTAGACTTCTTTCACCAATACTATAATCTTCACTCTTTTTTACGAATTCTGATATATCTTCAGCCATACTAATTAGGGATGGCTTCTTTTCCCCCTTTTTATTTCTCAATTCTTCAGCTTTTTTAAAAGCTTCTTTAATTAAATGTTTATGCATTATATAGTTGATTTATAGCTATTTAAAGGTAGCTGTTTATTATGGAAAAGCCTAGGAAATTATATTCCTAAAACTTTCCAAAACACTTCCATTATAATTCCTTTTTTGTCGAGTTAATCACTGTTCATTTGTATCAGAATTGATTACCGCCTTACTCGTAATAAGGTTTACGAACTTCAATTCTTTATTGAAGATAAAAGCAAAGTAGTATAATCCTTTTGAGAAGTAATCTTACTTCTTTGCTTGACTCTCCAAACACTTCTCAAAACCTAGATTGACGTCTTTCTTTTTTCGGTGAATTGCTGAATAAATGCTCATCCGAGAAAAACTCGGACAGCCAAAACTATGTTCAATTTTTAAATATCACAAAATGAAAAAAATATTTATAATAATGATTACGGTATTCCTCAATATGGCTTTTTTGTCGTGTACGCCACAGAATAGCTTAAGCGAGGAAGCAGCCCCGCAAGCATGTTGCGATGATGACACACATATTCCGCCACCTCCACCACCACCACCACCACCAGGAGATGGAAATGGTTGATTAACTAAAAATTAGTTTTAATTTAGGGGAATGAGATACTATAAGATTTCATTCCTCTTTTTTTATGTCTGTTATTTTTTTATGATACACTCTTATGCTCAAGAGACTTCTACTGATAGTTTGGCATATTACAATCGTATAATTGATGACCCAAGAATGAGTGTTGAACTGGTTTCTGCCCATGAATTCATAAGGAACTTAAAAGAAGAATCTCTTAAAAAAAATGATTATCAGTCAACGGCTTATTATTATATGAGGCTTGCAGTAATTGAAATGGAACTCGGTGAGCTCTATGATAGTGAAAACTCTGCTATAGAATCATTGAAATTGATTGATGGTATGGATGTAACAAAATGGAGTAAAAACATCAGAAAATCAATATATAATCATCTAGGAATACTTTCAAGGTATCAATTGAATTTTTCGAAAGCAATCGGATACTATAAAAAAGCTCAAGTAAATTCTAAAACACCCTTCGAGCTGGCTGGTGTTCTAAGTAATATTGGAAATGTATATCGAGAAGAAGGAAATCATGAATTGGCAGTTGTTGAGTATAAAAAAGCACTCGATATAATTTCAAATATTAAAGATGAAGAATTAGAAGCTAGGCTATTGGGTTTGCTTGGGTTGTCTCAGTCTAAAATTGGAGATGAGGATGGTTTACATAACATGACTAAGGCATTCAAAATAAGAAAGCAATTGGATTATACTAAAGGTATTATATCCAGCAATTTAGATCTTTCGGAATATTATTTTGATAGAAATAAAAAGGACAGTGCTTCTTTTTTCTTAAATAAAGCGGTTGAAATAGCTGATGTTACTGACAATACTGTACAGAAGCGAGAGGTCTTGTCAGAAATGATAAATCAGGGTGATTATTCCAGAGCATTAGAACATAAGAACTTAAAGGATAGTCTTGATTTGACTAAACAGATGAGTAGGAATAGATATTCAGAGGCAAAGTATAATTATGCTAAGAAAGAAGAAGAGCTTAAGAAAAGCAAACGTTTAAGAATTATTTATCAGCTTATAGGTGGTCTCATACTCATATCGTCGATATTCATATTTTATATTTATAGACAAAAGTATAAACGAGATAAGATTAATGATGTGCTTCATGCTGAATCTCGCATTTCCAAAAAGGTGCATGATGAGTTAGCTAACGATATCTCAGATGCTCTAAATTTTATTGAGAATAGAACTGAGCTTTCTAAAGATGATAAAACTACACTTCTCAATAACCTTGAAGACATTTATTTACGAACAAGAGATATTTCTACAGAGATAGCAAGTATAGATATAGATGATTTTCCAAGAAGTCTTAAAAATCTTTTGATTCAGCATAATAGGGAGGATACTAAAGTAGTCACAAATAATATTGAGAATATTCAATGGCAGTCAATTCCAGATTATAAGAAAATGACTATTTATAGAGCCCTTCAGGAGTTAATGATCAATATGAAAAAGCATAGTAATGCGAAGTTGGTAAGTATTGTATTCAAGGTTAATGGCAAAGTCAACGAAATACATTATGTCGATGATGGAGTAGGAGCAACAATAGATGAATTGAAATTGCACGGTCTTAAGAATGTGGAATCCCGTATAAACGCGATTGGAGGAACCTTTAATTTTGAAACAGAAAAAAATAAGGGCTTTAAAGCCAATATTGTATTTGCAAGTTAGATATGTTCCAAAAAATTCTTATAGCAGAAGACCAAATTACGATTCCCGATGGGCTTAAAAAACCACTTAATGATTTGTCTATAGATAATATAAAAACCTCACAATACTGCGATGATGCTTTACTAAAAATAAAAGCTGCTCTTCGTTCTAGAAAACCTTTTGATCTATTGATTACCGACTTGTCTTTTAAAGAAGATCACAGAAGTCGTGATCTAACATCTGGCGAAGAATTGATAAAAGCCGTAAAGGAGATTCAGCCAGATTTAAAAATCATTGTATTTTCTGTTGAACATCGTGTTGGAAAAATCAAGAAACTTTTAGAAGCCTATCATGTAAATGGCTATGTGGAGAAAGGTAGGAATGAATACAAGATGATAATTGAAGCCATAGAAACCGTTTTAAAGGGTGAAATATATTGTTCTCAAAACATAAAATTACTTCTTCGGAATGAGGAAGAAATCTCGCAAACGGATCAATACGATGAATTGTTATTGCAATTGCTAGCGAAAGGTCTTAAACGAGATCAGATCGCCGTACATTTTAAAGAAAAAGATCTTCCAGCCCGAAGCTTAAGTAGCATTGAGAAACGCATCAACAAACTCAAGATTCTCTTCGATGCTCAAACCTCAGAACAACTCGTTGCTATAGCTATATACAGAGGTCTTATATAATCGCGTCTACAAATATTTTTTCTTGTTTACGGAATTCCGTAAGGTATTGTCTTGTAATGGTTTTAGGTTTGATTAATAAAATTTAATAAATGAGAGATACATACAAATATTGGTTTAAAATTGGGAACCTAAAGGTTCATTGTGGGATTACAAATAACCTTAGAAGAAGAGAAATAGAACATCAAAATTCTGGAAGATACAAGGACAATAATGGAAAAAGATATTATTGGAAAGATGGTCATATTGTTCAAGAAGGAAATATAACTACAAGGGAAGCTGCAATGCAATGGGAGCGTCAAAATGATTGTAATAAAAATTGGAATTAACTAAAAAATAAAGTAATGGCTGTAAAAAACATTGAATCTAACGAAGTACATAGAGGACAAAAAGGTGGGGTCACAGGATGTGGCTTTGACACAACGGAGCACCCAAATCACTGGGTAAATACAAACGATAAAATAAATTGTGATAAGTACGGATGTAAGAATTAGTAGATTTTTTTAATGTATTTAAGTTGGAAAAATAAATCTAAAAAGATATTTATGAGTGAAATAGAAAAGTCAAAGATACTTCAAGAAATTGTTCAGGTTTCTTGCATAGAAAAAAGTTTCGAAGAATATGATTATCATGAATTCATCACCTACAAATTTGTTATTCAAAACAAATCTGAGAAAACTATTAGAGCAATAAAGGGAGGAATAACATTTGCTAACATTTTTGATGAAGAAATTCGAATATTAAAATTAGTGTACGATCAATCAATTAAACCAGGAAACCGAGTAGTTTATGATGCTACCACAGATTTTAATCAATTTAATGATGAAGACAGAGAATTAAGAAGTAAAGCCTTAAAAGATCTTAAAGTTATTTGGGAACCAGAAAAAGTCATCTTTGAAGGTGGCTCACTTTTAGAATAAATATCGATGGGTTTCAAATTTCAAAAACGCATCAATTTGGGAAAAGGCTTTGGACTAAATATAAGTAAATCTGGGGTTCGGCCAAGTTATAGGAATAAGCGTGGGTCTGTTAGTTCTAAGGGTTATTCAATCAGAACAGGAATTAAAGGAGTTTCTTATAGAAAGACTTTTTTCAAATCTTCAAAGAAAGGCTGTCTATTTACCTTTTTAACATTATTGACTTTGTCAACAACAATTTTCATTACAATCAAAATTTTCTACAATGGGATATAGAAGAGGCTATTACAAAAAAGATGGAACTTATGTTCAAGGTCACTATGTTTCTTCTGGTTCAGGAAGAAAAAGAAACAATAGAAGTGGATGCGCAGGAATTTTATTGGTGCTAATAATATTTATTATTGGAATGTCTTGTACTGATACTTCAGATTGTGAAAGTAAAACATGTTCAGATTTCTCAACTCAGCCTGAAGCTCAATTAATATTCGACAGAGATAGAAGTTGTTATGAGAATTTGGATGCTGATGATGATGGGATAGCCTGTGAAAACCTTTCTAACTAATTAATATTCATATATGATATCTACAGAATTGAAGAGTCATTTTTTAAGATTATATCAAATGGCGTTTTCAGATGATAGCTTTGATTTGCTTGAAATGCAAATGCTTTACAAGTTTGCTGAAGAACGTGGTCTGACTAGAGAACAGTTGGATGGTATTTTGTTGAATCCTTCTCATAATACATCAATACCAGAATCGCTGGAACAACGAGTAGAGTATTTGTATGACCTTTCACTAATGATTTGGGCCGATGGAAAAGTAACTGAAGATGAATACATTACTCTCAAGAAATATTGTAAAAAATTTCAATTTCTAGAAGAGAATGTAAATAAGCTAGCTGATTATTTGTTAAGCTGTGCAAAGAAAAATATGAGTAAAGAAGAAATCATTATAAGTATAAACTCATAATACAATGGAAGGAATAAAGAAGCTGTTTGAATTGAAAAAGGCTGTTGTTTCAAAACCTGCAAGTGAAAATACAGAAGATGCCAGAGAGCAATTTAGAATTACATATTACCAAAGTGGTTATGGGGCTTCAACTAAAGCTTCGGGAGACCCTGTTACGTTTGGTGTTGGTCTTCAAAATTTATACAATAGTTTTGAAAATTTGTGCAGAAAACAGCTTAATGAGCAACAGAGACTCAAACAACCTTATAAAGAAGAGCAAGAAAAAGCTAGAACAGAATTAAAGAAAAGAGAGACAGCTACAACTATTTATGAAGATCAAAAGGAAGAGTTAATCAAATCTGTTGATGATCTAAAATTTGAGATGATAGATGTAAAACAGAATCCTGAAAAATATGGTATAGATGCAGATAAGAGACCAAAAGCGCAATTCTATATAGGTTTAGCTTTATTGGTGCCAATCACTATTTACTTATTTGTATTCTATATATCGGCTTCTTATTCATCATTTTTTAAAGACTTTGAAACCGGAAGTTTAACAGCAGCAATTTTTGATTCTAATGCTTTGAGTAAGGCAATATCTGATGGATGGTTGGAAGCTGTATTTGTTGGGACGATTCCTTTTGTTTTTATGGGTTTAGGTTATTTAGTGCATATGTTTCAAAAAACAAAATCATCCATATCGCATCTTAAGTTATCAGCTCTTTTTATTCTGACTTTCATGTTTGATATTATTCTAGCTTATTTAATTGAGAAAAAGATTTTTGAGTTTGATAGAGTGCTTGGTGAGGTTTTTTCTCCTTCAATTGCGGTCAAAAGTGTTAATTTTTGGGGAATTATTTTCGCCGGTTTTGTAGTGTATGTTATCTGGGGTTTAGTATTTGACTTTGTTATGAAAGAACATGAGAACGTCGATAAAATCAAAAGTTTCATTAGAAGTAAAAAACAAGAAATAAAAAATGCCATAATAAAAAAAGATAAATTAATTTCTAAAATGGATTCAGTAAAACATGAAATAGCTTCAATCAATGGCGAAATATCAGAACTTCAATCGAAGATTGATGGATTTGTGTTCCCTGTTAAGGAATATCTTCATTATCACTATCAATTTAAGGAAGGCTGGTATCAGTCCATCAATGCCGAGTTAGCTTTGCCGAAAAAGGAGAAAAGTGAATTAAGGAATAGTTGTGAAGAAGTGTCTCAGAATCATTTGAGAGAATTGAATTTAGAGGATATGGATTTTCAACATTTAGTGTTTACAAAAAATTAGAATCATGAAAAAGATATTTAATAATCGATTCATATTGGGCTATCTTATTCTATTTATTTCATGTACGGATGGTCCTGCTACAAATAGGAAACAAATTTCTGAATCCGAAGCAATTTTAAAATCAAATAAACAGATTCAAAATTTAAATATCAGTTTCTTGTTGGATTTATCTGACAGGATAAATCCTAATAAATATCCTAACGAATCAATGGAATATTATTTGAGGGATGTTGCATACATAAAATCAGTATCGGAAGCATTTGACGCTCATCTTAGGGGGAAAAAGGTTAGACAAATAGGAGATAGAATACAATTGTATTTCGATCCAGAACCTCAAAACAAGAACATAAATAATTTATCTAACACCTTAAAATATAATCTTAATCGTAACAACGTTTCTTTGGAATTACTTGATGAATTACAAAGCGTTTATTCAACTAAACCGTTAGAAATTTATGAACTTGCTATTAAGGATAATGAATATATTGGTTCGGATACGTGGGGCTTTTTTGATACTAAAATTAAAGATTATTGTATTGATGAAGGTTTCAGGAACATATTAATTATTCTGACTGATGGATACATATACCATAAAGATGCAAAGAAGAAAGAAGAAAATTTAACCAATTATCTAACTCCACAGGATATAAGGAAATTCAAACTGGATAATAAGAATTGGAAGAAAAAAATAACTTCTGAGAATTTCGGATTTATTTCAACTATAGATAATTTATCTGATTTAGAAATATTGGTATTGGGAATTAATCCGGATAAAAAGAATCCATATGAACGAGATATCTTACTAAAATATTGGAAAGACTGGTTTAATAAAATGAATGTTGCTAAATATGAAATAAAAATTTCATCTTTACCTTCGGATATTGATAAAATCATCAAAAATTTTGTACTCAAAAAATAAGTTTCTTGCTGCCTCTCTTTTCATTGTTTTTACATGCAGTTCATTTAGAACTATTTACTCTTCAAAAAAAGAAACCATCGTTGGAAAAGTAATTGCAATAACAGATGGTGATACGTTTAAACTTTTGACAAAAGACTCTATTCAGATAAAAGTAAGATTAGCTAGTATAGACTGTCCAGAAAGAAAACAGCCATTTTCTAAGCGAGCTAAGCAATTTACTTCTGATGCTATTTTTGGTAGAACAGTAACTTTAAAAGTATTGAAAAAAGATAAGTATAGACGTTTAATAAGTAATGTGATTTATGATGATTCTTTAGTGTTGAATCAAGAATTAATTAAGGCAGGTTTAGCATGGCACTATGTGAAATATTCTAAAGATTCATTGTTGCAATCGTTTCATGATACGGCAAAAGCAAGCAAGATAGGTTTGTGGCAAGATAAAAATGCAATTGCACCATGGGCATGGAGGGATGCAAAAAAGAGAAAAAGTAAATAATGAAATCATTAAAAATTCTTGTTCTATTTATATCACTTAGCTTCGTTACAAATACGATAGCCCAAACCGTATATGTCACAAAAACGGGGGAGAAATATCATCTAGAGCATTGCCACTATCTCAAATACTCGAAAAGAGAAATAAAATTAAAAAGTGCTATTGATGCCGGATATGGAAGGTGTAGCGTATGTAAACCTTCTAGTAAAAATTCTGCTAGTAATAAAAGTAATAGTATTAGTCCATCAAAGTCATCCAGAAAGATACATAGTACTTCAGTAAAAAAGACATCTTCTACATCTACGCAATGTATGGGAACTACTAAATCTGGAAATCGCTGTAAGCGAAAAACCAAGAGTGCTAGCGGTAGATGTTATCAACATTAAATATCGTAATGCAACTAGTCATAACTAATCCGGTCTCGTATCGTGCCATCTGCTCTGTGGATAATCACATCTGCTTTATGTTTTCTGGCAAGCGTTTTGGCTTTACGTATAGCCGTAGTTTGTTTTCTGTGTTTAGAGGTAATACGTTTATTGCCTTCACGACGCACTGCCCAATCATCTTCGTAAGGTACCACATGTTGGTGCCAGGTTCTTGTTTTGTTGCTGTCGCGAGAACTCTTAAAAAAGAGTTCTATCAAATCAATTATAGTTCTTAACCAAGATGATTTTTTGCTGTCTGGCATGTTGCGGGTGCTTAGTGTTTGCCAAGATACTATTTTTTGTAGAGTCTGTTTTAATTAGCGTCAGTTCGAGTGTCTCGACGAATAGGAGAGATGTATCGAGAACTTTTGGAAGGTTTGATAAAGGCTTCTCGATACTATTTGCTCATTCTTTACAAATCACTCGAAGTGACGTTGTTGGTTGATTTAGAGATTATTTGTAGTGACGTTGGTAGGATTTTCGTCAATTCGAGTGTCTCGACGAATAGGAGAGATGTATCGAGAACTTTTGGAAGGTTTGATGAAGGCTTCTCGATACAACGCATTGGCATGCGCTACTCAATGTGACGTTGGTTATTTTCGCTTTTTTCTATTCGCTACGCTTATCATTTCTTGGCAGCACTTCTTCAGGGAACGGGAAGAGGATGGTGGAGTTTTTTTCTGCGGCGATATTGCTTAGAGTTTGGTACAGACGCAATTTAATGGCTGATGGCGATTGATCTATCATTTTACCAGCTTCCAGTAGTTTTCCTGCTGCTTGCTCTTCAGCTTCTGCCAGAATAATACGTGCACGACGCGAACGCTCGGCTTCTGCTTGATTGGCCATCATACGTTTCATGTTTTCTGGTAATTGTATGTCTTTTATCTTCACGTCATTGATCTCGATGCCCCATTGTTGTGTTTCCTGTTCCACAATGCTTTTAATGTCTTTACCCATTTCCTCACGTTTGGAAAGGATTGTGTCGAGCTCTACCTTGCCACATACATCTCGCAAAGCGGCTTGAGCGAGTTGTGTTATCGCAAACTTGAATTCTTCAACCTCAAGCACGGCCTTTTCCGGGTCATTGATCTTAAAGAACACCACGCCATCGATACTACATGGTACGTTGTCTTCGGTCATAACTTCTTGCGACACCACGTTTATGGTAATGACACGAATATCTACCACCTGAATGGTCTCTACCAATGGGATGACCCAACGGAAACCAGGTTGTAAGGTTTTAACGTAGCTCCCAAAACGGAACTTAAGCGCACGCTTGTACTCATAAATAATACGAATACCAGATAATAAGAAAAGAAAAAAAATGATGGTTAATATTAACGGCGGATTCATAATGCTAAAATTTTGAAGTAGGCCAGAAGCTGATAGCAGGATAACACTATAAGATACGAAAAAAAGTGTAAAAAAGGGAGCTTCTTGATACAATTCTTCGCTGTACTCAGAATCACTCGAAGTGACGTTGTTCGTTGATTTAGAGATTATTTGAAGTGACGCTGGTAGGAATTTCGTCAGTTCGAGTGTCTCGACGAATAGGAGAGATGTATCGAGAACTACAAACAAGAACGCATCTCGATACAACTTTCGCAAGCTAAAGTCACTCGATGTGACGGTCTTCGTTGCTTTCAGAATCACTTGAAGTGATGGAGAGCTCTAAAATTTTTTCTTCGCGAGATTAGGAAGCTTATCAAATTCATCGTTGATCAGTGCTTCTTTTTTAGCTCTTGACCATTTCTTGATTTGTTTTTCTGTCGTAATAGCTAGATTAATATCTGTAAATTCAACGGGTCTTCTCGAATAAGTATAGCTTTCTTTATGAATTCCTTTTTGATGCTCGATTAGTCGTTTATCAAGGATAGAAGTAATTCCTGTGTAATAAGTGCGGTCCGAACATTCTAATATGTAAACATAAGATATTTGCATGCTATAAATATAGTAGATTTCGTCAGTTCGAGTGTCCTGACTAAAAGGAGGGATGTATCGAGAACTATAACCAAGGATCATCTCGATACAACGCATTAGTATGTACCACTCAATATGACGGTAGTGTTATTTTTTACTATTAAAAATCACAGGAATCTCTGAACTCATCCCATTATTTTGAACAAAAGCGACGGCTTTTAAATCTGCCACCATCCGGTCGATAATAGCAATACGGGCCTTTATTTGGCTGTTATGTCGTGCCAAACCAGAGAACACCAAATCGCTACGTTTACTTTTACCTATCAATTGTCCAACAATATCATCACCATTTTTCACCAACACTTCAACCTTGGCTTCGATACGTGCTTCTTTTATGGAGTCTTCTATATGGTACGAGAGTTCTTGTTTTGCGATTTCGGTATCGGCTACCGATAAGATACGAATGCTGGATTTTTTCCATTTGTTATTCAGTTGTATTAAATACGAGAGCATCAGCATTAAATCACCATTAATATCACTACCACGCCACCAGATATCAATATTTTTTTTTGCTTTTTTACTAAAGGCCTTTTCAATATGTACCATAATGATGTTCTTTCCAGTAGCTGCCAAATCGTTAATGAGCTGTAGTTCCTGTTGCTTTCCTTTTTGAGTGGCGGACCAGCCAAACATAACGGTATTTGTTTTTAAACCTGCAATGCCATGAGAGGCCGCAACCGTGTACATGCCACGCTTCAAGTCATCGACTTCGTTTACTTCTGTGAGTGCCTGTAATCCCGCTTTAGCGAGATCACGCTGCATTTCAAAAGTAATCTCGTTACGTTTCAGGAGTTCAGCTTTATCTTCAGAACTTATAAGCCGAGAGACAGTCAATACACCACTATTTTGCCCGAGCATTTCGGCAAACTTGACCACATTCATACGTTCCTTTAAATTATGTACAAATAAGATGATAATAGGTCGCCAATTGCGTTTGGTAATCTTTTTGGCGTTTAATCGCAGCAAAGCAAACCGACTTAAATGCATCCAAACGCCCGTTGCGGCATCGCCCCATTGTTGCTCCATTTTTCGGTTGATAAGAACGATAAGAATAAGGGTTTCCAAGCCTATAGCAAAGGCAAAGGCCAAAGGGTTAATGAGCCACATGACAACCATGGCGCCTATAGCACCGATGATAGACACATACCATGGCACATGAATTTTTGGTCGATACGAGGGTTCTTTAATGAGCTGCTCGACGGCGGCACTTACATTTACAGCGACGTACAATGTTAAAAATAATACGGAAACATATTGAGCCAAAGTATTCAGTCCGCCAAGAAATACAGCGCCCAAAGCGATGGCACCGCTGATCCAGGTGGCAACAGTTGGTTGCCCCGATTTTGAGAGCTTCGATAAGAATTTAGGCATGAGTCCGTCCATAGATAAGGCCTGAAGGATCCGTGGTCCTCCTAAAATACTCCCAAAAGCAGAGGATAGGACGGCTCCCCAAACTGCTGGATACACAATCCATGGTCCGAAAACCGCAATGCGCGTCCAAATGGTGACACCTGCGTTAGGGTCTGAAAGTTGTTCGATAGTCAAGGCGCCAGTGATCGCTAACAACAAAGGAATAATGAGATACACGGCTGCCCCAGATATAACAGCTCCTAAGGTTCCTTTTGGGATAGACTTTTGTGGATCTTTTAGGTCGCCACTCAAACCAATACCTGCGGTAAAACCTGTTACGGCTGGAAAGAACACGGCAAACACATACCAAAAACCTTCAGGTGCTGTGCTGTATGTCGCTTCTGTAATGGGTGTTTGCATGTCTTGAGTGAGCACGCCAACAGCTAAGGCAATAATAGAGGCTCCGACAATAATTAAAATCGGGATCTGTGATTTTAAAACGAGTTTGGCACTTTTCCCCGAAAGGGCAGTCACCAAAATAATAAATACAATTGTGAGTCCGCGTAGGGCATAAGGAGACATGACAGATTGCGTTTCTGGGACTAAAGCTAAAATGGCTTCGGACAATCCGTAACAGTAAAAGGTAACGCTTAAAGTGCGACATAAATACAACGGAATGCCAATGGCACCGCCTGGTTCGAGGCCAAGACTTCGGGAAATCATATAATATTCACCGCCAACTCCAACTTTAATATTGGTTGCAATAGCTGAAGCACTCAAACCTGTAATAAAGGTTATGGAACTGGCCATAAGAACAATAAAAATAGTGTTGTAAAGTCCGACGTTACCCACAACCCAGCCAAAACGCAAGTACATGATAAGTCCTAAAATGGTAAGGATACTTGGCGTATACACGCCGAGGAAGGTTCCGAATTTAGCTGTTTTTCTTGCGGATGATGCGCTACTCATGTGTTAGTAGTTAGTAACGCTATTAAATATAGTGAAAGTCGTTTAAGTAAAAATGAAATAGATTTATTAATTGTGAATACAATATTTAATTATCGTCAGTTCGAGTGTCTCGACAAACAGGAGAGATGTATCGAGAACTATTCGGAAATAAGTATTCAACTTCTCGATACACCACTATCGTGGCACTCGAAGTGACGGTGTTTTTAAAGATAATTTCTCGATACAACACATTAGCATGTGCCACTCGATGTGACGAAGAACTCTAGAACTTCTTCTTAGCTAGATTAGGAAGTTTATCGAATTCTTCATTTATAAGAACTTCTTTTTTAGCTCTTGACCATTTCTTGATTTGTTTTTCAGTTGCAATAGCTAGATTAATATCTGTAAATTCAGCATAGAATTTTAATTCAACTGGCCTTCTTGAATAGGTGTAACTTTCTTTATGAGTCCCTTTTTGATGTTCGATTAGACGTTTATCCAGATTAGAAGTAATTCCTGTGTAATAAGTTTGATCCGAACACTGCAATATGTAGACATAGGATATTTGCATATGATAAATATAATCGTTTTCGTCAGTTCGAGTGTCTCGACAAACCGGAGAGATGTATCGAGAACTATTCGGAAATGAGTATTCAACTTCTCGATACACCACTATCGTGGCACTCGAAGTGACGGTGTTTTTAAAGATGATTTCTTCATACAACGCATATACACCACTCGATGTGATAGTGCTTTAATTTAATGCATCCTCAAATGCGTGCTTTTAATGCTCTTGCTTAGTTTTTTGTCTACACCAATTTGTTTTGAGTAGGATTCCCAATCGGCAACGATTTCGCTTACATGTGTAATAATTTTATCTGCTTTCTTGATGCTATTTGCCTTGGCAATGGTCATTAAATCTGCTCTTGTAATGTCTTTATGCTTGCCATTAATGCTCAACGTGTGTTGACTTACCCAAACATTGCTTGAATCGTAGGAGTAACACACATCGTAAGCAGGAGATAGTTCCCATTTAGCACCTTGTTTTAACATAAAACCTGTATTCTTGGTGTGATCATCGTAATTAGTAGCCATCACATTAAATACCATACGCCTAAATAGTTCTTCGGCTTCTGGATAGTTGAGCTTTAAGATACGCATGGTCTGAAAGAGTTGCTCGTAGCTATAAGCAAAGAGATGGTTATAATCAAAATGTTGCATGGCACAAAAGGTTTGCACATGGTGTTTGGTATCGTTGCCGTCGCGGTCAAAACGCTTGGTCATGAAATGGGCGCGATTGCCATCTTCCAAAAGCTCGCATTCCATCATGTTAATGCCGCAATCTACTGCCATAAGATAGTAGGCCATTTCCACACGACCGAAACCATGAGTTGCTCCAAATTGGGCATCGCTCACACCATCGAGTTTAATCATCCAATGCTCAAAACCTCTAGGCGCTTTAGCTTGTCCAGATTTTACAACGCCCGTTGTTTTGTTATAAGCAATCACTGCTTTTGGTCTAGCGCCACCAGCTGAGGTACCTACTTTTAAGATATCGATCATCGCTTTGTGTTCGTCGTCTTGTAGATTAGTTTCAAACCCATCGCGGACAGCGAGCATTTTTTGTGCCGCATCAGCCAAACTAGAAATTTCAATATCAAACGGACGCTTGGTGGCTTTGAGTTGCGTTGGTAGAAATTCCAAAGCACCCATACCACGCGCACCAATAAAACTAAGTTTTTCTACAGGATTCATATCGTTTGGTGGGCGACCATTCTGCGCTAACCATACATTGATAAGCTGATTTCCGTATTTGTCAGGCAAGACATCCGCAAGTAAGCCAGGCAAGCCCTGAAAGGTGTTGGGTTCATCTGTACGATTAGAACGTAACTCTGGAAACTTGTGAATCCGATTGCCATCGCTTGTTGGTATTTTAATAGGAGACAACTCAATATCCTTACGAAGAAAATTATCTGCATACTGAAAACTCGCGAGTTGCTGGGCGGCATCCCAACGAACAGCGCCTACTAATTCTCCCCAAATATACATTTCGGAAACATCTACCATGACGAATCAGTGTTTTTGGTATCGTTAGAGTTTTTATGACGCGCACGTTGGCGTTTGTTTTTTTGCAACTTGGCGTAGGCAAGAGGGCTAATTTCTTGTAAAGCATCGGGTAACTTAAATACCTCCATAATATGTAAGAGATCGAGTGTGCGTAACACTTGTATGAGCGTTGTGGTCGTAATGGTTTCTCCACGCTCGAGAAGACTTAATGTGGAGCGACTAATGCCAGCTGCTTTAGAGGTTTCTTTCTGGGTTTTGTTTTGTTGTAACCTGTTATGTTTTACGAAATTACCTATAAGCTCGCTAAGGGCTATATCGCTCATTGAAGACCAATTATTGTATGATATATCATTCATAATATACTATTTATATTAATAATGAACTGTTTTTCATACAAATGTATGTATTTTATTTGGATTTACAAATAATTTGAATGATATATCAGTCTTTAAATATTATTTATAATGTTAATGAACTATATATCATTCATATTGGGTAATTACGTATTGATTTTATCAATGAGAAGACGATGAGTACAATGATTTGCGTTAGTGCATGCGTTTGATATTTTTTTTAATTTAGAGGTGAATTCATTTTAAAATCACATGCATAGAATTATTGTTATCCTAGTATTAGTAGTATGCCTAAATTGCAAAGACAACCAAAACACTCCAGCGGAGGTTAATACTTCTGTATGGCAAGCAAAGCTCGAGAATTTAAAACAGTCGGATACCTCAAGAGATTCGCTATTATTGGCTAATTATAACATTGCTTTAAAGAGCTATAACAACACTCCAGATGCGACCAATACCATATGGCTTGGTCGACGCATAGCGTACACAGGAGCCTATGATGAGGCTATTAAAATCTATACTAAAGGCATTATGGAATTTTCGGAAGATGCGCGTCTGTATCGTCATCGTGGTCATCGTTATATTAGCACACGTCAGTTCATTAAAGCGATTACAGATTTTACTACAGCGGTGCAATTAATAGAAGGCACAGAGGATCAAATAGAACCAGATGGAGTTCCTAATCGTCTTAATCAGCCAATATCAACACTTCATACCAATATCTGGTATCATCTTGGATTAGCGCACTATCTTAAGAATGAACTCAAAAAAGCAACTGTGGCATTCACAAAATGTTTGGCTGCCTCAACCAACGATGATAACGTGGTGTCAGCCTCACATTGGTTGTATATGATACAGCGTCGTTCAGGAAACAAAGAGGAAGCGAAGGCACTATTAGAACCAATTTCAAAAGACATGACCATTATAGAGAATGATGCGTACCATCAACTCCTATTATTCTATAAAGGAGTGATTTCTGAAGAAGAATTGCAAGGCAACGAATCTATGGGCTCCAGTGAAGCTGTAATCTATGGATTGGCTAATTGGTATCATTACAATGGTGATGCAGGAAAGGCACGTATGATGTATGAAGAGCTTGTGAAAAATGGATACCCTTCAGGTTTTGGATATATCGCTGCAGAAGCAGATTTGGCAAGACTATTCTAGATGTTTTTTAGCTCTGCAAAAGCGATTTCCTTGAAATCTGTGATAACCTTATCTGCTTTGCTATAATCTTGGTTGGTAGAATGTGGGCTTTTAAATCCGATACAGAAAATATCAGCTGCCTTGGCAGCATCTATACCATTTGTAGAATCTTCGATGACCATACATTCATTTCTCTTAAATCCTGAGGCTGCTGCTGCCTTTTCAAAAATTTCTGGATGAGGCTTGGACGCGTTTAAATCGGCACCACTTAATTTAGCTTTGAAATATTGATCCAACTCAAATCGGGTAAAGACGTTATTAATGGTTAACATAGAAGCAGAACTTGCTAAAACCAGAGTCAGTCCGTTGTTGTGGTAACCTTTTATAAGCTCTAGTACACCATCAATTAACTGCAAATCTGGGTCGTTAAAAAACAGGTCTTTAAAAATGGCACGCTTTATATTTACGAGTGTTTCAGGAGTTTGAGATAACTCGAATTCCTGGCATAAGGTTTTGCAGACATTTAATGTAGATTGCCCAGTAAAGCTTTCATATAGGCTAGGAGAGACGCTGATGCCAACAGTTTCGAACATGCCGTAATAAGCTTTGTGGTGTAAGGGTTCGGAGTCGATAATTACTCCATCCATATCGAATAAAACTGCTTTAAGCATGCTTCTTTTTTTTGCGAAGATATATAAAGTAAACGTAGAGACCAATGCCTTAAAATTATTAGTAATTTAGTACTTCTAATTGGTAATGATGGCTAAACAAGGACGCGCAAAGAATACTAAGAACAAGGCGAAGCATAGTAAGCTTATGGCTCGTAAAAAGAATAAACTCAAAGCAGAAAAAGAAACTCGCAAAGAGCGATTAAAAGCTATTATAACTAAAGCGAAAGAGTAAGAATAGGCTTTACTCTTATGTCTTTATAAAGGCAATACTTTTATCTACAACCATTTGCAATGCTTCAGGTAACGTATCTTGTTCCCAAGGATGGTGAGCTCCAAACACGTGATTACTATTTTCAACAGAGAAAAGTTGACTCTCAGGATTCCAAGAATGAAGCGCTTCAGCTTCCGAATATAAAACGGCAGGATCACCCTTGGCGTGAACTATTAATTGTGGAATATTCAAGCGTTTAGCAGCTGCTTCAACATCTAACCGTGATTCATTCACCATATAATCTTCATAGAATTGATAGTAATGGGGCATTTGCTGTTTGGTACGTCCATTTAATACATATTTCACACGATCACGTTTCCATTCTACCAAATCACCGATTGTGGCTGTTCGTTTTGCGAAATCACAAACACCAGCCCAACTAATTACTTTGGTAATACGAGCATCTTCAGATGCTTTAATGGTAACGATGCCACCACCACGTGAATGTCCAATGATGGTAATATTTTTGGTGTCAATTTCGTTTTTGTAAGTGTCGTCTGCAAGCACATGAACTAATATATCATCGAGATCTTGCAATTCTTTAGTGTAGTTATTCTCGGCGAAAGCTTCCAAATCTGGAAAATCTATAGGTTGATCTACGGTACCACCATTATGCGAAAAGTTGAATTTCACAAAGAACAATCCAGCTTTTTCGAAGGCATCTGCAACTAAACCCCAAGCACCCCAATCTTTAAATCCTTTATAGCCATGACAGAAAATAACTAACGGTTTTTTGGTTTCCGTTTTTGTATAAAAAACGTCAAAAACAATCGATTTTTGATCATTTCTGGTTAGAATGAGGTTGTTTTGAGTCATTTTTGGTGTTTTTTTTAACTTTTTAGTTATTAGTTAAAGATAGCACTTCTTCGACGTTTCCTGCTTCAATATTCAAATGAATATACCCAATTCGAACTCGAACTAAACGCAATGTTGGAAATCCAACAGCAGCGGTCATTTTCCGTACTTGCCTGAATTTACCTTCTGCTACCGTGATGGATATCCAACTCGTTGGGCCATGACGTTCGTCTCGTACATGGCGTTCAGTCATAGGAATATTGGCAATTGATTCTAATCGATTTGCTGTGCAAGGTTTGGTAGTATATTTTTTGCCATCAAAACCAATCTCTACACCTTGTTGTAATCTTTGTATGGCCGCATCGGTAATCAGTCCATCTACTTGAGCGTAATATTCTTTTTCTATTTTTTTGCTTCTAATAAACTCGCTTACCTTTCCATCTGTTGTTAATAGGAGTAAGCCTTCAGATGCTTCGTCTAGCCTGCCAATGGCCATAGTTCCTTCTGGGAAATTATGAAGTTCTCCTAAAAGTTTTTTATTCTTTCTACGGGTTTGATTATTTACTAACTGACTTAAATAACCATAAGGTTTGTGGAGAATAAAATGACGGTGTTTTGATGTCATTTAAAATGTACCTGCATCTACATCTTTTATAAACTTGATGAGCCCGTTAAAAAAAATCTCCTGATCATCAAATTGTGATAAATGACTTCCGTTCGGGCATAATAAAAAGCGCCCGTTTTGTACTTCATTGGCGATCCATTCCATTTCTTTTGGATCCATTGTGTCGTGCGTGGCACCAATAGATAATGTTGGTACACTAATAGTTTTGAGTTGGTCTTTGACATCCCAATGTTTTAAGGTAGCATCACCTTTGATGCCAAATTCGCTCGGACCTTGCATGGTGACGTACACATCAGGATTTAAATGTTTGAAGGCGCGATTGATAGGTTCTGGCCATTCGTCAACAGGCATTCTTATAACATGTTCGGTGTAATAATGTTCTATAATTAGGTCCAGATAACGTGGATTGCTGTAGTCTTCTTTTTCCTCCATTGCCATGATTTCCTTCAAGACATCTGGATCCATTTTTGGTGCTAGGACTTCATCACTGTATTTCTGGTATTCAGGTATCGAAGCCACCATATTAGATATTATTAAACCTTTTAATTTATCCTGATGCTTTAGGGCATATTCCATGGCAAGAATGCCTCCCCAAGATTGGCCATAGAGGTAAAAATTATCTTTGTTAAGCCCTAAAGCAATGCGTACTTGTTCTACTTCATCTACAAAGCGCTCATTGTTCCATAGACTTTTATCTTTAGGTTGATCGCTATAATAGGATCCTAATTGGTCGTAATAGTAATATTCTATGCCTTCTTGTGGAAAATAACCATCAAAGCATTCATATATTTCATGGGTCATTCCAGGGCCTCCATGCAATAATAACACTTTGATTTTCGGATTGTTGCCAACACGTTTTGTCCATACTTTAAACTCGCCTTTAGGCGTGGTAATAGGAATCATTTTAATGCCTCCAGCAAATTGATCAGCGTCTTGGTAGTCATGATAATCTTCAATACTAGTAGCATGTGAATGTGGCGCTGAGTCGGTCTTACAGGATATGCATAATGTAATTAAGAGGATATATAAAAGTGGTTTCATAATGGAATAATTAGTTGTATAAAATTAAGGATTTTCCACTAAGAGTTCGGTAAGAATTTGGTTAATCAAAATTATTCTGCATCTTTGTACCTTATGATTGTTTAAATGACTTCCGTTCTGTTGACCTCCATGTCAACCTTTTAGTATCAAACGCATCTTGTGTTTGGTAATGTTTTATCATTTATATTTTATTATGCAATCAAACAAAAATCAACCAATTTCTATTTCCCAATTCTTTAAATATCTTAAAATCGCCGTTACTGGCAAACAACAAGAATTCACATCTATAAGTATTCGGAGAGCTGTTTTTATGCTTTCCATACCTATGATTCTAGAGATGATGATGGAATCTATTTTCGCCATTGTCGATATTTTTTATGTATCGCAAGTGAGTGTAAATGCTGTGGCTACTATTGGTTTAACTGAATCTGTTATTACTTTAGTTTATGCTGTTGCTATAGGTTTGAGTATGGCAGCGACAGCAGTTGTGGCTAGACGTGTTGGTGAAAAAGACATACCAGGTGCCTCGCAAGCTGCTGTGCAGGCGATTTTTCTGGGTGTTACTGTTGCAGCCATTGTCAGTGTAATCGGTATTATGTATCCGAAAGAAATCTTAGGATTAATGGGAGCAGAACCTAGCCTCATTGAAGAGGGCTATGGGTATACGCAAGTGCTGTTAGGCGGTAATGTTACAATTATGTTACTCTTTTTAATCAATGCCATATTTAGAGGAGCTGGTGATGCCTCAGTGGCTATGTGGACATTAGTATTATCTAACGGCTTGAATATTATTTTGGACCCTATGTTTATTTTCGGATTTGGACCAATTCCAGCATATGGCGTTGAAGGTGCAGCAATTGCAACCACTATTGGGCGAGGAACGGCTGTATTGTTTCAACTATTCATTTTGTTCTATGGATGGAGTAGAATAAAGATCACTTTTAAAGATCTGATCTTAAGAACAAAAGTGATGTGGAACTTGATTAAGGTATCCCTTGGTGGTATTGGTCAATTCCTCATTGGAACGTCTAGCTGGGTGTTTCTTATGCGCATCATGTCTGAGTTTGGAAGCGAAGTGCTTGCAGGTTACACCATTGCGATTCGCGTCATGATGTTCACAATCATGCCAGCTTGGGGAATGAGTAATGCTGCAGCGACACTTGTTGGTCAAAATTTGGGCGCAGGGGAACCACAAAGAGCGGAGGATTCCGTTTGGAAAACTGGAAAGTACACTGCTATTTTTATGGGTATCGTATCTGTTATTTATCTTGTATTTGCAAAGTATATAATAGGTTGGTTCTCTGAAGAAACCGAAGTAATTAATAATGGAGCTTTATGTCTTCAAGTAATTGCTGCTGGTTATGTGTTTTATGCCTATGGAATGGTTGTCATCCAATCATTTAACGGCTCTGGTGATACTAAAACACCAACCTATATTAACTTTATCTGTTTTTGGCTGTTTCAGTTACCCTTTGCTTATGTTGCAGCAATTACATTAGATTTTGGACCGAAAGGTGTGTTCTGGGCTATTACGTTAGCGGAAGTTTTAATCGCAATCATTGGGATTATTTGGTTTAGGAAGGGACATTGGAAAATGACTCAAGTCTAAAAGAGATTTTGTAATTTTAATCAAAATAAAATCGATGGATTATGGAAGATAAAAACTTTGGATTAAATACCATTTGCACACATGTAGGAGAAATCCCTGATGAACAGTTTAAAGGAGCCGTATCACCAATTTATTTGTCGTCGTCTTATGAGTACATGGATGTTGATGTGAAACGATATCCGAGATATTTTAATACGCCAAACCAAGAATATTTGTGTAAAAAAATTGCAGCTTTGGAGCATGCAGAAGCAGCTATGATTTTTGGTTCCGGAATGGCTGCAATAAGTACAACCTTGTTAGCATTTTTAAAGACAGGTGATCATGTGGTTGTACAGAATGACATCTATGGAGGGACGAGGAACCTCATTGAAGAGCATTTTAAAAATTACCAAATAGAATATTCGTTTACTGAAGGCTTAGAGGTTTCGGAATTTGAAAAAGAAGTACAACCAAATACCAAGATGATTTATATAGAGACCCCTTCTAATCCGTTGTTGAAACTTGTGGATATGGAAGCTGTTGCTCATCTAGCGAAATCAAAAGGTATTTTGTCTGCTATAGATAATACGTTTGCGTCACCCGTTATCCAGAATCCAATAGACTTCGGAATTGATATCGTTATTCATAGTGCGACTAAGTATTTTGGAGGTCATAGTGACATATGTGCAGGTGCTGTTGCAGCGTCTCAGGAGCATATAGATATTATTTGGAATATTGCTAAGAACTTAGGCGGAAGTCTGAGTGATTTTACTGTATGGATGTTAGAACGCAGCATGAAAACTTTAGGTATTCGTGTGAAAGCGCAACAACGAAATGCTAGAAAGTTGGCAAAGTATTTAGATGCTCATGAAGCAGTAAACCATGTGTATTATCCAGGATTGAAACATCATCCAAGTCATGAGATAGCAAAAAAACAAATGAAAGGCTACGGCGCAATGATATCATTTGAATTACATGAAAATATCGATACTCAAGATTTTTTGAAAGCCTTGCAACTAATAAAACCGTCCATGAGTTTAGCCAGTATTGAGAGTACAATGCTACAGCCTTCGGAAACCTCACATGTGCTCTTATCTCAAGAGGATAGGATTGCGCAAGGTATTAGCGATAGTTTGATTCGGTTTTCAGTGGGCATTGAAAATAAAAAGGATTTGATTAGGGATATTAATCAGGCTATTACAAAAACATTGAAAAAAGAACTCGCTGTTCATTAATTTTTAGTAATCTATGAAATTAGACATATTAGCCATTGGCGCGCATCCTGATGATGTGGAACTAGGGTGTGGCGCAACGATAGCAAAAGAAATTGCCAAAGGGAAAAAGGTCGGAATATTGGATCTTACAAGAGGTGAATTAGGAACTCGAGGCACAGCAGATATACGAGACCAAGAAGCAGCTAATGCTGCAAAAATATTGGGTGTAGTTATGCGTGAGAACTTAGAGTTTTCAGATGGTTTTTTTGTGAATAATGCAGAATCTCAATTAGAAATCATTAGGGTTATAAGAAAATATCGTCCAGATATTGTGCTTTGCAATGCCGTAGATGACAGGCATATTGATCATGGAAAAGGAAGTAAACTAACCAGTGACGCCTGCTTTTTGAGCGGGTTAAAAAAAATTGAAACAACTTACGATAATAATAACCAACAGGAATGGCGTCCTAAACATGTATACCATTATATACAATGGAAGAATCTAGAGCCAGATATTGTTGTTGATGTCAGTGGGTTTATTAATGTTAAAGTTGAGGCTATAAAAGCGTATACCTCTCAATTTTTTGATGCAAATAGTAAAGAACCTGAAACACCTATAACAAGTAAGAATTTTTTGAATAGTATTTCATATAGAGCACAGGATCTAGGAAGACTAATAGGGAAGGAGTATGGCGAAGGATTTACCGTTGAACGTTACCCAGCAGTAGACTCCATAAGTGATTTAATATAAATATTGAAAAATATCTTTGTAGTAAATTGTAAAAGATTTACATTTGCAGACCTAATAAATGGTGGTTGTAGCTCAGTTGGTTAGAGCGCTGGTTTGTGGTACCAGAGGTCGCCGGTTCGAGACCGGTCTTCCACCCCAAGACGATTGACGATGTCAATGTCTTGGTACTGACAGGAATCGTCAGTACCATTTGAAACAAAGCTTCTCTTAATCGGGAAGCTTTTTTAATTTTAATCCAATATTGTGTATTTCACTTATATTATATATTCAGAATCTTTAGGGAAATATTATAAGGGTCACACCAGTAATATTGAGAAACGTTTAATAAGGCATAATTCTGGTTCAGAAAGATATACATCTTCAGGAGTACCTTGGGAATTAGTTCTAGCCATACCAAAGTTGAATAGGAGTGAAGCAGTTATTTTGGAAAAGAAATTAAAGAACCTTAATAAAGAACGTCTAGAGGACTTTATTGAAAAATATAAATAAGATTAAATTTTGAAAACAAAAAAGCCTTTCAGATAATTTGAAAGGCTTTTTTAAATCAATTTTATTCAGCTTAATTTCCTGAATCTACTGCTTTATCTACTGTAATTCTAGCATCACGATTTGCCAATTCCCAAGCCGTATAGAATACTAAACGTGTCCTGTTTTCTAATAAATCATAATTGATTTTGTCTGGTGTATCACTTGGCTGATGATAGTCATCATGAGTTCCGTTAAAATAGAAAATGATCGGTACATTATTCTTTGCGAAATTATAGTGGTCAGAACGGTAGTAGAACCTATTTGGATCGTTCTCATCATTAAAAGTATAATCTAACTCTATATTCATATACTTTTTGTTTACCTCTTCAGAAAGATTATGCAACTCTGTACTCAACTTATCCGAACCTATTAAATAAATATAATTTCGGTCGCCCTCGCGTTTAGGGTCAATACGACCAATCATGTCAATATTTAAATTTGCTACAGTATTTTCAAGTGGAATAATAGGATCGTTATCTGTATAATGCCTAGACCCTAAAAGCCCTTTTTCTTCGCCAGTTACGTGTAAAAATAAGATAGAACGTTTTGGACCTTGACCTTTATCTACAGCTGCTTTAAATGCTTCGGCTATTTCAACAACGGCGATAGTTCCAGACCCGTCATCATCAGCACCATTATATACTTTTCCATCTTTAATGCCTTCATGGTCTAAATGAGCAGAAATGACTATATATTCATTAGGCTTTTCAGAACCTTTTATGAATGCTACAACATTTTCTGAACCTACTTCTTCCGCCTGACTAGTGTAATTCATCTTAAGCTTTGTAGCTACATTTGAGGGCTTATGATTAGTAGACATATCACTAACAATTGCTTTTCCTAAGTTTTCACTAGTCAAGAACAAATGCATAACATTATCATCTCCTTTTAAAGACAATCTTCCGCCTCCACCTTTTTCGGCTTGACTTTTAAAATAGTTAGAATATGGAGTGAATAATTTTGGTGCTACCATAATAACGGCTTTTGCACCTTTTTCTTTTGCGGCATCTCTTTTTGCCGATAATTCTTGTCTGCCGTTTGACCATTTTGAGCCTTCTTTAGTTCCAGTGACTTTATATGAACCGTCAGCATTCGTTGGCTCACCAGAGGTCATCAACACAATTTTACCTTTAACATCTATACCTGTGTAATCAGAATGGTTGTCACTTTCAATACCGTAGCCTACATACACAACATTATCTGCTTCCAGCATTTCAGTGCTTCCTGCTGTTAAAGCAATAAAATCGTCAAAATAGTTGAATGCTTTTCCGTTGATAGATAAATCTACCTTTGGTGTTTTGTTAATACTTAATGGTACCTCTTGAAAGTAATCATCTTTAGAAATAGGAGAAGGAATCCCCATTGTTACATAATGATTCTTTAAGAATTCTACGGCTTTCTTCTGTCCTGGCTTTCCTGTTTCTCGACCTTCCATTTCGTCTGAAGCATAAATCATCAATTCTTCTCGAAGCTCTGCTTCTGTTATTGTATTAGCAAACATTGAAGGATTAGAAGGTATAGAAACTTCTGCTTTTTTAGATGCTGTATTCGTATTTGCAGAAGGGCCACAAGACCACATTATTGCTCCAATACAGAATACATATAAGGCTTTTTTCATTATTGCGAATGTGTTATTTGATTATAAGCTATAATATTACGAAAAAACCTATTGGGCACTAGTGTTTTGTTAAATGTTTTAACACTTTTTAACAGCCATACATTAATCTTTTTTATCGACGATAATGCGCTTTTCCATATTGGCAATTTGCCAAGCCGTTGCAAAGATGAGTTGTGCTCTTTTTTGTAATAACTCATATTCGATTTTATCTGGAGTATCAGATGGCTGATGATAATCATCATGTACGCCATTAAAATAGAATATCACGGGGATATTATTCTTTGCGAAATTGTAATGATCAGATCTATAATAAAAACGATTGCGGTCGTTCTCATCATTAAACTTATAGTCCAAATTTATATTAGTAAAGGAATTATTTACTTTTTCCGAAATGTAGTGCAATTCAGTGCTCAATCGATCACTCCCAATCAAATACACATAATTTTTGTTTTCTTCATGAGCTTTATCAACACGTCCAATCATATCTATATTAAGATTACACACAGTATTTTTCAATGGAAATACTGGATTTTCGGTATAATAACGTGATCCATGGAGTCCAATTTCTTCAGCGGTAACATGTAGAAATAAGATACTTCGTTTAGGTGTATGGCCATTATTTGAAGCTATTTTGAATGCTTGAGCTATTTCCATAACGGCAACAGTACCAGATCCGTCATCATCTGCACCATAATAAATTTCCCCTTCTTTGGTGCCTTCATGATCTAGATGTGCAGAAATAACAATGATTTCTTCAGGAGTTTCACTTCCTTTAATAAAGGCCAATACGTTTTCGCTTCCTTCAATAGTATTATCAAAATATGTTGAGGGTATCGATTGGAAATACGTACTGCCTGAAATAGGCGAATTGATGTCTTGAGCTATATAGTATTGTTTAAGGAATTCTGCTGCTTTTCTCTGCCCTTCAGTTCCTGCTGCCCTTCCACCAAATTCTTTAGAAGCATATTTATATAGATGCATTTTAAGATCATTGGCTGTAATGGTATTGGCATATTTAATGACATCCAAACTATCTGTCACGACAATGCTCTTTTTTAGTTTCTCAATCTTAACTGTATAACGTTCTTCAGAACAAGACCCCATTAGAATCATCCAACTGGCTATAGCAATACTTAAGTACTTCATTTTATGCTTTTTTAAGTTCTGCGAAAGTAGCCTTAATAATGAAAAATCACAAATATGATAGAAAACTCAAAGGCAAGTTACTAGTTGTTACTATCATCAATGCGTTCTAATTCTTCAATGGTATTGGTGTCAATGTCCTCCATAATATCTTCTTCAAGACCTTCAATGCCCTCCAATTCTTCAATAGCATCTTCTTTTGATTCTTTTTCTTTTTCAATAAACTCAGTATCTACCTCTACCGTATTTTCATTAGTCATTTCACGATATATGGTTAAAGCTATAGCACTTAGTGTAATAACAAGTATTAAAAGCAAGATTAATTGATGAGAAAATTGTTTAAGTTTTTGATCTTTTTTTGATAACCGATATCCTATATACCCAAACAATAATGCAAAAGCTGATGGTATTAATGCAATGAGTCCAAACGGCAATGCCGAAAGTACAATGGCTATCAATGCAGCAATGACAGCTAAGATTATGGATAAGATTCTCATGTTTTTTAGTTAAGGTTATTTATAGACCTGTTGCAGATTTAATTTTGAGTTCTCCACTACCAATAGCTACTTTGAACTTAGCATAAACAGGTATTTTATTTTCATCGGCTGTTAGCCATAGCAAGTTCTTATTACTGCCTTGTAAAAGCGCGCTGTCATTTATTGAGATGGCAAGCTTATAGCATTCTTTTTTTCCTATGGCGGTATTAATAGTTTCTTTGCTCAAGTATTTAACAGTGACAAGATTTTCTTTATGATCAAAAATAACAGGGAATGTTTGCGAATCTCCAACCGATGCTTTATGAATATCCATATTCCTTAAATGGTAGATAGTAGTTACAAGATCCTTAGTATTGTTCTTGATTTTAACAGACTGATTTTGCTCCCAGAAACTACCATCTTTTCTACGTTTTTTCTGAAGACTCTTTACGGTTTTACTTTTATGATTGAAGGTGTACTTTACAAACTTATAGTAGGAACCCTCATTAATATCTCTTTTATATAGATAGGGATTCAAAGATCTAGGATTCACATAGCTTTCATAAAGATCTCTAACCCTAAAGAAACCATCCCATTTACTGAATGTCTTTGCAGTACATTTTAAATGAAGCAACGTACTTTTAGACGTTTTTACTTCATTTGTTTGCATGGACACTTGTGCAATATTTGTAAGCAAACCAGACATATTATAAGAGGCCGTGAATGTTAAATTCTCACCTGGTTTAAAGGCGTTTTGCGATTGTATTGATAGTGTAGAAACCAATGTAATTAAAATAAAAAGGTATTTCATCTGGGGAATGTTTAGTAGTCTATAACGCAAGATTGACCATTTATTATGCCAAAGGTACATAAAACAATAAAGCTCGGTGATTGCAAAGTTTTCTGAGGAGAAAGCGACGAAAAAAAGGCCGCGAGGCGCGTTGACTCTCTGTAAAACTTTAGATTTTTATGTCTTACTAGATAGTTATATAGGAATTACAACATGCTAAAGCGAGACTGTAGTAAAGGGTGTAGTTTCTACATCTTCGTCAATTTTAATACCTTTTTTATTAAATAGTTTTGAAATTCTTTCTACTTCGCTTTTAAGAAATATTTCAAAATCATCCCACGTATTTAAAGCTTTACTAGAATCTCTGGTGCATCTATGAATCTTTAAAGTATTTCTATCCAAATACACCAAAGAACCATCCCAATTATAGAACCCAAAAAAGAAATATTTATCTTTAGAGTCAAATGGTCTGTCTCTATTATTCAATTTCACAATATCAAATGGTTGCCATATGTTTTCTAAATCTCTAATATTATTATATCTATAACCAAATAAAGAAAGTGTGGTAACAAATAATGAAAAACCATTACAATTAGATAAGAAGTTTGAATAAACTGTAGGCAAACTTAAATTTAAATCCCTATCTAAATCATCAATTTCTTTTTTTGAAATCGGCTTATAAATAGCATGTAGCCATGCAGCAGTTCCAATATGAGGAGCCTTTGCTATCAAATTAGCGTATTTTGTTTCATTAGATCCTAAAGGCATGAATTCCATTAAGGAATTATAAAATTCAGGATAAATATTTTTTAGTTTATTCATGTTTAGTCAGATTTTGGTATAGTCCTATCTATTAATGGTCCAGATGATGATTCTATTCTTTTTCCACTGGATGTATTGTGTTTCAAGTAATGTTCAGAACCTTTTTTGGCTCCACCACCTTTCAAGTTTCCTGTTTTTAAAAATTCAATATTATTTGGATTTCCAGCTAAATTTGGATGATATTTCACGTCATTGATATGATGTCCTGCAAAACCCTTAATGTTTCCATTTTTAACTATCTCTTTCATTTCAGCTATTGTCCATTCACGCGTTCCCTGTCCAGTAGCGAGTATCATTTTTTTCTCATCTTTCCAAGCTTGTTTTACAGCTCCTTCTCTTAAACTTTTTAAAGATTGTGTCGAAGCTACAATATCGGCGCCTCTTTTAGAAGTAAGCCCTACAACTGCCCTTGAAGATGCTCTCGTTTGAGTTTTAATTTTCTTAGCTAGGAGAGCATTAGCTAGTAAAAGCTCTGAACCTAAAAATTCTGGTATATCTCCTATACCTAAGAAATTTACAGTATGAAATGGGATTTTTAATTTATATTGAACACGATGTAAATCTCCTGTATCCCAATCCCTCTCAACAAACGAAACATTAAGGCCAAGATAGTAAGTAGTTTGAGTGAAAAGTTTCCATTTGGGAGTTTCTTCAGATATTTTCCCAGTACTTATTACCAATGGGTAATCTGAATGAACGTTATGACGGGAGTAAATAGAGTTTAAAATATCTTGGCCTGTTTCCATACCATAACGACCATTAGCCACATCATTCGTTGCCCATATTTCACTTTGCTTACCTTTATCAATGACAATATGACTCTCTAAACCTTCTAATTCTATAGCGTCAAGCACCCTGTTTTCACTAAAAGCATATGGTGAATTCCAAGCATAATCACTAACTAAAGGATCTTCTGCAAAAAACCGTCCAATCCTTGGGTCATACATTCTAAATTTATAGTT
>JABABD010000006.1 GCA_014238425.1 Flavobacteriaceae bacterium | reverse complement strand
GCTGTTCTAAGGCCTGTCTTAATTGTTGCTGTTTCTGGTAGATTTCAAAAAGCTTACCGTTTTCAGACTCGCCGCCTTGACCTTCTCCTTCTCCTTGTTGCTCTCCTTCCTGGTTGCCTTGTTGCCTTCCTTTTTCTTGGCCATTCTTACCTTCTTTTCCTTCACCCTCTTTTCCTTCGTTTTTCTCTCCTTTTTTTCCACCTTTTTGCGTGCCTTCTTCCATCTGCTTATTAAGCTGTTCTTGACTCATAATAATGTCAGGTAATTGCGGTCCAGACTGTCCGCCTTGGCCTTGACCAGGATTATTCATCTGCATTTGCATGTTATCTAATGAATTACTCAGCATATCTGCCAGGTTATTAGCGGCTGTTACCGTGTATTGTTGCGTAGCAACACCTTGATACAATCTGTTTTCTGATAATTGACCAAGTGACTTATCAATATTGAAAAAGACTTCCGTAATTTCCTTATTAACCTTTTCGGAGATTTTAGGTTGTCTCAATGACAAAGCAAACAAGCTATCATCAATATGTTCAAAATGTTCTCTTAATGTACTTTGCTTTCTAAGATATTTGGCATACTCATTATGATTAATTTCTATGCTTTTAAATTGCTTCATAAGGGCTTCCTGATCAAAAGAGAACAGTACCAGATTATCAAGAATTTGCCTTAGCATTTCAGCATCTTCAGAATTTTGCTCTCCTCCAGACATTTGCATAGATTGCCCCATCTTCTTGCTCATCTCCTTCATTTTCTGTGCCGCTTTTTGTTGACTTTTCTGTGCGGATTTTTGCTGTTCTTGTTTTTCTTGTCCATCCTGAGGCTGTTGCTGCTCCTTCTCTAATTTCTCTATCGCATCTTTTAAAGCATCCTCTATGCTTTTCTCTTCTGGCTCATCTCTTGGCAATGGCATAGGCTTCTTTAGTTTCTCATTTTCCTTTTCTAACTCCCTCATTTCCTTTTGAAATTCTTCAAATTTCTTATTTAAGTCCGCCTGTTCTTCTTTTGTGTTTTTCTCCTCCGTTTTTTTGGCTAGTTCTTCTTGTAGTTTAGCCAATTCTTCTAGTTTCTGTTGTAATTTTTCCAGTTTTTTCCCAACATAATATCGTTTGGTCAACTCCAACATCTGTTGAAGACTTCGTTTTTGGTTCTTGTTCTGCTTCGCAAGCTTTTCAAGCTTTTCTGAAAACTCTTCTTTTTGAATTTTTTCAGCAAGTTTCTCTAACTCCTTTAATAATTTTTCATCTTGTTTGAGTTGCTCTTGATTTTCTTCTAACCGTTCTTTTAATTGCTCTTTAAAAGTGTCTTGATCCTCTTTTTGAAATTCCTCTAAATTCTCTTGTAGTTTTTTATTGAAATTTTGCATTAACTGCTCCTGCTCCTTTTGACGCTGTAAAAAGTTCTTAAATTTTTTCTTGTCATTAAAGTTAAGTTCAGACTTCTCCTTTTGAGTCTTAGAAAGCTCTTCAAGGTTCTTTTCTTGTTCTTCAAACTTATGCAAAGCTTTGTTTAAATCTTTTATCGTTTCGTTTTGCTGTTGAAGCTGCTGTTGCTCTTCTTCTTCTTCAGTTAGCTTCCTAAAGACATATACAGAGCTTTTGGCGCGTTTGTTATTATTGATGGCGTCATTGTCAAACACTTCAAAGTACAGCTCATAGCTAACACCAGCAGTAACGTTTAAATTATTAGGGAATGATGTGACAAATTCATCAAAATTAGACACAGAAACAGGTAGATATTCTATTTGCTTCTCTTTCTCGTTTTCAACAGGGTAGTACACTAATTGCAACTTACTCAATCCATAATCATCTGATACTTGCCCGAAAAAATACAAGGTTTGCTGGTCAATAGAATCGCGTTGAACCTGTAAGTTTATCTCAGGATATTCGTCCGTAATGACATCTATTGAAAAGGCCAAGTTCTCATAATCTTTTAGATCAGAATTACTAGTGCTAATATTATAATCTAGGTTGCTATAAACGCGCTTATTGGCGCTGAATTGTCCTTCTTCATCAAGACTAAAGCTTAGGGTGTCCTTTGAATACAAAAATGCTTCGTCCGTGGATTTAGTTCGCAATTTCCAAGAGACATTAGTGCCTTGAGGCACCGTTGCATTGCCTGAACTCTTCAAAATTTCGTCTCTCTTTTTTGTGTATGACGGATAATCCAACATCATCTCAAAACCTAATAATGTTGGCACTTCTATAACATGCAATTGATACAGTTTAGACCTTACACCATTTGCCTCAATTTTAAAATCTATATCTAATTTCGGTTCAGAAAACACATACTGGAATTCACCTGGCGCGGTTTGTTGTAAAAAATAAGTCTCATTGTTATAATTAATCTGAGCGTTATCCGGAATGACTTCTCCAGCAGTTTTTACTATAAGCCTAAAATCCTTATTCTCTATGGCATCTAGATCATTGTTAACTACAAAAAACTCAAAAGGCGCTGGTGGCTCATAAGCAGTTTGGTAGTTAACCACGCGCTCATAACCATCACTAAACCAATTGAAGTTTCCAGAAAAAGACACTAATAACACAATCAGTAATGGAATTGCAGCATATTTTAAGTACTTCGCGTTCTTTTTGAAGTCTACCGCCAATTTAAAAGGCACTGGCTTCAACTCTCCAGACTTTTGCTCAATACTCGCCAAAAGTAATTCTGACTGACCCGTATTTTGGTTCAATTGAAGAACATTTAAAAGTTTATCATTTACTTGAGGGAAATGACTTCCGATAATCTTAGAGGCTTGATTATAATTAATACCGCTTTTTATTTTAAATAAATGCGCTAAAGGAATAGCTACGAATTTAATAAACAACCCTAGCTCTACAGTAATAAAAAGCCAAAACAAAATGGTTCTTATCGTTGGGCTAAGCCAGAGAAAATATTCAACCAAAAGCGTTGTTAGAAAATACAGAAAGCCAATAGAGAAAAACAAAAGTGCACCTTTAATCAATTCATTAGTATAATATTTCCTAATGAATTGCTCTAACTTATCTTGTATGGTCTTAAAATTACTCAATAGTAGGCTGTATTCCTGATTTAACTCATAAACTTACAATTTTATTTGATTGCAAAATCCTTAAATTTGGTAACATTCTGTTAAAGTCGGTGATTGGCTTTTGGTAATAAACTCTTAGAAATGAAAGATTTAAAATATTTAGCAGCATTCTCAATTCCTTTGATAGCAGTTATTGCATTATACTTTAAAGGCGTTTATTCTTTTTTGACACCTATATACGCCTTCATCCTTATTCCTGTCTTTGAAATATTATTACCACACGACCCATCAAATTTAGAGGGAGAAGAACTTGAAGAAAAAAAAAGAAAAAAAATATTTGACTGGCTACTATATCTTAATCTTCCTGTGGTTTATGGAGTGCTCCTATTTGCCATATTTCAAATATCTGCCAATACGGTAGAGACCTATGAATTCGTTGGAATAGTGTTTTCCGTGGGCATTGTTTTGGGCGTAAACGGCATTAATGTGGCTCACGAACTTGGGCACAGACAAACTACTAACGAACGTTTTCTTGGCAAGGCCTTATTACTGCTTTCTTTTTATATGCATTTTTATATAGAGCATAATTTTGGGCATCATTTACACGCCGCAACAAAAGAGGATCCTGCTACCGCTAGATATAATCAGAACGTATATTCATTTTGGATAACCTCGGTATTTAGGCAGTATTTTAGTGCTTGGAAAATTCAGAACAAGCTCTTGAAAAACAACAATCGAAGTTTCCTGTCTTTAAAAAACGATATGTTTTGGTACACTATTATTCAGCTTACATATATTGCCATCGTGTTTTTACTATTCAACCAAAATGGAGTTATCTTTATTATAACATCTGGTGTTGTTGGTTTTCTACTCTTAGAATCTGTTAATTATATTGAGCATTATGGCCTTCTCAGGTTAAAAACTGCATCTGGTCGTTATGAACGTGTAAAAGAAGTGCATTCGTGGAACTCTAATCATGTTATGGGTAGGATTGTTCTTTACGAACTCACTAGGCATAGTGACCATCATTATAAATCTTCTAAAAAATTTCAAATCTTGGACTATCATGATATAAGTCCACAAATGCCATTTGGATACCCAACCTCTATGGTAATCTCTTTACTTCCTCCGCTTTGGTTTAGTATAATGAACAAGCGCATTCCCGTTGAAATGCGTCCTGAATAACACGCAGTTTCTTACAAATAAGGTATTTGCCTATTTGAATTTCAGGGTTTTATCTATTGATAATCAGGCTATTGCCTCTTGATTTAAGTTTTGTTTCCGCATACATTTGTATTGTCAATTTTTAATAAAGGGGATAAATTGATAGGCGATATCCGAAAAGCCTATAACAAATAGAGTAGGGAAAAACACTATTGATCATGAGTGATTTACAATGTACATACAACCTTGGAACAAAATTTGTTGAGGGTTGTGACCCTTGTAGAAGACGTCGTTTTAAAACGAAGCAAACTATAAGGCTCGGGAATTTTAATTTAATGATAACTAGAAATTTTGAGTATAAAACCTGTTTTGAAGGTTTTACTCAAGGTGATTTTCTGCACGCACTCACTTTACTTCCTAAAGAGAGACAACAAGTAGAAATTGTAAGGCGATCAAAATATACACGTGCCTTACATGAGGAACGTTCAGTAGAAAGTGAATTTGAAACAGAATTCTCAAATACTTTACGAACGGAATTGTCTTCAAGTCAAGACTTCAATTTTCATCAAGAAGCGGGTGGCGGGTTTAATTTCTTTGGCCTCTTAGAAGGAGGCGCGGAAATTTCTGCGGACCAAGCTTTTCATTTCGAACAAAGTTTGATGAACGAAGTCGTATTCAAAGCGTCAGCAAAAGTAAGCCGTAAATACGATCTTTCTATCGACACTAAAACGGAGGTCGAGAACAAATTTCGTTCTTTAAGAACAATAGAGAACCCCAATCCTTGTAAGGTTGTGACCTTCTTTTTTAAACAATTAAACAAGAAATTTAAGTTTTCATTGTCGTTACTTTCCATAAAATATGATATTGTTCGGAAAGTACCTTCAATTCACGGCAGTCTTTTAAATCACTTCACGAAAGAATTAAATATAAAGCGTGCTTTTGAAGTGGAGCCACTTGTTTTTCAACAAAAAACAGCTACAAAAATCAAGGCAGCTGCACTTCCACAACCTACGTTAGCAGCGGCTGTAAACGATAATGCATTACCAAAATTTGAGTTCAAGCCTGTTAACTCTCATATAGAGCTAAATCCAAAAATTCCTGTACTATACAAGGAGTTAACTGTTGATCAATTAATTGCAAAATTGAAACGCATGAAAGTTAATCCTAAGTCTATTAAGCGCATACTTGATCGCATTAAAAAACTAGAACAAGCAACAGGGTTCAAGATTGGTGAAATATTCTCACGAGAATTTTGTTTGAGAACCGGAAGTGTTATTACAGAGCCTCGCGTTTCGGAGTGTTCAATTTGCGATTGTGACGGCTGCGGTTGCGATGACGAAAATCCAAAAATAGCAGACTTACAGATTGAAAAATTGAAAGTCGAAATTGATATCTTGAAAAAACAATTAGAAGATTAATTGCTTTATAAAATCAATTCAAAACCTCTTCAGTAAATGAAGGGGTTTTTTTATGATATCTACTATCTTTGCCGAAAATCAATATTCATGTCTAAGCCCGTACGCGTTCGTTTTGCCCCTAGTCCAACAGGACCTTTACATATTGGTGGGGTAAGAACTGCTTTGTTTAACTACTTATTCGCTAAAAAACATAACGGAACTTTTATAGTTCGAATAGAAGACACGGACCAAAACAGGTATGTTGAAGGTGCCGAAGATTATATCATTAAGTCTTTAAATTGGTGTCGTATTCCTTTTGATGAGGGTCCAGGAAAAGATGGTGGGCTTGGTCCTTACAGACAAAGCGAGCGTAAGCATTTGTATAAGCAATATGCTGATCAACTCGTTGAAAACGGAAACGCATATTATGCATTTGACACCTCAGAAGAATTAGACGCTCATCGCAAAGATCATGAAGTTAAAGGAAAAACATTTATATACAATTGGCACAATAGGCTAAAGCTCAAAAACTCCTTGTCGCTTTCTAATCAGGCAGTAAAAGCCAAGTTAGATGCTGGAGATGATTACGTAATTCGATTCATGTCTCCCCAAGATGAAATATTACATTTAACAGATATAATTCGTGGCGACATTAAAATAGACACCAATGTTCTTGATGACAAGGTGTTGTTTAAAAGTGATGGTATGCCCACCTATCATTTAGCAAATATTGTAGATGACCATTTAATGCAAATATCACATGTGATTCGTGGCGAAGAATGGTTACCATCTCTAGCGCTACACCAACAATTGTATGATGCTTTTGGCTGGAGTGCGCCAGAATTTGCTCATTTACCACTGATTTTAAAACCAACAGGAAAAGGCAAGCTAAGCAAGAGAGATGGCGATAAACTAGGTTTTCCTGTATTTCCTTTAGAGTGGAATGATCCAAGAACAGACGATGTGTCTAAAGGTTATAAAGAAGAAGGCTACTTCGCAGAAGCGGTTGTGAATTTCTTAGCCTTTTTAGGATGGAATCCTGGAACGGAACAAGAAATTTTCTCTATCGCTGAATTGACTGAAGCTTTTAGTTTAGAAAAAGTTAATAAATCTGGTGCTCGTTTTGATCCCGATAAGACCAAGTGGTTTAATCATCATTATATGCAAGAGCAGAGTAGCTCTAGTTTAGCAGAATTATTTAAAGCTCAAAAACCTAGATTAAAAGAAATAGACAATGATTACATCTCAATGATTATTGATCTTATAAAAGAGCGCGCTACGTTCGTGTCTGACTTTTGGGAGTTAAGCGACTTCTTTTTTGAAGCACCGACAACCTATAATGAAAAAGCATTAAAAAAAGCCTGGAAAGAGGATACTGGCGCTCTAATGAAGCAGGTGATTTCATTAATTGAGCCTATTGAAGACTTTAATGTTGAGAATCTTCAAACTGTAATTAAAGGATGGATAACCTCTAATGATATTGGTTTTGGCAAGGTGATGATGCCTTTGCGATTGGTGCTCGTCGGTGAACTTAAGGGGCCAGATGTATTTGATATTATATATATGATCGGAAAGAATGAATCTGTCAAACGTATTGAAAACGCCTTAAATAACTTATAAAAAAAGCGACCACATTGGGTCGCTTTTTAATTCTATATATATTCAATTTCTTTTAAAAAAGTATCAATGCTGTAAACAACAGTGTTGACTGGTTGCCTTTAAATTTTTCCGTATTAGGTGCGATAGCTAAATCTTGATTGTTCAATTTTCCAAATACATTGGTAAAACCATACTGATACTGAGCTCTTAGTCTAAAATTATTAATTCCTGCGGTTGCTCCAACGGCGCCATTTACATTGAATTTTGAAATATCTCTAATATCTTTTGCTTGAAGCGAATCATAACCACTGAGGTAATAGTCTTTCTTTTCATCTTCTGCTGGTTCAAAAAAACCATTCGCTTGAAGTAGAGGGCCAAAATCAATAGTAACATTTGGTCCTAGAATTTTGGCATGCATCATAATACCTAATTGCGCTCCAGATAGTTTAAAATCTATCATTTCTTGAGGGCCTGCAATTGTAGAGCTTCCAGAAACAGCAATCGTGTTTTCGGTAAGCTGAATACCATAACTTACATCATACCATTTATGCTCAACATTAACAATCGCAGTTAAACCGGCTGTCCAGCCATTTCCAGCTTTAGTAACAAAATTATCTGTTTTTATGTCAGATTGGGTAATTCCACCAAAAGGACCAAGAGAGTTCTTGATAGCGTAATTAGGTCTTTGCGCAAAAGTGTTTGTAACGAATAGTAGGCAAATAGCTACTAATAGAGTAAGCTCCTTATTTATCATAACATTTAGGTTAAGTAGGTGAGCAAATATAGTATTATTTTGTATTTTAACTAATTACTAACCATTAATTTAAAAAACTGTTATGGGTTTCAACATTTTCTTAATACCAATTATTTTCTTCGGATTAATCATTCTGATTTCCGCATTTTTCATTGTTAAACAACAGACCGCTGGTGTTATAGAGCGCTTCGGTAAATTTCAAAGTATTCGACATTCTGGACTTCAAATGAAAATTCCGTTAGTTGATAGAATTGCTGGACGATTAAGTCTAAAAATTCAGCAACTAGATGTCATTATTGAAACAAAAACACTTGACGATGTGTTTGTACGCCTAAAAGTATCTGTGCAATACAAAGTAATTCGTGACAAGGTCTATGATGCTTTCTACAAATTAGACTTCCCACACGATCAAATCACTTCTTATGTATTTGATGTGGTGCGTGCTGAAGTGCCAAAAATGAAATTAGATGATGTGTTTGTCAAGAAAGACGATATTGCTATTGCTGTAAAATCAGAGCTAAACGAAGCGATGATGGAGTATGGATATGACATCATAAAAACATTAGTAACAGATATTGATCCAGATGCGCAAGTAAAAGAAGCCATGAATCGAATCAATGCGTCTGAACGTGAAAAAATCGCTGCACAGTTTGAAGGTGATGCCGCTCGTATTCTTATTGTTGAAAAAGCAAAAGCAGAAGCAGAAAGTAAGCGTTTGCAAGGACAAGGTATTGCTGATCAGCGTCGTGAAATTGCTCGCGGTTTAGAGGAATCTGTCGAGGTTTTAAACAAAGTAGGCATCAACTCGCAAGAAGCTTCTGCTTTAATAGTTGTGACTCAGCACTATGATACACTGCAATCTATTGGTCAAGAAACCAATAGCAACTTAATATTATTACCTAATTCGCCCCAAGCCGGAAGCACCATGTTAAACGATATGGTTGCCAGTTTTACAGCAAGTAACCAAATTGGTGAGGCTATGAAAAACACAAAAAAGAAGAATAATGAATAAAACACTTATTATTTTAATGCTGTTATGTTTTAGTAATAGTGTTTTTTCGCAAAATAAGACGGATGCTCTAAGAGATGCTAAAATCACTTCTGAAGCTACTCTAAAAATGGATTTTAAAACCGTTCTAAAATACACACACCCCAATGTTGTAAAATTAATGGGTGGAGAAGAAAGTGCTGTCAACCTATTAACATCGACTTTCGACACCATGAAATCTCAAGGTTTCATTTTTGAAAAAGCAGATGTTATTTCGGTGTCAGATATTGTTAAAGAGCAAGGACAGTATAGATGTGTTGTTGAAGGCTTTAATCAAATGACCATGAATGACATGAGAATTAAGTCAAAAAGCTACCTTTTAGGCGTCTATGATGAAGAGAAAAAGATGTGGTACTACCTTGAGGCTAAGCAGCTAAAAAACTCAGCATTAGTAAATCAAGTCTTACCAGATTTTGAGACCAAGCTCGACATTCCTGAAGACGAAATGACTACTGAGCCTATAAAAGAATAAATAGTAATATCTATCTACAAAAGACCTCGAAGTGTATACTTCGAGGTCTTTTAATAGTTATTCTTAAAAAATATTTACATTCCACAAAGAATGGCGCCCATAACAGCCAATGTTACAGCCCAATACCCTGTGTTTATAAATATGTATTTTGCTCCTTTACGCTCAAACAATGCATTAGTACCAATGATTGGTAAAGCGATAAAGAGGCCTGCAAAAAAGCCATGAAAAGCACCGTGCTTGAACGTTCTAAAAGCAGTTCCATAATCTGTCATAAAAGCTTCGTACGATGGCATCGCAGTAGATGGGTCTCCACCAATCATGCTAACAGCTCCCCATTGATGATTAGTGATTTGCATTAGAGCTGAAGCCAGCATCGCTGCAAAAAGCAGGGCGAGTCCAAAAATAACAAGCATATTCCCACCTTTCATTTTCTCTTCAGTCATACCCGATGCCTTCATCCAGGCATTTCCAAAGACTTTCGGATTATACCAAATAAAGCCAACTACCAAGGCGGCGATTGCAGCGAGTGGAATTGCCCACAGATTAACATGTTCCATAATGTTTTTGATTTATATAAGTTAGTAATACTTAAATGTACAAAAAAGAACAGACAGAAATGGTATCAGCTATTTAAAGAGCTTTCGCTTCAGCAGCCAATAATTCGTTTTTGTCTTCTTGGGCTTTTGAAATGAACTTTTTAATATCATCGTTTTTGTCTTGTCCATTCCTCAGTAGAACACCCAAAGCTAACATGGTTGCGATACGAGTCCCAGCTTTTTTAGCTGCAGTATTAAATAGTGGCTGTAAATCTTCGTAAGATACATTTTCAGCTAACTCTTGAATTTCTGCTTTGGCTTTTAATCGTTTCTCTTCTGGAAGGTTTGTATATTTCTTACCCAACTGTTTTATAATCTCAATTGGTGGTCTTTGAGGTTGATTTTGTTGCGGCTTTGATTGATTCTGATTTATTTGAGGTTTAGGCTTTTGTTTCTCCCATGTATCACGCAATCCTACTGTTTTGTTGAAAACAATCTGCTCAGGAGTCGAATCGTCATCCACACTAAAATAACCCAATCTCTGGAATTGAAAACGATCTCCAGGTTTCACGTGCTTTATACTTGGTTCCGCAAAAGCGTTAATAGTTTTCAAAGAATTAGGGTTAATAAAATCCATAAAAGTCTTATCCTCATGACTATCTGGAAAAGCGTCCATAAACAAACGATCATATTCTCTGACTTCAATAGGAATGGCATGATTTACAGACACCCAATGCAATGTGCCTTTGACTTTACGAAGACTAGATTCTGTACCGCTACCGCTTAAACTATCGGCATCATATGTACAGTGAATTTCTGTGAGATTTCCTTCAGCATCTTTTACGATGCTTTCTCCTTTAATTATATATGCGCTTTTTAATCGAACTTCTTTGTTAAGTGTTAGCCTAAAATATTTGTTACTAGCTTCTTCTTTAAAATCATCTGTTTCAATATACAACTCACGTGAAAACGGCACTTTTCTTGTTCCTGCATTCTCGTCTTCTGGGTTGTTTTCTGTTTCAAGCCACTCTACTTTATCTTCTGGATAATTCATAATTACCAATTTTACTGGGTTAACAACTGCCATAACCCGATCTGCGGTTTTATTCAGGTCTTCACGAATTGAAAACTCTAATAAAGACACATCAATAACATTGTCTCGCTTGGCAACTCCAACGCGTTCAATGAAATTCTTGATAGAATTCGGCGTATAGCCTCTTCGCCTATATCCTGATATTGTTGGCATTCTTGGGTCGTCCCAACCGGTTACATTACCTTCTTCTACTAACTTAAGCAACTTGCGTTTGCTCATAATGGTATAACTTAAGTTTAAACGTGCAAATTCTCGCTGTTTTGGCGCTAAAGGAAGGCGTTTCTTGCCATAAGGGTACACTTGCTCCTTGAACCAGTCGTAAAGCTTTCTGTGAGGCTTAAACTCAAGGGAGCATAAAGAGTGTGAAACCTGCTCGATATAATCACTCTCTCCGTGTGTCCAATCATACATTGGGTAAATACACCAATGGTCTCCTGTGCGATGATGATTCTGATGCAGAATACGATACATTATAGGGTCTCGCATTAACATATTGGGGTCTGTCATGTCTATCTTAGCGCGTAAGACGTGTGTCCCTTCAAGATGTTTGCCAGCCTTCATTTCTTGAAACAACTGCAGATTCTCTTCTACGGAGCGATTTCTGAAAGGGCCATTTACACCAACGTTTGTGGGTGTTCCTTTTTGTTCTGCCATAGCTTCAGAAGATTGAGAATCTACGTACGCCTTCCCGTCTTTTATAAGTTGAATCGCCCAATCGTATAATTGCTGGAAGTAATCCGAGGAATAACACTCTTTTGCCCATTTATAACCCAGCCACGAAATATCCCTTTTAATAGCATCTACATATTCTTGCTCCTCCTTTGCTGGATTGGTGTCATCAAATCGAAGATTAACAGGCGCGTTGTATTTTTCACCCAAACCAAAACTAATGCCAATAGCTTTAGTGTGACCAATATGCAGATATCCATTTGGTTCTGGAGGAAAACGAAAACACAAATCGTTTAAGGGCATGCCATTTGCAATATCCTCTTCTACAATATGCTCTAAAAAATTAAGCGATTTGGTTTCTTCTGACATCCTATCTTATTAAGTCACAAATTTATAGAAATTAAGCGAGATTTAAATACAAAAAAGACCCTCCAGAAATAATTCTGAAAGGCCTAAAAATAAAGACTAAATTATTCAAATTAAGGGTTATCCTCTTTTACCCTGCTACGTTAATAGTTTTATTAAGTGTATATCCATCCGTCACATTTCCAGTTACACTATCTGCTAAGTTTCTAGTATCTACAATACCGTCGCTAGAATTATCTGTGTCTGCCGGCCCTCTATATTCAGTATTTGCATAAACTGTATTAGAAACGCTTTCTGGAAAAGAAACTTGAGTAATTAGCAATGACGAACCTGAACTGTTTTTTACTTCTATATGGAGGTGTGGTGTTCGCCCAGGATACCAGCCAGGATAGATGCTTATAAAGGCTGCTTTACCATTTGCATCAGTAGTTTGTCTGCCTCTTAAAAAATCATCGCTAGTAAAATCTCCATCCAATTGACCATTGTATTCAGAGTAGTTTCCTTTAGCGTCACATTGCCATATATCTACTAAAACACCTTGTAAAGGAGCGCAGTTATTGCTTGTGTCTTGAATTGTAAATTGTATTAAAAGTGGCACGCCCGCTCTATTACCAATAATATTTTCTCTTACCAAGTCTGCTGGTGTCATAATAGGAAACGGACCTGCTGTTTCCGATGGAGACGTTGCGCAAGCATTTGAGTTTGTCGAATCATTCCTATCGTTATTGCAAGATGCAAAAACTGCGGGAATTGCAACAATAGTTCCCATTCCTACAAGTCCTTTTTTTAAAAATTTCTTTCTGTCCATTTTCATTTGTTTAGATTAGTTCTTTCAAAAAGTTTCGGGGCATTGGTTAAATAGCGTTATTTAATCGGGCGCTTAAATATATAGCGCGTTATATAAATTCCGAACTCATCACCTTCTCCTCCTTTACTTTCGACACCGCTAACCACAAAGGCTAAATCCCATCCCTCTGCCAGCATGGTAGTAAGCTTAGATGATATCAACGCATCATTGGCCGCAATGTTTTGAAAACGAATGCCTCCAAGATTAAAAAAGTTAAGAAGTTTAGTTTCTTCAAAATTCTTCACGCGTATATCCTTTCTTTTAGACTTGTTGCGTGTATTATCCTCATCACTTCTTCCAGAGGTAAACTGTTTATAGTCTCTATTTTCATTAGTAGAAATTAACCTAGAGCGTCCTAACCCACTTGGGACAATAGACTCCACACTAGTTATTACTTTAATCTCATGTTGTAGGCTTAAATTCCCTTCTTGCGAAGTAGCGGTAAAAATAGTTGCAATAGCAATGATGCTAGTTAGAATCATTTTCTTCATATTTATTTTTTATGGGTTTATAATTTTATAGGTTTAAAACAATTAAGTTCGGATTTACCCTAATTATGGCTTTTTTTAGGGTGTTAAAATATTATGCGTTTCAATTTCTAGGTCTGTCATCCAGTGTATGCTTTCAGCAGATGCTGCATTTATTGTGAAATAGTAAAAAGCTTCTGCTCGCTCTTGAGTAAAACCTACAGATACATAATAATTGATATAAGGCAAATGATTTGCATGCCCTACAGGAAAATCTGTTGCTTGTACCGAGCCTCCATCAGACCAAGAGTGAACACCTATCTGAGTACTTGTTCCTTTTGTGCGCTGAATACCTGCCAAGAAAAAATCAACTCCTCCAGAAGCGATTGAACCATTATCCATCAAGTGTGTATTTATACTTAGATCATATACTCGTTTTGACAACAAAAGATTGGTTTCATCATCTTCAGAGCCATCGCATTGCTTAATGTTGATTTTATTAATACTTGGGAATGCCGCAAATAAAGTATTAAAATTGTTTAATGAAGAGCTTCCTATGACGCCATTCATTTCTATAGTTGTGTCACCTACAAGGACTTTAAAAATACCTTGTTCACGAGCATTAGATGTCGAAATACTATCATCATCATTATTACAAGAAAATGTAATAGTGAATAATATAAGTAAACTGTATTTTAATAATTTTTTCATGTCTGTTTCGTTTTTATTTTAATTAGTAATATAATTTATAGCAGCTTGCAAATGAATGTCTTCACCATTAGAAACTTGTGTTGTTGTAGGCAATAATAGCTCATCTGGTATTATGCCTATACCTTCAAAAGATTGAAAAGAACCATCATATTTAACCTCAACATCATGTGTTGAAACTCTTGTTTTCCACAATCCTCCACCATTTGTTAAAGTGAAAATATCACTTCCTGCAAAAATTCCAAAAGTGATTTCCCCAATCGTTTTTGTATGTAATTGTGTTTTCATTGCAACTATAAAATATTCAGCTGCGCTTGCCGTTCCTTTCGCAGTTAAAACAGCCACTTTATTGGTATACTGAAAAACTCCTGATGCACTAATAGTATTATCTTCTGGGAAAACACCAGCAACAAAACCACCTTCGACTCTAGAGTCTGGATAGCCTTCAAACTCTTCAGTTGCCCAATTAGTCAAAGAAGATTCTGTACTTCCTGTTGTGGTTTTAATACGTTGTCTTATAATTTCAATAGGTGTATTATTTGAGAAAAAACGCCCTGCCAGATAATATGCATATGGCCCTTGGCCTCCGCCATTTGTTCTTATGTCTATAATAATTCCCGTTTTAGTTTGTAATGCAGACAAAGCTTCATCAACAATAGTTTTAAAATTATTGAACTCACTTTCGCTTTCATTAACAGGCTCAAAATTCTTTGAATTGATATACCCTATGTTTGAATTACTCACTAATGTTCCATAAGAGATGTATGGGTTATTAACACTACCGGCAACTATGTTAACTTTATTAGGTGCATTATTTTCAACCATATTTATAACATTTGCATTAAAGTCTGGTGAATACACAGCTTCTTGGTTATTATTATAGACAACATCTGCATGACCATCTTTAATAATAGTCGTCATAATAGTGTTGAAATAGCCAAATAGCTCTGTATCTGAAGTTGTACTCGTTATTTGTGGGTAATACGTGTCATAAACCATTTGCCAATCAATACTCTTTCTATACATTAGTGGGTAATGTCTGTCATAAATATCCCAAAACTCTTGAAAAACGTTTTGCTGTACTGTTAATTCTGTTGTTGGGCTTGTTGTTACGTCATCATCTTTACTACAGGAAACACAAAATAGCACCCCTGTGATTAAAAACAATGTTATTAAAATCTTAATGCTCTTTCTCATTACTGTGTGTTTTTGTGGTTGTTGGGCTGCCCGCTGGTTAAAAACAAGCTAACAGCCCACAACACTTTTATACTATATTCTATTGTCTATAAGTTCCGTCAGGTAAAACTGTCGGCATATTATACTCTGGGTTCGTGAAAATGGCAAAAGCAGCCGTATCTGTATTTTCAACTAGAGTTCTAGTATTCAATCTCCATTCATTATCAATCTCACTTAAGCGATTTTCTTGCGCTCCCAACATGGAAGACATCGTCCAGTATAAATACTCTCCAACCTGGCAATTATAATCGCATGTAGTATCGTTATAAGTATACCATGCCTCTGAAGGATAACTTGAAGGAGGATTCTCAAAATGACCTCCTCTGGCAATATCCATTGCATTACTAATCTGAGATCCAGATTGTGAACTAAACACATTTGAATACGCCCTTTCATGGCCGCCATTGGTTACAATATGCCAAACCTCTTCTATGGCGGCGTCAAATTGCCCTGTGTGTCCATTAGTATGCCACACAGGAACCGTTTCATCTGCGCCAAGGTCTTGGCCAACTTCAAAGCCTGCTGGTGGATTAAAATTATCTCTGTCTGCTTCAGTTTTCCACATAAATAAAAACGCTTTATTAGAAATCATTGAGTTATAAATGGTCATATTGTCAATAGTGCCATCTTCATTATTATCTAAATACTGCGCCATTAAGTTAGCTGCGTGTAGTAGTTTTGAATTCTCTACTGCTGTTACCGCATATATAGGAATGTTAAACACAAGTACTTTTCGATTAAAATGAGAAAATCCAGCGTCAGTATTAGCCACAATAGTAAAGTTAGGGTCATTACCAGGGTCTATTATTCCTCCAGTCGGAGTGGTAGTTAGTGAATCGTCTTTAGAGCAAGATGTACAACTTAATATTGTTATGACCACTAATGCCATAACTGTTAAAAATAGATGTTTCATAATTTAAGGGTTTTAATTATTAAATGATTACTAATGGTTAAACAGCAAAATAACGGCCAACCCTAAGTATTATTCATGGAGAAGGGTCCTGCTGCATCCATTCGGACTTGATTTTCACATAAATCACTGACTAACAGCATTTAAAGAAATAATGGTAAAATTGCCTAAAGCTGTTCTATTAGTGGTTGTATTGGTAATATTCCCCAATAAACTCACTGGAGGTGTGGAAAATAATTGGCTTGGATCACCACCAGAACTATCTCCTGTATCTTCATTGACTTCTAATTGAGCGCGTTGATTTAATAAAAATTGATAGGATGAAAAATTAATATTGCCCAACAATATTTCTCTAGCATCATATTCGGGTATCGATTGATTTTCATTTTCAAAACGAAATAAATCAATTTCTATGCTTGCATCCTCATTTCCGTTAAATATAACATCATTAGATTCTGTAAAATTTGTAGATACTAATACGCCTAGATCATATAAATTTACTGACGCCTTATAAAAATTTGTAGCATCTTGTGGGTCATTAAATGAAATGTTTAAAACATCGTCAAATTCTTCGTCTACTTCTACTGTAGAAATAGACACCACTGGTAACATTGTTTCTTCTTTTGATTTAAATTGAGTTCCATCACTTAATATTACTTCTATCCAATACGTGTTTCCTGTCGTCGTTGAGATTGGTTGATTTGAGACATAAACGCCTTGATTCACCGAAAAATTACTTGTGATCAAATTAGTCATTCCGTTGGCTGTTTTTTCATACAAAGACACCTCAGCATCATTTACTGTTTGAAAAGATTCTGATGCGTTTAATGGTAGTGTTTGCTGTATAATTACAGACATTTGTTCATCTAAATTAGTTAACTCTCCAAAGATGACAGTTTGAGGCTCATGAGCAACATCCACACTTATTTCTTCGGTACAAGCAAAGAAACAAGTGATAAGACTTACGATTAAAACAATTTTTATATATGAACTTTTCATGTGATTAAAATTTAAAATTATAGGTTATAAAAGGTATTGGAGCTCCAATAACTGAATATTGAAAAGTTCGCAATTGGTTATTTCTTAAACTAGAGTACACGGAAAAAGCGTTTTTATGGCCGTAAACATTATAAGCTCCAAACATCCAACTGCCCTGCCATTTTCTTCCTTCTTTTGGTGTGGGCGTGTAGGTAAATGACACATCCATACGATGGGTGTCTTTTAAGCGATATGCATTTCGGTCTGAATATGTAAAATACTGATTGCCATTTATTTCAAATTTGCCCGTAGCATACGTTGTAGGTCTTCCTGTTTGATAGGTAAAAAACGCTCCTGCACTCCATTTTTTATTTAACCTATAATTTGCAGTCAGATTAAATATATGAGGTCTGTCAAAATTTGAAGGATAGTAGTTGCCGTTATTTAAATTTTCTGAAGCAAAAGGACTTGTGGTTTTCCTTTTGGTCACGGAATATGTATAATTTACATTTCCTGTAAACTTTCCTTTAGTTTTAAAAGCTCCAAGTTCAATGCCATACGAATAGCCATCTGATGACAATAACTGTGTTTCCAAATTTTCATTTAAAAACAAATCTGCGCCATTTTTATATTCAACTTGATTTTTAAAGGTTTTGTAATACGCGTCTATTGAAAAATTGTAATTCCCGCTATTAGTGTCATAAGCATAACCTACAGAAACTTGATTTACTTCTAATGGTTTAATATGAAATCCTGATGGTTTCCATATATCAAACGGTAAAGCTGCATTCGTGTTAGATATTAAATGAATGTATTGAAACATTCTATTGTAGCCTAGTTTTATGGCTTTCCTATCCGAAATATCATATTTTAAAGCCAGTCTTGGTTCAAAATTACCATATGACTTTATAACCTCTCCTTTTTTATAAGTTTTAGAGCTAGTAATTGAACTTACCGTTTGTGGAAGATTTGGATTATAAAAAGATACTTTATAAGCGCCGATGTTACCAAACCAAGAATATCGCAACCCAGCATTCATAGAAAACCTGTTCCAAGCTCTTTCATACGAAAAATAGGGTGCGATTTCTAGACCTTTTTCTGTACCAAAATCTATACTATTTATACCTTCTTCGTTGCCATTGACTTTTGCTGGTACAAACCTGTAAAGCGTGTTATTAATACCAAAGCGCATCTTAGTGTCGCTGTTTTTATAGAACGTAAAATCTGGTTTTAAAATCCAGTTTTCAACCGCAGATTCCCATTTAAAACTACTTGCTGAAGTTCCTGTAGGGCCTCCACCACTATTTTTAGACGACAAGGCATAATTATAACGACTGTAAATTCCTGAGAGGTTCATAAAAAGTTTATCAGAAAAAATATGATTCCAGCGTAATGTTGAAGTGGCGTTTTTCCATTGAAAATCTATGGTTTCACTCGTATTGTTTTGGTTTATGTTTTCGGCACTAGTCGCTTCTTCATCTCCTGTTTCAGTAAAATTAAGTTTCATGACATCTGCTCCAAAATAACCAGACGCAAACAACTTGTTATTGTCATTAATGTTCCACGCTAGTTTGGCGTTCAGGTCATAGAAGTATACCTTATTTCCTTTAATGCTTTTTATTAAAGGAAAAAAAAGGTCAAAATAAGAACGACGACCAGAAACTAAAAAACTAAGTTTATCTTTTTTAATAGGGCCTTCTAATGTTAGCCTTGAAAATAATAGGCCTAAACCGCCTTCGCCTTTAATTTGTTTATTACTGCCTTCGCGTTGTCGTATATCTAAAACTGAAGATGCCCTGCCACCAAAACGTGCAGGAATTCCACCTTTATACAACTGAATATCTTTTATAGCATCTGCATTAAAAATAGAAAAGAAGCCCCAAACATGAGATGAGTTGTAAATGGGGGCTTCATCTAAAAGAATTAGGTTTTGGTCTATATTTCCACCCCTAACATTAAAACCAGAAGTTCCTTCTCCCACTGAAGATACACCTGGCTGTGTTAATATTGCCCTTGTAACATCTGGCTCGCCTAACAACGCAGGTATTTGCTTAATATCCTTTGGCTTTAAATTAATTGACCCAGCAATAACTTGCCGGACTTGGCTTTTAGTGTTTTTAGTTGTTGTAATAACAACTTCTTCTAATGAATTGCCTATCGCTAATTGAATTTTTAGCTTTTGATTTTTAGAAAGTTCGACAATCTGCGAACGTGCTGCATAACCTACATAAGATGTAATTATAGTATGCTTACCTTCAGGAAGCAATAAAGAGAAAAAACCGTACTCATTTGTAACCGCTCCTTTTCCCGATTCTTTTGAATAAACTGTTGCGCCTAAAAGTGTTTCTCCTGTTTCAACATTTTCAATAGTGCCACTTATGGTATATTCTTGAGCATTCGTTTGAAAAAAGACCGCTAAGCTTATAAAAATTAAAAGTATTCGCATCATATATGTGTGTTTTGCTTTTTACAACGGCAAAAGTCATACAAATGATGTTAAAGAAATGTGAACGAGAGTCCGAATGGCGTCTATTCGTACTTATTAAGGGCTAATTCATATTGTTTAGGTGTCACGCCTTCTAAAGATTTAAATGCTGTATAAAATGTTGATTTTGAAGAGAAGCCTGCCTCTTGAGCCAAGCCTAAAATAGACATTTGTTTTGCCTTAGGTGATTCTAGTAAATTTTTAAATTCGTCTACACGAAACCGGTTGATGAATTGATAAAAGTTGGTGTTAGAGCATTGATTAATAAGTCTAGAGAGCTCTTTTTCTTTAACTTCTAATGAAGAGGCAAGATTGCGTAGATTCAAGCTAGGGTTTTTAAAAAGTTCTTGGGCTTCAATTTTGCTTTTCACCTCACTATACTTTTCTAGCAATTTAATATCTATCTCTTCTGCATCAGCTTCCGTATTCATTATATTGAACTGGACCTCAGCATTCTTTTTTATAAAAAGGTTTTCGCTAAATAACTGTGCCTGAAAAAAACCATTGTATCCCACCCAATACACAATAAACAATGTGATCAAAATTTCAAATAAGCTAAAAAAGATGCCTAAAACTTCACTGAATAATTCAGCCAAATCAACTGAGAGAATAAAAAAGTGAAGTACTAAAACTGTGATGATAATACTCTTTATCCATGACAAGGTTTTATATTCTAATTCCGAATAATAATTGGCTACTTTCTTTTTGTGCTTATTCAAAATTGCAAAAGCAATAATCATTAAGGGTAAATTAATGATTGGAAACAGAAGTGTGAACAACAAGTCTAAAACACTGTCTTCTTCAAACGAAAGGAAATTAAATAGCATTCCTGGCAAAAACAGCAACAAGTGCCATAAATTAAAGGACTTATTAATGGTGATTATGATATAAAGAAACAATGCTGGAATGATTAATAACATTGTATCAAAATCTAGAAAGTCGAAAAATTCTAGTTCATCTTCTTCGATGAAATCCATCAATAAATTACTCAGTATCAACCAAGCTAAGCTCCACATAAAAACCACTAGAAATACATTAGCAACTTGATTTCTTGACTTAACGGTTAAAAACAACAAGCCAATCATAATTGCAGAAAAACCCGTCAAAGCCTCTATAAAGGTGAATATATAAAACTCCAATTCCATTCCTTAAATGTAACATAATATTAATTTTTCTTACTAATTAGTATAATCAAAAACCAATCTACTATGCAACACAGAAATTATGAATGTCCAAAATGTCATAACAACACTTATGATATTGCGGAAATGAGAGCTACGGGCGGGACATTATCAAAAATATTTGATGTTCAGAATAAGAAATTTACATCCATAACCTGCACAAGATGTTCTTATACAGAGTTCTACAAGGCAAAAACAAGTGCTATTAGTAATGTGTTTGATTTATTTACCAATTAACTTTTATTGGTTTAACTTTGTTTTATGGGAATAATAAAAGTGAAGAACATTCGTGTGTTCGCCTATCATGGCTGTCTAAAAGAAGAAACAAAAATAGGAAGTGATTACAGAGTTGATGTTGAGGTTAAAGCCAATCTTTCTAAATCTTCTAGAACCGATAAATTAACGGATACCATTGATTATGTATTACTCAATAGGATTATAAAAGAAGAAATGGCCATCTCAAGTCATTTACTAGAAACTGTGGCGCGGCGTATTTTAAGTCGTATCTTCAAAGAAGATGCTTTATCAACCAAGGCGAGAGTATGGATTTCTAAACTAAACCCTCCTATAGGTGGTGATGTTGAGATGGTAACAATTGAAATGAGTGACACCCGTAAAAACTAAGGGTTCTTGTTTGTAAACCCTTAAATTTTTATACATTTGCCAACGATTACAAATGGCGTCTTGGCCGAGTGGCTAGGCAGAGGTCTGCAAAACCTTTTACAGCGGTTCGAATCCGCTAGACGCCTCGAAAAACCTTCAAGGAAACTTGAGGGTTTTTTATTTTATTATTCTCTCTGAATATCCTCAATAAAGTCTTGTGGGTTGAGTTTGTCTTTTGGTAAAAAGCCTTTTATTATCAACACCAACCCGCAAATAATTAAAATAAAACCTAATAGCTTCTTAACCTTGGCTATGCGTAGAGGTGTTAGTTTTCGTTTTAATTGTTTGGCTAATAGTATCTTGAGAATATCAGTGACAAAATAAGCGCCTATCATCGTTCCAAAAAACACCAGTACCCTATTAGAGTCATTATTTAACGTAGACCCAAACCCTATAACGATCGCCAGCCAAAACACTAAAACACCTACGTTAATGAAGTTTAAAAGAAAACCCTTAATGAACAATCCTAGATAGTTGTTCTTCTCAGCAATAATTCCATCTGGATTATCATTGTCAGTTTTTTGTTTCTTCAAGAACAATACCACTCCATAAACCGTAAGAATCATTCCGCCAAAAACATAAAGCCCTGGTTGATTGCTTAGATTTTCTAATAACTGAAAACTACTGAAATAGGCTAGGGCTATAAAAAATACATCTGCTATAATAACCCCTAAATCAAAAACTAGAGCGGCTCTAAATCCTTTAGTTGCACTAGTTTCTAATAAGACAAAAAAAACAGGTCCAATCATAAAGCTTAAAAAAAAGCCCAATGGAATGGCGGCCTGAATATCTTCTATCATACGTTTGCTAAGGTTTAAGCAAAGTTATGAATTAATGTAGATAAATATTAATTCATGCGTTTTATTCTTCCGCCAAACATTCTGTCTTCTTTTACTGAGTTCGGTTGGCCATAAATATATAGCTCTCCACCCGCTCGCATCTTAGCATCAACTAGATCTGATGCATTTACTTCTGCCTCACCAGCAGCGCGAATAGTCACCTTAGTATTCTTTGTTTCTAAAGATTTGCCCTCATAAATTCCTCCTGTATTTAATGCAATCTCTTGGCTATCTGCCTTTCCTTCTGTTTTGACAATACCGCCTGTTACAGCTCTAATATTGGCTTTTTTAACATTGAGGCCCACTCTTATTCTTGCACCTTCTTGTGCTTTTATGGTAATTTCATCTTGCTCAATTAATTCATTTGACGTGATTCTTGCGCCTTCATTCCCATCAATAATGTCTAAGTTTTTATAGTGAACAGCCACAAATGTTCTTTGGCCATTAAAACTCTTGTCAAAAGCCATTCTTATTTTAAGTTTGCCGTCTTTATTCAAAACTTCTACATCCTGAATATCGTCTCCAGTAATAACAACCTTGTTCTCATTAGATTTTATTAAGTTGACCTCAATTAAATCGTATACCTTAACTTCATTAAAATCACCTACCTCTTTATCTAATGGGTTTTGAGCGAAAATTTGTGTCGTAATTAATAGTATGACAATAGATAGTGTTCGTTTCATCTTGTTGTTTTTTTAATTTTTAAGCTATAAACGTAATTTATGCTTATAGTTGTAATAAAGATGGTAGAATTGCCTTGTTGTTACAGTTTGCACAAAATTAAGCCACACGAACAGCGGTTCCAGTTATAGATACCATTAATGTATATGAATTGGCTAGTGGTTCGATATCTATCTTAATGCCTACAACAGCGTTAGCTCCAAGGGCTTTAGCGTTATCACTTAATTTTTGAAATGCCTTTTCTTTAATTTCTTCTAATCCGGCAGCATAAGCTTCATAATATTTTGACGTATTAAACATATCTTTAAAAGACATTTTACTCCCTTTATGTTTATAGCTCGAATCATATGAAATTCCGGTAACAATACCTAAATAATCTTTAATAGCATGTTCTTCTATAGAGTTGGTTGTTGTTAAAATCATCTTGTTTTGTTTTATAAGATTAGTAACTTCTTTTAACAAAATGTTACAATGTTTTAGTCTACAGGTTTTCCTATTAAATGAAAATCAAGGTGCTTTTTTAATAAATCTGTGTCTTTTACTTTTACAATAACTTCATCTCCTAGTTGATACATGTTTTTTGATGATTCTCCAACTAAAGCATATTGGCTTTCATCAAACTTATAATAATCATCCTTAATATCTCGAATACGCACCATTCCTTCACATTTATTGCTAACGATTTCGACATAAATTCCCCAGTCTGTAACCCCAGATATAACACCTACAAACTCCTCATCTTTATGGTCCTGCATAAACTTAATCTGCATATATTTAATACTATCTCTCTCTGCTTTTGTCGCTAGATACTCCATACGGCTAGAGTGTTTACATTTGTCTTCAAACACATCTTCATTAACAGATTTTCCTTTATCAAGATAATGTTGCAATAAGCGATGCACCATAACGTCTGGATAACGACGAATAGGTGATGTAAAGTGACTATAATAATTGAATGCTAATCCATAATGACCAATGTTTTGTGTTGAATACTCTGCCTTGCTCATACTGCGTATGGTTAAAGTATCTACTAAATTTTGTTCTTTTTTTCCATTAACATCTTTCAATAAACCATTTAAAGAAGTTGAAGTCGTTTTTCTGTCTTTAAAATTAAGCTTGTATCCAAATTTGGATACAATACTCTGAAGTGTTGCTAATTTAGAATCATCTGGTTCATCATGAACCCTATAGATAAATGTCTTCTTTTGCTTCCCAATAAATTCAGCCACTTTTCTATTCGCCAATAACATAAACTCTTCAATAAGCTTATTTGCATCTTTAGATGTTTTAAAAAAAACACCTACCGGTTCATTATTATCGTCTAAATTGAATTTAACTTCAACTTTATCAAACGAAATTGCTCCAGAGCTCATCCTATTTGCTCTAAGTGTTTTCGCTAATTCATCCATTTTTAATACAGCATCCGCTATTGCTTGATCTGTTTTATATGCTTTCTCGGTAAGTGATACTTCTTTGGGTATACTATTAGATTTCGTCTCGATAATAGCTTGTGCTTCTTCATAAGCAAATCGAGCATCACTATAGGTTACGGTTCTTCCATACCATTCATTCTGTATTTGCGCTTTATTATTTAATTCAAAAACAGCTGAAAAAGTATACTTTTCTTCATGTGGTCTTAATGAACATGCATTGTTTGATAATATTTCAGGAAGCATTGGCACTACGCGGTCCACCAGATATACGGAAGTTGCTCTTTCATAAGCCTCATCATCAAGTATGGTGCCCTCTTTTAGGTAATGTGATACATCCGCAATATGAATACCTATTTCATAATTTCCGTTTTCTAAAACTTTATACGACAAAGCATCATCAAAGTCTTTAGCATCTTTTGGGTCAATAGTAAAAGTTAACACCTTACGCATGTCACGACGGTTTGTTATTTCTTCAGCAGTTATCGAGGTGTCTATTTTATTAGCATAATCTTCTACTTCATGAGGAAAATCATGTGGCAATCCATACTCAGCAAGAATAGAATGTATTTCTGTATCATGCTCTCCTGGCTTTCCAAGCACTTGTATTACCCTACCATTGGGGGAATCTGATTTTTCTGGCCAATCATCAAGTGAAACAAGAACTTTATCGCCTTCTTCTGCTTGTTTAATTTTATTAATAGGAACAAAAATATCTTTGTACATCTTGTTACTATCTGGAATTACAAATGCATAGTTTTTATGTATTTGTATGACTCCTACATACTCACTTTTTGCACGTTTTAATATCTGTGTAATTTCACCCTCAAGTTTGCCTCGTTTTCGTCTTTTATAAACATATAATTCAACTTCATCTCCATGGAGAGCCTTATTCATATTATTTGAGGCAATATAAATATCATCTTCAAAGTCTTCGCATATCACGTACCCTGATCCTCTTTGAGCCATGTCTACAATACCTATATGATATTCCGTAGAAATTATAGCTTTAAATTTTCCTCTATCTATTTCTTCAATTTCTTGATTAGCTTTAAGCTGATGTAATTTTTTTATAATTTGATTTCTACTACTTGCATCATTTAATCCAAGTATTGCAGCAATTTGTTTATAGTTAAATGTTTTATTTCTGTCTTTCTTTAATATACCAAGTATGGTATTTGTAAGGTTAGAAATCTTATTATGAGATTTCTTTTTTTTCTTTTTATTCATTATTAATTTGTAATCATGTTTAGTTCCTAGAATTATTTAGGAATTTGTTTTTTAGCTTAATTTAAGAAGAAGAGAATACTTAAGCTGCTGCAAAACTACGTTTTAAATATTAAATAGTATTTCCATAATGTTAAAATTAAACTATATATAGTTCTAAATACATAACAACACCTATACAAAACAAGTCAATATACCTCTTAAAATGCTTGATAAATAGGCTATTCTTGCGTATTTTGTAAGCACTGTTCTAACATTCAACTGAAATTTTAGCTTTTCAACGTTCATAACCTATTAATTATTAAAAAGTTAAGGTTATTTGTTAAAACAATGTTTTATTATTACCTCAAATTAATAATTTGGCATGTTTTGTGCCCTACGTTGATTATAGCATTTAAATGAGAAGATATCTTCTTTTATTATTCCTTTTTGTGACCTACAATTTCTGTTTAGGTCAACAACGCGTTACCGAAGAAAATGATGACGGTACTTACTCAGTAGGTGTTCGAGATATTAATGGTTATCAAACAGGAGAATGGAAAAAATACTACGCTAGTGGAAAGGTTTTTATTTTAGCAAATTATGTCAATGATACTCTTAATGGTAAAGTCATATCCTATTATAAAAATGGTAGGATTCAAGCTGAAAATGATTATATAGGTGGGAAACTCAATGGTATATCTAAGCAATATGACATTAAAGGTAATCCTATAAGGGAAATTTCATATAAAGAAAACCTAATTTTTGGAAATTGCGTGTATTATGAAAACGGCGTTATAGATAACGAACGTTATTACAAAAATGGTGTTGTAAATGG
>JABABD010000007.1 GCA_014238425.1 Flavobacteriaceae bacterium | reverse complement strand
TTAGAAGAAAGTATAAATGATAAAAAGCGTTTTATGTATGGCGCTATTGGGTACTCAATCGCTAGTGTTATATTTAGTATAGGTCTACCTGTTTTTATGATTTTCAATAAGGTTTTATTTGTGGATCATTCTAAAAAACAACCCCAATCATTGCTTGAACGAGATCAAATCGAATTCATTATCAATCCAGGAGAGTGTCAAAAAATAAAATATGACACTTTTTTATATGGAATTGATACCATTATTCGCTATCAAGAAAACGATAAGGATTATGAATTACTCAAAATAATAGGAACGGAAGAGAAGCAATTCCATATAAAATGGATAGATAGTTGTTCTTATGTTAGAATATTAAATGGCAACGTTGCTGGAAAATATACTCGTTTAGGAAATTTTGATAGTATTTCTCATCAAATGTATACCAAACCTTCATCTCTACACTCCTTGGAAGATGAACACATCATGACATTAATCCAACTAAAACTAGAATAAAACCCGGTCTAACAGTTTTAAGATATTCGCTCGATCTTAGCACCAATAGCTCTTAAGCGCTCATCTATACGTTCGTAACCACGGTCTATTTGCTCGATATTATGAATTGTTGATGTACCTTTAGCAGACAAAGCTGCAATCAATAATGATATACCTGCACGTATATCTGGAGAAGTCATCGTTGTAGCTTTTAAAGTTGATTTAAAATCATATCCAATGACGGTCGCTCTATGCGGGTCACATAAAATAATTTTTGCACCCATATCTATAAGTTTATCAACAAAGAACAAACGGCTTTCAAACATCTTTTGATGAATGACCACTTCGCCTCTTGCTTGGGTTGCTATAACCAAACAAATACTTAATAAATCTGGTGTAAATCCAGGCCAAGGTGCATCTGCTATGGTTAGTATAGAACCATCAATATAATTTTGTATTTCATATCCATCTTTATGCTCTGGAATAAAAATATCATCACCTTTTCGTTCAATTGTAATACCCAACTTTGCAAAGACATTAGGGATTTGCCCTAAATCATCCCAGCTCACATTTTTAATGGTGAGCTCGCTTTTAGTCATAGCAGCGAGACCAATCCAACTACCTATCTCTATCATATCTGGCAGCATACTGTGTTCAGTTCCGCCAAGGCTATTTACGCCTTCAATAATCAACATATTAGAGCCCACACCAGAAATCTTAGCACCCATCCTGTTTAGCATCTTACAAAGCTGTTGTAAGTAAGGCTCGCAAGCTGCATTATAGATAGTCGTTGTTCCTTTTGCAAGCACTGCTGCCATAACGATATTAGCAGTTCCAGTTACAGACGCTTCGTCTAAAAGCATATACGCTCCTTTTAACTCGTCTGCCTCAACACCATAAAAATGATCTTCACGATTGTAACGAAATTTCGCTCCAAGATTAATAAACCCTTCAAAGTGCGTATCTAAACGACGACGACCAATTTTATCGCCTCCTGGCTTAGGAATATACCCTTTACCAAAACGTGCTAACATAGGGCCTACAATCATAATAGAACCTCTTAAACCACTTCCGTCAATTTTAAATTGTTGGGTTTCTAAATACTCTAGATTAACATCATCAGCCTGAAAGCTATAAGAACCTTGTGATAGCTTTTCAACTTTTACACCTAATTTACCTAATAAAGCAATAAGCTTATTGACATCAATAATATCAGGAATATTATTAATAGTAATTTTTTCTGATGTCAAAAGCACCGCACAGAGGATTTGTAGTGCTTCATTTTTTGCTCCTTGAGGTTGTATACTACCTTTTAGTTGGTGCCCACCTTCTATTTTAAATGTCCCCATGAACTTTGTACGTAAATTTAATAGCGTTTGCGGTAGTTCTTATTTTTCTTATTACTTTTCTTATGATGCGTATTGCTAGAGTATTTCTTGCTATTACTATGCTTCATCAATATACTAGAATCTGTCAAGTCTTCACTACTACCTTTAAGATTAATAGCGCCATCAGATAATTCAAAAAGGTGATTAAAAATCACTGCATCCTCAACAGTATCCTTATTCCAATTCAAAAAACATTTTTTCATATGGTTGGCAATGGTATACGTCAACGCCTCTTTCATTTCACCTTCTTCCCAAGTCATAGCAACATCGATCATTGTCTTGATATTATTACCATAGAATCTATATTTTGGGAAATTTTGTGGGTATTTAAGTACCTCTGGGCGTTCTTCAAGAAGTTCTTTCGTTGGTTTTTCGAATGGTGAATCTGCATCCAATTTAAAATCAGACATGATAAACAATTGATCCCACAACTTATGCTGAAAATCTGCTACATCTCGTAAATGTGGTTGCATATTACCCATTACCGAAATAATGGCGTTAGCTAACTTATTTCGTTCCTCTTTTGTTTCTCTTGAAGTGGCGTGGTTAATCATCTTCTGTAAATGGCGTCCATATTCAGGAATAATCAAATGCTCACGCTCTGTATTATATTCTAAATCGTCTATCAAAATGTAATGTTGTGTAGATTATTATTACTTGAAGTATTCTTGCTCCGCAAAATACAAAAAATACTTATATGACTCTTCAAAAAAGCGTTCTAATATTACAACGAAATAACGCCATCAACATTGTTAGTGACCTCCCGGTATTTTTCAATAACTGCATCTGGGTCTTTCATAATAACGTTAACAGACACGCTCGTATATTTTCCTTTTTTAGACTCTTTGGTATTAATAACTGCTCCTGTATTATCAAAGATATGCTCTATCTGAAGAATCTTATCTTTATCAGATATAACAATGAACTTATACAAATATTCAGAAGGCCATGCTGTGGTTTCAGATAATTGAGTTTTTAATTTTTTATAAAACTCATCAGGGTTTGGAGGTGTATTCATAAGTCTTCTATTAAAGGGAATGCAAAGTTACATAATCAAAGAATAATTATAGCGTATTAAATTTAAAAATCAATTGATCTTTGCCCTATTTTTTTGTTCCCATTTTAATTACGAATTTTACTGCTAAAACCTTGCCAATTTTGAAAACTAAGAAGATTGTTATAACAGGTGGTCCAGCCACAGGTAAAACAGCCATTATAAATCATCTAGAGTCACTAAAATATCCGTGTTACGAAGAGGTTATTAGAAAACTTACCGCTGCCGCTCAAGATGCTGGCGATATTACAGTAGCCCACTCTAATCCTATCGCATTGGTTTCAGATTCCGGAAAATTTAATACAACACTTATAAATCTAAGAGTTGATGACTATCTGGCTGCAGAACAATTAAATACAGATATTTGTTTTTTTGATAGAGGCATGCCTGACGTATTAGCCTATATGACATATTTTAATCAAGCCATCGGAAACGATTTTACAGACATCTGCGAGAAGTACAAATATGACTATATGTTTATACTTCCTCCATGGAAAGCTATATATACAGATGATGAAGAACGATTTGAAACCTTTGAACAGGCCACGGATATATACCATCATTTACTGGATTCATATAATCGTTTTGGACATAATGTGATTAAAGTGCCTTTTGGGACAGTTGAAGATCGCACACAGTATATTTTGAACAGTTTATAAAGCTTATTGAAACACCCTATTAACATATTAGAACAATTCTGGGGCCATACAAAATTCAGGCCTTTACAAGAAGATATTATCAATTCTGTGTTAGAAGGTCATGACACTTTTGCGTTATTACCAACTGGTGGCGGAAAATCCGTATGCTTTCAAATCCCAGCCTTAATCAAAGAAGGAATTTGCATTGTTATTTCTCCATTGGTAGCTTTAATGAAGGATCAAGTCAACGCCCTTAAAGATAAAAATATAAAAGCTATTGCGCTTACTAGCGGGATTTCCTATCAAGACATTGACACACTTTTAGATAATTGTATTTATGGCAACTATAAGTTCCTATATCTATCACCAGAACGTTTGCAACAGGAGTTAGTGCAAGACAGAATCAAACAGATGAATGTCAACTTGATTGCAGTAGACGAAGCTCATTGTATATCGCAATGGGGAAATGATTTTAGGCCCGCGTATAAAAACATAAACAATCTTAGGGAGTTATTGCCATCTGTAAATATTATAGCACTAACAGCGTCAGCTACTCCTGAAGTAGTAAAGGATACGATAAAAGAATTAGACTTTATTGATGCAAGATTATTCAAACAATCTTTTGCCCGCTCCAACATTGCTTACATGAGCTTTGATACTGAGGACAAATACTACAGGATAGAGAACATCTTAAATAAGAATCGAGCGTCTTCAATTATTTACGTTCGCAACAGAAAACTAACCGTCGAAATCAGTAATTATCTAGAATCAAAAGGGTTTTCAAGTACTTTTTATCATGGAGGTATTAGTGCCGACAAAAAAACTGACCATCTGCATGAATGGCTTTCAAATGAAAAACAAGTTATGGTTGCCACCAATGCTTTTGGAATGGGAATTGACAAACCCGATGTAAAGACTGTTATTCATTTTAGCTTACCTGAATCCATTGAAAATTATTTTCAAGAAGCTGGTCGTGCTGGTAGAAACAGCGAAAAAGCTTATGCCATTATCTTGAAGAACAAAAGTGACGAACAACTCCTTAAAGGTCAATTTTTACAAGTGCTTCCCTCAGTAGATTTTGTAAAGAAATTATACCGCAAACTCAGCAACTATTTTCAAATATCTTATGGTGAAGGAGAATTTACTGTTCATGATTTTAATTTCAACGATTTTTGTAAAACTTACCAATTTAACACACTTGTGGCCTATAATGCGTTTCAAATTTTAGATCGAACAAGTATCATCAGTTTGTCAAAACAATTCAATAAACGATCTTCAGTGCAATTCATTGTTAGCAATGAACAGGTGTTTAATTATTTAAGAACTCACAAGAAATTTGATATCATCATTAAATCCATTTTAAGAACTTACGGCGGTATTTTTGACCAAGAAATATCTGTCAAATTAAATCTGATCGCCACAAAAGCAAGCACTAAAAGCGATACCGTTGTAAACATCTTGAAGCAACTTGAAAAAGATAATATCATTTCCCTTAAGTTATATCAAACAGATGCGCAAGTCACCTTTTTACAACCACGTGAAGACGATAAAACTATTAATAGAATAGCAAATATTATTGAGCAACAAAATGATTTAAAACGGAAACAAATTAATGATGTGTTAACTTTTGTAAATACTAATCACCTATGCAAAAGTGTGCAACTCCTATCCTACTTCGGCGAAATCAATATACAAGATTGCGAAGTGTGTTCTGTATGTATACACCAAAAACAAGGAAAAAATAAGACAGACATTAAAAAAACCATAAAAAGAATTGTTCTTTTGTTAAAACTAAAACCATTGTCTTCAAGGCAGCTATCTAAAGAACTTGACCTAGAAGAAAAAATAGTGACTACTGCATTAAAAATTATGATTGAAAATAACACAGTAGATATCACAAAAATCAACACATATAAATTGAAGCATATTTAAAATGAGGAAAGACTTAAGAATTATATTTATGGGAACTCCCGAATTTGCTGTGGCATCCCTTAAAGCCATTATAAATATAGGTTATAATGTTGTAGGTGTTATTACGGCTCCAGACAGGCCAGCAGGCCGCGGAAGGAAATTACATCAATCTGCGGTGAAGATATATGCTGAGTCTAATAATCTTAAAGTACTTCAACCAACAAACTTAAAAAGCGAAACCTTTATAGAAGAGTTAAGTGCTTTAAAAGCAAATGTTCAAGTAGTGGTGGCCTTCAGAATGCTGCCAAAAGTAATTTGGCAGATGCCAAATTATGGTACCTTTAATCTTCATGCTTCTTTACTACCAAATTATAGAGGTGCTGCACCCATTAATTGGGCAGTTATAAATGGTGAGAGAAAAACTGGTGTTACTACCTTTTTTATTGACGAAAAAATTGATACAGGGGAAATTATTTTAAAGAAAAAAACCAAAATCAAAAAAAACGATAGCGCTGGTGTTTTACATGATAAGTTAATGAACTTGGGTAGTGATCTAGTAATAGACACACTAAAACTTATTGAAAAGGGAAATGTAAAAACCAAGACTCAACCTAAAACCAAGGAATTAAAAGAAGCTCCCAAATTAAACAAAAACAACTGCAAAATAGATTGGAGTGACTCTAAAGGTAATATATATAATATGATAAGAGGGTTAAACCCTTATCCAGGAGCTTGGACCCATTTAATAAATGGTGATGAGAAACTCATAATGAAGATATACACTTGCGAAAAAATTAAGGAGGAACATAATTTTTCCATTGGGACTCTTATTATTGAAAAAAACACAATAAAAATCTCAGTACGAAAAGGTTATATATATATTAAAGAATTACAACTGCCAGGGAAACGAAAAATGGACGCAAAATCACTTTTAAACGGTTACAGTTTTTCAAAAGACACTAAAGTGCTGTGAATGCCTATATTCAGTAAGGTTAGCAAAAAACTACTAAATAGTTACGGCTTTATTAACAATTGCTTTAAGTTATCAACAAATAGAAGCATTTCGCCCGTTATTACTTGCACGGATGGATTATCCGTATAATTTTGTACAACGTTTAACAAAAATGGTTTAACCAACATTAATAATTAAAATTTACATTATGAACAAAACAGATTTAGTAGAAGGAATGGCTGAAGATGCTGGAATCTCTAAAGCAGCAGCAAAAAAAGCATTAGATTCAGTACTTATTAATATAGAAGGTGCTTTGCAAAAAGGTCAAAGAGTTTCTTTAGTAGGATTTGGTTCTTGGTCAGTTACTAGAAGAGCTGCAAGAGATGGAAGAAACCCACAAACTGGTAAAACTATCAAAATCAAAGCGAAAAATGTAGTGAAGTTTAAAGCAGGTTCTGATTTAGGAAGTGCAGTAAACTAAACCCCTTTTTTATTAAGTTATATAAAGCTCACCAGAATGGTGAGCTTTTTTTGTCGTTGTAATACGCATTTTTAAGATGAATAATTGTTTTTTTATTAAATAAGTTTTAGATTTAAGTAAGAAAAACAAATGCTATGATAACACTAAAGCCAGAAAAAGGCAGTTTATTAATAGCAGAACCATCTATAATTGGTGACATGTCCTTTAATAGATCAGTGGTTTTGCTGGCTGACCATACGGATGAAGGCTCTATTGGTTTCATCCTTAATAAACCATTGGAATACAAATTAAATGATTTGGTGCCAGAAATGACATCCGATATCAAAGTATATAATGGTGGTCCGGTTGAACAAGACAACTTATATTTTATTCATAAAATTCCAGAGCTCATACCAGAAAGCATAGAAATTTCATTAGGGATTTTCTGGGGAGGTGATTTTGCTAAAGTAGTAGAATTAATGGCTGAAGATAAAATAGACGAAAAAGATATACGCTTTTTCTTAGGCTATTCAGGCTGGGACAAAAATCAATTGGAATCCGAATTAACAAGTAATTCCTGGGTGGTTTTAGAAAATGTATATAAAGATGAAATCATCGAAAAATGCTGTGAGACTTTTTGGAAAGAAAAAATGTTAGAACTTGGTGGGAATTATAGTATTTGGTCTAATGCCCCTGAAAACCCTAGCTACAATTAACCAAGTCTGATTTTTGTATTCAATTTTGCTAAAATATTCATTGAGACTGAACGATTATAGGTTTTCTTTCTATACTTATTAATGGGAATAATTCCAGAGATAACATTAGTAATAAACAATTCATCTGCTTTTTGAAGTTCAAAAGGTGATATCTCTTTCTCTTTTATTTCATATTCCGAAATAGCACTAATTACTTCTATAACTTGTTTGCGCATAATTCCTTTAATGCAACCAGAATCTAAAGGCGGTGTTTTAATAGTGGTTCCGTTCACTAAAAAAACATTGCCATTAAGCATCTCTACTACGTGCTTATTTTCATTCAGTAAAATACAATTATCCCACCCATTTTCTTTAGCGTAAATACTTCCAATAACATTAATAATACGGTTAGTTGTTTTTAAGGTAGATAATAACCCAGACAATATATAATGATCTTTATAGAGATCTACTATATAATCATCTTCAGATAGCCCATAAAAATCCGAGTCGATTTTTTTCGCAGCGATAAAATATCCTATATTATTTATAGTAGGTAGATATAAACCCTCACTATCTCGGTAGATCGATAACTTAATTCTAGATGTAAATTGATCTAGCTCATTTTTTCCAATAGTCTCCAGAATTTGACTTTCTAAGAATTCCATAGTAAAAGTCATAGGAATCTCCATACGAAGTATACGCATAGATGCCATGAGTCTAAAATAATGATCTTCCCAAAAGAGTATTTTGCCATGTACTACTTTTATGGTCTCAAATAATGCGTCACCATAATTAAACCCGCGATTATTTATGGTTAAATAAGATTCTGTATCTGAGAAAAAAGTACCGTTAATATTGACCATAAAAAAATCCCGAATTCAAAAAATTAAAAACGGGACAAATATAATTTAAAAAGACAAACCTTATGCAGATCCGAGCACTTGTTTCAAATCAGAGATTTGGTTTTCCCAGAGCATTTTGGTTTCCTCAACTTCATCTTCTTCAGAAAAATCAGTAACCATTAATGACACATCTTTGGTAATCTCATCAACCTGAATACGTATTTCAAAGAAATATTGCGCGTCGTCATCGTCATATAGCCATCTAAATTTTATGCGTTCTCCATTCTTCTTCGTAACTAACTTCGCTTGTTCTTCACTATCGTTCCAAATAAAAGTAAACAATTCTCCTCTAGAGTTAACATTATCTGCAAACCATTCAGACAAACCAGATGGAGTAGAAATATATTGATATAATAATTGCGGTGAAGCATGAATTGGAAATTCCAATTCAAATTTGACTTTATCGTCCATGTAATCTTATAATTAAGTGCTCAATATATACAATAATTGTTTTCTAAAAAAATTTTATCACCTTAATAAAATAATTAAAAATTTAACGAATAAGAGAATAAAAAACATTAATTAAAATGTATTTTGTCGAAGAAATTTGCATTTCATAGATGTTTTGTCATATTTTTTTCTATATTCGCATAAATATTGTACTAATTTTAACTTTTAAATTATATTAGTGAATTGTTAATCCTTCCCTCTTACGCAATAGCGTAATTTTTAATAATAAATAGTTTAACTATAATATTATGAGTAGAATATGTCCCGTTCTATTTTTATGTTTGATTTTTTGTGCGTCTTATGGGCAGCAATTAGTCAATGATGTTGTAGGTATTTCTGGAGAAGAAATTTCAAATTCAGAAATTGTTCTTAATACCACTTCGGGTGAATTAGTCTCGAGCACCATCAATAATAGTGAAATTACACTCACCCAAGGGTTTCAACAAACTTCTCAATTATTATATTTAATGCCTATCGCAATTTTACAAGGAGCGTCGGTCGGGACTTCAGATGGTTTGATGCGCGATGATTTACGAACTAGTAATTACCTTCCGAATATATCTCCATACAATGATAAAATAAAAATTTCAGATAATGCCTTTTCTAACTCTGGTAATAATGCTGTAGTAGATTGGGTTACTGTTAAACTAAGAAACGCAGCTGGTAAAGTTATCAGCGAAAAAAATGGCTTAATAAAAAGAGATGGCTTTGTACTAAGCGCTGATGGTATGTCTCCCTTGCAATTTACTGCACAAAACAATAATTACTTTATAGAAGTAAATCATAGAAATCATTTAGGAGTAATGTCTGCATCTCCAATATACTTATCTAAAACAATTACAACAGTAGACTTTACGGATAGTAGCTTTTCAACCTTTGGGACCAATGCCCAAGCAATTCTTAGTTCAGGCGATAGAGCATTATGGGCTGGGAATGTGAATGATGATAGATTGATACAATATACGGGCGCTACTCCAGATCCTGCAGGAATATTAGCCTACGTGCTTAATAGTCCTTCAAACTTCTTAAACCTACCCTCCTTTCCAATCAGTGGATATTCAAAATTTGATGTCGATATGAATGGATTTGCACAATACACTGGAACTAATCCAGATACCCCACTAATATTACAAAATGTGCTGACCAATCCAGGAAACTTTTTAGGACTTCCATCTTGGCCAATAAACGAACAAACACCGAATAATTAAATTTAACCTACATATAATTCCTAACTATGAAAAAAATTACCCTTTCTACTTTAACGTTAATTATGCTTTGCTTCATGCCAAGTATTATTAACGCTCAGAATTATTCCTTCACTTTAATAGACGACGGGAATTATGATTTCACAATAGCAGCTGTAACAGAATTTGATTCAGGGGCATTCGCTCCAGTAACTCAATCTTATGGATT
>JABABD010000039.1 GCA_014238425.1 Flavobacteriaceae bacterium | reverse complement strand
TTTAACGTCATTCAGAAAGAAGTGAAGAAATCTGTTTTTGAGATTACCACGTCACTTTGTTCCTCGCAATGACAAAAAACATAATGAAATGAGTAACTATTTAGAAGCTACAAACGATTTATATAAAGAAGCAGCACTAACCCCAGATGTCGGCTTATGTTGTACTACAAATCCTATTTGGGAATTACCTGGTTTAAAGATTCCAAAAATTATGCAAGAAATGAACTATGGTTGTGGTTCTACAGTGCATGCAAGAGATTTAACCAATAATCCTAAAATGCTTTATGTAGGTGTTGGTGGAGGAATGGAATTATTACAATTTGCATATTTCAACAGACAAAAAGGGGGCGTTGTAGGTATTGATGTGGTAGATGAAATGTTAGAAGCCTCTCGTAAAAATTTCATTGAAGCTGAAGCACAAAATGATTGGTTTAAATCTGAATTTGTAGATCTTGTAAAAGGTGATGCATTAAACTTAAATGTTGAGGATAATTCTATTGATGTTGCTGCTCAAAACTGTTTATTCAACATATTTAAAGCAGAAGATTTAAAGAAAGCTATTGCAGAAATGTATCGGGTTTTAAAACCTCATGGTAAATTAGTTATGAGTGACCCGACGTGTGAGCAACCTATGAATGACGCATTGCGTAACGATGATCGTCTTAGAGCATTGTGTTTAAGTGGTAGTTTACCAATTGCTGAATATGTAAAAGCTTTAACTGATGCTGGATTTGGAACTATTGAAATTAGAGCCAGAAAACCATATAGAATTCTCGACCCCAAAAACTATCCGACAGATGAATTGATTTATATCGAATCTATCGAAGTTGCAGCTATTAAAGATCCAATGCCAGCAGATGGTCCTTGTATATTTACAGGTAAAGCAGCCATTTATTATGGAGATGAAGATTATTTTGATGATAAAGCTGGACATATCTTATTAAAGAATCAACCTTTAGCTATCTGTGATAAAACAGCTGGAGCATTACAAGCTTTAGGTAGAGATGATATTTATTTCTCAGAATCTACATTTCATTATGATGGTGGAGGCTGTTGTTAAAAAATAGTCCTCATAAGTTCATAAAGCTTATGAGGACAAACCATCAATCAACCATAAAAACTAATTCTCAAATTTTATCCTCCTGATCCTGCAGTTCCAACTTCTGGATGCATAGTAAACTCTACAAAGTTCACTCCAGTAGTAATTGATAATGTAACACTTCGCGTTTCACCTGGCGCCATATCAACTCCTGGTGTTGGTCCAAATTCTGTGCTATTTCCGTTCGCATCAAAAATGTGTGTTTCTAATCGAGTTTGTTGAGCAACATTAGAATTTAAATTTTCGAACGTACCAACAAAAGCATTACTAGCTGCATCAAAAGCAATGATGGCATGAATGCCGTTAATAACTTCATCAGCTGTTTGTGTCTTTGTCCAACGTGTGCCTGACTCTCCTTGTTCATCTCCTCCAGTCTCATTACCTTCTGGTCCATCTCCCATACTATCTTTAGAACATGAGGTTAATACTGTTGATGCAACTAAGGCAAAAATTGCTAAAAATAAAATCGGTTTTTTCATAATACTTAAATTTAAAATATGTTTTCCTGTAGATCGTTCTACAAATAGAGAACATATTTTTTGTTCTATTATTGTAGAACATTTAAGTTTTAACACATCTTTAACCTTATGCTATAAAATAAAAAAGCCAAGGAAATTCCTCAGCTATTTTAAACATTATACTATTACATTAGTTGTGTTCTCCTTTTCTTTCATTTCCATGTTCACCTTTTTCTCCTTCTCCATGACCTTCACCTC
>JABABD010000037.1 GCA_014238425.1 Flavobacteriaceae bacterium | reverse complement strand
TATATCTGGTTTTTCTACGGAATATCCACTATATCTTGGATTACAACCAAAGATTTTGTGCGCTTAAATCGCTATAGAGATATGGGGTTTTTTGAAAAGAAACATGAATATGAAAAAACGCTCATAAGCATGGTCGCTTGGAAGTTGTTGTATTATTCGTATGCCATTGTACTACCAATGATTATGTTACCTCAATCTTGGTGGGTGATTTTATTGGCATTTCTATCCATGCATTTTGTAACAGGAATGTTGGTGAGTATTGTTTTTCAAATAGCTCATATCATGCCTGCCAATGACTTTCCACTCCCAGATAATAAGGGTATGATGGAGGACGATTGGTACGGTCATCAATTTGCGACTACCAGTAACTTTTCTCCAAAAAGCAAGCTTTTATTTTGGTTGATAGGAGGTTTGAATTATCAGGTTGAACACCATGTACTTCCTGATGTATGTCATGTACATTATAAAGGATTAACAAATATTGTGGCCGATACAGCAAGAGAATATGGGATGCCTTACCATGTTAAAAAAGATCTCTTTCAAGCTATTTGGGATCATGTGAAAATGCTTCGTTCTTTAGGAAAAAAACCAACAGTGAGCATCGTGAATGTTTGACAGCAAAAAATCTCTACTGCATTACTAAGGTTTTTAAACCTTCTCGAAAACCAGTCGGTAATGGTCCATGACCTCTTTTTCAAAACAGACTTTATTTGGGCTTACTTTAAAAATAGCGACCAGATGCCTGAATTCCTTGTCCATGAAATACCTTGGAATAAGCGATAAGTATAGCCAATATTTCTTTAAATTGAATTTCCTGAACTTTTTTCGCCATTGAGCGATGGTTTCTATATAATCCAGTCTTCCACTACTTTTGGAAATTAATTTAAATCCAGGTTCTGCACATTCGATTACCATTTCAGGGCCATAAGGAAGCCAAGATCCGGGAAATTGTTTTACCATGAGCGCCATAATATAGGCTGTAGAGTCTTTTTCGGCATTCACATCTAATGCTTCAAACTCTATCATATTCTTACTAAAGGTCATTGTTTGCATATAAAATCGACCACCAACGGGTAACAAATCGTAGAGTACTTTAAAAAAGTCACTATATATCTGTTTTTGTTTACCTTCCTGCCATTTTTCTACGGAGCAAAAGTGTTCTAATCCGCCAATACACGTAATGGCATCAAAAGTTCCGAAATCTGTCGGTTTTATATACCGACAATCTTTCACCTTCACGTTATAACCATTTTTTTGACAAGCGTCTGCCTGCCCTTGTGAAAGTGTTAAACCAATACTTTCTGCACCTCTTTCATGGGTCACATATCGTGTGAAAGGCGCCCAGCCACATGCCATGTCCAATACTTTACTTCCTTTGGAAATATTAAGGCTATCAGCAATAAAGATATGTTTTGCCTTTTGAGCGTCTTCTAAAGACATGGAAAAGTCACCATCGTATTTCGCACCGCTATAATCACCCGTTTCTCCCATGCTCAATCGAAATATCTCGTCGATAGTGGTATACGTAAAATCCAAATCTTTTTGCTCTGCCATAGGTGTTTTTCTGATTTAATTAGATGCTAATCGCATATTTTTCTGAAGATAGTAAAATTTACCATATTTGAGCACCAAAATTCAAAGCGCGGATCATGGCAATACCTTCAGGTAAATATGTGTAATAGTAATTAGAAAAAAGGAATAAATAAAACTTAAATTCGTATCAATCCTTTACTGTAATGACTTTCAGGCGAATAAAACCAAAAACATCCAATAGTCTTATAATTAAATAAGTGATATCAATCTCATACCATTTTATACCAAAATTTGCTCTGCTTGCATGCTTATGATGATTATTATGATAGCCTTCGCCCATCATTAAAAAATCAAAACGGAAGAGGTTTTTACTGGTATTCTTCATGTTATAATTGACATAGCCATAAATATGTCCAAACCAATTAATTATCACACCGTGAATTGGTGCCATTAAAAAGGTTACAGGTAAAAATAACCATTGCCACCATGCGGTTACGAAGTACACAAAAAATAAAATATAAAGTGTAATCCAGAGCAATCTAGAAAAACGAGAACTTGCAAATGCATCAAATCCTTTCCATTGCGGAACATTTTTAGTGAAACGCTGATCAATAGCAATGCGTTGTTTATTAATATCTTGATAGATTGTTTTTGTTTTCCACATCATCGCAAATAAATTAGCATCATGAGATGGGGAATGTGGATCGTTTTCAGTATCTGTATAAGCATGGTGCATACGATGCATAACTCCATAACCATAAGCACTTAAATAACTCGAACCTTGAAAAACCCAAGTTAAAACAAAGGTAATACGCTCCATAGTTTTTGACATGGTAAATACCTGATGTGCCGCATAACGATGTAAAAAGAAAGATTGAAAAAACAAGCCTCCGTACCAAAGCACCAAAACGAAAATAATTACCGCCATAACTTTTTTTGCAAAGATAATTTGATGTTATGAGCAAAACAATGAACCTAAATCAATTAAACGCTTTCATAAACGTTTTCTAATCCTACTTAAAGCTTGTGCAGTGACACCAATATAAGAGCTGATGTACTTTAGTGGAATCACCTTTAATAGTTCTGGACGTTCTTTAAACAATTTCATATAACGCTCTTCAGCTGTAAGATTCAATAAATTTTGTTCACGCTTAGATTTTATTAAAAAGAGGCGTTCAGCTGTCAATCTGCCAATAAGATTTCCGATTTGTGTGGTTTTGTAAACTGCTTGTAAATCTGTATAAGTAATACTTAAAATGGTTGTTTCTGTAAGAGCTTGCAATTGATACGCTGAAGGTTTCTGCGTTAAAAAGGAATCATATGCGCTAATAAATTGGTCTTTAAAACTAAAGCCAAAGGTAATTTCCTTATCTGGATTTTCTTTAGGAATAAATAAGCGTACAACACCAGATTCAATAAAAGAGATATGATGCTCTATGTCATTCAGTTTTAAAAAAACCGCTTTCTTTGGAATAACACGGCGCTGTAGTTTAGATGTGAAAAACTCCCAATCTAACTTAGATATGGTGGCTATTTGATCTAAGTAATCTTTTATCTGTTGCAAATCTTTTAATCATAATGATGGAACGCACAAAGATAGGGATTCATGTGCTATTCGAAAGTATAAAAATTCAAAAAGCAGGAGAGAAAAGGTGCTTTTGGGCTAACTTTTCTAGTCTTTATTGCGTGCTTGGATGATATAAAAATAGGCGAAGCAAAAAAGTCAATGTCAAATGACCGACAGATAAGAGCAATATTTATTTTTAACGATAAGTGTAGGAGGGAAATATAATGTGTGTGGAATGGTGTTCTTATTACAATTTGCAATAATAATGTTATTGACTTGCTATAATTTTATTCTCATTGTATTTCACACCAACTATTTATTGTTGTACCCTGTATTTTTATACTTTCTCCAACTTGTACCCTTCGTACATGCACAATTACTGGCGCCTTGAAAAAGATCTATTCCTAAGGTGATGGAGTGCGTTCCTGAATTGAACCCTGCAAGTTCATTGATAGTAAATTGATACGAATACGCAAAATATAATTTGCTTTTCGAGATGCCAACCATAGGTCCAATGTTCAAGGGTGTAAAAAATTGATCATTTAAAAAACGGTAAGAAGCTCCTAGCCAAAAGTAATCTTCATCTCTATTATATTTTCGAAATTTAAAATTTACATCTGTTGATGATCGTTTGTCACTCCAGTACAATTGGTAAAATACAGAGGGTTCATATTCAATATCACTGTTCTCGTTACTTCCAAGGACAATACCTGAATATATTTGAAAATTAAGAAGATCGCCAGGTTCAAAACCAGTAAAATCATCAAGATTCTTTTTTAGAAGGTTGTTAGCATTCAAACTAAAATAAGTGTTATTAAAGCGATACAAAAACCCAACATCAAAATTGTGGTTTGATTTAGATCGGTCACCTGTAATAGAAGGATCTACAATGGGTGTTCCATCTATGGATTCAAAATTTTCTACGGCAATTCTAAAACTATTAATGTTGTAAGACAGCCCGAAAGATAAGAACATCTTTTCTGTGTAGTCCAATGTAAGATGGTGGGCAAAAGAAAATTTCACACCTTTTTGACGTGTGTTTCCATTTTTATCGTTGTAAAGGGATAGTCCGACACCTGTGCGATCAGAGATTCTAAAATCAGCATATAGGGCTTGATTGTCAGGTGCACCTTTTATGCCCACCCATTGGGTCAATCCGTTAGCTCTAACTCTTAAATTATCTCCAATACCAGCATAGGTCGGTGAGATAACAAAATCGTTATCTGCCAAATATTGGGTCCAAACAGGTAAATTGAGCTCTTGTCCGTAGCCCAAGATACCAGCCAGTAAAAGAATATATAGTATAAATTTTTTCATCATCTTAATTTTAAATTCTTATGGCTCTATTACCTATAAAGCGTGAAATGTCCAACATACTCACGATTTAATGCCGTGCTATTTGGTTTAACCACATACCAATAGTCACCAGTTGGAAGCTCAGTGCCTTTATATTTGCCATCCCAAAATTCTCCTACACGTAAGGTGGCTATCTTACGACCGTATCTATCAAAAATATCAAAGGTGAGGTTTGGATATAGGTCAGAACATTCAATGGTCCATCCATCAGCAATGCCATCGTCATTAGGCGAAAAATAATCCGGTATACAAGGGTCCAATATCTCTATTTCAATTTGTGCAGTTGCTTGACATCCGGCACTATCAGTTACAATAACTATGTACGTTCCAGAATCTGAAACAATAAATGTATTGGTGTCACCATAATCTTCACCATTCATTGTAAATTGATAGATACCTGTACCACCTTCTGCATTCGCAATGATCTCACCAGCTTCATCTCCTGTAGTCAATATCAAGGATACAGGTAGATAATCTTCAATATCAAATACTTCGGTCGTTTGAATACAACTGTTGGTATGTCTAACATCAATATAGTGACCTGTTCCTGGTATAACATTTGTAAATACATTGCTGATCTGGTAAGGTCCGCCATCTAAAGAATAATCTAATTCTGAAGGGTCTATAGTTTCATCTACAATAACCGTTACGACATTACTCATAATGTTATTTTCACAGACGTATTCAATTTCTGTTTTTGGGTCTATGCGTACTGATGCTGGGAACGTAATATTCCATTCGGATTCACAACCTTGTGCGTCACGAACATAAACCGTATGATCGCCTCCATTTAAGTCTGTGAAATCAAAAATTGTTTGTGTTGCAGTTCCAGTTAAATATGGCCCATCATAATTATCTAAGCTCACACTATATGGTAATGTTCCACCAGAAATATCGATACTAAATTCACCATTGGCATCACCTGCGCAGGTTTCTTCAAAAATTGAATCGGGAACAATGCTAAGTATTACTTGAATGGGATCGTTTATTGTAAATTCAAATGTTTCATAACACCCTAGTACATCTTGTACAATAACAGTATAGGTGTCTGGAGCAAGGTCTTCAAAAATATTTGTCTCAAAAAATTGATCTAATTGAGGAGAAATAGCGTATTTAATGATTCCTGTACCACCAGATGCATTGATTTCAAGAATACCATCATTATTACCACTACAAGTCACATCATTAATTATATAATCAACAATTAATGGTGCTGTGGGTTCTGTGATAGTAATAGGTGCCGTTGCAGTCTCGCAATCTCCACTTTCTACATGTACAACATAAGTTCCTACCACTAACTCTGTAAAGACACCTGGACTATTTTGTGTAGCTGTGATAGCATTTCCTGCCGTATCTTGTAATGTATATATATAATTACCTAACCCTCCTTCTGCTGTAGCTACAATAGTTCCTGTATTATCTCCAGCACAATTAATAGTTGGATCAGTAGATTCTAAATTAATTAATAAATCAAGTAATGGGTCAATTGTAATTTCATTAGATACATTGGCATTACAACCATTAGCATCTCTTACAAAGTACTGATGTGTTCCAGTCGGAACAGAAAATGTTATTGACGAATTAAATGTTCCTAGAACTGTTGCAAATGTACTATCGTTACTGTATGAGTATTGTCCGGTTCCTCCAGTAGCACTTAATGTAAGTGTAGATTCAGTCAAACAAGTTTGTGTTGTAGTCGTGACTAAACTGGCATCAATAGACGTCGGTTCAGTTATTACTATATCTACTGAAGTCATGATACATTCAATACCATCGGTTATAGTGACAGAATAAGTTCCAGCTCCTAGATTACCAAATACATTTGAGGTTTGTGGACCTGATGTACTTGGCGTAGGTAAAATGGTATTCAGGGTATATGTGTAATCACTTCCTTGACCACCAGTAACATTACTGATCGTTATTGAAGCATTTTGATCTCCAAAGCAAGATAATAGTGTTGTATTAGGTGTGAATGTTGCGTCTATTGGTGTTGGTTCTACTAGAGTTACATCTGCTGTGGCTATACAGCCTTCAGCATCCATAACATTTATAGTATAACTACCAGCAGATAAATCTGTGAACACATTATTTGTTGAATATGCTACAATTGCATCACCTGTTAATTCATATTGATAATCTCCCCAACCACCATTTGCAATGGCAGTGATAGTACCTTGATTGTTATCACATGATACATTTGATGTTTCTGTAGCGACAAGCGTTAAGGCTTCAGCAGGAGAAGCAATTATTACAGTTGAAGTAGTTGAACAAAAAGGAATTGCGGTTTCAGTAATAACGACCGTAAAACTTCCAGCTTGCATTCCTGTTACTATTATGGGGTTTGTCGATGTATTTGCATTAACAACACCAAAAACTGATGTTGAAGCACTATCAATTACTTCATAACTATAAGGTCCAGAGTAGCCATTTACATTTAATTCAAATGAACCCGAATTGTCGCCAAAGCATGTAACTGCAGTTGGCGTTGTAGTTAATGATGGAGGAGTGGCTTGCTGCAATGATATTGTCACATCTTCTGTACAAGATGTTACTGTATCAGTTATGGTTATTGTATAGATTCCAGATGGTACACCAGAAAATACATTACCTGTTAGATTTATTGATGCTGGATTAGGACTAATACTATAAGCATACGTTCCAGAACCACCAGAACCGGATACTGTTATTTGGCCATCATCATCGTTACATGTCGGTAATGTTGTAATACTAGGTGTTAGACCAATAGGCGCTAGAACATCTACTGATACTAAGTTTCCACAGCCATTTGCATCTTGTACCTCAATAGTGTGAGTTCCAGCAAACAGGTTGGATATTGTAAAAGGTGCTGTTAGATTTTGAAAAGCACCTCCATCTACACTATAACTATATGGTGCAATACCTGGTGTATCTAGTGTAACGTCAATTTCAAAGTTTCCATCAGTTATGGTACATAAAGTGTTGACTGTTGCTGAAATTACTGGTGTAGCATCCATTGGTAATACTACAACAGGACTAGATATAATACATCCATAAGCATCTAAAACATGAACATAATAGTTTCCTGCATCTCTATTGAAAACACTTGCTGAAGCCCAATTTACATCTGTTGCAAGGGGAGCAGTAGCTGCCGTTGTAATTTGATATAAATATGGAGCAGTCCCATTTTGTGCTATAGCACTTATAATTCCAGAGTTTGCATTACAATTTGCATTTTGGTCTACGGAAACTGCTAATTCTAATAAAATTGCAGATTCGGTTATATTAAATGGCGCGGTAACCACACCACAACCAGAGTTTGGCCCAGAAGTCTCACTAATTGAAACAAAATAGTTGCCAAAAGGTAAAGGTCCTAAATCTGTTACTGAAAATGATCCACCAGCTGGAACAGAACCTGAACCTGTTATTGTTGTTGAGGCTAAAGTTAATGAATCAAATATTTCATAATCAACATTTACAGCAATACCGTAAACACTATTAATAGTAAAAGACACACTGCCATCAGCGCTTCCTGTACATGTAATGTTATTAGAACTCTCAGCACTTAGTGTTAATGTTGAGTTTGTTGGTATTGGAGTTGTAGCAGGTTCATAATAACTACAATTTGTAGAGGCATCATAGATAATAAATGTATAACTCACACCTGGTGTCAAACCAGTAAATGTAGCAGATTGACTTCCAGGAGAATCTTCAGGTATCCAAGACCCTGGAGGGTTTGGATATACAGATATTGGGCCTTGATAAATGCTGAAAAAGAAAGGCCCTGAACTTGGTAATGAAGAACCTACACTAACCACAGCTTCTCCACCTAATAGACAATCTACTGTAGCTGTAATTGTGATATCTAGATCTGTTGGAGGTGAGGCTACCAATACATCTTCAAATAGTATTGAACACCCATTAGCATCAACTACATTAATTTGGTATAATCCGAAGTCTACGACATCAAAACTCACTGAAGTCGATCCAGTAGCATTAAGTTCAGAATTTGAATAACCATTAGTTCCTGTCACATAATAATTGTAAGGAGAAGTTCCGCCAGTAACACTGTCTATAATTATTGACCCTTGAGATACTCCACCAGGACCACAACTAATATCAACAGTATGGTAATTAACCACAATTGGATCTGGTTCATCGATGATAACGGTTTCAGTAGCTGTACAAGAATTAGCATCAGTTATAGTAATAGTATAAGTACCAGCTGGTAAGCCAGACGTTTGAGTGCCATAATCTGTACCTGTTGTATCGTTATTTACATTAATGACAAAAGGAGCTGTTCCTACTGTGGTATCAATTGTGATATCAATAGCTCCATTTGAATCTCCATTACATAGAATTGGTTGAGTTTGTACCACAGCACTTAAGTCTGGTAATGATAAAGGTTCAACGGTTAACACACTTGATTCTGCAGTACATCCATTGGTGTCTGTTATTTCAAACTGATAGGTTCCGGCTGTCGCTGTTGAATACGTAAATGGCGATCCCGTTGCTCCTAATGCCGTATATGCTCCACCATTTATCGAAACCGCGTAAGTATATGGTGCAGCACCCGTAATAGTTCCTGTAATGATTGCGTCAGGTGTTGACGTACAGTTCAAGACTTCTGTTAATACGACGTTAACCGTGGGTATTGGTAACGGATCAATCGTATAAGATTCACTATAAACACAATCATTCTCATCTCTAACTTGAAACGTATAAGTACCAGGTGCTAACCCAGTAAATATATTTGATGTTTGATAGGCTGTTGCACTTGCAACTGGTGCAATGATTTGATATTCTAATACTCCAGTACCACCAGTTACTCCTGTTATAGTAACTGTTGTTGTGTTTGCAGAACAGTTTATTGGAGTGTTGTCAAAAGTTAAATCCGTTGGGGGATTTAATGAATCTATAATGATTTCATTAGTGACAAACGTACAATCATTCGCATCTTTAATAGTAATTGTATAGGTTCCAGTGGTTAAGCCTGTAAAAACGTTACTCGTTTGAAAATTAACACCATCTATGCTATAAGTATAGGGTGCAGTACCACCAGTTACTCCGGTTACTGTAATAGTTCCGGTACTTGTACACGTGTATGGGGCTGTTAATTCAGCTGTTCCTGAAATAGCATCAGCCTCGATAATTGTTATGGTTTGAGGATCTGTTGTACAAATAGACGTACCAATGGTATATTGTACTACTACATCATAATCTCCAGCATCAAGACCTGTAAATACAGAAGAATTGAAAAAGGTTGCTCCACCATCAATGCTGTATGCTAAACTGTTTCCGTTTGCATTCGTCACATTTATGGTTATACTACCATCAGATGCGCCATTACAATCAATATCTGTTTTGCTGATGTTAAATTCTGGTGGGGGAATCATATCAACCGTTATGGTCGTACTTGCACTACAGTTGTTAGAATCAACAACGGTAATTTCATATACTCCTGGTGCCGTTACAACATATTCAGGTACCGTTTGAAAAACAGTTGTACTGTTTATAAAATAGAAATATGGAGATGTTCCTCCTTCAGCATATATAGTTATCTCACCATCGGTACATGTCAACGGACTTGTAAGTGCTGCGGTAACTGTTAATTGAGGCGGCTCAATTATTGTAATGTCTTCTGTATAGGTACAGCCATCTTCTGTATCAATTTGTGCAGTATACGTTCCTGGATTCAAATCGGCGAATGTATAGTTGTTTTCAGTTATTGGGCCAACACTATTAATTAAGGTTGCTCCATCATATATTGAAAAGAAATACTGAGGTTCGGCATCATTGGCCGCTAAATGAATGCTCCCTTTATCATCGTAACAAATAGGCTGTGTAACGGTTGTAGAAACGGTAAAGTCTCGAGCTCTTATTAAAACATCAGGTACCGTAAAAACACATGGATTTGTTGGAATACCAATTTGTCTGATATAAACGGTATAAGTGCCCGCTGTGTTAATTGAAAATATATTACTTACCTGATAGTTTGTGTTATCTAAACTATATTCATAACCCGATGGTACGTCATTAACTGTTATGCTTCCAGGAGTTGTACAGATTATATCTGATGTAATTACGGTTGGGCTTAACAAATTCGTGTATACGTTAAAATAGAACTGTTCAAAACAACCACCTTCATAATTGATGGTCAATCTAAATTGTCCTGCGCTGTTCGCTATATAATTGGGTCCTGTTGCTACCTGGTTCCAAATACAGACACCATCTTCATTGGCACAATCAGGATCTGGAACTGCGGTGCAACTGCCTTCGTCTAATTGTTCCCAAATCATTGAGGTTACGCCTGCAATATTTGTTTGAATGTCTCTAGAATCATTTGCGCCACATAAAAATATATTTGGCAATAGTTTTCCATCATTCGGACAAGTGACCACTTCATCGGCATACGGAATAACAGGATTGGTTGTATTACTACCGAAAAGGGTGACATTAAACTGTTGAGTAATAGATTGACAAGGTGCAGGAGCTGTATTAAATGAATAATATGTTCCTGTGGCTGTAACTGTAATCGTTTGTGTAGTTCCGATTACTGGCGTTCCTGTAGGACTGGTTGACCATGAATATGAATCATATCCATCTCCAGCAGTTAAATCAATGCTATCACCACATAATACAATCTCTTCTATTAATGCACAATCATCTAGGTCTACTAAAAAATTTGTGGCCTGAGGCGTTAATAAACATCCCGTATTACTGCTAACACTTGGATCATCTGTGATAACGAAATCTGGATTTGTCACACCTTCATATGTTGCAAAAGCTTGATTGAGTATTAAATTATCACATGAATCGGCTAACTGACTACAGAACTCTACGGTCCTTACTTCAATACGTATTTCATACACTGGATCATTTTCTTCAACCAAATAATCTTCGATATCAAAAATTAGTTCTCGTGTTGTAGGGTTGTAACTAGCAACTGTTACACCTGTTGGCAATACAAGATCAGTTGGATGATTGTAGACGATATTGATAGGAAGGACATCCCTAATCTGAAAATTTGTAGCATCATCATTTCCTGTATTTTGAAATCCAATGACATAATTTAATGGTTGATCCAAACCAATGGTTTGACCTCCAATATTATTCCCTAAATCATCTTCAACAATTTTTGTGAGGACTATGTTGGGTGCGATAATTTCTATTGCAAAAGCACTGAAATAGTAATAATAGATATCCAGATTACTTCCCAAGCTTATTGTGGCTGAGGTTGCACTGTTCGGAATCAAACTATTTCCCGGATTCGGAATATTTATAATTCCTGCATCAAACCCTAAGGTGTTTGAACTAGACGGGTTTCTTAAAGTAAAAAGTTCTGGTGTATTGGTTGCAGGGTCAATTATAGACACTGAACTATTGAAAAAATTATTTCCAGGTCTAATTATTGTACCAGCATTATTTGTTGCGTCAATGGTACTCCCATTAAGCTGTAAAAAATCTCCCGTATAACTTTGATCACCTTCAATTGTACTAAAGGCAAATTTAGCTCGTACTGGCCCAACTGGTATGGTTGTAAATCCCGTTACAGGAAATGTTTCATTAATAGAAGCTGTAATTTTAGTAATCCCATCAAATGATGTTATGTATTTGGCGGGTAGAATAGGGTCTTCATATATAACAAAAAGAGACCAACCGGCAGAAAGACCTTCTGAATTTGGCTTAGGGCCAATCAACGAAGAGATATTTGCCACGGCGTAGGTTCCTTCAGGGTTTGGCAATGCCGTAAGCATATCTGTTACATCATGATAATAGACATAGGTGTTTGAATTGTTATTATTTCCGGCATTTTGAAAATAAATTTCCGTTCCAGTTATATCTGTATAGGCTCCACCTGGAGTTTTAAATTTAATATCAGAAATTGGTTCAGCACCATTAACTACGGCACTCCAATAGAGGCCGGCATAAACTATTTTATAACAACTTTCAATGCTAGGAACATATAGATCTGCACTACTCGAGTTGAATGTACTTGGGTCTCCATCAATATCTACATAAACCGCTGCGTCAATATTATCATTTGTTCCTGTACCATTGTATGGGTCGGAAACATGTAACCCTACGTTACTGTTTCCAATTAAGAGCATATCTCCTTTAATGGCCTGATCATATCTTGGCGAAAAGGGAACAAGATTTTGGGCAAACGATTGCATACCCATAAAGAGTAGAATAATTATTGCTATTTTAGAAAAAGTAGGGTTTTCCATGGTATTTATTTTTAAAATTCCATTTCTCAAATAGCGATATCGAAAAGGAATGGGGATTTGTTATTTATTAGTTCTCAATTTTAATTAGTGACATTTTTGCGTTATAGGGTCTGTTTCCTTTAGATTTTAATGCTTCGCTGGCAGCGTTAATGCCGTCGAACTTGTCATAATAAATGAAATATTTACTGGTTTTTACATCATAGAAAAAATCTACATTCATACGACCGGATGCTACAACCTTAGTCACAAAATCATTTCGTTTTTCAATATCACTGTGTACAGCAATAATTAAGTAATAACCATTATCAACATGGTCAATGTTTTTAAGAATTTGGATGTTACTACTTTGTTCTTCTCCAAAATCAAAATCTTCCGTTTTATATGGTTGATCTCGTAGCGGTGTTGTTTTTTTTATGTTCTGCAATAGTACTCTATCATTAGAATACCGTTCTTCTTCATTGTCGAAGGCTGCACGTTTGATTCTTCGGTTTCGTTCAAATTCAGTAGCGACTTGAATAGCCTCTAATCTTAATTCTAAATTTAATTTTGCCTGTGTAGCATTTACCTGTTCTGCTGTCAAACGAGCAATTGTTTTTTTATAATATAAATTGACCTCATCAAGATAGATAGTACCAGCTTTGTAATTATCTTCATATAATGTTTTTAATTCCTTAATTTCTTCATTACGTGATTTAATGACATTTTCTAGATCCAATATCATGGTCTTTAATGTGTTATTTTCGGCTGCACTATTTTTAAAAGGCTTGGGTTCTGCTACTATCCCTTGTTCACTTAAATCATTTTCTTCCTTTAAATCCTTTAGGTCCTGATTTTTGATCTCAACGATATCATCTATTTTTTTAAATAATTCGTCTTGTTCTGTTTTAGAATCTTCTGCTTGCTGACTTAAAGTATATAAAGCTTTTCCAAGTTTGTCTTTTGGGTTAGTAATAAGTTCCTCTTTGGCTTTTTGTTCCTCTAAAAGTTTCGTTTGAGCATCAGCTTCTTCTTTAGCTTTCTGTTCAACCAATAGTTTAGACTGTGCTTCGGCTTCGTCTCTAGCTTTCTGTTCAGCTAATAATTTAGACTGTGCTTGAGCTTCTTCTTTAGCCTTCTGTTCAGCCAATAGTTTAGACTGTGCTTGAGCTTCTTCTTTAGCTTTCTGTTCAGCTAATAGTTTAGACTGTGTTTCGGCTTCTTCTCTAGCTTTTTGTTCAGCCAATAGTTTAGACTGTGCTTCAGCTTCTTCTTTAGCCTTTTGTTCAGCTAATAATTTAGACTGTGCTTGAGCTTCTTCTTTAGCTTTCTGTTCAGCTAATAGTTTAGACTGTGTTTCGGCTTCTTCTCTAGCTTTCTGTTCAGCCAATAGTTTAGACTGTGCTTCAGCTTCTTTCTTGGCATTTTGTTCTGCTAATAATTTCGCCTGTATTTCAGCTTCCTCTTTGGCTTTTTGTTCTACTAAACGTTTTTCTTGTATTTGGGCTTTTCTTTCAGCTGCCAATTTCCGGTTTGTTTCAGCTTTGGTTTTCGATATTTTTGATTTAGAGGGCTTTCTTTTAGTCTTTGGAGAAATAAGTCCGCTTACTTCATCACCACTGCTATAATAATAGTTTTGGTTATTTTTGAACCTATATGCCAATGTAATGTCATGAGACGATCCAAATTCGGTTAAATCACCTAGTGTTTTTTCAAAATTATACTCTATTGCAATTTGTGGCGTAATGTTAAGCCCTATACCACCAGAAACGCCATAAGTTGTGTTATAACCTAGTTGTGCCCAAATGCCTTTTGGAACGGTAAGCATTGCAATAGCCGAAACAACTGTTTCGTCTTTTTTGAATTCTGATCTTAAAATACCTGAAAATTTGCTCTCATCAAAGAAACCTCTACTGTTCATATATCCAGTATGCATGATGTGTGCTTGAATACCGCGTTCAGGATTGTCTTCGACAAGTGTTGATGCTTTAAAATTGTAAGCTGCTAAATTGTTAACAGACAATCCAAGATCAAATAACCCCAAACCTAAATTGATTCCAGGATTGATGGTTAGCAAAAAGTTTTCAGGAACATTCTGTAATGAAGGATCGTCAAAATTCGTAGCTACATTTCCAGTATTTATTCCGCTTTTATAAGCACCTATATTAAGTCCGAACGTGAGATTGTTCTCTCTTGTCAATCTTGCATTATAAGCGAAGTTCAAAACACCACCAAAAGTTGACAGAACACCATAATTTTGCTGAAACACACTTATTCCAGCGCCTAAATTTTCTGCAAACCTCCCTGTATAACTTGCTAAATAGGTAAGGGGTGCATCGTCAAATTGTACCCATTCACGTTTATTGTAAATGCTGATATATTTGCTCTGTTCCCTTACGAAACTAAAGGTTGGGTTAATGGCATAACGATTAAAGGTTAGAGAGTTTCTCACAGGAAGATTAAGCGAAATCACTCCATCTTCTTCTTGAGCGAAGAAGAAATGAGTCGCACAGAAACATAATAGTAAAACCAATAATTGTGTTTTCATATTATTTTATTACTGTTATTGAACCCTTTCTGGTTTCGTTATCAGTTGTTTTTATCACATAATAAAAGACCTGATTGATGCTTGATAAATTCAAATCATTCTCTGGCCAATTATTGGGGTAATCGTTGGTTTGTAATACTACTTTACCATTATTGTTCATGATCATAACCATAGTATTCGTACCACTAACGTATTTTGTTGGAATCATCCAACTATCATTTATGCCGTCTCCATTTGGACTTATTACATTAGGTATTTTTTCTACATCAGGAAAAGGTTCTGTAACTTCAAACAAAAATTCCCTTGAACCGCTACAGTTTGAGGCTCCGGTTTCAGTTACAATTATTTTATAGCTGCCAATTTGCGTGACCTCATAGTTATCTTCGGTTGCACCAATAATTAGTACATCATTAAAGTACCACTCAAAAGCTGGATTATTTGCTGTCGTGGTTACAACGACCGATAAAGTTTCTCCTTCTTGGATTGCGTTAAATGCTGACACATTTATTTCGGCATCAAACAGTTCGCTTTCAAGCTCTATGAACCCTGAAGCAGAACAATCACCCAAATCGACCTGAACCGCATATGTGCCAGATTCATTTGCTTGATACATTTGATTTATTGCATCTGTAATAGGTACACCATCTTTAAACCATTGATAGCTATTACCTCCAATCGTACTTAATGTAGTTGAGCCTTGACTCGGACAAAACGGATTTCCTAAACTTGACGATATACCAGCTTCTGCTTCACCTGAGGAAACTTCACTTATAGCAACACGGTTTGAAAATGAATTTGATGTACACGTACCATAATTGGTTTCTACAAAATAGGTTCCTTCATTGTTAACTAATAGGGAAGGGCCTTCAGCGACAAATACAGATGTAGTTGGCCCCGTTTCTTTGTACCAATTAAAGGTGAGAGAAGGATAGTTGAGTGGGGAGTCATTAGATCCTGTACCAGGATTGTCAATGGCTAATAAATAACTTCCACCAGCGCAATAAGCTCCTGTTGAGACCAAGTTATTAATGGTAAATGGTGTGTCTTGTAATTTATAGTATGCTGCAAAAGGTGCAGAGTTAGAACTTGTGGCTACGGGTGCACTACTTTTAATTCGTATTCTATAGTTTTCTCCGGCAGTGGTAATTGGTAAAGAAAAATCTAAGGTCGCTGGTGAAATAGTAACAGCACCAGGATTGGATATAGAGACAACAGTTGCGTTTGTAAAATCACCATCACCATCAGATAATTCTATAGAAAATTGGTTTGATGCGTTTAGGTTTGATTCAGGAGAAAAAACAAAAGTCGCACTATAGGTGTTAAAAGATTCATTCGCACACGCCTGGCTAAACCCTAAATTAGGTGTACCAATAACTATCTGGGCATTAGCTTGTTCTTGAATACCAAGAACGAAAAAACAAATTCCGAAGAAAAGTTTATATGCAATTTTTATCTTAAACATTTGATTTGGGGTTGTAATTTTTTTCTATAGGCTGTTGTTCATTAGTTTTTTTTATTCTCATTTACGAAATTGAAATGGTTATTACTGTTTGAATAACCTCTGTTTGTTCTACTTAATCATTAGATGCAATAATCTTGTTGATTCTTAATCTAAAATCAGGATGTGCTGCATTACTAGAGTTAATGAAAGTTTCGGAGTCAGGGCCCTTAGAGTACACGTTATCAAAGGCTCTACTGCCATACCAACTTTCTAGATCATCGTTATTGGCAAAACCGTTTTTAAATATATTTCCATTACAATTATTGAAATATGTGCTAGTAAACTTGATTCCTTCTAAACTTTCAGTGTTAAGTACAATCTTATTATCCAGTATTGCGGCTGGTTTAAAACCAGAGATCACGCTTTTGCTAATTGAAAAGGACGTATGGTTTCCAATAAATATAGCTTCGTTTACTAAACCAACTTTAATATCATAACTTAAATCATTACTGACGTTCACTAAGGTTAAGTTTTCTGCATTCACAGAGGTTTGTAAATTTGAATAATCTGCTTCTTCTTTTAGTTCATAAGGAAGTAAATTGATGCATTTTGAGGCTTCTGCACCTGAAACATAAGGAGATTTTACTGCTAAAGAATTAGATATTTTGCACTGGACACCATTATTAAATTCAAAGTCATTAATACTAGATCTAAAAGAAACTAACTTGTCTAAATTCACATTTCCACCCAGTATATTAAAGGAGTTGCCTTCGCAATAGCTTACCATTACATTATCAATAATAGTTTTTTGTCCTACACTAGCTAATGTAAGTCCGTTAAAATAACCATGATTTTTGGTTCTCTTTCCTGCAAATTCAATTCTTACGAAACTTAAAATACCTGAGTAACTATCTGGATTATCACCACCATAGATTACATTTTTAGCAGTCGATGACTTCAATCCATAATTTAAAGACGCCTCTCCATTGATCTTGTTAGTAGGCGCATCGCCAAGAATAAAGATTCCTCCCCAATCGCCAGGTTTTTTAATACTTCTGCTTGATGTAAAAACAATAGGGTCAGTTGATGAACCATTGGCAACAATTCTAGATTCCCTGCTAATGGTAAGAGAACCTTTTGTTTTAAAATCACCAATAATAACCGTACCAGGTTCAATTGTAAGTGTTGTACTATCTGTTACAAATACATCACCCAGTAGCAAATAAATCTCTTTTTTATACAATTTCGTATCCATTGTAATATCGCCACTAAGTATTTGAGTAGGCTTATCATAATTGACTTTGTTTGGTTTAAATTCAGTCCAAGAGTTCAACCAGTTATCAGAACCAGTTATTCCCTTTTCTTGCTGAGCAAACGTATAGCCCGATGCTATTAGGAAGACAAGTATTAATTGAGTAACATTTTTCATAGGTTAAGCGTATTATAGGTATTGGGGTACCATTAAACATAGCCAAAAATATCAATTTTACCTATAAAACGCAAATTTTATCGATAAACTGCAATCATTTTTTAAGTATTTTCTTACGATTATCCATTTTTAAGGCAAATAAATTTAAAAAATTAGTAAATACTTGAATACAAAATACTTAGATGTTTCAGAAAAAAATAACCTCAGCAAATTTGCTGAGGCTATTTTTTTAATGTTTGAACCGTTTAAAACTAATCAACTTTAAATTCATTATAGGTATGCAATGATTTTAGTGTTTCTTCATAAAATGAAATTGCCGCTATTAAATCGCGAGTATCTGAGTATGGTAAGATCTTTTTTTGAAATTCAATCGTGCTATCAAAATATTCAACTGAGGCTTCACGGCTGGCTTCTAATGCCTTTTTATTTTCCTTGGTTTCTGGAATTCCTATAGATGCCATAGTTACATCAGGTTTCGTAGCAAAAGCAATATTCGGTAAAATATTGACGATAACTTCGATTCGTTCACTATATAAAGTAAGTAAATCTCCCTTAGTCATATTATTCAACTCTTCGTATGAATGGTATTTTTTTATAAAAACCTTGCCACTAATCATGTGTATTTGAGCTTTCTTTTTCTGAACAGAAGTTTTCTTTTTCTGAATTGGGGCCTTCTGGACTTGAGCGAAACTGACGCTTATCATCAGAAAAAAAATAACGCTTAATATAGTAGGTTTTGTTTTCATTATATCGATATTTTAAATGACTTGAATAAGCAAATCTATACAAATTATTAAAAATATCAATGTTTTTTCAAACTTTTTTTATCCATGAACTGCATATTTTTTAGATAAAATACCATTTTTATTGATAAAACACATATTTCAACGATGAAACGCTATATCGTTTTTTCATAAAATTGCGACTTAATAAAGCATGATGAGATTGGTGTTTAGATTGTTCAGGAGTTCATTTCAGAAACTCTTCCTCAAATTCAATTTTTTAAAATAGTTCTAACTGAAGAAGTAAATATGTATTGTTTTATCTAGATCTAATTTTAAGAAACAGCTATGATTAGGGCATGATTTTATAGTGGATCCGTCCTGCTAATTTTCTGTTTTACAAGATATAAGGATGGCATACAACAAGAAAAAGCGTGTGTTTTATCGATATATTTTACCTAATAAAACGTTTTATCGTAAAAATTGAGCATTCAAAAGGTTTTTAACAGATTATGATTTTTTTACTTGACTTTTGGTCTTCCCTAAAATCTTTAAACTGATGAAAACTTATATTCTTTACTTTTTTCTTGTTTGCCTTATAGGTACAAATTTTTCTACGTATGCACAAGAATCTAATATTTTAGATTACAACGCATTCTATGATTACACAGAGCAACACTTAAATAATACTGATACCATTCCTGGCTTTGAATCAAAAAAGAATAAACTTAAGATTTCTGGTATCATATATAAGAGCGATGGTGTAACTCCAGCAAAAGATGTGATCTTGTATATCGAGCAAGCCGATGAAAACGGTGATTTTGATGTGAGAAAGGAAAATGACATACGCTATGTACATAATAGAAGTTGGATAAAGACTGATGCTAATGGCGAATATACCTTCTATACCTATATACCTGGAGGCGACAGACGTTACAATCAAATGCAACAGCTATATCCAATAATCAAAGAACCATCGAAACCAGAATACGAAATTGCAACCTTCCTATTTGATGAAGATCCTTTGCTGTCTAAACTATGTCGCAAGAGATTGGCCAAGAAGGGAGATCCATCCAGGATTCTTAAATTAAAGAAGGGAGAGAAATTCTTTGTCACTCAAAAAAACATTGTACTTCGCGACAGAGTAGCTATGACAAACTAATGTGTTATACATCTTTAGCTAGAAACTCCCACTGGAGATTTTCTTCACATTCATATGTGTTTTGATTCTAGATCACACCCACAGGATAATTCACAATCAATTATAATGTACCACCTGATATTTATACTGAGTGAAACTGTAGAGTTCTTTACTTGTGTAAAAGCAGGGCTGAGAACGTCAAGAATGCGTGAAATGCGTTGATTTTTTGGTTATCCCAGTTTCTCTGAAAATTGCTATTATTTATTAAAAACTCTCATCAATAATAATCTCACTTTCAGAAAGATTAGAAAGTTTAACTTCATTGATTTCTCCAGCACCAAGAAACCTATAGCGAATCCCTACAATTTTTCCAATAGTAGTATTGTAAGTACCTGAAAAGAGTTCCCTATTTTTCAAAAAAACAGTCAGACGTTTATTAACGACTTCAATTTTTAGTTTCGGATTTTTAGATAAATCTATTGCTAACGCCGATAAGTCATGTTCTTTTCCACTCAAATAAACATCACTCATCATAATTCCCATGTTAGAAGAACAACCGGAAATTGCAAATGGAATCATAAGCGCACTTTTGGTCCCTACAATTATTATCGTTGTATTTTGACAAACGGCCCATTTATCATTATATACATTTTTTATGCGTGTACTTAACTTAAAATTATCTCCAGAAACTTCTTTAAAATTATCTATATAATGAAAGGTAGATGTTAATGGTTGCGCACTTTCTTTAATTTCTTCTATGCTAGAAACGGGTAGTGATAATCCTTCTATTTGTTTTATATATTTAGGTATAGGTGTATAATCTATTGTAGCTAACCAACCATTTGATTTTATAAACAAATCATTTTCCTTAATAATAGTTCCATCTACAAGTAGTTTTGCCCTGAAATAACCAGGATAGTAATAAATTCCTGTTGCTTGTTTTTGTTCAGGTTTTATTTTAATTGTTCTTGTTTCATCCCAAAATTGCTGAATATAAATGCTATCAGAAGTAATTGTGTTCAAGTTAAAATCAAATAAAACAGAGTTTGGAATGCCTTCGACAATTGTATGGCAGCTAAATTCGATTTTAGTCGGATCAATATTAGTATATTTCTCATTAATGCTAATAATAGAAAATAGAGATATGAAAATAATAGCTAATAATACAGATGAAGGCACTATGATTCTAAGGTTAGGCTTGATGTTTTTATCAATCCAATTTTCTTGCTTAGCGTTAATCTTGCTTTTAAAATCACGCCAATTGATATACCCTGCAAATTGAGATAGTGCATTTAAAGTACTAATGCTTGGTGAGCTGTCATAATTTACTTTACCCCAAACACGCTTTAAGGTTGTTGAACTTAAAAGGACACTTGTCTCTGCCTGTATAGCGTCACTTAATTCATCAAAAACTTTACTGTGCCAATTTTTGGTATCTCCCCAACCCATCTTCCGTTCTATAATTTGCAGACACTTATTAATTAATATTTGTTCTCGTTTTTTATTCATCTCATTCCAAAATTCATTAAAATTTGCGACTTGAACAAGTTTGAATGAACATGAATCAACTTGTGTTTTAAACTTAACTAAACATTAACTGTTGTATTTAAATGTATCTAAGAAATTTGAAAAAAACATTTATAATGCGAAAAATTATCTTTAATATTCTGTTCATCTTCTTCACTAATGTCGTTATTTCTCAAAATTTAATTCCAATAGACACCACACATTGGGAGATAACCGCTAAGTCTTATGTTCTAGAAAATTATAAAGGCGAGGACGCAATTTATCTTCAAGCCGGATATATGACATTAAAAGATTCAACATTTTTAAATGGAACTATCGAGTTTGATGTTTATTTAAAGGAAACGCAAGCATTTCCTGGTGTATTTTTTAGAGCTAATGAATCTGACGGCGAGCAATGGTTTATGCGTCCTCACTTATCTGGAAAACCGGATTCAAATCAAGCAGCTCCAGCCATTAAAGGTATAACACCTTGGCAATTATATTTTGGTACAAAGTATTCTTTTCCTTACACTTATAATTTTAACGATTGGACGCATGTAAAATTAGTAGTGAATGGGAATAAAGCACAAGTATTTTTGGACCATTCAGAAAAGCCAAATATTTCTTGGAATTTATTCCTACCGAATAAGGAAGGTGAAATTATATTTAGAGGCGGTAACTTCAAGGCTTTCCATATAGCAAATATTAAAATAGACAAGACCTCTAAAAATCTTATTGACTTTAATCCTGGTAAACGTAAACCCATTAAAGGTTTGGTGAAAGAATGGGAAGTATCAGATATGTTCGAAGAAAAGCTTTTAAATAACCCTAAAAACATTAATAGCATAATAAAAAATAGAGAATGGAAAGGTGAAATACAAATAGAAGAAGGCATAGCAGCAAACATTTCTAGAAAAATTCTCTTGCGTGATGGTTCTCCTGGAAATACTGTCTTAACTAAAATAGTTGTCCATTCTGATAAAAATCAAATGAAGCTGTTTGAATTTGGTTATAGCGATAGGGTAGTTGTCATTTTAAATGGAACGCCCATTTATAAAGGCACAAATAAATGGCGTTCTCGCGATTATCGATATCTAGGTACCGTTGGGTTATTTGATGCTGTTTATCTCAACTTAAAAAAGGGCAAGAATGAACTTTCAATGGCTGTGTCCGAAGATTTTGGGGGATGGCTTATTACTGGACGCTTTAATAACGAAGATGGTATTAAAATATTGAAACCCAAAAACTAAAATAAATGAAGCCAGTTCTTGTCTTATATGCCTTATTCTTTTCAATCTCATATTTGAAATTTTATTGGTATGTGTAGGGAATGGAAATATTAACATCATTTATTTAATTGCCATTTCCTTATCAAAATGCCAACACTTCCTATAACGATAGTAAAAACAGCGAGTTGTATTAAATAGAATTTTGGGTGCTCAAACCCTCCAAAATAATCAACAAATACAATACCGTTGATGTTTGCATATGCAATCATAAAAAAGAGTACTTCAAATAGTTTTTTTCCATTGGATAGGATGCCCAATAGCACAGCAAACATTACTATAAAAATCGCACCAAAAATAAGAGCAAGAACTCCTGAAAAACTTAGTGATAATCCTAATCTAATTAGTAAAGGAGAAGCTAATAACAACATCAAAACAACACCTGCAAGTACCTGAGAAACTAATACCCTGCCAATTGGTTTAAAAGAAGTGAATGCAAAATAATGTACGTTATTAGTTGTTTCTTTAGTCGCTAAATCAGACAATCTGCTTACCTGTAAAAACCAAAGAATAGGTAAGACCATTTGATGAGACATTTTTATTGGAAGTATAACTAATAATACCATTCCAATAAGATTAATAATCCATAGCCATTTTTTGCCTTTTCGAAATAGTAGCAAGAATTCTGTTTTCAATAATGGAAACATACTATAGTTGATTTGAGGTTTAGGTAAACTTGATAATAACAGGTCTTTAACAATGTGTTGCTTTTTAGTTGTAGTAACCAACTTCTTTATAGACATACGTTCTTTTCTATCGAAGCGATGAAATAAAACCGAGATAATTGCGATGATCATGATACTAAATAGAATCCATATGAAACGACTAATGATAAATGACGTAGGGAAATCAATGCCATTGAATTCAAACTTTTTTACTTTTTTCTCACTACCAAGAACGTAACCTATTGATAAATCTGATATGGTATCAGAATTAGTAATGCCTCTTACAGTTTCTTCTAATTGATGCATGACTATTTTGCTTCCAAATATGTCCAAAGAAAACTGGGACTCAGTTTTTGGTGTAAATACCATAAGAGTGGAAAATAAAAAAAAGAAGCCTACATTTTGTATTACAGAATACTTTCCGAAGAACACTTCAAAAACAACAGCTAACATAGAAATGAAAAACATAGCCGGAATTGTAATAAGTATATAGGGTTTTATAAATTGAAATAGCTCAAAGGAAAAGCCGTCGTTATATGAAACAAAAAGAACGATGCTCATTATAAAAACCATTAAAACAATGGTCAATAATAGCATAAAATTGCTCAAAACTTTAGATAACAAATACTTAAAATTTGAAATAGGAGTGGAGGCGATTATGTGACCAACTTTTGTTTCAATATCTTTTTTAATACCACTGTTTATTAGATAGAACCCAATAAGAGATAAAAAAATACTCGTCATAATGGAGGTGACATATCCAAACCAAGCCGAATTGTAATAGCCGACATAATCTGCAATTCTAATGGTTGAATAATTTGCATTAGGTTCTGGCACAAAGGTATAGGCAATGGCTAAACTGGCGCAAAGTGTTATTAAAAAAGCATAGCTTCTTGTGCGTTGTAAGTAATCTGATTTTATAATGATTAAAAAAGGTGTCATGTTAATTAGTCTTAGTCAAGTATAAATAGGCGTCTTCTAAACTAGCCTCCATTTCTGTTGCGTTTTCTAATGGGTTTTCAGTAATATACCGAACCATCATATGACCATCTTTTCTAGTCGTACTTACCACAATATGCTGTGCTTTAAAATTAGCAAGCTCTTCATTTTTTATCGTGGTCTCAAACACTGTGTTAGTTACATTTTTAATAATATCATCTTGACTTCCGTGAGTAATTAACGTTCCGTTTTTCATAATCACAACCTTATCTGCAATAGTATCAATGTCTGAAACAATATGAGAAGAGAGAATCACAATGCAATCGTTTGCTAAATCAGAAATGAGATTTCTAAAACGTACACGTTCTTCTGGATCTAGACCTACCGTTGGTTCATCAAAAATTATAATTTTAGGATTGTTCAATAAAACTTGTGCAATACCTACACGTTGTTTCATTCCTCCAGAATAACTACCAATTGGTTTTTTAGCCACTTCCATTAAATTTAAGCCTTCTAATAATTGCTTAATTCTTGGTTTTAAGTTTGCACCTCCAACACCTTTCATGGCTGCCATATATTCTAAAAATTCGTAGGTATTTAAGTTTGGATACACGCCAAAATCCTGTGGTAAAAATCCTAATTGTTTTCGCATATAATTGGCATCTTTTACAATATTATTTTTGTTTAAAGAAATAATACCTTCTGTAGGTTTACTAACGGTTGCTATCATCTTTAGTAAGGTGGATTTTCCAGCTCCATTTGGGCCAAGTAACCCAAGGATTCCTTTGTCAATACGAAGTGAAAAATCCTTTAACCCGTACTTGTTTCTATTATATAGTTTCGAAACGTTTTGAATTTCTAGTGTCATAATTTTTATTAGTCTGTTTTAGAATTCACTCTTGTTATAGTTGTTTCATATCCATTTTGAGTGAATTTTAATGCGTTTTCATCATCCTTAATAAGTTCTAGGTCAACGCCTCTTGTAGGTTCGCGTAAGGTCGTTTCATTTTTTTGAACTAGAATGTCTTTAGAAAATGGACTAACGATATACATCTTGCTGTTTTCTTGTACAATTTCTAACTCAAAATCGGCTTCTACTAGTAAATATGTTCCGATAAAACTTTTGAATTTTTCCGTGTCAATTTCTGTTTGAATGTTTTGCACTTTTGAAATAGTATCTAGTTTTTTGGACATGGTTTCTGTGTTTTGTTCTTGACTATACCCAATAGTTTGAATTAATAAAAAAAGTACTGTTGTAAATTGAATTAAATTTTTCATGATTATATATTTTATGATTTATACCTCAAAACTCTAGCAATTCTTCAATACCTAAAAAAAAGAATGATGAATGGTATCTATAAAGTGATATAGATAGAAAAGGAGACTTATCAGAAAAAAAAGCGCGTTCAAATAGGAAAAAGTATCTTTCATCATTAAAAAACAGCAATGAGAAGACGATGTGCTATTTTTGAGTAGATTAAAACTAATAGAATGTCGAAATTAGATCACCTGATAGATAATAAAGTAGTACAGAACATTGTTGTTTGGATTTTCATTTTTTTGATAGGTATGGTTTCAATTCGATCTGATAATGTTGTGTTATCTGCTTTTTTAGGGGTCATTTTTCTTGCTGTACCAGTGTATATTCACAACTTAAAAATATTGCCATTGTTTTTTACAAATCGTAAGTGGCTTGGTTTGTTTTTGTTTGTGTTGAATATTGCAGTATTTACATGTGTAGGTTTATACTTTTTAAGTGACGCTTTAGATCATTTTGAATGGCGAATGGTTTACAATATGATTGGCATTTTGGTGTTGGTGTTGTTTGTAAGTTCTGCTTTGAAAGTAGCAGGTGATAGTTTTACGCGAAGACAACAGGAAAAAGATGCCGAATTAAAATTATTGAAAGCACAACTCAACCCACATTTCTTGTTCAATACCTTGAATAATCTCTATGGATTATCAGTTGTGAAATCTGATAAATTACCAAATTTAATGTTGAAATTGTCTGATTTATTGCGCTATAGCTTATATGAAACCAAAGAAACTTATGTTCCGCTAGAAAAAGAGATTACCTACTTAGAAAATTATATGTCTTTAGAAAAAATAAGGCTTGAAGATACTATAGACATTCAATTTGAAATCTCTGGAGACCTGTCGTCAAAAAAAATAGCACCTATGTTATTATTAGTTTTTGTTGAAAATGCCTTTAAACATTTAAGTGTTTCAAAAGATAAAAAAAGTAAGGTAATCGTATCATTACATGAAGAAAACAATAAGCTCATTTTTAAATGTGATAACACCATTGACACTACAGGTTTAAATCTAGATAATATAGAAAAAGGTAAAAGTGGAATAGGCTTACAAAATGTAAAAAAGCGATTGGCTATAATGTATCCAGAAAAGCATCAGTTGACTATTAATAATTCTGCTAATGAATATAGGGTTTTGTTAACCCTAGCGTTACATGTGTAAATCAAAATTTATGTTTATGAAAAATGTCATACAAATTTTAGTACTACTGTTTTTATTTAATTCTTGTAAAGGGCAGAATAAGCCAACTGTGTTTCATCCTATTGTTTTAAAAGCAAAAGAGACATCATTGTATTCTGAACACATTGATTGGGAAAAAGTGAATACAAAATTTATTGAACTCACAGGAGAGAAAGAAACTGCAGACGAGTTAAAAGAAGGCTTACAATACTTAATAAACAGTTTAGGTGATAAGCATGCTGCAATTAGGTCACCTAAAGATGGGTCTATTATTGTAAGTTATAGAGGAGAAGTTAAAAGCAACGATTCTCGAGATTCAGAATTTGTTAACACGGTGATTAATGATGTGACTAGTAAATTTTCTTATCAATTGTTAGATAATGATATTGGCTATTTAAAAATTGTAGGTATTGGAAGAGGAAATGTAAAAGAACAAGCAGATTTTATTCGAGATGGTCTAAAAGATCTTGAAGCCAAAGGTGTGGATAAATGGATTGTGGATTTACGATTTAATGGAGGCGGAAATATGGCGCCTATGCTATCTGGATTAGCACCTTTAGTTGGAGAAGGTTTTATAGCAGGCGCAATAAATAATCGCAACGAGATAAGAGAATTTATAATTGAGAACGGGCAATTTTCTAATTTTGGTAGATTGGTTTGCGAAATGGATAACTTACCAAAAATAGATGCTAACGAGAAAGTCGCTGTTCTGTTAAGTAGATATACTATTAGTTCTGGCGAATTGGTCGCCATAGCATTTAAAGGTCGCAATAACACTAGGTTTATAGGCGAAGCAACAGCTGGTTATACAACCGGAAATGGTTATGATGTAGTAACCGACGACCTGGCTTTAGTTATTTCTCTAGACGTATTTTTAGATAGAAATAAAATTGTATATAAAGAGAACGTTGGAGTAGATGAACATAGCGAATTTCAACATGGTATAGATTTGAAAGATGATATTCAAATTCAAAGCGCCAAATCATGGTTAAACGAATAGTGATTAATACAATATAGATGAAATCATTACAATGCATCATAGTAGACGACGAGCCTATTGCACGTCAGATTTTGGAAAACTATATCAAAGAAATTCCAAATTTGGAATTGATTGCGTCTTGTAAGAATGCATTTGAAGTGATGGCTATTTTACAAGAACAAACGGTTGATATTTTATTTTTAGATATTAATATGCCTAAACTATCTGGTATAAGCCTATTAAAAACACTGCAGCAAAAACCAAACGTTATTATTACAACAGCGTATCCAGAATATGCTGTAGAAGGCTTTGAACTCTCTGTAACCGATTATTTATTAAAGCCCTTTTCATTAGAACGTTTTCTGCAAGCCGTAATGAAAGTACAGCACAAAACAGAAGATTTGAAGGCACCCATAACACTATCAAAAGAACCTTCGGTAAACGCGCTATTCGTAAAGAGCGATAAGAAAATCGTCAAAATTAATTTGGATGACATATCACATATCGAAGCCTATGGCAACTATATCAAGATCTACACAGGCAAAATGATCCTGACCCCTCAATCGTTAACGGATTTCCTAGCAAAACTCCCCGATACATTTCTACGCATACATAAATCTTTTGTAATTAATTTCAGCCAACTCAAGTTGATTGACGGTAACCAGATTGTATTGCAGAATGACATTAAACTTCCCATTGGAAAATCATATAGAAAAGCTGTTTTAGGTAAGATATAAGGCAACTTCTTTAAAAAAGTAATGGAACAACTTTTTGCCCGAACCGACAGTTAGGAGGGAAGCACAATGTATGTGGGATTTATGGAGAACCCTCTTAAGAAAAAAGGGGAAACCCTCTTAAAAAAAGGGAAAAATCCTCTTAAAAAAAAGGGAAAATCACTGTTATGCTTATTGATTTTGTTTTCTAATTTTAGATAATAAGTACAAACAACAAAATCAATGTGTATGAATCATAGTAAATCCAACTCATTCAGTACAAATAGAAATACTATTCAAACCACTATACCTAATAATTATTTAGGACATATTACATGTGTTTGTAATTCAAACAATTACCAGAAAGTGACTGTGACAATAGACAAAAAGGCTCATGTTTTTGAAGGCATCGGAAAAGGTGCCTTAATGACTCTAGAAGATAAGCAAACTTCATGTAGAATTGAAACAACTAGAGATGCAAAACATATTGAAACTTCCTTCCAGTATTATTTGGTTGATAAAAGTACTTTCCTTAATGCAGATCAAATAAATGAAGAAAAAGGTGTTCAAGGAGAATTCGAGATAACGAAATTAAATGCAAACAGTACTAGCGATGAGGGTGTAACACTATTTATAACAGTTACATCCAGTAAAGAAATTACTGATCGCTCTAAACCAAATTCTAATTTAAAAGCAAAATTCGCACCAGAGCCTACTGGGTTATCACTTCATGCTAAAACGTATTACAACAATCCAAATATTCATGGAGGAGATGAACATTATATTCAAATCCCAAAATTCGAAGGCAGGCAAGGAACTTTGGACTATAGCGGGCCTTTTATACTAGCACAGTCCAGTGTTTATTTAGAGTATTCTGCTTTAGGAGGCTATTTTAATATAGTTTTAAAATTACGTCCTGAAAGTAATTCGGATTTAGGAGGTAGTGCGATATTGACATTAACAACTTCTTATGGATTTTGGTTTGTATTTCCAACTGGCCATGGATCAACCTCATGGAGTGCTGCACTTGATGGAAGTAAATATCAGGTTACTAGAGTTACTAATTGATAGTTAGAAATTTGTGTCATAAAGTAATGAAACCTAAGTGTACAATAAAACGGGTAATTATTACCTCAAATAAAACTACTCTATTGCAATAATATTCTTCTTGAACAAAACCGTAGAAACCAAGGTCATTCCAAAACCAATGGCTAATAGAATTCCCATTTTAGGAAGAATATCTATCAAAGGTAATTGTCTCCAAAGAATATCAAAGAAACCTTCAATTCCCCAATAATTCACGCTAATGACTGCAATGTTTTGCATGAATGCAGGCATCATGCTAATCGGAATCATACTGCCTCCAATTGCGGACATCAAAATGATAATAATAGTACTCATGCCTTGTAATTGCTGACGCGTCTTTACCGTAGACACTAAGAAAACCCCAAAACTAGAAACCGCAAATGAGATACATAAAATCAATAATATCAATGAGAATACATCCATAAAAATTGGTAATCCGAATGCCAACCAAGCAAAGACAAACATGGCCGTTAATTGTAAAATAGAAACCATCATGGCTGTTCCCATTTTTGCTAATAAAATGTCCATTGGTTTTACGGGAGCAATTAGCAAACGTTTTAAAGTTCCTGCTTCTTTTTCATCTAACAATCCGCCGCCAACAGCAGCAATACTAAACAATAACATCATAATTGCTGTTCCCGCTACAGCTTGTACCAAGCCAGGATGTGCTTTGGTAGAACTCTCTTTGATTAACGACGTCGTTTTTAGTGTTACATTATTAATCGCATCTGCTTTTCCTAAATGATATTTCAATCCTTCTTTTAAAACGGTATGTACAATTCGCATCTGTAAATCTCTTGCGGCATCATATTTCAATTCTATGGGTAAATCTGTACCTGCAGCTACAGCATCAGAAAATCCCTTTTCAAAAATTAAAGCGGCCACATTTTCTCCTTTTTTGACAAGGTTTAAGGCTTTCTCCTCATCAGAAGCAATCAAACGAATGGTTTGCATGGCGTTTAATTTTGTGATCAAATTTTGAGAATCTGTGGTAGAATCTTTATCCACGACCAAAACTCCTAAAGGCTTTGGAGCGCTTTTCTTTTTTCCGACACCACCAAATGCAAATGCGAATAGCGTAATCATAATAATGGGTAATAAAAAGGTTACGAGGACTCCTTTTTTATCTGAGAAATATAGTCTTAGGTCTTTTTTTAGGATAGTAGCTATCATGATAGTTGGTTTTGCAATTGATTACTGTGCTGTTTATTAATCTCTCAGTTGTTTTCCTGTAAGGCTTAAAAAGATGGATTCTAAGTTTACTTTGTTCAGTTGTATGTCTTTGATGCTTAATTGCAATTCATTACATGCTGTAATCACTTTAGAAAGCTCTTGCACTGTACATTCTACCAACAACTTGTTTTCGTTTTGTACCATGCTATGGGGAAGTACTTCTCTTAGTTGATTCACATTGCTTTCAGAAAGAAAAATAAATTCAAACTGAATGCTTTCTTTCGTCTGCACCAATCCTTTCAATTGAGATTGTGTTCCTTGGGCGATGATCTTGCCTGAGTCTATAATAGCAATACGATCACACAAACGCTCTACTTCTTCCATATAATGTGTGGTATAGACAATGGTCATTCCTTGTTTATTCAAGGTTTCGATGACTTCAAAAATGTGATTTCTACTTTGCGGATCGATACCCACTGTTGGCTCGTCCATAAACAATACTTTTGGATTATGTAATAATGCCGCGGCAATATTGATTCTGCGTTTCATACCTCCAGAATAGGTTTTTATTAAATCTTTCTTTCGATCTAACAATCCAATCAATTTTAAGACTGTGTGGATACTTTCTTTCATTTCTTTAGAGGGAATCCCATATAAATTCCCCCAGAACAACAAATTCTGATAAGCAGAAAGGTCTTCGTATAAAGATATCTCTTGAGGTACGACACCAATCAAATGTTTGCATTCTTTTGAGTTTTCATTGAGGTGTATACCATCAATATGAATAGTTCCAGTATCACTTTTTAAAATGGTACTCATCATATTCAATGTTGTTGATTTTCCAGCGCCATTGGGACCTAAGAGCCCGAAGATTTCTCCTTTGTCAATAGTAAAACTAATATCGTTTACTGCTTTTATGTTTTGAAATGATTTGGAAAGGTTTTGTACTTGAATCATAGTTAGTGGTTCCTTGATGATTCAAATGTCATGAAACCATTGTTATCTACAGAAATGATTTTACTGAATTGTATTTTTTTATGGATGAATTGTGTGCTGGACTTAAATGATTACTAAAACGTACTGTTTTTAAATTCTTAGTTTAGCTTTTTTTTTGGAAAAGTGTAACTATTCATCAGAAATGGTATCCTTACATAAACTCAACCAAATGAATACTAAAATGTTGTACATAATACTTGCGCTCAGCATAGTATTATTATCATGCGAAACCAATCAAAAAACGGACACGGCAATCATCACAGGAAAAGTTGATATCAACTGGTCTAAAACAATTAAATTAAGAAACGGTGCAGTACTCCTTATCGATCCTTGGATCGATAGACTTAGCATAGGTGATTCGATCATTAACTTGAACGATGATGGTACGTTCAGAATAGAGTTGCCAGTTGAAAAGCCTGATTTTTATACCATCAGTCATGAATCAAATGACGTCGAATTATTTCTTTCACCGAATGATTCGCTCCATATTGACTTTAACTCGGAAACTGTGTTTTCTGGTAAAGGTGAAAAACAAAACAATCATTTAAGTTCTTTGAGGGGTATAATCAATTCAAACCGAAAATATATTAATGGCATTGATTTTTATGATCAGCCATCTGCTACTATTAATTCGATCTTGGATTCCTTGGAGAACGTTTATTTTAATGCACATAAATCATTCAAAAGCAGCAATCCTGTAAATGAGATTCTTGAACAAAAAGTAGTAACCGATATAACATATAGAAGCAAACTCTATAAAATAGTACATCCACCCCTATTTAAGCAACGTACTAATGAAAACCTGCCAGTAGAGAAGACCTATTACGAAGATATTGCCAAGGGAAGTTTTGATAAACCTGAATTATTAAAATCGTTAGATTATGTATTGTTTTTGGATGCGTATATACAAGCGCAAGCTGCCGGCGACTATAAATTTGGCAATTATTTTGATGCGCCCGTAGAAAAAATACATCCAAGATATACACAAATACGACAGCTAGATGCACATCAAGAGATCAAAGATTATTTATTCACCGAGCATCTAAATAAAAGTATGGATAGTTATGGTATTTCATATCTTGAAGATATTATGCCTAAATATAGAGAAGATTGCAAAAATGAGGCGTTTATAAAACAGATAGAAGATCGTTATCAAGCAGGTACCGAAAGGAGAAAAGAACCCAGTACGATTAAAATTTATAAGACCATAGGGAATATTGAACTTGAAGCGCATATTTTTTACCCTGAAGATTTTAAAGAAGGAGATCAAAGATCTGCATACTTGTTTTTTCACGGTGGCGGTTGGGCAATCGGCATACCTGAATGGGGGTATAAGAATTGTAAAACATATAGTTCCAAAGGTATGGTTGCCATATCGTTTGAATACCGATTGATAGATATCCATAAGTCCAATATTATCGATTGCATCAGAGATGCTAAATCAGCAATTCTATGGACAAGAAAACAAGCTAAATCACTAGGTATTGACCCAAATAAAATAGTGGCTGCTGGTTTTTCAGCTGGTGGACATTTGGCAGCATGCACGGCTATCATGGATGAGTTTGAAGAAACAGACAGTTCAGGGCAAAGCTCTAGACCCAATGCCATTGTTGTACACTCCGCATCATATAATACGCTAAAAAACAATTGGTTCGCGAGAAATTCGGAGCAGAAGCCAGAATCTATTTCGACATTTCATCAGTTAGATAAAAACCTTGTGCCTTCTATCTTTTTTCATGGAACAGATGATCATTTAGCACCTATTAGTGAGTTTACAGAGTTTAGGGACAAAATGGATGCGCTTGGCAATGATTATGACTATAAAATATTTGAGAACGTTGGTCATTTTTTCAATAATGCAGTAGCTCGCGCGACGGTACAAGACATGACAGAAGCGTTTTTAGTGAAATTAGGGTATATAGAAAGTGATTGACAAGGTACTACAACAGGTCACTGAGCCTGTCGAAGTGTAGGAGGGAAGCCTAATTTGCGTGAAATGGAAAAAAAGAGTAATGAAATCTATATAATTCTTAATCTAGAAACAATTCTAAAGTACTTAAAGGTGAGTCCAAAGAGATTTATTATCCTTTAATAAAGTATAAAATAAGCTCATTTATAAGGAAATTTTGTCAAGCTTCTTATTGCTGTATTTTTCTTAATCAACTTTAAATCTAATTGGTAAAGAATAAGGAACCGTTACCACTTTACCTCTATGCTTACCGGGGTTCATTTTAGGTAATAAGTTAATTACTCTTATCGCTTCTTGCTCTAACCTTGTGTGTGGCGCTCTAGCACGCACACTAATGATATTACCATTTTTGTCAATCTTAAATGCAACAATAACTCTCTGATGACCAGTTAAACCTATACCCTCAGCTAATTCTGTGTTGAATTTTTTTTGAACAAATTTCCCGATTTTATTAGACATACATTCTTTTTTCTGCTGGTTGTTTCCAGGTTCACAGCCAGGATAGATTGGCACATTTTCAACCACTGAAAATGGCACTTCGATATCTTCCTCTTCGTCACTATCTCCAGCATCTTCTATAATTTCAATAATAGGTGGAGATTCAGGGGGTCTGACTTTTGCTAGCCATGCCTGGGCCTTTTCTACAAAAAAACCATTGGGATACATTCTAATATAGGATTTATAATCTATTTGCGAATTGGCTTTTGTAAAAATTAGATGTTGTCGTAAGCTATCAATAAAATAATCTGCTTTGCCGTTAAATCTGCTTTCGGGATATTCGTTCTTGAATTCTTTCCATCCCGCTTCGCTCATGGTTGTATAAGCGGCTACATAGGCATCATTTCCCTTTAAACTCTCAATACTATCAGTTGCAGATTTTACAAAGTTGCTTTTAGGGTAACTAACGATAAAATCATTATACGCTTCAACTGAATTTGTACCCTGAGCTTTAATAAAGGCCTTCTCTTCAATCTCTTCAAAATTTGCCCATGGCTTCAATGCGAATAATACAATCAGGAAGATAAGTCCAGCAGCAATTCCCATATAAGTGAACTTATTCTTTTTTACTTGATTTTTGTAAGCAAAAAGGAGCCCAATTTGTTTTTTTGCATCTATATGATGTTTCCCATTTGGATATTTTTTTAGGTAATATTGATAGCCGCTTATTGAATTTTGCTTTTGAGCCTCATTCCAAACTTTTTTTTCAACATTTTCTCCTTTAGGATTAGCGACAATCTTCTGTTCAGTTAGATGCTTTTTAAGTTCATCCTTTTTTCTGCCCTTCAATTCAGAAGCTTCTTCCAGTTGCTTAAGCATTAATTTTGCTTCCTTGTTGTGATCTCCTAATTCGGTTTTATCAATATATGATCTGTATGAAGCAATGGTATTTGCAAGGTAAGTTTTCTTCCAGAAATTATTCTCGGTAATTCTTTTTTGATTTTCTTCTTCAACCTTCTTTAATTCATGAATAGCCTTTAAAGCTAATGTTTCGTATTTACCTTGTGGAAATTCTTTCAAATAATTTTGATAAGATATCATTGAATTCTCTTCCTTAGTCTTTTTCCAGCGAGATTCCTCTTTTTGTCTTTTTAATTTTTCTTCCTTTACTATCTTCGCTTTTTCTTCGAGCTCAACTTCTTTTTCTGTCAACTTTTTCAAATTAGCTTCCAATCCTTGAATCAATCGATTTATATCGTTATGAAAATCTGGGTTCGCGCGAATGGGAATCCCGTTGCGGTATACCAATTTCTTTAGACCTGAGGGCAATTCAATTTCAGACGGCATTTTAACCCCATGAACTAATAAAGGAATAACCGGTATGTCTCGGTTAAGAGCAGATTCGATTTCAATTCTAACAAAATCTTTAGGATTTTTAAGCCGTGACTCCCCATCTTTTTGATTACGAGGCTTAATCCAATCTTTTCCAATTACGGCCAAAAGGATTTTGCATTTTCCAACCTCTTGATCGATATACTTCTTAAAGTCTTCCCCTAATGGTATAGAGTCTACATCTGCAAAGATTTTCTCTTTGCCAAAATGTTGACTTAAGCTATCATGAATTCGACCAGTTACATCTGCACTGTCTTCTCTGCGGTAAGAGATAAAAATATTATTCAGTTCGCCCATGACCAGTTAACTAATAGTTTGAAACTTCATTTAATAGCTCAGCGCTTGTCAATACCAAAAAATCAGTAAAAAACACTTTGTATTAATTAAAACTAAAAAATAACAGCTTATAAAGTTATGAATATCTATAATAAATATCTACAGGAACTTTCCCTTTTTTTGACAGGTATAATACCCTTTTATAATGGTAGGAATCCCCTTTTATTCACCTATCAAAAAAGAACCATAATGTTCTGCGTTATGTAACTTGAGCTTTGGTTAAAATCGAAGATTTATTTATAGATTCTAGAAAAGTTTAATCTCAAAAGTTTCTTTATTCAGTTAATAAAACCGCATGCGGTGCACGAACTCCATTAAAACAATAAAAATATTGTGAGTAAACACTCTTTTTACGAAGCACGATAGGAGAGTGGTAGAATGTGGTGTGGAATGAATTATACTTCTAAAAAATCTTCCACAAAACTAGAGATGAAATCGTGTATATACTTTTTATTACGATGCTTCTTTTTTACGACCAAGTAATGTTTTCGTTTTAAGCCGTTCTTTCCAATACGTTTAAACATCAATTCTTTTGACAATTTAAAAGGAGTCAATTGCCATTTTGGGGCGCACATAATTCCCATATTGGCATGTATCATTGATAATGTAATTTCAGTAAACGGAATTGCTGAGATCTTAATTGGATTTATTTTATTAGGTTTTAGAAAATGTTCATAGACAGCGACACCTTCTAACGGAAAAGAGTTGATCAGCAAATGGGCATTTCCAAAATGACTAGCATCTAGATACTCTAAATTGTTTAATTGATTCTCTTTATGCATAATAGCAAAAATTTCATCTTTAAAAACAGGAACACTAGAAAGCTCATCAGATTCTGGTTTTGATGTCACGATAGCAATGTCAATATCCTCAGATAATACTTGCGATATTGTTTGATGGGTTGCACCAAGCGTTACATCGATACTAATTTCTGGATATAGAATCCCCATTTTTTGAATAAACGATGGAATGGCATGAAAAAATGATTGACATTCAGCACTCAATTTAATAGCGCCTTTTGAGCCCTCTTTAATATGTTTTATGGTACTAAAACCTTCGTCAATAGAGCTAAATAGTTTGTTAGCCAATTTATATAGTTCCGTACCTTCTTGGGTTAATTCCCATTTATTTCTTGTTCTGTGGAAGACTTTAAAACCCAATCGTTCTTCTAACTCACGTAATTGATGACTTAAAGCCGACTGTGTTAAAAAAAGACGTTCCGTAGCATTAGCTAGACTGCCTTCTTCCGCAATAGTTTTTATTAATCTGAAATATTTGAGCTCCATAAATGCAAAGGTAGATTACTTGGCTATAACTTGTAGTTGAAATTATTTCAATTAAGAACTTGGTTATCTCAATCTTAAAACTATTAATGCATATCTATCCATCATAGTTTTGTAGAAACTAAGGTCATAAATAATTTGTATAACTAAAAATAGTAGGCGTATGAAAACAATTGGACTAATAGGAGGGATGAGTTGGGAATCATCAAAACTGTATTATGAGTTTTTAAATACCAAAGCAAAGGACATACTAGGAGGTTCACATTCTGCAAAATGTATTATGGTCTCAGTAGATTTTGCAGATATAGAACGATTGACTTTTAAAGGCGATTGGGATGCCATCGGAAAACTTATGAAACAAGCCGCACAACAATTAGAAAGGGCAGGAGCAGATATTATTTTGCTCTGTACAAACACGATACATCTAGTGAGTCATTATATTTCTGAAAATGTAAGTATCCCTTTTATGCATATAGCTACAACCACTGGTGTAACCATCAAAAAAATGGGTTTAAAAAAAGTAGCATTATTAGGCACGAAATTTATCATGGAGAAAGATTTTTACACCAAGACATTGATGAATGATTTTGGACTAGAAATTTTGACTCCTGATGCCGATAAAAGACAAGTTGTTCATGATATTATCTATAATGAATTAGTGAAGGGGCAATTTACAAATGCCTCGAAGCAACAAATTATTAGAATTATAAAAGCACTGGAAGATCAAGGAGCACAAGGCGTTATTTTAGGGTGTACAGAATTGCCCATTCTTATTTCAAAGACAGATGTAGATATTCCAATATTCGATACAGGAAAAATTCATGCTTATAATGCCATTGAATGGAGTTTGGAGGATAGTTGTGCAGAATTACCTGAATAATTTAAATGTAACCAATAAAGCCCTAAATAAAGTACTAGGGCATATACTATAAATTTTAATCTTTTAAACTAAACATCATGAAAACAACCATGCTTTTGTCTATATCTAGAGTATTCTTTTGTCTTATTACAAGTATATCTTGTTCGCAAAACGAACAATTAAAAGATCATATACTATTTTACAGTTCTTTTGACGGAAAACTATCTGCAGATGTCTCCGTTGGCGATGCAAAGATTTATACTGCCGAAAACTATAAAAAAGCAGATAGTGCCAAACCTGGCTTGCACAACCCTGATGTCGTTTTAGCAAAAGGAAAAGGCCTTACGGGTGATGCGCTTCACTTTAAAAAGGCAAACACGTCTGCTATTTTTTATAAGGCCTATAAGAATGTAGGTTACAGTAGTAAATCATGGAGCGGTACCGTGTCATTTTGGTTGCAATTAGACCCCAACAAAGACTTAGCGCCAGGCTATTGCGACCCAATATGCATTACAGATGTTAGATACAACGATGCGGCCTTATGGGTAGATTTCACAGATCATGACCCAAGACAGTTTAGATTAGGAGCTCTGGGAGATTTAGACGTTTGGAACCCAGAAAATAAAAACGATGAAACGAAGTGGGAGGAACGTACGGTTACAGTAAAGCAACCTCCTTTTAAGAACGGAAAATGGACACACATTGCCATTACTTTTTCAAAAGTAAATACAACGAAACCTACATTCAAATTATATCTAGATGGTCAATTCAAGGGAGTCGTAGATGTTAATGATCCTTTTACATGGCAAGCAGAAAATGGAAAAATTATGCTAGGTCTAGGTTATATTGGTTTAATGGATGAGCTTACCTTTTTTGATAAGGCGCTAGATCTTAAAGAAGTGACCTCTGTTTTCGAACTAAAAAATGGTATAAAATCTTTATTCTAGTGAAAACAAAAATTTATTCTAAAAAGTTTTTTCTATAAAGTTAATGACATCGAGGTACGAGATTCACGAATTCCTAACGAAGGTAGGAGAAGTATGTGGAATGGATTATACTTTCAAAAATCTTGCTAGAACCAGAGTTTTAAAAATCCTTTTTGCATTAAAACCCTAATAAATCTGTATAAAGTTTTTTATATTAATCTACTTTATGTTCAATCACATAATTTCCCCAATCTATAATAGCTTGCAACAAGGGTACTAAAGTTTCCCCAAACTCAGTTAGGGAGTATTCTACTTTTAATGGTGGTTTTGAGGTATAAACTTTCCTCTTGATAATTCCATCTCTTTCCAATGTTTTTAACTGTAAACTCAAAGTGCGTTCAGTTACCCAAGGTATTTTCTTCCTAAGCTCATTATAGCGCAATGTATTATTTTTCAGATGGTATATGATAACTGTTTTCCATTTTCCACCAATAATTCCCATCGCTAAACTTGTACAACAGGGATATTCTTTTCCGCTAAATGTGTGCATATTTCAAATTTAATTAAACTATCATTTTTGACCGTTATTGCAAAGATATAATAATATACTTAATATTGTAGCTATATTAAGTATAGTATAAAAATAGAACATCAATAATTTAAAAAAAGATATCATATGAACCCAGTTTTAATTGATAGTATTGGATACGCCGCCTTAGTGATTAATCTATATTCTATGTCCACCAAAGGTGAATATAAGCTGCGATTAATTTCACTAATTGCCAATGTAGGTTACATTTTATATGGTGTATTAATTAGCGCTACACCAATAATAGTAGGATGCACAATTGCAGTGTTTCTTCATGGGTTTCACATAAGAAGATTACGAATAAAAGATAACAATAATGATTAAAATAAAAAAAGCCAAAGAATCAGACACAGCAATTTTAGCCCTTTTAGGACGACTAACATGGGCTGAATCTCATGGTCATTATATAGATGATAAAAACAATCTAATAAAATACCTTGACGAAAACTTTTCAGTTTCTAAAACGAAACAGGATATCAACAATCCCAAGCAACTCTTCTATATTATTTATGTAGATAATTTACCTATTGGTTATGCGAAATTAATAGTACATGCGATACAAGAAAATGTTGCTTCACAAAACAATTGTCGATTAGAACGAATTTTCATTCTAAATGATTTTATACCCTTAAAAATTGGAAAACAGTTATTAATTTATGTTGAAGAGCAAGCCAAAGCATTACAATTAGATACCATGTGGCTTTCCGTTTATATAAAAAATAATAGAGCTATAAGATTCTATGAAAAAAATGAATTTAAAAATGTTGGAGAATTAAATTTTATAGTTAATGGAAAATCATATGAGAACATTGTATTCTCTAAAAAACTATAAGGATGAAAGAGTATTCTAAATCGAAATTAAACAGAGTAAAACGTGTGAAAATTAGAGCGACTTACTATGTTGTAAGAATCAATACTATTTTATTATTGAGTTTGTTTTTTATTGGAATGTCAATTTCCCATAGCCAAGATAATGCTCAATCAGAGGAAAGTGTAAGCTCTAAACAAAATACTCAAAAAGGGCATGATTTTAATTCAATTAGAAGCGTTGTGAAAATTACCAATAAGGTTGTAATCGATGGAATCGTTAATGAGCCTTTTTGGGAAACAATAGAACCTTTACATTGTACTCAAAAGGTACCTAACGCCGGAGATCAACCTACTCAAAAAACTGAAATAAGAATTGCTTACGACGAGAAGTACATTTATTTATCGGGTAAGCTATTTGATAATGAGCCAAATAAGATAAATGCAAATTCTAAAAAGCGTGATGATTTTACCGAAAATACAGAATGGTGCGGCCTGCTGATAGACACTTATAATGACAGGGAGAATGCGCTTGCATTTGTTGTTACACCTACTGGTTCAAGATTTGATATGGCTTTATCTAATGATATAGTAGGGCCAAATGCTTTTAATTTAAGTTGGAACACATTCTGGGATGGAGCATCGACAATAACTGAAGAAGGGTGGTTCGCCGAAATTAGAATTCCTTTTTCAAGCTTGCCTTTTGAGTCTGTTGATGGCAAAACGGTGATGGGCATAACTACTTGGAGATATTTAGCGAGGAACGATGAAACTGATATTTTCCCACCAAGGGATCTTAGTACAGGCAGTTCTTTTAGACCTTCTTTAACTCAGCGATTTGTTTTCGAAAATATTGAAGAAAAAAAACCATTTCGAATTGCTCCTTATATCTTAACGGGTGGAGAAAGCAATAATAACCTATCTGAAAATGAACAAGAATATGAATTGGATGGGACATTCATACGCGAAATTGGTTTAGACGCTAAGATTGGTCTTGGTAGTAATGCAATAGTCGATATCACATTGAATACCGATTTTGCCCAAGTAGAGGTAGATGACCAACAAGTGAACTTGAGTCGATTCAATCTATTTTTTCCTGAGAAAAGACTGTTTTTTCAAGAAAGAGCAAGCTTGTTCGATTTTAATTTTGGGGCGTTTGATAAAGTATTTTACAGTAGGCAAATAGGTATTGTAAATGGAAGACAGACAAGGATTTATGGGGGATTGCGTACCGTAGCTAAATTTGGAAAGTGGGAAACTGGATTCCTAAACATGCAGACCGCATCTCAAAATGATGTAGCTTCTGAAAATTTTGGAGTATTTCGAATACGGCGAAAAATCATAAATGAGAACTCCAATCTTGGAGTGATTGCCACAAATCGTACTGATTTTAGAGGCAACAATAACACCGTTTATGGTATCGACACCACTATCAAACTATTTGACGAAAACTATCTATCTGCGAGATGGGCGCAAAGTTTTGATACAAATTTGAATTCAGAGGAAACTGACAATTCAAAATATTTCGTTCAGTTGAATAAAAGGTCTCAAAAAGGAGTTGTTTATACCTTAGATTATGCTAGAACTGGTAAAAACTATCTTCCCAAGATGGGCTTCGAAAGAAGATTGGATTATAGCCAATTAGGAACCAGGCTTGCCTACAATATATTTCCTAGTTCCAAATCAAAAATTGTCCAATACGGACCTTATGTGAACAGTATTTCTATTTGGGGGAATACTTCGAAAGAATTGGAAACAAGAAACAATCAATTAGGTTTTCAATTATTGACCAAGCTTGGATGGAATTATACCATTTCCTTAAACAACAATAAAGAGCTGCTACTTTCAGGTTTGCAATTGGTTGAAGGTATTACTCTAGATGCCGACGAATATAACTTTAACTCGGTAAGCGCATCTATGGTGAGTCCTGTCGCGCAACGCATATCATATGCCGCGACACTTGACATTGGAAATTTTTATGATGGCAAAAAAGTTACGATAAGTGCATCCCCATTTATGAATATTACTCCTGATTTTATCTTACAAGGAAGCCTATCTTATAACAGATTGGCATTTGAAAGTTTGAATATTAATAGAGACATCACACTTGCGAGCCTCAAACTCTTATATACGTTCAGCACAAAATTGACAATGAGTTCTCAACTTCAATACAACAGCTTAAGCAAAACTTACGCCGGTAATTTTAGATTGAGATATAACCCTAAAGAGGGCAACGACTTCTACCTAGTTTACAATGGAGATTTTAACCAAGATATGGGTAGGGTTCAACCTTACCTACCAACGAGTAACTATCAGAGTATTCAGTTGAAATACACGTATACCTTTCAACTATAAAGGAATATACTACATAGATATAAATAAGTAAAACATTTTAAAATAATAGCCAAATGAATAAAGTAACTTACCTATGTGTGTAGAATGGTTTAAATTATAGAGAGGGTATTTATAATTTCGCTAAAACTTCCAATTTTTCAAATACAATAACCTTATACATAGCGCTGACTGGAACTTTAATGTTTTCAATTAACAAATATGTTCTGTTTGCCCTTGTAACTCTATCCAAATTAGTAATATATGATTTATGTGTACGTTGGAAATTCTCAGATAATAAGGTGGTAATATTAATGAGGGTTTCAGAGATAAGATACATTCTTGAGTCTGTAAATATTTTTAGATAATTCCCAAAACTCTGAATGTATAGAATTGATTTAAATGAAATATTAACTGGCATGCCATCATGCTTTATTTGAAGTTCTTCACTTGCACTATTTTTTTTAGGGGCTGTTATTTTTGAAGCTGAAACTTTATTTATGGCTTTTAAAAAGCGTTCAAGTTTTATTGGTTTCAATAAATAATCTACAACACCATAATTATAACTTTCTAATGCATACTCAGAATAAGCCGTAGTTAAAATCACTTTAGGTGGTTTTAACATAGAACGCAAAATTTCCATCCCATTAAGTTCGGGCATTTCTATATCTAGAAAGATGAGATCAACGTTGTTTTGTTGAGCGAAATTGATAAATTCAAGCGGATTTCCAGTACTTAATACTAATTCTAAGCTGTCAATTTTAGAACAATACTCTTCTAACACTTTACGTGCTAATAATTCATCATCGACAATACCAATTTTTATCATATTACACGGTTAAATCAACAGTTAAGTTTACATGATATTCGTTTCCTTTATCAGCGATATCTAATGTGTGAGCATTAGGATATAATAGACCTAAACGTCTTCTCACATTTTCTAGCCCTAGTCCGTTTCTATTTGATGCAGTAATCATCGTAGGCTTTGAATTAACCACACCAAAATGTAGCGTAGTGTTTTTTATAGTGGCAGAAATATCAATTTTACTCTGTTCATTAGTGCTTTGCGCTCCATGTTTAATAGCATTTTCAGCAAAAGGAATTAACAACATTGGTGAAATTCTTAATCTTGAAAGATCGCCTTCAATTGAAAATTCAATAATACAACGTTTACTCAGTCTTTTTTCTTCAAGTAACAAATAATTCTCTATAAATTCAAGCTCTTCTTTTAATAAAACAGTATCTTTTTTAGAACTCTCTAATTGATATCTCATTAATTCTGAGAGCTGCATGACAAGATCAGGAGTTTCTAGAGATTGTTGTCTAGAAAGTGAATAAATACTATTCAATGAGTTAAATAAAAAATGAGGATTCACCTGCTCCTTTAAATAGTTAAGCTCCATCTCTTTTTGTAATTTTTCTTTCTCAGCATTTTCTCTTTGGATGATCATATTTCTTCTTAAAAAAAAAGCAGCCATACCAGTACCTGTGGTATAAAAATGAAATAAAAAAGTTTTAGTAACACCAGGCCAGCTGTTGTTAGCATAAGCTTCTATATAGGCAACAAGAAATATACTCCCAATGACTAAGAGTCCGTATATAAAATATCTTTTCTTATCAAAAAAGTAAGGAATAAGAACAAAATGATTTATCCATATAACTGCCATAATATTAATGGCATATTTAAGTGCCCATAAAAAAAAAGAAAAAGGCGAATCATATCGATCTATGATCATCCATCCACTTAATAGTTCAAGGATGAGCACCAATACAAAAGCTCCTATGTTAAGGAGTATGGTATCCTTAAAAGTCTTTTTAATCATAAACTCTTTTATTAAAATCTAATAAAGATAGTATCTATACATACAAATCGCCGTAATTTCTTTACCAAAGGGTTATATCAATGACGAAATGGCTTTATCATTTAATTGTTGTGTTTATCCTCTTTAAGTTATTACGCATAGATTATACTATATTTTTATACAACATTTAATTATGGGTATCGAACTTTTATAAACTATGAAAATAATGAAAAACATAACAGGACTACTACTTTTAATATTTCTTTTTCTTGCATGTAAAAACGAACCAAAAAAGGACTCAGATACCTTAAGCACTATGGGGTCAAAATATGAAACGTATAATTATTCTGGATTTACAAAAGAAGAAATTTATGGATTCCATAAGCGCATTTTTGAAGGAGGCAATTGGACCGAATATGGTGATCACGAACGATATTATTATCTCAACTTCTCCCAAATTCAAAAACACTCGCGCATACTTAGGTCAGATACGCCGAAAATTCTTGAAGAAACGCCAAGAGATGATGTGAAAAATTTTATTACGTCAACAGATTTAAAAAAAGGTGGTGGACTCTCATTAAATGACTATGTACAGCAAGTAGAAGTAAATGGGTTAATTATAATTCATAAAGGTAAAATTGTCTTTGAAGGCTATCCGAGAATGTTCCCAACAGACTTGCATATTAATATGGTAATAACCCAAGTCTTTGTTAGTACTTCAATTGCTATTTTAGAGGATAGAGGTTTAATCGATACGAGCAAACCCATAGATTACTACTTTGATGCCCTTAAAGATTCAGGCTGGGAAGGTGTTCCTGTACTTGATATTCTTGCCATGAGTTCCGGAATTGATCGTGTTCCATTAGAGACGTATGAGGCGAGTTTTGACCCAATTAAAGATTTAGCTACAGCGAAGTCTGTTAGGCCATCAGGAACGGAGTACCAATGGTCGAATGCCGATGCTATGGTATTAACGTTACTAGTCGAAAAAATAAGTGGTCTTACCTTTAAAGATTTTGTTGAACAGGAAATATGGAGAAAGATAGGATCAGAACATGGCGCTCTTTTAGGAATCAATAAAAATGGGACCTCTATTTCATATGCCGATGGCATGTCAACAACACTTCGAGATCTTGCTAAATTTGGTCTTGCTTTTACGCCTAGTGGAAGAAAGAGCACCTATCCGATAATTTCTGATGCGTACTTATCTAAAATCCAAAATGTAAATAAAAACCTCAAGGAGACATCACGGAATTTTAAAGAAACGATATATAGCAATTATCAATGGGGTGCAGTATTCGATGATGGCGATTTTTATAAAGGAGCACATGGAGGTCAAGGCCTTTATATCTCACCTTCTAAAGATTTGGTTATCGCATTCTTCGGAACTGCCAATGTAGATCGTGAAAGGAGTCAACTTAGTGTCATTTCTCGACAGCTTTCTAAATCTGGACTGTTTGATTTTAAATAAAATGACCTATAAAATAAAGGTTAACTATATACTAATACCTATCACTAATAAAAGAAGATATATGAGAGCAATTAAATTATTAATACTGTCAATCTCTATGTTTGCAAATACTGCTTTTGCACAAGAAAATAATGTAAAAGAGTTCGCATCAAATGAAGAAGGAACTTCCTTGGTATTACCCCAAATTCAGGTAATCCCAATAAAAGATACTAAGACAGAAAGAAATTATGAGCTTTATATAGAATTGCCTGAAGATTATTCTGAGAATACTAATAAAACCTATCCTGTCCTTTATTATACAGACGCTATGTGGCATCTCGAAATACTATCTACCTGCCAAGAATATATCCTTGAAAATGTGATTTTAGTTGGAATTTCTTGGCAATTAGACATAAAAGAAGACCTAAAAAAAGAGAGAGGAGCGCATGTGAGTCGGTTTCGTGATTACTCGATAAGCAAACACAGCAATCCAGAAATTCAAGCAAAATACCAATTCGGTCAAGCCAAAACACATTTAGACTTTATTCGCGATGATGTAATTAAATATGTCGACAATACCTATCGCACTGACCCAAATAGTCGTACGTATTTTGGGTATTCACTGAGTGGTGAATTTGGTGCATATATACTAATGGCTCAACCTGATACCTTTAACAATTACATTATTGGTAGTCCAACGGTTAAAGATGAAGTTGATTATTTATCTGAACTTAATACTAAATTTGGACCTTTCGAGGCGTCAAATAGAAACTCGAGCCTGAAGGCCAATGTTTTTATTGCGTATGGTTCATTGGAAGAGGAGATAGAACCCATCGAAGCGTTTATTAAATTATTAAAGGATAGAAGAGATGACGGTTTGTCCGTATTAAAAGAAGTGATTGAGGGTAACCATGGAACTGCATTCCCTACGACAGCAATTCGCAGTGCCACTTGGTTGTCATCCATGATGAGTCCTATTTCAAGTGATAACTATGAGGTCTCATTCTGGGATATTCCACATCTCAATAACGCATATGTCAGTCCAACACCAGAGGATAGAAAAGACGGAATATCAGTTGATACATTAGCGGTAAATAACAATGATCGAAATGCCATCCTCAAATTGTCTCAGGAAATATTTGAAGGTAAACATGGGAGCTATGATGCGGTACTTATTTCACACAAAAACAAATTAGTTTTTGAGTCCTATTACAAAAAAGGGCGTATCAACGTGCCTCACGGACAAGCGTCGGCCGTTAAAGCGTATACCAGTTTGGTTTTGGGTAGAGCAATTCAAATGGGTTATCTATCCATGGAAGATCTAAACAAACCATTAATTAGTTTTCTAAAAGATGCTAATCCCAAAGAATTTACCAAAGGAGTCGAAAAAATCACACTTCATAAGGCATTGACCATGCATGGAGGACTAAATATAGATAGAGATGAATGGAAAAAAATTGAGAATGATTCAGTGAGATTAAAAGGCCAAGGGTTGGTTCAGACGCTTCTTGAGCAAAGCGGACCAATAACCTCAGAGTCTCAGACGTATTTATATGGTAATTTCAATCCAATGTTGGTGATGACGGTCATTGACGCCGCTGTTCCCGGAAGTGCTGAGGACTTTATTAAAAGGGAGCTACTTGACAAACTCGGTATTACCAATTATAAATGGTCAAATCATATTAGCGGTTTGCCAGAAGCAGGGTGGCGAGCAAGTATCATGTCTCGCGACATGCTCAAATTGGGTAATTTGGTTCTCAATAAGGGTAAATTAAATGGCGAACAGCTTATTTCTGCAGAATATCTTGCCAAAGCCACCAGTAGCATTGTGAAACCTACTCAAGATTGGATGCCTAAAGACTATCGTTACGGTTATTTTTGGTATCAAACACTCGTTAAGGTGGGAGATAAAAGTTATGATACTGCCTTTGCTTGGGGAGGCGGTGGACAACGTGTCATAGTGATAGAAGAACTTGATTTAACCATTGTAATTTCTGGTCATGATGGCGAAGATAAAATAATGACTCAAATTTCTGAAATCGTTATACCTGCGTTTGTTAAGCAATAATTTTCATAAATACAGTAAGCCTAACATTAAACCCGATCTTGTATCGGGTTTTTTTATTAGTGTATTTGTTTTCAATACGAAGTATCCACTGGATTCTTCATATTGAAAAATATATCATAATGTACCGCGTTACGGGCACTTTGGCTAGGGTAAAGTGAAGTGTCTTTAACCACTTATTCTTATTTTTTTCTTCTATAATATTCTCTACAATTTTAATGAAATCGAAGAGGCGTAGGTGTGAGGAGAGTAGAGGAATGTGTGTAAAATGGAATATATACCAAATTTATAATCCAAGTAAATCCATTTTTTCTTTTTCATATCTGCTATCTTCTGATGGATAACGTAATATACTTTTATAATCCCCAGAATCTTTTGCTTGGGCATATATTAAACTTTCACCTGCATACTTTGGTGTTTTTTTATAAATCGGATCTTTATAGGCCTCTGTGGTCGAAATAATTTCCCAACCTTTAGATTTAAACATTTGAATTAAATCATCAATAAATAATGCAGCAGTTAAATTATGATGCAATAAAAGTGTGTGGCTAATATGTCTGTCATTTATTTCCATCGATATTTTTTCATAGAATTGTGCACGCTCCAAAATATGATTCAAATAAAAATCTCTAAAATCATTCAAATCAGCATTCGGATTTTCTCTTAATCTTTTAACCAATCTATTATCAATGTACCAATCTGATGCATCTATGGTTACATACCCATTTCTGTAATTTTGATCATTTAAAAAAGTCCTTACTGAATTAATCTTTTCTTGAGTATTACCTTCTTTTAAATAAGGAAATCTAAAAAACTTGCAATAGTTAGAATACTTACTTATGATAGTATCATTTTTAATGAAATCATCTTTAAATAGTTCAAAGGTGTGGTTTACATTATTATAATTTGAATGTTTATATGTATGGTTAGCAATTTTATGACCATTATTATTCCAGCTTTCTAACAGTTTTTTTCCTTTTATACCAGTTTTATCATTTCCAGTTACAAAAAACATAGCTTCAATATTGGCGTCTTTGAGTTTTTTTAGAAGCATTTCGTTCCATTGATCAAAGGTGTAATTTGGTCTGTTGCCTAGTGCACCATCATCAAACGTAAAACTCACTTTTGATTGACAGAAATTTTGTTGTGTCACTAAAAAAATAATTACCGTTATTACCTGTTTCATTATATATTGTTTTACTTGTTATAATCTATCATATTGTTGTCCTTTTTTTCCTTTGTAACGCTTCTGATTCCATCTATAAATAAAAGATACATTTAATTGAGGAACACGGACTTGTGATGTAATATCTTGTGAGAAGTTCTCGCCTCTGGTTTTAATATTCCATTCCCAACTATCAAAAATATCTTTAACATTAATACTGAATGAGGCATCATCTTTAAACAAACTTTGGCTCAACCCAAAATCTAACCTGTACAATGCTTTTCTTGATAATTGACCTCTATTATTTGCTCCTCTAAATCTATTTTGAAATTGAAATCTTAAAGAATTTGATACTTTAAATTTAAGATGCAATCTGCCACCAAAAGCAAAACCATTAGCGTCAAAATTTGTGTTTTCATAGTTTCCTTTTTGGTTATATCCGTTTAAGGTAACTTCATTATAAATACCCAACCATTTTGTTGGTTTATATACGAAACCTAATTCAAGACCATAAGATTTATCAGTCCCAATATTAACCGTTCGTGTTACAAAAACCTCTTCAAGATTTCCATTAATTAAAATGTTTTCTTTTTGAATAAAGTAATCCATGGCTTGTTTAGTCCTACGGAAGAATAAGGTTGGAACTAATGAAAATTTATTGCTAAATTTTGATTCAAGAGCTAACTCCGTGAGAATAACGTACGATGGGTTTACTCCTGGATTACCTACAAAAATATTTCTGGAATCTCTAAAAGAAGAAAATGGAACTAATGCATCTCGTCTAGGTCTTCTAATTCTTCGTGATATTGAAAGTCGTATACTATTATCATCATTAAACGGATAATCTAAAAAACTCGATGGGAATACATCTGTATAGTTTCTTGATACTTTTTCTGAATCATTATTAGATGTAATGTCAATATTGGTAGTTTCTGTTCTTAAACCTACTTGAAGTTTGAATTTTTCAAAACTTTTTGCATATTGTCCATAAAATGCAGTAACATTTTCTTTGTAGTTAGTTTTATCTGAAAATTCAGGTATTGTAGTTGTGATGTTGTCTTCTAAACGATTTGTCACATAATCATTATCTATATTTGTAAATCTACTTCTTCCTCCAAACTCTAGTTGCGACTTATTTTTCAATATAAAAACATAATCCAAGGCTATCGTAAAACGCATGTCTTTAATGTCGTTCTCAATAGCATCATTGGCATCAATCTCCAACTGTGGAAATGTGATTTCTTCTAAAATTGTAGAGTTTCCATTTTCAATAGATGACTGTGTTAATGCACTTAATTTTAGTTGTGAGCCTCTATCATTGAACTTTATTTTATATTCACTAGCAATTTGAAAGAAGTTATTTTTAAATTCTTCGGAATCTAGACGTTTTGAAGTAGCAGATAAACTATTAGTCATATAATCTTCATACTTAATGGAATTAATAGTGTTTAAATCGGCTAATCGATAAGTAAAGTCTGCAGAAATAGTATGTTTCGTATTGAACTTATATTCACCACCTAAATTATTAGAAATATAAAATTGCTTGAGTATTTTTTCTGAAGCCTGGAAACTTTCCGAAGGAGAGGATTCAAAATTAATCAGTGCAATTTCACCAGTAGCTTTAGGTTCAGAATAACCTAAACCTGTATTAACATACCAGGAATATTTTTCGTTTGCTTTATTTATGTTTATATTAATTCCAGAGTTTAAGCGTACACCAGTAAAAGCTTCAAAACTACCACTCAATCTTTTTTTCTTTCCTTTTTTTAAGACAATATTTATAATGCCACCAGAACCTTCGGCACTATATTTTGATGATGGATTCGTAATCACTTCCACCTTATCTATTGAAGCTGCTGGAATCGTTCGCAATAAGGAGGCTGTATCAGTTAATCCACTTATACGACCATCAATTAAGATACGAACACTACCATTACCACGAATAGTCATTTTACCATCAACCTCTACTTGTACAGAAGGTACATTTTGCATCACATCTATTAAACTTCCACCATTTACCGAAAGGTCTTTAGAAACGTTATAAACTTTTTTATCTAATTCTATTTTGTAGTTGGATGTATTAGAAGTAACAACAACTTCATCTAAATTTACATCAGTATTTATGGTAATATTACCAAGATGCTTTTTGTTTTTATCATTTGTTAAATCTAACACTGTAATAGTAGGTGGTAAGCCAATGACAGAGATTTCAAAATTATAGACTTGTTTTGGTACTTCAATTGAAAAACTACCATTCTCATTTGTCAAAGTTCCAAAGACAGTTTCAGGATTATCTTTAGCTTTAAAAATAACATTTGCATAAGCTACAGGTGTAACAGATGTATCTTTAATAGTTCCTGTAATTACTATGTTTTGGGCAAAAATGCTATGAGAAAAGCAAATGATAAGTAAGGACTGTATTATTAATTTCATATTATTATTTCGAAAGAATTTGGGTGTAATTATCCTGTTCTACTTAAAAAAGAGAACTACGATTTGGTCAAAATGACCTTACAAATTAGTGTGATGTTTGTTGTTTAGAGCAAGGTTACTCTAAATAGTCTATCGGATTTAATTGCTTTCCGTTTTGCTTGACTTCATAGTGTAAATGTGGCCCTGTTGATAGACCTGTGTTACCAACATAACCAATAACATCACCTTTTTTAACTTTTTGATTTCCATTAACATTAAACCCGTTTAAATGAGCATACCATGTTGCATATCCATCAGCATGAGTAATCACAATTAGATTTCCCCAATCACCCTCAGAAGAAGCTTTGGCAATAACTCCATCTGCTGTAGCAAAAATAGGTGTTCCAATTTTTGCTCTAATGTCAATGCCAGAGTGTGTTACATTTGATGGGCGTTTTTTAGTTTTCTCTCCAAAATATGAAGTGATGTCTTTTCTTGTAGCGTTTTGCACAGGGAATAGAGAAGGTGGTATGCTTATGAATTCTGAAATTTTTAAGATATTCAAATAATCATTATTACCATCAACAATTGGAGCAGTAAATGCTGAAGTTAAAAACACACAGACTGGTAATAGTATAATGTACTTCAATTTTGAAATGTTACTGGATTTTGGCTTAGTCATCATTGCTACTCGTTTTTTTAATATTGGTTGATTGAAATAGTTATATAAATTGTTTGGTTTAGAAACCTCGAGGCTTTGAAGTAGTAACTTCATATATTGAGAAGTTTTAACTCCATTTTTAAGCACCCCTTTATCAGCTTGAAATTCGTGTACCGATTTCAAAGATTTTCTATAGAAGTAGAGTAGTGGATTAAACCAAAAGAATGTAATGTAGATTTCAGTAAGGATTACATCCCAAGAATGTTTTAGCCTAATATGTGCTTTTTCGTGTTCGATAACTTGTTCATCATAAGCTGCAAATTCATTTTTAGGCACAAAAATTGAATTAAAACATGAAAATAATTCAGGTACATCGGCGAAAACTAATTTGTAACCATTTTTCTGTTGAATATCGGATTTACTTTTCAATACAAATAATTGTCTTGCTGTTGCTAATATTCTTATAAAAGAAATAGAAAAAACAAGCCAATAAATTGAAGTCAACAATATTGAATAATTAAAAGAAGTCGTTACTAAAGGCTCTTCAACAATTAGCAATTGACTACTAATTTCCACAAAATTGATACGCTCAAATAATGGAATTTCTATAACTTTTGATGTAATAACAGGGAATAAATTATTTGAAAAAGGCATAATTAATGAAACAGGAAGAAGAAGGAGTAATACAATCCGGTTAATACTATGGAAAGTCAGTTTCTTTAAAAATAAAAGGTATAGAAAATAAAGTACTGAAAATATAGTAGCTACTTGAAGTAAATATATTAGATTACTCATTTTCTGTCTTTAGTTTTTCAATTTTACTTTCAAGCATTAGCTTCATTTTTTCTAATTCTGTAAGGTCTAAATCTTCATTATTCGTAAAAAACAAAGCAAACTTACTTGGTGAACCACTAAAAAAATTACCAATTACTTCTTTCATATGTCTTCTAAAATATACTTCTTTAGTAACAGTTGGATAGTACTGACGGATTTTACCGTAAGTATCAAATTTTAAAAATTCTTTTCTAACCAAAACCCTTACCACAGTTGAAATTGTAGTATAAGCTGGTTTTGGTTCAGAGAACTGTTCTACAATATCTTTTAGGAATGCTTTTTCAAGTTTCCAGACATATTGCATCACTTGTTCTTCGGCTTTTGTTAGTTCATTCATGTGGCAAATATATAATTATTTTTTAGTTATGACTACAAACATAGTCGTAAAACTATAATTATAGTCGTAAAAGCCTTGGCCTCATAAAATTTTGGTCAAAACAATAGGCTATTTCAAGAGAATTACCCAGTGGATGATTCGAATGAAATACAACTTCAAATCTGTGAAGCGTTGACTAACTTAAAGGAAATTAACGCTTTTTCGCATAATAATGTTCTGCTTTATGTACCCTTTACTTGGGTAAAGCGAAGTGTTTACAACTATCTATTCATATTTTTCTCTTCTATTCTTATTCCCTACGAAGTTAATGGAACACTCTTTTTGCAAAAGGGCAGAAGAGTAGCAGCAAAGTGTGTGTGAAATGGGATAACTATTTAAATCAAATAAATCTCTGACTGAGACAATTTATAGTTAATAATTGCAATTAGACTATAATAACTATCTGTGTTAATAAAAAAAACTATTTTTGGTTTAACCATGTTTCCTAAATTCGCTAAATGATTCAATTTACTTTTAAGTCTTTTTTTATTCTGACAGTAATTTTTACTTTCAATAGTTCAAATATTAACGGGCAAAGTATTAATCTACCAGAGAATCAAAAGACTAACAATTTTGTTTTCATTGAGAATAATGGTCAAATTCTAGATCAAGATGGTGTTGCTAATAATAAGGTAAAATATCTTTTAAATACTCCTGGATTAAATGTTCAATTAAGAAATTTTGGCTTTTCTTATGATGTATACACAAAAGATAAAGCAAAATCCAATCATAGTTTAAATGGCCGTCAATTCTACAGCGACACAACTTTTTTCACTGAAAGTAATTATAAGTTTCATAGAGTTGATATCGACTTTTTGAATGTCAATCCCTTCGTAACCATCCTAGCTAAAGATGAAGACTCCAATAAATATAATTACTTTAATGAGGCTGATAATGAAGGCATTATTGGTGTTCAAGGTTATAAACGCATTATTTATGAAAATTTATACAAAAACATAGACCTAGAATTTTTCATACCAGTCAATCAAAACAAACCAGTTGAATACAATTTCGTCATACATCCTAATGCCGACCTCTCTGATATTAAAATGAAAGTGTCAGGAGCAAATGTAATTAATCGCCAGACTTATTTAGAATTGGATATGAGTCTAGGGATAATGATGGAAACGATTCCCTCAAGTTGGATAGAGAATAATCAATCTAAGCGTGAGGTAATTATAGAATATAGTTCATTGGGTGACAAGACCTTCGGTTTTAAAAGTTCGGATACTGGTATATCCTCAAAATCAAAATTAACTATAGATCCTACACCAGTTAGATTATGGGCAACATACTTTGGTGGTGAAGATGATGACACACAATATGATGCCGATGTAGAAACTGACAGCAATGGCAACGTATTTACATCAGGCTATACGCGAAGTGCTACAAACATTGCAACAGCTGGAAGCTTTCAAACTGTATATGGAAGTTCATGGAATGGTTATTTAACCAAATTCAACTCAGATGGTGTTTTACTTTGGGCGACTTATTATGGGAGTTACAGAACTTCATTTAGAAGTATTTCCATCGACGAAAATGATAACATAATAGGAGTAGGAGATACATATAGCACTAACAATATGTCCACTACTGGATCACATCAACCCGCATTATATGACAACGGTACAGAAAATTATTTTGATGGATTCATTGTAAAGTTCGATACAAATGGAAATCGCTTGTGGGGAACCTATTATGGTGGAGAAAGTTTCGATTATTGTACGAGTGTCTCAACAGATTCTAATAACAACATTTTAGTAGGTGGGCATACAGCTAGTAACGAAAACATTGCCTCTTCTGGGGCTTTTTTAGAGAATGTTAATTTAGATGTTCATAGCAATTGGGGTACATTTCTTGTGAAATTAAATGAGAATGGACAAAGGCAATGGGCAACATATTACGGAGGGCAATACTCAACAGGAGTTGATGTTGATAGTAATGGAAGTGCCTTTCTGTTGGGTATAGCACTTAATAGAGACGAAGACATCTCTACACCAGGAGCTTATCAAGAAGAATATAGTGATGAAGCAGAATTTTCATGGTCCGATTCTTTTTTAGTGAAATTTGATATGAATGGAAATAGGGAATGGGGAACCTACTATGGCGGAGACAGTTATGATGATAGTTATGGAGTTGTTGTCGACTATTTAGACAATGTAATAATTTGTGGAGCAACAAGAAGTAATATATTTCCAACCACGCCTGGTGCACATCAACCCACTAAAGGGGGTGCCTATTATGATTATGATGCATTCTTGGCTAAATTTAGTAGTAATGGAGACATTGTTTGGAATACATTATATGGAGGCCAAGAAATAGATGAAGGATACAACGTTGATGTAGACTCGAATAACAATGTATTTCTTGTTGGTTATTCTTGGAGTCAGAATGCAATAGCAACACCAGATACTTTTCAGGAAAGTTCAGATGGTAGTCCAGATGCGTTTCTTGCGAAGTTTAACCCCTTAGGAACAAGACTTTGGGGTACTTATTATGGTGGTAGTAGTTCTGATGGTGGCTTAGATATAGAGATAGACGCATTAGGTGATTTATATCTGCTAGGGTATACATTTGGATCGACAAATCTTGCCACTCCCGGTTCACATCAAGAAAATTATAATGCCGAAATCGATAACTTTCTCGTTAAATTTAAGGATTGTTTGTCTTCCATAATCACGGATGCAACCACCAACCTGTGTGAAGGTGAATCCATTGAACTAAATGCATCAGGAGGTATATCATATTTATGGACTGGCCCTAATGGTTTTACAAGTACAGACCCAAATATCATTATAACCAATGCGACCTCTGGTTTGTCTGGGCAATACTCCGTTGAGGTTGTATCTGGCAGTGGGTGCGACGATACCAGAACATTTGATATTTTGGTTTCCACTACGCCTAGTATATTACCACTACCAAATATTAATGCCTGTGCCAATATTGGCAATGAAGGGTATTCGTCATCTTTCGATACAAGTGGCTTACAAGATACTGTGATAGATGGGCAAACTGGTGTGATAGTCACATATTTTGATGAAAACGGAAATGAATTGACAAGCCCATTACCAAACCCGATGTCCAACACTGTTCAGGGTCTAGAAACAATTACCGTGCGAATATCAAATGAGGGCAACCCGCTGTGCTTTGCAGAAACTACCTTCAATCTCATTGTGGATTCTTTGCCAATAATTAGTTCCGTAGGACCATTTTATGTTTGCGATGACGATACTGATGGGTTCGCAATTTTTGATTTAAGCCAAGTGACTACAGATATTACTAATAATCAGGCGAATCTCGATGTCTCTTTTTACAATGAACTTGGTGATTTAATACCTACGCCATTATTAAATTATTCGAATTCGATTGAAGATCAAGAAACTATTAACGTAGTAGTTACCAATACAATTACAAGCTGTCAATCAGAAATCAATTTCGATATTATTGTTAATCCTCTACCTATTGCTAATACATTAACTCCTTTAATAGGTTGTGACGATGATGGTGATGGTATTTCCAACAGCTTTGACACTTCTTTTGTAATTGATGAGGTTCTAAACGGGCAAACCGGAATGCAAGTCTTGTTTTTTAATAGTACTGGTTCACAAATAGGGTCATTATCCAATCCATATACAAATATTACGGCATTTGAGGAGATAATAACTGTTCGTGTTGTAAACTCCGCTACGACTTGTTATGCCGAAACAGAACTTACGTTAACAACTGTTGATCTACCAATTGTAAGTCAACCGTTTGATATTTATGCCTGTGATGAAGGAAATGGGTTCAGTACATTCGACACTAGCACAATTGAGGCGCAATTAATTGGTACTCAAACAGGCTTACAACTAATTTATTCGGACGATAATGGTAATGTTCTACCAAGTCCTTTGCCAGTTTCATTTCAGAATACCACAACATATCAACAAACCATTTCTGTTAGGGCGGAAGTGATTGCTAATACACAATGTTTCGTTGAGACTAACTTTAATTTGGTTGTTAATGAACTCCCAGAGATTCTTCTAGAGGACGCGTATTTAATTTGTGCTTTGGAGGTGTCAGAAACCGTCACGCTACCTCTAGGTTATGATTATTACGAATGGCGTTATGAAGACGGATCTATCATTTCGTCTATAAATGAAGCCGTTATTACCGAAGAGGGTAGCTATACGGTCACTGTTGGTGAAACCACAAACGGCATTTACTGTAGCGATTTTTTTTCTTTTCAATTAATTCGATCAGATTTGCCAACCATTCTTTCTGTCAATTACGCTGACCTTGGTAATAACTTTATCGAGATCATTGCCGTTGGTGATGGAGACTTCGAATATTCAATCAACGGGATAGATTACCAAGACAGTAATGTATTTAATAATATTTCAGGCGGAATTTATACGGCTTATGTAAGAGACAAGAATAATTGTGGTGAAGATTCCCAGGAAGTGATCTTAGTGGACTTTCCATTATACTTTACTCCAAATGTTGATGGTTTTCATGATGTATGGCACATTGAAGGTGTAAGCGCTTTTCAAAATGCTAAAATCTTCATATACGACAGATATGGAAAATTATTAAAACAATTAAACCCTAATAGTTTGGGTTGGGATGGCACGTTTAAGGGTGAACCTATGCCTTCTTCAGATTATTGGTTCACTGTAGATTTGGGTAATAATAGAAGTTTTAAAAGTCATTTTACACTGAAAAGATAGTAACAATATGCTTGACAATTTATCCTTATTCAAAAAAATACGTTGACACAATAAATGTGCTGAAAAGCCAGTTTAAAAGCAATTTTACATAATGACTTATTATGATAATAAAATGTTTCATAATGTACTTGCGTTATGTAACTTGAGCTTTGGTTAAAAGCGAAAGTTGTTACTAAAGTTTCTTGAAAAAATTTAATCCCAAAAGTTTCTTCTGCAATGTTAATGGAACACTTTTTATACGACGACGTAGGAGGGAAGCATAATGTGTGTGGAATGGGTTTAGTAATTACAAACTCAATTTCTCCTTAACGTTTTTCAAATAACTGTCAAGTTTATAAGTTGTTGCATCTAATTCTTGTGCTTTAGTAAAGTATTCTAATGCTTTTTCATATTTGCCATTATCATAATGATAAACACCGAAATTAAGGTAGCAATAAGAGTTAGTACCATCAAGCGTCATTGATTTTTCTAGATCAGCAAGACCATCTTCTTTTAAACCGAGTTTGATTTTAGCAAATCCTCTATTGTTTAATGCATATGCAAAGCTGTCTTCTAAAGATATAGCTTTCTCAAAGTCCTTTACCGCATTTTCATAATCTTCCATCAGGTTATATGTATAACCACGATTATTTAGAGCAGTACTGTTGCTTGGGTCAATTTCAATGGCTTTATCATAGTCTTTAATTGCTTCATCATAATTATCAGAAAAGGATTTTATCAGACCTGAATTTGAATAATCATTTGAATTAAACGTCTTTTTGAACTTACGACTATATAGATTATCTACTCTTGATGCATTCGTGTAATCTTTTATCTGTAAATATGAGCTTATTAATAATTGATAAACAAAATCTTTTTGATAACCTTTCTCAAAAACTATTTCAAGTGATGCTGCTGCTTTACTATATTCTTGATTATTGTAATGTTTGCCTGCAATATTATATTCTACAGGTAGATTTTTAAATTTTAATAAATTCAATATTTGTCTACCGTCATTATAAACAGTAGTGCCATCATGGAGTTCAATAGGTTTACTACTTGGAACAATATTTATGAAAAAATCATAATAAGTGGAAACATTAAAAAAGAATAAAATAATTTTAACATTGTCGTTTAAACCACTAAAGAAAACGAAGTAGCTTAAAACTAGAGATAAAGCTAATGAAGCTAAAGGTCCCATTAAATCAATAAAAATTTGTTTGTTTATTGAAAGTGTTTGTTTTTCCAATACACAAAGCCCAATTTTCCAATGGAAAGGTTTTTTATTAAAAAAAAGCTCTAACCTACCAATTGTAAATTTAAAACTTTCTTTTGGGTCACCATATGAACCTAAATATAGAGTAACTTTCTTATCTGTGAGCAACAAAGCAGGAATGCCATGACCTAATTCATGTATTAAAGTTGAAAACGGCCTCAATACTACAGTGAAAAAGAATAAAAAAATTAAGTAGTAAAAAAACAGCATATAAATCTTTCTCGTTTAAAGGTTGTGTTTTTGAATTCTCAATATAGTATAAATGCAAATAACTTTTAATAACCTTTTTTAATAAAAGTTTAAAGAACACTTTTTATGCAACGACGACATGTCAACCGAAGCTTTAGCGTAGGTTTGATAGGAGTGAAGTGTATTTATTGGGTAAGTACAGAAATATTAGATAATTATGGGAAATGAAGTAAGTTATTGTAACCAAAGATTTAAAATCAAGTCTTTAAGATGAAACTCTAAACATATACAAGATGAAAATATTAACTAAAGGAAACTATTATGGCAGTAAAGATTTAGAGGTGTCATTAAATGGAATTCTACTGTCCCAATATAATTAAAATAAAGAAAAAAAAACAGACTGGCACTATCATGAAAATCCTTATTTCATGTATGTATTACATGGTAACATGAAGGATTGCAATAAAAAAGTACAATCATTGTGTCCTGCCGGAAGCTTAATGTTCAATAATTGGCAAGAGGCTCATTATGGCTCTAAACATTCTGCTGAAGCTAGTGGTTTTCATCTGGAATTTGAGAGAAAATGGCTTAAAGAAAACGGAATACCTTTAAATTTACTGGAAGGTAGTCAACTAATTGAAAACCCAAAATTGCACTTGCTTTTCGCAAAACTATATCATGAATTTTTAATTTCGGATAATTACAGCGACTTGTCTGTTGAAATTTTATTGCTTCAAATCTGTGAAGCGTTGTCTAACTTAAAGGAAATTAACACTCAGAAGAATCCAAACTGGGTAGAAGGCTTAAAAGAATTACTACACTATGATACTTCTACTCTTAGTCTTGATTATTTATCAAATGAGCTAAAAGTACATCCTGTACATATCTCAAGAGCTGCGTCAAAACACCTTTCAATGAGTCTTGGTGAATATATGAGACAGCATAAAGTAAAAAAAGCCATTCCGCTACTTCTAAACTCAAATAATTCATTAACCGAAATAGCTTACCAAGCAGGTTTTTCAGACCAAAGTCATTTTAATCGTGTATTTAAATCGATTTTCAATATTAATCTAAGCACATATCGAAAAAAAATTAATAAAAATTTATAATGTTAATTTCATTCTATTAAGTAATCATCGTATTCTCTAAGTTTGATGATTCATAAATTAAAAAATGCAATATGAAATATACACTTGTAACAGTAGTTTACTTTTTATGTGTTCTACATGGTAATGCCCAACTCAATTTTTCTAAAACCAATAAAAGTAATATTCCTCTATTAAATAAGATGGACAGTATTGTCTCTTCTGGCAAGTACGAACGTATTACAAGTATTTTAATAGCTAAAGATGGCAATGTTTTATTTGAAAAGTATTACAACGAAAATGATGTTAATTCTAAGCATAATACTCGTTCTGTTACTAAAACCATGGCAACTTTGTTAACAGGCATAGCTATAGATAAAGGGTATGTCACCTCTGAAAAAGATAAGATTTTTGACTATTTGCAGCACAAACTTCCAATTAAAAACCCAGATAAGCGCAAAGAAGAAATTACGATCGAAGACCTCTTAACGATGAGCTCTGCTTTAGAATGTAACGATAGTAATAGATACTCTAGAGGTAATCAAGAACGTATGTATATCATAGAAGATTGGGCTAAATTTTATTTGGACCTTCCTGTTTATTCTTATCCTTGGGGACCTAAACCTAAAGAACGGCCTTATGGTCGGGCTTTTAGCTATTGTAGTGCTGGAGCTGCTTTAATGGCAGAAATTTTACAAAATGCCATTAAAAGTGATTTGGTTGAATTTGCAAAGAAGCACCTTTTTGAACCTTTAGCAATTAAAGACTATACATTGCATTATACACCTCATAAAATATTAAATACCGCTGGAGGTAGCGAATATAGAAGTAGAGATCTTTTGAAATTAATTCAGTTATGCTTAAACAAAGGACAATGGAATGGGCAGCAAATTATTTCATCGTCATGGATTGAAAAGGCATCAACAACAAAACTCGAAGCTTATGATGCTGAATATGGCTATCTATTTTGGTTAAAAAACTTTGGTAAGGACAAAAAATATAAATCTTTCTTCATGTCGGGTAATGGAGGCAATAAAGTTTTGGCAAACCCAGAATTGGGTTTAACTGTTGTTATAACGACTACAAACTATGGTAATAGAAATGGGCATAATTATACTGATGAAATTATGAATGATTTTATTATTCCAACGATTGAAAAGTTAAAAGAATAAAAACGACCCCAGAGCAGCTAATATCACTATGAAATAGAATTATCCTGGGATATTACATACTATTCAAATAAAAGCATCCAGTGGATGTTTTTGTTTGGATACAAGACAGAGTTGACCATTTGACATATAGTTACTATTTGTTTTAATTATGAATCATCCGTTGGATAAACCAATATTATAAAATGTACTATAATGTTCTGCGTGGAGCCTGTCCTGAGCGAAGTCGAAGGGTAACTTGAGCTTTGCTTAAAAGCGAAAGTTAGTAATCTTATTCTAGAAAAATTTAATCTATAAGTTTCTTGCTCAGTTAATGGAACACTCTTTTTAAGAAAGGGCAGAGGAGTGTCGGAAAATGTGTGTGGAATGAGTATTAAATCTTAAAATTCCTGGCTATGTATAGAACTTGAATTAAAGCTTTTAATATGAGTTTTGAAAGTAAGAATCAATATTTCTTACTTTTAATATTCATTTATAAAGTAAGTATTGTATATTTGTCTATGATTATATGGAACAATATTGCAGATTTATATCTTGATGGTGGCTGTTTATGTTTTGACTTCATCAATACAAGGGGCTCATGGAAAGAGCTGGACTCAAAAGAATTTCTTGAGGATTATTTTTCTATTTTAGAGTTCTTTAGTAAACAAGATATAGTCCCAGAATCATATTTAGAAAAATTAAAGGGATTAGCAAATTCTGATTATTTTCAATCAATTGAAGCATTAAATGAGTTTAAAACTTTAAGAGAAAATCTTTACATTATTTTTTCGTCTATAGCTTCTAATGCAAATCCTCCAAAAAAAGCAATCAATCAATTTAATCTTTATTTAGCTAAATATTATCAAAGAAAGAAACTGCTCTTTACCGAAAGTAATAGTTATTTAATAAATCCAATATTAGATGCAGAAAGTATTATGGAACCAATGTCATTTATTCTAGAATCAGCAGTTGAAATACTAACAAATGTAGATTCAAAAAAAATAAAAGAATGTGGAGAATGTGGATGGGTATTTTTAGATAAAACTAAAAATAATAGACAAAAATGGTGTAACCCAAAAATTTGTGGTGCACGAGTAAAAATGCGTAATTATTATCAACGCCAAAAACAAAAACAGTCTTAATGATGCAGCAAACCAATCGTTTAAATATAATAAGATTACAAGAAGAAGATCTTAAAGATATTCATCATATGAATTCAATAGATATAGTAAATGAGTATAATACAATTAGTATCCCTAAGAATATTTCTGAAACAAAAAAAATGCTTTCAAAAGCTTTAGACGAAACCAATACAACAAATTCTGGATGGAGTATTAGACTAAAAAAAGGCAACATTTTTATTGGTGAATTGGGCATGACTTTAGCTAGTCCTAAATACAGAATGGCTGAAATTCATTATAGTATATTACCTGAATTTTGGGGAAAAGGATTTGCTACTGAAGCTGTTAACAAAATTATTGATTTTGGTTTTAATGAACTCAAATTACATCGCATAGAAGCTGGAGTAGCAACAGAGAATTTGGCATCAATTAAAGTATTGGAAAAAGTTGGTATGACAAAAGAAGGACACAAGCGAAAAATTCTTCCTATTCGTAACCAATGGAAAGACAATTATCATTATGCAATTTTAGATGAAGACAAAAGTAAAAACCACTAAATCAAATCAAAAATGAGAATAACCATTCTACTGTTATTTACATGCCTTGCCTTTTGTTCGTTTAGTCAAACAATATCAAGTAAAGTTCATAACAAAATTGTTCCAAATATAATAGAGTCTAATTTAGAAAATTCAAGTTTCCGAAATGATTCGATTACTCAAATCATTAATCTAATAAATACAACACCACCAAATGATTTTCGTGGATTGGTTATAATTAAAAATGACAGCTTGGTTTTAGAGGAATATTTTAATACATATTGGAGAGGAACTATTCATGATATTCGTTCTGCTGGAAAAAGTGTTACTGCTTTACTTCTAGGTATAGCATTAGACAAAGGAATTATTAAAAATGTAGAACAAAATATTTATGATTTTTTTCCAAAGTATAAAAAAGATGAAGAACGTGATATTAGGATAAAACATCTTCTAATAATGTCGTCAGGCCTAGACGCCAATGTATTTAATGAAAAATCAGAAGGTTATGGATTAAATTGGATTTTCAAAAATGATTGGGTAAAACATGTACTGAATTTATCTATGATATTTAAACCAGGGGAAAAGTGGGTATACAATGATGCTGCAGCAATGATCATTGGAGCAATAATAGAAAAACAAAGTGGGCAAAAACTTTCTGACTTTGCTAATGAGTATTTATTTGAACCTCTTGGTATAAAAGAATATTATTGGTTTACAGGCTCAGGCGGAAGAACAGGAGCAATGGGTAACCTATATATTTCAACATTAGATTTTGCGAAAATTGGTCAATTAATAATAAATAAAGGAATGTGTAAGGGAAAACAAATTATAAGTAAATCCTGGATAGGTGAAATCTCAACCTCAAAAATGAACATTAAAGATATCGTCCCTTTTGCAAACGCGTATAGTTATTTTTGGTACATATCTAATTATAATGCTAACGGTATAAACTATGACTATTTGTATGCTGCTGGTAATGGAGGTAATTTATTATTTGTAGTACCAGTAGAAAAACTTGTTGTAGCCTTAACTTCAAGTGCATATGGAGAAGGGCTAGGTCAATTTCGTTCAAATAAAATATTCCAACTTATTTTAGAATCAATTAAAAATTAAAAATTAAAGATTACGATTGCATTCTAAAGATTTGTGGTACAAGTCAATAATATATAGTTATTCTAACACATGAGTTGTGGGTAAGAAACTGCTCAAAAACATGAATCAATAAGATGAAACAGATAAAAAACAGTATAATAATAACCTTAATTTTCTTTCTAACTTCAAAAGTTTTAGCCGATAATGGTGCAATAGCTTTCGCGTACCCGATAAATCACCTATCAATTGATGGGGATTTATCCGATTGGCCGTCAGACTGTGAAAAATTCCCAATTGATATTATTTCTGAAAGGGGGATTAGCCCAGAATCAGCATCAGATTTTTCGGCATTCTTTATGTCTGGATATAATTTAAAAAATAATTCAATATATATTGCTGTCGAAGTTCATGATCAAGATTATATTATTGACCGCTCAATTAATCCAAGTTGGAGCGAACAGGATAAGCATTTGTTATATCTAGACCCAAAACATAATCAAAGAGGTTCCTGTCCAATTTCTTATTCTGCTACAGAAATAAAACGAGAAATAGGCGGTTCAGAATTTGGTTGGGATCCTCAAACTGCAGGTGCTAATTGGGACAATGTTGAATTAAAAATTGTACGCAATGGCAATACGACTATATATGAATATCGCATAGAATTAGAATCAATTTCAAGCAATCAAGTGATAGGATTAGACCATGTAATTTATGATAAAGATCTTTTAGATCCTAAAAAAAAATATTCTTACGTTATGTGGGGAAATCATGCAGGGAAAAGTGGTGCGCCTAAACGAACTGGGGATTTAATTTTACTAGACAAGGGTACAACCTTGGCTAATGTAAATGGAAAAATTAATTCATTGTTTTCAGAAGAATTACTGGGTAAAACAGTTGATATAATTTCCAAAGATCATGAAAATTTTTATATTTCTGCTCGTATAGATTCCATACAATCTTACCAAGCAAAACTTCCATATGGGAACTATGAAGTTCATTTCTCTGATGCTTTTATAACCAATAACGAAGATGATATTCGATTAGATTTAACCAAACCATTAGTAATAAGTATTACACAAAAACAGGAAGTCCTTAAGCCATATATTCTACAAAAAATGAATAAGCCCAAAATTAAAAATGAAAAAGGGGCTTTGTTTGATTTTTCAAACTCTAGTATTTTAAAAATAGATAAATATATGAAGGAGATTATGTTGTATTACGCTGTTCCAGGAGTATCTCTTGGACTAATTGTTGATGACTCATTAGTCTATCATAAAACCTATGGTGTGAAAAATGCTCTTACTCAAGAACCCACCAATGAAAATACTATATTCCAAGCAGCATCAATTACAAAACCTGTTTTCGCCTATGCAGTTTTGCGCCTTTCAGATCAAGGGATTATTGACCTAGATAAACCATTACATCAATACTTAAAATTCAAAGCTCTTGAAGGTGATAAACGCTATCATAAAATGACAGCTAGACATGTACTTTCTCATAAATCAGGATTACCAAATTGGGGAAGAAAGTTAATTTTTGAGCCAGGTTCATCTCACGGGTATTCTGGAGAAGGGTTTGAATATTTGAGTCGTGTTATAGAAAAGATTACAGGGAAAAAAGTTCTAGAGATATTACAAGAAGAGGTAACAGCACCCTTGGGCTTATCAAAGAATACTTACTTCACAAGGGAACCAGAGATGTTTCCTAAAGTTTCTATCGGTCATAATCATAATTTACCCACTACAAATTGGATAATAAATAGTGTCGGTGTTGCTAGAAGTATGTATACCGAGGCAAAAGAATTTTCAAAATTTATTTTAAAAGCAATGAACGGACAAGGCTTAAGCCAAAGTACTTATGTAGATATGATTCGTTCTCAAACTTTCATGCCCAAAAACGATAGCAACCCAGTTTCAAATTGGAAAAGAAGTTTTGGGTTGGGCATTCTGAAAAAGTATTCACCTTACGGAATCTGTTATAGTCATGGAGGTAGTAATAGATATTTTCAATCCCTGTTTGAGTATTACAAAGAAAAGAAAGTTGGGTTTGTCATTTTTTGTAACAATAACAAAGGATATGAACTAAGTAACGACTTGAGAGAATTTTTGATTATTGGAAATTAATCTGCAATATGAATTATTGGTGCAATTATTGGTGCAATTATTGAGGAGGTTTCTGGACAAAATTTATCTGAGTTTGCTAAAGAAAATCTATTCCAGCCAATAGATATCAAAGAACATTACTGGTTTAGTAGCCCAAAAAATAAAACAAGTGCAATGGGAAATTTGTACTTATCAACATTAGATTTTGCTAAAAAATTGGAATGGTTGTTTTAAATAATGGAAAATTTAATAATGTACAAATTGTTAGTGAACAATGGATTAATAAAATTTCAGAAATACAATTTGATATTTCTAATACTAATCCATTTGCCGATTATTACGGATTTCTATGGTATAGATCTATAAGAAATATAAATAATCAAAAAGTTGACTATGTATTTGCATCAGGTAATGGTGGAAATGTTTTAATCATTGTTCCAGAATTAGACTTTGTTGTAGCTCTAACATCTAGTGCTTATGGTCAAGGATATGGTCATTTTAGAGCTAACAATATATTTAAATACCTACTGTCATCTATTAAACTAACTAAAAAAATTCTTAAAATGAATCCAAAATAGAATAAATGAAGTCTAACACATTAAATAAACACATCAAAATGTCATCTAAACTAAACATAGTATCATTTATATGCTGTATCGCTTTGTTAAGTTGTAATACAACTAAATCTAATCAGCCTAATGCAAAGCTTGATTCTATAAAAAATTGCATTCAAAAATATGTTGATGGTTATAATATTCCTGGAATAGCTGTAGGTATTATTAAAGATAATAAGGTTATTGCTAATCTTGGTTTTGGTGAAAAAGTTATGAAATCTGGTGATTCCATAAATCAACAATCCATTTTTCACATGGCATCTTTGTCAAAACCAGTTACAGCGACCGCGATAATGCAGTTGGTAGAACAGGGCAAAATAAATTTAGATTCGTCAATTACGGAGTATTTACCGTATTTCAAATTAAAAGATTCTGCCTATAAACAAATAAAAATCAAAGATATATTGACGCATAGTTCAGGTATGCCAGATGTTAATGATTATGAATGGGATAAACCACAATTTGACGAAGGATCTGCAGAGCGATATGTTAGAAGTATTGCCAATGAAGAAATGATTGCTCAAGTAGGCGAACGTTGGAGGTATAGCAACATGGCTTACGATGTACTTGCAGATGTTGTAGCAAAAGTAAGTGGAATGAGCTTTGAAACTTATGTAAAAGAACATATTCTAGTTCCGTTAAGAATGAGGAACAGTAGCTTTATTCCAAATGACCTTAATCCTGATTTAAGAACAAAAGGACATGTTTGGGATTTTGGCACTTCAGTTAGCGATATTTATCCTTATAATCGAAGACATGCACCAAGTTCGTGTCTAAATTCTACACTAGAAGATATGTGCCAATGGGCTTTAGTTAATTTAAATAATGGTGAGTTAAATGGAAATAACATACTAAAAGAAAGTAGCCATGATATTTTATTCACACCACAATTCAAAATCAATGAAAACAGAAGTATAGGTTTAAGCTGGTTTGTAGAAGATTATAAAGGAATGAATACGGTTTCGCATGAAGGGAGTGATTTAGGCTATCGAAGTAAAATAATTTTTGCTCCAGAAATTTCTAGCGCTATAATAATTGCGAGTAATTATAACATGACACCAGTTAATGAAATTGCTTTTAATATCATCAATATTTTACAAGGTCATGAGCCAGACCCAATTGAAATACCTATCTCGTTTACTATTGGAAATGAAATATTTAAAATAGGAATGGAAGCATCTATTGCAAAATATTACAAAATAAAGAATTCACAAGAGGCAAAAAACTATGACCTGAGTGAATCGCAATTAAATAGGCTAGGGTATCAATTATTGAGAGCTGAAAAATATACAGAAGCTATTGAAATATTCAAATTAAATACGAAAGAGTACCCAAATTCGGCAAATGTTTATGATAGTTTAGCAGAAGCATATATGCGTAATGGACAAAACAATTTAGCCATTAGTTTTTATAAAATAACACTTCAAATGAATTCTGATAATGACTTTGCTAAAAAGGCACTACTTGAACTTAAAACACAAAATTGATGAAATTTCAAAACAATACCACTATGGAATATCGTATTATACTCATTGCATCGTTATGTCTATTAATGGTATCACAAAGCTGTAAAGAATCTTCAGTAGTAACCAATCCACAGTTATTTGAGGATAACCAAGTGAAAAAAGACTATGGTGACGAAGAACCAGAAATAGGCACTTGGTCTATAGCAGCTGTAGACTTCAAAACTAGACAAATTGGAATCGCTGGTGCATCTTGCACCTATAATGTTCAAGGAATAGGAGCAGTAGTTCCAGGCAAAGGAGCAGTCATTGTTCAAGGTATGAGTAGCGATGAGGCAAGGCAAAAGGCAATTGATTTATTAATAGAAGGCGAAGCGATAGATAAGATTCTATCCCAAATTAGAGATCCCAAGTTTAACCCAGAAGAGCAGCAATATGCAATTATTTCCTTAGATTCTACTGTAGTGCCTGTAGCTTATACAGGAAAAGAATTAGACAACGAAATGGGACAAAGAATTGCTAAAGGTGTAAGTGTGCAAGGCAATGTTTTAGCAAGTCAAGATGTACTTGATAAAACTTTGGAAGCATTTCAAAATTCTAAGGGTGACTTAGCAGAAAGATTAGTTGCAGCACTTGAAGCTGGTGCAAGTGCAGGAGGCGATAAAAGGTGTGGTGATCAGAAAGCGAGATCAGCTTTTGTAACCGTTTTTGATGAAACTAATAATGGTAATTGGCCATATTTTCGTTTGTCAATATATGGAACAAACAAAGGTGGAATACCAGCTGTAGAATACTTAAGTAAAGAATTTCAAAATATATATAAAGAAAGTAAACATAGAAAAAAGACTATACTTTATATTGTTCCTGAATAGTAAAATTTTTAGTATTTTTTGAAAGCATAACTATGTAAAATAGCGCACAAATGCGCTATAAAGCAATATGTAATCAATACCGAAATTAGTTAAGTATTCCTTAGAAAACATGGCTGATAAACTAAAAACTTAGTTTTATCGTACTGCGAGTTTTTACCCAGATGATGTGTTGGCAAAGCGACCTCATATCATTTTGGTCAAAACAATATCAAAACAATAGGAGAAATAAGCGTACATATTTTAGGGGTTTAGTAATACAGTTTCTTAATTGTTTCAATTATACAAGGGTTTTCAAAGCAATATTAACCAGTTACAATGTTTCCTAATAAAACACTGACGTGTCACTATATCTACAATTATGTGTAAATAGCCTGAAAAACGGCTATACAGAAATTACTATATATTTGTACTATAATGTTCTGCGTTATGTAACTTGAGCTTTGCTTAAAAGCGAAAGTTGTTATTACAGTTTCTTTAAAAAATTTATTCTAAAAAGTTTCTTCTACAATGCTAATGGAGCACTCTTTTTACGAAGAGACGATAGGAGAGTAGTGAAATGTGTGTGTAATGGAACACTTACTTAAAACTCTAAATATCAGACGATTAAAATGTTAAATTTTACTATTATATGAAGTTGAAATTTCATAACTTTGTTAGTTGCGAGCTTAACTGATTTATGACTAAAAAAAAACTAACTTATATTGATTTATTTGCAGGATGTGGAGGATTATCTTTAGGTCTATATAATTCTGGATTATGGAAAGGATTATTTGCGATTGAAAAGAATAAAGATGCATTTCAAACTTTAGAACATAACTTAATTTTAAATAAAAATCATTTCAATTGGCCAAAAGATTGGTTACCACAAGAAGCACATGATATTAATGAAGTTTTAAAAAACTATAGTAAAGAATTAAAATCTTTGAATGGAACAATAGATTTAGTTGCTGGTGGACCACCATGTCAAGGGTTTTCTACAGCAGGTAAACGTAATGAAAGTGATTTAAGAAATCGTTTAATCAAATCTTACATAAAGTTTATTAGAAACGTGCAGCCTAAAATTATTTTCTTTGAAAATGTTAAAGGATTTACACAAAAATTTGATAAAAATAAAACTAAAGGGAAAGCATATTCTGAATATGTAAAATCAGCGCTTCGAAGAAATGGAGTTAATAATGATTATTCTGGTTACCATGTAGATGGTGATTTAATTGATTTTTCTGAATTTGGTGTTCCTCAAAAAAGGACGCGATTTATTTTAGTTGGAATTAGAAAAGATATTGGAACAAAAAAAGATGCAAAAGCTTTTTTTGAAAGAATAAAAACTAATAAGAATGCCTTTCTTGTTAATAAAGGAATTGGCATGACTAATAATCTTGAAGATGCTATTTCTGATTTGATAAAAAAAGATAGTGAAATAGTTTCTCCAGATACTCCAAGTTTTGAAGCTGGCATTTATGGGAATATTCAATCGAATTATCAAAGGCTTTTAAGATTTGGTTTAAAACATAAAGACAATCCAGATAGTCACAGATTCGCAAAACATAAAAAATCTACTTTGCAAAAGTTTGAATATATTTTAAAAAATGCAGAGAAAAATAAAACGATAAGCGATAAAATAAAATTAAGGTTCAACTTAAAAAAACGAACAATTATACCATTAGCTGGTAACACTCCAACTGCAACAATTACAACACTTCCTGACGATTATATACACTATTGCGAGCCAAGAATTTTTACGGTTAGAGAATATGCCCGAATACAATCTTTTAATGATTGGTATCAATTTAAAGGCAAATATACGACTGGTGGTAAAAGGAGAACGCAAGAGGTTCCTCGTTATTCACAAATTGGCAATGCTATACCACCATTATTTGGTGAACAAAGCGGTATTGTATTAAAATCATTAATTGCCAAATGAAGAATGAATTAAAATTTAAAGTAAGCTCTGCACTTAAGGATATTATTGGTAAAGATTTAATTACCGATGACTATATTGCTGTATTCGAATTGGTTAAAAATTCATTTGATGCTTATGCAACAAGAGTTGATATCACTTTTGAGAATGTGAATACTGATAAGGCAAGAATCATTATAAAAGATAATGGTAAAGGAATGAATTATGACGACCTAATAAATAAATGGTTGTTTGTTGCTTATTCCGCTAAAAAAGAAGGAACTGAAGATGAAACTTTCGATTATCGAGATAAAATTTATGTTAAGAGACCGTTTGCAGGTGCAAAAGGTATTGGCAGGTTTTCTTGTGATAGATTAGGAAAGACTTTGCTATTAGAAACTACAAAAAAGGAAAGTAACCCAAAAACAGAAGTTTTGTTAACTGAATGGGAAAAATTTGAATCTGACCTTAAAACCGAATTTGTTGACATTAGTGTTTTGCACGAGACTATTCCTTCAAGCCAACATAAAATAAAGCATGGAAGTATTCTAATTATTGAAGAACTTCGGAGTACCTGGAATAGAAAAAAATATAAAGCACTAAAAGATTCTCTGGCTAAACTAATTAATCCAAATAAGGGAAAACAAGAAAATGAGTTTAAAATATTTCTTCATGTTACCGACGAATTAGATGAAGATAGTAAAGCTGAAGAATACGATAAAATAAACGGTGAAGTTAAAAATTTTATTTTTGACGCGTTAGAGTTAAAAACTACAAAAATTGTTAGTACTGTTTCCGAAAATGGACAATTTATTACAACAGAATTAATTGATGGAGGTACTTTAATTTATAAAGTCAAAGAGCATAATATTCAATTTTCATTATTAAAAGATATAAGTTTTACAATTTACTATTTAAACCAATCTGCTAAATTGACTTTTAATAAAAAAATGGGGATGCCTTCAAAGGATTATGGTCACATTTTTTTATATAAAAATGGCTTTAGAATATACCCTTTTGGTGAACCTGGTGAAGACCCATTAAAAGTTGACGTGCGTAAAGCTCAAGGATATAATAGATTTCTTGGTACAAGAGAAATAATAGGTCAGATTGAAATATTTCACAATACTGAAGAGTTAAAAGAGACGTCGAGTAGAGGAGATGGTCTAATAAAAACACCAACTTATGACCAATTAGTACTCGCTTTTGAAGATGTCTTAAAAAAGCTTGAAAAATATGTTGTTAATGTACAACAATGGGGTATGAGCATTGAGAATAACCCAGATTTAGATTTAAAAGGTAGGGTTTCTCAATTAATTGAAAAATTGTCTGGTAGTACTGAAATAATTTCATTTGAAGTTCCAGAAAATTTCATGGATATTATTGATGCAAGTCAAGCCAAAAGTGCAGAAAAAATTGTTGTCAATTTACAGAGAATTGCAATTGAATCAGAAAATGAAACTTTAATAGAAACTGTTAAAGCTGCTACTGAACGATTGAATGAAATTAGAATTGCAAAAGAAGAAGCTGAAATTCAAGCACAGCTTGAGTTGGAAAAGGCTCAAGAAGCAACAGCAAAACTTCGTGAACAAATAAGTGAAAACCTCTTTTTAAAATCTATTAATGCACAAGATTTTGAAGAAGTAATTAGTTTGTTGCATCATGTTGGCATTTATGCAGGTACAATTGATGCAAATTTAAAAGGTATATCATTAAGGGTTCAGAATGAAATACCGCTAACAAGAGAAGATTTAAATAATATAATTAGGTTATTAAGTTTTGAAACAAAAAAGATTCTAAATATAGCCTCCTTTGCAACAAAGGCAAATTTCAAGTTAGATACAGAATATGTTGAGAGAGATTTAAATAGTTATGTAAGAGAGTACATCCAAAATATTATACCTACAGTTACTGATAAATCTCTTAATATAGATATAGAGCAATATACAAATGATGATTTTGTAACAAAGTTTAAGCCTATTGAGATAAATATTGTTCTGGATAATATTATTAATAATGCAAAAAAATCTAAAGCTGATAATCTGACAATAATGTTGTTAGTTAATGAAAAAGAAAATTTTGTAGTTAGATTTGAAGATGATGGTCAAGGAATTGAAAGTGAGAATTTTAGTAAACTTTATGATTTAGGCTATACAACAACAGATGGTTCTGGAATTGGGCTATTTCATGTAAAAAACATTATGAAATCAATGAAGAGTACTGTTAACGCAGAAAACAATGCAAATGGTGCAACATTCATTCTTGAATTTAAAAAATATGAAAGTAATTAAACTCTTATGGATTGATGACATGGAAAATTGGGCAGATGCTGCCAAAACGAACCTGGTCATTGTTGGAAATAAATACAAAATCAATTTAAAAGTTATTCACGCGGTTAATGGTGAAGATGTTGTCCAACAACTAAATGCAATTGATTTTGATGGTGTTATAATGGATTATAATATGGAGCCATTTCGTGGTGATAAGTATATTGATGATATCCGCTTTGAGGAACATTTGAGTCATATTCCTATAGTGTTTTATTCTCAAGATAATACGACAGATTTAGATTCTTTAGTAGAAACACACGCAAATGTAATAACTGTTTATCGTCCTAATTTAGAAGATAAAATTAAGGAACTATTTTTTTAATTTTATTACTTATTTAAAACGGCCTCATAAAATTTTGGTTAAAACAATAGGTGAAATGAGCGTGTATATTTTAGGGGTTTAGTAATACATAATCTATAGAGTTTCAATTATACAAGGGATTTCAAAGCAATGTTAACCAGTTACAATGTTTCCTAAAATATAGCAAATGAGCCGTTAATTGTTTCCAAAATTATATGCAGCCTTGAATTTTTGTTTCTTTTGTTTCAAGACAAAAGATAATGAAAGAAGAAAAAAAGGATTAATTGAAGTTGTAAATATAACAAGTGCATAGAATTTTATTTTTCTTAAAATTTATGCTCTTGTGGCAATCCACGAGAATCGTCTAAAATTTTTTATTACGTACATTTTATCGAATACGCGATTTTTAATAAGAGTAAAAAGGTTAGCTTTTATTTTGGCGTTGGCAAGCGTTGGATAATTGTGTGTAAAATAAATTGCCAGAGCAATTTGATTTTATAAAACAATCGAGTGCTTGGTAGCGGCTATTTTACATAACGACTAATTATAGATACATAATGTTTTAAAAAACTCTGCGAAGCAAACCGCTTATTAGTTTAATGACCCAAGTTCCAATTATTCTAATGAAAACGAATGCTTCTGGGATATTTTACATAATACTACATTATAGCTATCAAATGGACTTCTCTCATAAAATAACAATAATAACATTTGTACTATAATTTATATTATGTAAAATAAAATATTTAAAACACCTCCCTGCTTTCCATTGAATTGAATTCATAGATACTCAATCTATAAATTCAATAGTATGTTAAATAGAGTTTTTAAGTATATACCCTAGTCACCACATTTAAAGCGGTATTTTTGCACCCATGCAAAACCAAACCAAACAAAACTCAAAAACAGAATTCGTCATACTCATGGCATTACTTATGTCAACCGCAGCACTTGCCATAGATGCCATACTGCCAGCACTCGATATTATTGGCAACGCCATGGGAACCTCCAAGGTTGCAGATAACCAGCTCCTGATCATTATGATATTTGTGGGTCTTGGTGTTGGGCCGATTATTTTTGGACCGGTCTCAGACAGTAAAGGAAGAAAACCCATCGTATACGCCGGTTTTGCGGTATTCTTGATTGCGAGTCTTGTTTGTGTTTTTGCAGAAAGCCTCGAAATCATGCTCGTCGGACGCGTTTTGCAAGGTATCGGACTCTCAGCACCACGCACCATTGCTATTGCCATTATCCGAGATATGTATAGCGGTGATTATATGGCACGTGTCATGTCATTTGTAACTGTGGTCTTCCTCTTAGTGCCGATCATTGCTCCCGTCATGGGAAAAATCCTTATAGATCATTTCAACTGGCAGGCCATTTTCTATGTGCAAATGGGCTTCAGCATTCTTATTGCCATTTGGTTCTGGCGCAGACAACCCGAAACCTTAACAGAACACAACCGCGTGCCTTGGACCAAGACCTTATTTAAGGACGGTTTACAGGAACTCATAAAACACCGCACTACCATTGGCTACACGATTATTACGGGCTTTGTAACGGGCTCGTTTCTAGTATACCTCAGTAGCTCTCAGCAAATTTTTCAGGTTCAGTACGGCCTAGCAGATGCCTTCCCATACATTTTTGCGGGCTTGGCAATTTCCATTGGGTGTGCTATTCTATTAAATGCGAGCTTAGTGCTTCGCTTCGGAATGAAAAAGCTAATTGATGCTTCCCTCCTGGCGTTTTTCATAATCCCGATCATTTATGTTATTTGCTTTCATAACACCGTAAACCCGAGCATCACCGTACTTTTAGTGTTTTTTAGTGTCCTGTTTTTCGCCATGGGATTTATGTTCGGAAACCTCCGTGCCATCGCCATGCAACCTGTGGGTCATATTGCTGGTATTGCCGCCGCTATCACAGGCCTAATTTCAACCCTGATGTCGGTTCCTATTAGTATTTATATCGGTCGCTTTATTGATGATACCGCCCTGCCCTTGTTCATCGGTTTTGCAGTGTGTGGCGCACTTTCCTTAGTGGTTTTATCTTTTCTGAAATATTATAAACCCAATACAATGTTAGAAAAAAGTAACATAAAATAATGATGTCAAATACTGTCGTATTTACAAAACACATCTAGTGGATGAATTCTGTAAATAGTATATAAATTAGAATTTTTATTTCTTGACCCTATTCTATGTTACTTATCAAATATATAGCCCCTAAAGTATAGCTCTATCTTCTAGTATGTGTACTTTTGCACCTAAATCACACTTGCAAATGAATATTGAGCATCTTCTGTACGATTATTTACTGACTGCTGGACTATCTGAACCGTATGCCAAATACTTAAATATGGTAGCGCTGTTACTCGCAGTTCTTATCATTGCGCTGTTGGTTGATTTTATCATTAGAAAAGTATTGGTGACCTTCTTTACAAAGTTCGCTACTAAGTCCAAAACGAAATTCGATAACATTCTCGTAAAAAATAAAGTGCCACGAAATATTGCGCATATCATTCCCTTGATCGTAGCCTTGGAATTTACACCTACCGTGTTTGTTGACTTCCCTTATGTCGAAAATATCGTTGAAAAAGGGTTACAAGTATTTGCTATTGTCCTAACCCTTTGGATTGTACGTAGCCTATTAAATACCCTTAAGGATTACTTCAAGACCTTACCGCGCCTAAAAGACAAACCTATAGATAGCTACATTCAAGTGTTTATGATATTCGCGTGGGTTATTGGCATTCTCTCTGCCTTTGCCATACTCACCGGAATAGAATTCATAAAATTCATCACCACTATTGGTGCCGCATCAGCGATTATCATCCTAGTATTTAAAGATACTATCATGGGTTTTGTGGCCAGTATCCAGGTCTCAATAAACGATATGGTGCGCATTGGTGACTGGATTACCTTCGAGAAATATGGCGCAGATGGCGATGTTATTGAAATCAATCTATCCACCGTAAAGGTTCAGAACTTCGATAAAACAATTACAACCATCCCAACCTATGCCCTTATTTCCGATTCGTTCAAGAATTGGAGAGGTATGGAAAGCTCAGATGGTCGACGTATTAAAAGAGCTTTGAATATTAAATTAGACAGCGTTAGCTTTCTATCTAAAGAAAACGGAGATAAACTAAAGGATATTGGGCTCATAACATCTTATATAGAAACCCGTCAAACTGATATTCATGACTATAATACCGAGCACAACATCGATAAGGAGTTACTTATAAATGGTAGAAATCTCACTAATATTGGTGTGTTTAGAAAGTATATCGAAACCTATATTGAAAATCACTCCGCTACTAATAAAGACATGACCATTATGGTACGTCAATTAGCACCTACCACGCAAGGCATTCCTATAGAAATATATGCGTTTAGTAGTGATAAACGCTGGAAAAATTATGAGTATATCATGGCAGATATATTTGATCATATCATTGCCGCTGTACCCTATTTTAATTTGGAAATTTTTGAATTGCCAAGTAATTCTAGTTTTTTAGATAAAGCATAAAAAAAGACTCTAATATTTAGAGTCTTTTAGCGTCTTATAGGACGATTCTTAATGATTATACTCGGGTTTCGACTTCATCTTGTCCTTCTTATTCTTCTTCTTCGCCATTTTAGCTTTTAACTCTGTGAGATCTATAAAACCATCTGCATTCGTGTCTATCTTGGCAAAATACTTTGAGTAACTCTTGTTTTCTGCATTAGATGCTTCATCAATACTAATTTTACCATCCTCGTTTGCATCCATAGCTGCAATTTTCTGTTCAGCAGTCATTTTCTTGGTTGCTAGATGTTTTTTATCTGCTTTATACACGCGCTTATCATCATCGGTTTTGTAAACCTTCTCGACTTTCTTTTCAGCCTTCTTATCTTCTGTTTCTGTTTCTGTGTTCTGTGCAATGGCCAACGTTGAGCTGAAGCACATGACAAATGCAAATACTTTGATTAATTGTTTCATTGTTTTTAGATTTAATAATTAGTACTTATTTATGTGTATATACGTTTGAGCGTACGCATTAGGATTAATTAAATAATTGATAAACAGTAATTTAACATTTAAAGAAATTTGGAAATGACGATTCTTAACAGATTATTCTTAATGGTCTTCTCTTAAATCTATTAGTTATGTCGCACAAAATACCTACCTGTATAATCACATTCTGTAATGGATTTTGTTAACGTTGGAGTTTTTTTTGTGCTAGGAAATTTTAAATCAAAAAGACTATTTCTACCCACTTTTCTGAATAACAGAATAAATTTGCCTTTGGCCAACCTGTCAAACTTACTCTGATTATTAAAACTAAATAAATTATTCTGTCTATCAATTTGGATTTCTTCAACAGCTTCTAAAATTGACACATGTGATCCCGAAAGGTGTTCGATGAGTTTAATGTGAGTATATCCTTCATTTATGCTGTAAAACAAGGCTTTCTTAATGCTTACAAGTGTTGTGTTAAGATACCCCATCTTGGGCATCAGAGGTGCTATATGCGCTTTTATATAGTTTTTTATATCCTCATTAGTGGTATCTGCTTTAGCTTCCATAGAACTCCGCAGATATAGAACTTCTAATTCTTTACTGGCTTTAATAAGGCTAGTCAATAACTTTGCCTTAGTTAGCGGTTTGGATTTTCGCTTTTGGGTAGTGCGTGCTTTCTTCGGTTTTGGTTTTTGAATTTTGACTGTGCGCTTCGGGCTTTCTACCAAGTTGTCAATAACCACTACCCTCTCCTCCCATTCTAAATCTTTCAAAAGGCGAGAAATTCCTGTATCGTAATCAGAAAACTCAACAAATTGCATCCTACTCATCCGCAATGGTAAATGACATTCTTCAATACGAATAGGGTGAACCGCCACACCATGCTGTTCTGCAAAGCTTAGTTCGTCTTTAACGTTTTTAGATTTCACTGAGGTTTTAGAAAGCACCAAAATCATATAATCTGCTTGCAGAATCTCCTTTTCCAATACGTCATCCCAGTCATGACCACTTTTTATGTGCTTGTCATACCATACAATAAGCCCTTGATCTCGCATACTAACATCAAAGCGTTCGACAAAGGCCTTATCTTTTCTCGAATAACTTATGAATACTTTTTTGGCGGACATATAACGAACTTGAGACTATTAATTTACGGAATTATTCATAATCTGTTCGAAATCAAAATATTACTTCTCTTCATCTGGAAATCTAAACATTTAATAAAAGTTTATGATTATAACACTAAACCATTGCCCTCTAATCACGTCTAATAAAAAAAGAGATGTTTAATTAAAATAGAACGCTATGAAAACGTTACGAGAAAAATTTCAGAGAAAATTCAAGCAACTTCAACATTTTTTGGCAGTATATGGAAAAGCCAGTAGCTATGCCATACACCGTTAACAACAATTTTAGTTGTTTGTTTTTATAAATCCTGCAATATTTACATTGCGGGATTTTTTATGACCTAATCCACTACTCTGTGAGTTGTGGCTCTAACTCCTTAATGAATTCTCCTATCTCACTATAGAATAGTTTTACTTCACTATCATATGCTTTTAACATAATGAGTTCTGTATACGCCACACGGTTTCTGAAATCAGGACTGGTTGAAAAATAGTTCATACAATCCTCATTACAATCATTATTAGCAAGAAATGGTGCAAACCATTCATATACTAATAGATGATCCAAATTGCTCTTAAAATTTGCTACCAAAGATTCTTCCAATAGTTTTAAAATGGCGGAACTATCTTCATAAGCTACCTCTATCTGTCTGAGTAACTTACCAGTACTGTCATTAGATAGCTCGGCATCATTTAATAGCGTCTTGATCTTAGGATCCATATTGGCTATATTCATGTTGCCAAATACCAAACCTGCACATCTCAAACAATCCAGAGGTTCATCAGGCGTTACATCTCGTAAAACCTTATCAAACAGAACCTTCATCCGTTTGTTAAATCTAATGACTTTTCCGAAATTCAAGGTGTCTTGTAGCATTTGGGTCCTCACTTTTTCAGCTAAATCAACTTGTTGAACCCGCTTCTTTCTCTGTTCATTCCAATTATTGATGTTCACAGCTATCAATATCCCGATAACTACCAGTAGGATTTCACCAAAAGCATATAACATATATTTTCTAAACCCTTTTCCTGGCATGAGTTGTCTCCTAAATTGGTTGAATAGTTTCATTATAGCACATTTATAGCTGCTAAGAGTTGGTTCAATTTATGAAAACTTAATGAAATTAAAAGAATTATTCAGTGAAACCCAGGCTTCCGATATAACGGATGCTTGAACGATGCGTTGAAGAAATATTCACCACTACTCGCTTATTCGTAGAAACTGCAATGTTCACATCGTAACTTTCGGCTCTATGATTTTTGTTATGTGTAGTAAAGGTTATCATTGGCATGCCACTTTTCTTATCACGAAACACTTTGTATTCTTCTGGCGCATTATCAAATAAAATGCCATTGTCACTAGCACCATAACGCCCACCTCCTTGACGTTGTTCACCAAAATACGGCAAATAACCTTCTACTGTATCATCTTGCACCTGAATAAAATTACCGTTTCCTTGTACATTGATCCTAGAGGCACTATTACCTGTCGTTGAAGTTAGAATAGAGTTTATGACACGCGTAGTAGCAGCAGAATTAAATGGGTATACGGTATGGATATCTATTTTATAGGCATTGTTTTCTAAAAGTGCCACTAAGGCCTCAGACTTAGCGTCTGTTTCAACAGTATTAGTAGTTGCTTCTTTAGACTTACAGGTTGTAAACGCCATCATAAGACCTACCAGTAGCAAGAATACATGCGATTTATTTATATGGATATTAAACATTATCTAACAAGATACATCGTAAAACCTAAAATAACAATCACATTAACAATCCTTTATAGTAATTTATATAAGCAGCCAACCTATACTTATAATAAATTGGCTGCCTTACAATACTACTCTTGACTTATTTCTTTTAGCATCTTACGTGCGTTATCTCCGGTCGCTCCTTTTGGATCTAGCTCAATAGCTTTGTTATAATATTTCTTGGCCTTTACGGCATCCTTGCTCTTCCAATAAGCTTCTGCCAAACTATCCCATGCATTTGCTGAATTAGGAAATAATCTAGCGGTCATCTCAAATACCATTATAGCGCCTTGAAGCTGATCACCTCCCAGCAAATTATAGCCAGCGCGGTTAAATTGCTCCTCAAAATTGACGAACTGATATAATGGATCCTTCACCATACGCGCTGCTTCTTTCTGGACTTCCTCATATTTTCCCGCTGTAAACAAGCTTGTTAAATGTGCCATGGGATCCGAAATAAAGTTAGCACCAGTAAAATTCAATGCCTTTTTTAATACTGGGTCTTGATTCGTACGGTATTCTTCAAAACTCATATCTACAGCTACATGTGGCGCCGTCCAATCTGCATTCTCCCATTGTGGTTTGTCTTGCCACCAAGCAAAGGACAAAAACACAGGGAATTCGCTATTTGGCAACGTAACTTTTCTATTGTCTCCATAAAAATTAATGTTTTCAGCACTAGGTTCACCCACGAAAGTCACATTGGTGTAATTGTCCAACTCGTTAATTAAATTCTGACAAGCTGAAAAGGTCCGTCTTCCGATAATCACATATAAACTCCCTTGTTTATTAATCTTTGACGACTTGACGATTCCTGTAACAATAGGCTTGTTTTTATAATTGTTTCCACCGCCATTTAATCGTACATCCAAAATCAATTTCTCGACGTCATTAGTTTCTATAAAGTCAAAAACTTTCGCATAGAAGGTTGGAATATTCTCAGAGGGATCGTCTTGTATCTGACTATGTCTTATGTAAACGGCCTTTTGTTCTGGCAAATATTCATAATAATAAATCTTATCTAAATGCTTTAAATAAAGTGGTGTAGTGTCTTGATTTCTAGAACTTAACCACTCACCTTCTTGTTTTATAAGGCTATATTTTGTTTTAATTTTTTCTGGTGCTACCGACGTAAAACTATGATCAAAGGTTTTGCCATCTTTTTCTAAAGTGACCGAAACAGTCTGACTATATTTTTTAATAACGCCTTGGGCATGCAATACTTCAGGAATGGTTAAATACACAAGACCAAAGGCTTTGTAATATTGATCATTCTCTACTGGCACAGCTGGTTTTACCAACTTTAAAGCTTCCTCTATGGCGACGCCTTCAATTTTTAGAAGCTTCGCTCCCACTGCTTTCGCATGAGACTGATGCGCACCTTCAATATATACACCATCATTAAAATGGTATAAATTAATCGGTAGTTTATGATATTTTACTTTGCCTCCCCTAAATCCCATATCTGTATGGCCATATTTAAATAGAGATACCATCCTGGCTATGCCTATCATAACTTCATGGTCAGCAAGATTTGGAATGTTTTTGTAGAGCTTGTCGACTTCAGAGTTGAATTTATCTGCAGTGACCTTCTTAAATAAAAATGGATAATCGTCATTTACAGTTTTCTGTAAAAATCGTAAGTCCTCTTGCCATTCGGCAGATGTTAGCGCCTTTTGAGCATTCATTTCTAGGCAAAAAATGGATAAAAAGACAATGATAATTGTCTTGAATTTTTTGGTTGTTAGTGGTTTCATGTTGGTGTTGATTGATTGATTAGTATTACAATATAAAAGTCGTAAGTATTTAATAATTAATAGATTAAATACATCCGAACTGTTACTTTTTATTGCTGAGTTGTTTTTTGATTCATAACAGTCAAAATTTAATGAATAAAGTATAATATACTTTAATAGATAGCTTATTCAGAGATTTGTTACAGTTTCTGCGCCATATGTTTCATGTAATTATCATTTACTTCACTAACCGCGTATCTGGAAACGCAGCTTGCCAACCAAACCAAAACGCATTGAATGTGTGAATTCGTTTAAGAATTTGGCCATCTGAGCTTTCTAAACGATTTTCGTAAACGGACCATTGTATATTGTTTGAATCCATAAGATGGATAGCTCCGTCATATGACTTAAACGTATGTCCAATCGTTTCATATACTCTATTTGCACCACTTTTATCGGTCAATACCACAAATGATTGAGCGCCTATCTTATCAACATAAATAGGGTTTTTCTTCAAGAAACGTGTAGAAATTGCTAGTGGTGCCTCATTGGTTTCTGGAAAACGTATGGCTAAAATGGACTGTTTGTTCTTAAGTTGCTTATCTAATGATGGCACATTAAACATCAAATCATCTGTAGCAAAATACTGTTTATATGCCTGACCTTCATCATAGTTTCTGCGATGCCCAGTCTGCAAACTTAAGACCTTGGTTTCTGGGTGTCGTTGTTTCCAGATACCCCAAGTTGTCGTAACAACACTCAAATAGTCAAATTCTATACCCTTGCCCACTAAAGGGCCTACGACCGGTTTTCCCCATATAGTATTCCATAACGACTGTGTTTTTTTATCGTACATGAGTTTATTAGAACGGTATAAAAACCCACTGGTACCCATGTTATATGATACTCCCTTATGTTCAGTCTTGTAGAGAATAACCGTACCGCATAATGTACAATACACACCTGCTACTGGAATTCCTCCTACGTCGTCTACAAACATTTCATGCCAAGCTAGTATACGTTTTGGATAGGCTCTAAAATCGCCATTCACTTCAATACCAAAAATCACATCTGTGTCATTTAGGTAATTAGCATTGTCTGCCTCTATCATATTTGGGTTTCGCAATGGCGGGATACCATCTTGAACAACGCCGCCCCAACGTATTTCATCAAAACGTATGCTCGTTTGATTTTGTCTACCTGTAAAATAGTTTGAAAATTTTGAATCCAACTTTTCGTGTAATGCTGCCTTAAACAAGTGGTAATCCTCAATAAGTCGTTCCTCTTTACTCCAAAGCCATTCGTACCACTCATTAAAATCATAATTAAATTTTTTCTTCGTATTCTTCTCAAGCATGCTTAGCAGCTGTTGCCCTATGAGAGTATTGTAGTTAAAATAGATAAGTTCAAGCATCATGATCTCAAATTCCGGCTTCCATTGCGCATCGATATATTTTAAAGATGACGCTTGTTTTAAGGGGTTTTTAGTATGAATGAGTTCAACAAAGTGTGTCAGATCTTGGTTGGCGCCCTTATCTTTTTGTGCACAAGCAGAAGAAGTCAATAGAAAGAAAAGTATAATACTTGCTGTAATTGGTCTTTTAGATAAGTAGATATTCATAGTGATCTTTTTGATTCTGTCGGCGCAATTAAAGATTGCTAACCAACATCTACCATAAAATTTTACTAAATGTTATTTATTTCTCTTCTCGGCGATCATCAACCAAATCACCTTATCTTCATCATTCTCCCAATCTCCTAAATCATCTAATTGCTGTATGACTTTAAACTTAGCACGTGTCAATTCATTACGTACATACTTTGGTGCCAAACTATGCGCCATAGTCATATCTGCTCGAGATTTTCCTTTGACTCGTGATTTTAGTTTTTCAAGAATCACAATTTTACCTCCTGGTTTCAAGGCCTTGTAAACATAATTCAAAATACTTTTATACTCATCCATTTCATGATACGTGTCAATAATAAATACGACATCTAAAACACCTTTAGGGAGTTTTGGATTAGCATAATCGCCCAAAATAACCTTTACGTTTTTGAACCCTCTTGATTTTGCATGGTCTTTAAGTAAATCCAAACGGTCTTCTCTAATGTCCTCTGAATAAACGGTGCCGGTTGGCCCTATCCTTTTTGCAAGATGCATACTCAAATACCCTTCGTGGCAACCAAGATCCGCAACATGCATTCCTTCTTTCAATTGTACGGCACTAAATATGGTTTCCAAAGGCATCCAAGTATCTCGTTCTGTCCAGTCACTTTCGGAATATTGCGACACCACTAAATGTGATGTAAGAAACACCATGATTATAACGGTATAGCGTAATAATGTTTTCATAAGTTATTATTTTATTCAACAGTGAACTTTACAGAGTTCTCTATTTCTGATTTTTTTTGAATAGCATCGGATTGCATATCAACATCAAACAAATGATTCAAGTTATTGCCCGCCAAATCTTCTAGTTCGGCATTTACCTTAATAGAATACACACCAGGTTTCCATGCTGTTTTAGGTATAAAAGTCAACAAGTTCCCAGCTTTTAATAAACGATACTCTCCTTGAATTATGTGTTCGTCCTCATTAATTATATCAATCATTTCTTTAGCTAAAACATTATCTAAGGGTTCTTTGAAATTAATAGTTAATGTGCTTTTCTCATTTGATTTTGGTGGGATTATCTCCCAATCTATAACAACAGGTTTTATGGTGTCCTTCTGACTAACATAATAGGTTTTAGAAAAATTTCGTCCTAATGAAAGTCCATCTGCATCACGCCAATTCTCGCCTATTGTGATTGTATAGGCATTACCATTTAGCAATGGCGGTCCTTTTTCTTTATTTGGAATCAAATTGGTCTTGATTCTTCCTGGATCCAGCCATAAGGTTAATCTCGTGTGGTTCGCATTCCATAGTTCAGACTCTAATTCTAAGAATACATCTAATGGTGTGTTGTCCTTGTTTTTTGTTACTGTAACATAATCTAAAGCGTTGCCTACTTCCTGCATAGGTTCGGAAAAATTAATATATATTTTTAGAAGATTCTCAGGAATTGTATCAGAACTAGGGTACATAGTCAATACTTCAGGAATCTTATATCCAGGAGTTATAGGTCCAATCGTAAAATATGCAATAACCTCTTCCCCACTTAGTATGTTATAAGCTTGTCCGCTAGAGAAAGGTACTATTGGCGTAAAAGTATATAGCGTATCCTTTACATAAATATTTCCTATAACTGGCGTATTGAAGTTACCTTCTGTAAATACCTTCAAGTCATAAAAATGGTCTGAAGAAACAAAGGATGCGCTAACCGCCTTGTCCTGCAAATGATTAATAGTAACAGTGGTATTTACATCCGATTGTCTGCATTGAAAGAGTATTGTAAAAGCAAAAAAGATCAAGACAAGCCTGATCTTTTTCAAATTTATATGTTTTAATCCTACATCCATTTGGTAGGACGACTTCGTAATACTAAATCACCAGTTGCAGTACGTTGCATATACACAACATTACCAGCATCTAAATTATCTAATTGCAAAATATTGACCATTGGCAACGACACATAATTCACGCCAGTAGCCTTAGCAAATTCCTCAACAGGCTCGGTCAATGATTCTTTAAAATTCGCAATCACATCATAATCTATGCGCATTACAGAGCGATTGGTATTTGACATTAAAAAATAAGGTTTGCCATCTTTTTTAAAACTTACCATATCTATTGGTGAATTACCAGAACCTAGTTCCGCAACGGTTCTCCCTTTTGTGTGCTTTCCGTCTTTCAGTTGATCTAATGGAAACAACACTAATGGCGTACATGTATAACTAGCCATGATGTAATCTTTATTATCTAAATTAATAACATCAAAGGTTTTTATCGGCGCAAAGGTTTCATATTGTCCGTGAGCGGCATGATAAATTTCTAGAGAAGCATACTCTTGTTTTTTAGTAAAAGGAAACGGAATACTTCTAAAAGTGGATTTAAATTCTTTATTAGACAATCCTGAAACCATGACCTTACCATCATGATATTTTAAATCTGAAATAGCCCATACACGTTGTGAGCGCCCTCTTCTATCTTTTGCATCGGTCCCAATTGGTGCTTCTAACTCAATTTTTGAGTAACTAGCATTTTTTAGCGAAACATTCTCTAAATTTTTACCTACTAACTTCAAAAGAACTGGTGTGCCATCTGTAATATTTACAGAAAAATAAATCACCTTTGATATCGGATTAACTGCCATATCTGTAACCTTTATATTATCGATAGTCGTACCAAGTGAAGCGGCAATTTTTGTATCAAAATCACTCATATTTATTGCTTCTGATGTGTCATTCCCCGATACGTCTTTGGTGTCAAGTGCATATACACGTGCGTTTTTAGAATCTCCAATAAAGATAATGCCTTCAGGCCCAAAGCTCAGAGCATTTATTGAAGCAATTTCTGTATCTCCTGAAATGAAATCAGTAGTTAGGTTCGTATCTGGAGAATTAATGGCCGAAATAGAAATAAGTCCTATTCCGCAAAGAATAATGCCGAAAATATTTTTTTTCATAATAAATAAAGTTTCTCTAAAGTTAAGTTCTAAATCAATATCATATGATGAATGCATAAGCGTTTAACGATACTTTAACACCTATACTTGCTCACTTATTTATAGACTAACAATAAAAAAGCCTCCCAGAGATGGAAGGCTTTTGCCCTAACTAATGAAGCATAACTGCTTTAACAAACTTCATTACATTAAACTTAACTTGTTAGTTGGACTATGGATGCCCTATTATACTCATCCTTTTTTTCGCCTACAACCAACTAACTAATTGCTGCAATATATAGGAACTAATTATTATGTGAGTAAGGTTTTTCCTCCAAATTTGAGGGTGAAATTATATCAAGAAACTAAATACCACATATTAATTATCTATTTGATATCTTAGGTTTTCAATTCTAATTACTATTTACATTGTTTATTGGGCAACAATTTAAGAAAGAGAGTCTTACTGCTCTAAAAGTCTATTTAACCGTACTGTTATGCGTTATAGGGCTATTATTTTATGTTATTCTTAGAGATAACTTATCTGCACTTGATGTGTTTAAGCAGTCATTTACTAACTCTAGTTTTCTTCTTGCTGTTCACGTACTTTTTGTTTTAGTCTATCTGCTATTTCTTATCGGACGTTATTTTATAAGAGTATATAGAAAAAAAGGATTCAGTATCATGAGCAAACGTTTGTTTTTAAGAGTAATCCTTCCTAGTCTTATCGTATTTGGTTCTATTAAATTTCTTGTGCATCATAATAGTTCTGAGACATATGATTATGTGTGGGATTATTCTATAGAAAATACAAGTGGTCGTTCCAATGATCTATATTCAAAGGACAAGAAATTACGAGGAATGACTGTTTTTAACTGGCGAAATAAAAATGACTCTGAGTATGGTGAACTCGTAAAAAACAATATAGAATGGGTAGCGATTGTACCATTCTTTTATCAAGAAAATGAATACGCTATAGACATGAGAGTTCCTGAGAATGATAAGAGATGGTCCCGACGAGATTCTACTTTTATTTCTAGTATTTCCAAATTACAAAGCCGAAACATTCATGTCATGTTAAAGCCGCATCTGTGGCTTGGAGATGGTTGGAGATCTAATGTCACTTTAAATTCTCAAGCCGAATGGACGACTTGGTTTAATAATTATAGAAAAGGTATTCTACACTATGCGAAACTTGCTGCTGAGCATGATATTGAACTGTTTTGTATTGGTACAGAACTAAAAAGCTCTTTAAAAGCACAGCCTGAACAATGGAAATTGCTTCTTAGTGACATTAAGGCATTATATAAAGGAAAACTAACATATGCCGCTAATTGGGATGGAGAATATGAACTCATTGATTTTTGGGAGGAATTAGATTATATTGGAATTCAGGCATATTTCCCATTGACGACCTCTAAAAACCCCGCCCTCAATACCATAAAAGACGGCTGGAAGACCCATATTTCTACTTTAGAATCTCTTTCTCAAAAACATAACAGGCCTATTCTATTTACAGAAATTGGTTATAAAAATGATGCTACTGCTACTATTAAACCTTGGGAATGGGGAAATTTTTTCAGTATTCTTTTTACACAAAAATCAAACAAGACACAACAGTTGGCCTATGAGGCCCTTTACTCGAAACTTTGGAAAAAAGAATGGTTTGTCGGTACTTTTATTTGGCAATGGGATTCTTCCGTAAGTAAGATAGATTTTACGCCTCAAAATAAACCGGCCCAAAACACCATAGCAAAATGGTATGGCCAATTGAGTGAATATTAAGATTGTAAATCGTGCAATAGAATCTCAGCAGATGCTGTCATGCGTTTGTAACTTCTGTATCCCCATATAGAAAATGGGATTAAGAACACTAACATTACAAAGATATAATACAACCAAACATTACCTCCTTCAGTAAATAGATCCTTACCCTTTAATAATTTGCTTGAGACTGGTAAAATAAAGATCATTAAAAAGAAATTTGAAACAATAACTAATCTCTGCCAGAACAAAAATTGTTTCCTTCTCCTTGCGAATTCTACTAACGACTCTTTATAGGTGTTATTTACTAAATCTATAGTTTTCATATTCTTTATATACTTGAGTACTATTAAAGGAATTATGATCAAATAAGCGCTAATAATCAGGCCACTGGTCAAAAAATACCAAGTATCGAGTTTGTTAATATTCAGGATTATTAAAACCGCCATGATAAAACAAATAATAGCTCCAGCAGATTCGTACCTTGCTATTCTTGAAATCTTGTTCTTGAATTTTTCTTTCGTCATGTCCATAATTAGCTTATTTGTTAAGTGCTCTTGTGTTTCTAGTTTTTTGGTCATTTCTGACCATACGCTTTGCATTTCTTCTATAGTCATCTTCCTAATTTTTAGTAATTTGTTTTTTGAGCTTTTGTTTTATTCTTGAGATTCTTGTGCCCACATTACTGGATGTAAATCCAGTTACTTCGGCAATTTCTTCATATTTCTTCCCTTCAAGAAGTAATAGCATCAGCCCTTTTTCAATATGATTGAGTTGTTTTATATGTGTATACACAATATCCAATCGCTCCTCAAATTGTCCATCATAACTTTCATGCTGTTTCAGAAACAAATGTTCAATATCTACCTTCTGTCCTTTTCGCTTTTCTTTACGCCATTGTGTAATAGATGTATTCATGGCTACACGATAAATCCAAGTGCTTATTTTAGAATCGCCTTTGAATGTGTCAAAGTATCTCCAGAGTTGATACACGATATCCTGATATAAATCATTCACGTCATCACTTGAATTCGTGTACATTCTGGCAATCTTATATATAATACCCTCGTTATCTTTAATAGCGTTTACAAAGGCAATTTCTTTATCTGTCAAACAACATACTTTTAGGTATTAGTAGAAGTTACTCAAAAAAAATCACACAAAAGATTGAAAAAATTAAGGCTTAATTATTATCGTCCTTTTTAACAAGACCAGGTTTTTCGTCTTTAACGACAATTATTGTTGCTTTATAGCCTGTCGCAAGATTCCACTCGTTTGCAGAAATGAGTGTTCCGTTTTCATCATAAACGGCAATATATGCAGTATTTGGGCCAGATTCTCCTTGATTTAAGGCCACGAAGTCTATTTTATTTATACCAGGCTCTAAGCCTAAATTAAATCCGCTATAGCCAGTATGAAGTAATACATTAGCCCTAATAATATCATCATTTACCAACACCCGTATACGGTCACCATCTGGATATTGGTGATCTCGATACACAACATCTACTTTACCAGCAGTAGTATTAAAGCTACCGAGGTGCAAGTTTTTTCTATAATCTCCAAATTTATCTTCCGCTAGAGCTAATTGCTTTTTTTTGTCTTCCCAACGTTTTTCAAAAATAACACCTGGATTTATGAGTGTGCTTTGCTGATTCATGCGAAAACTTTTTTCTCTTTTATAATCCAGTTTTTTAACGCTACCCTTTA
>JABABD010000033.1 GCA_014238425.1 Flavobacteriaceae bacterium | reverse complement strand
TGTTATTTAACTACGAACCAGGAGATGTGTTTTATATGAAAAACGATTCTGATAATTGGGTGCAAGTGGTAAGTTTAACCAAGTGGAAAGGCTTCTTTTTTCCTTATCCAACCTTTGGAGGTGTTGTGGTAATTGATAATGGAGAACATGATTTTGGGGATTATACAGAGCGTTTACTCATTGGTAAAGGGACTTACATTAGTCCAGGCGAAATGAAGAATCATAAATATTTGCAAGGGCAAAATACGTTGTCAGAAAAAGTATCTAGATTACAAGCTGAGTCTCTAAAATTCTTAGGAGGTTTTAGTGATCCACTACCTTGGAATATGGAAACAGCTGTAAAAATTCCAGATTTGGCAGATGACCAAAATCAGCAACCCTTTGTAACTGATTTTGATTTTGATGGTACTAATATTGATGCTTATAATGGTTTATATCACTGGTTTGGTTTGGAGCCAGTAGGAGATGAGCGTACAAGTTTAACCTTTAGTGTATTTGTGCCTGCAGATGGTACAGATAAATTGTACTATTATGATCATGCATCAAAAAAGCAAGGTTATGCTGGCGTTTCAGCTATGCCTTTAAAGGTTATTGAATCACGAAAAGAATTTGATTGGTCAGTTAATAAACCAGTAGAATTCAGACCATATATTAAAGATATTGCAGGGCGTAAACGTATGTTTTTCTTAGGAACTGTGTCTGCTGTTAGAGAAGATGCAGCAGGGCAGTTTGATGGTTCTGCAACACCAGATTTAGCATTAATAGATAGCGAATATCGTGATGTGGTTTGGATCGATGTAAAACATCCAAGTCGCTGGGAAGAAAATGTTTACGAGCAGCTTAATGAGGCATGGAGAGCAAGTGAAGGTATTGGTTATTATTATGTGGAAGAAAAAAACGAGTTAGATCAAAAGCAAGGTATTATAGATTCGCTAAGAACCATTTCTAAAGTGAATAAAAATCAAGATGCAATTGATGCACTTCAAAAACAATTGGATTCTTTAAAGGCTTTAGATAATTAAAAGGTATCCTTATCCCGATAAATAAAGGTATAAATGATTATTTTAGTAAACATATAACCAGTTACCATACATACCCAAACAATGCCGAGAATTGAAATTCAAACAGAAATAAAAGCCGATAGAAATATCGTGTTTGACCTGTCTCGAAGTATCGATTTACACAAAATATCGACTGAACACACGAATGAGGAAGCAATCGCTGGAAAAACGAGCGGATTAATCGGAATGGACGAAAGTGTAACGTGGAGAGCAAAACACTTTGGAATTTATCAAAATCTGACTTCCAAAATCACGGAATATGAACGACCGAAATACTTTGCGGACGAAATGGTTAAAGGAGCGTTTGCGGAATTTAAGCACGAACATCACTTTGCGGAATCGAATGGCGGAACTTTGATGACCGACTATTTTGATTATAAATCACCTTTTGGAATTTTAGGAAAGCTAGCGGACAAATTGTTTCTAAAAAAATATATGACTGCATTACTGACCGAACGAAACCGAATTGTAAAGCAGTTTGCGGAATCTGAAAAGTGGAAAGAAATAATAACTGAATAAAGTACGAATGAACATTTTCGGATTTAAGAAAAAACAGGGATATTCATCAAAGGATATTTTAAAGCAACTGGACAAGTGTGCAGAGGATTTTACATTCCCAATGTTGGATAATGGATATGTTTATCCTGTTCATTCTAAAATGAGTGCATATCGTGACGAAAAACGTTGGGCTTTGATAATCGAAGTTGTTGGATTTAATTATCATGGTGGTGGACATAACGGAATTTCAAATTGCTTACACATTTTTGGAAATTGCATTGAAACAAAACCAGGAACTGATAACGAAAATTTCTTATATATAACCGACGATAATTCAGGAAATTCGACTTTTGACGAGGAATATTTAGAAAGTTTGAATCCCGAAGCCAAAACAATGGTTTTGAGAGATAAAGAAATTGCTATTAATCACAATCGTGAATTCTACTTAAAAAAAGGAATTGAACTTGAAGAAAACGACAAAATTTTCGTTTGGGAGTTTTTAAGAGGTTTAGAGCCAGAATACAATAAAGAATTT
>JABABD010000035.1 GCA_014238425.1 Flavobacteriaceae bacterium | reverse complement strand
GATAACAGATACAGAAATCCATGAACAACGTTTACGAATCGAACAACTAAAAGAAGATTTATTAAATCTAGGCTCCGTTGAAGCTCACAAACTATTACATACTGTCGACAGCTTGGCCAAGAAAAGTGTTTGGATCGTTGGTGGTGATGGGTGGGCCTATGATATAGGCTATGGTGGCTTAGATCACGTGATTGCCTCAGGTAAGAATATTAATATCCTGGTTTTAGACAACGAAATATATGATAATACAGGTGGACAAGCATCAAAAGCCACTCCATTTGGGGCCGAAGCAGCTTTTGCTTTTAACGGGAAACAAAAACAGAAGAAAGATCTAGGCTTATTAGCCATGACTTATGATAACGTATATGTGGCGTCTGTTGCCATTGGTGCAGACCAAGAACAAACCTTAAGAGCTTTTAACGACGCCGAAAGTTTCGATGGTCCATCAATTATAATAGCTTACACACATAGCGCATCTCATGGTATCGACATGAAACATCCTAGTCAGTATCATAAAGCTGCCGTTGATTCTGGTCAATGGTTATTGTATAGAAATGACCCAAGACTGGCAGATAAAGGAAGTAATTCTCTGCAATTAGATTCAAATGCACCGAGTATTAAAATAGAAGACTATTTAAAAAAGGAAGGTAGATTCTCTAAACTCTTCATGGGAAAAGAAACAATATTAAAACCACTAATAAATCAATTGCAGAAGCAGGTAGATAAAAGATTTAGAAAATACTTAACTTTAGGTTCTTCAGAAAAATTGAACAATACAAAAATCATCGAAAATAACATACATTAAACCCGTTGTAATCTATTCTAAATCCCCTTCGTACGGACTGATACCGTGCATAGCTAAAAGTCTATGAAATTCTTTGTCATCTTTTAGAAACCAAAAAAACGTATCTCTTTCCCTTCTCACCAAATCAGATTGCAAATTTCTTACAGTATCTAGATGAAACAGGGCACTATCTCTTTCTTGCAACCCAGCGTATACAACAGATAACTGGTGACTTTTGAATGGTTTAGTTGTACGTTGATGAATATCATCAATCATTCTTTGCGCGCCTATAGTATCCCCAATTTTGGCATAACAGTACCCTAAAAAGCGATTAAAAATTGGTTGTTCTATATAAATTTTTTCTAGATGAACGATTGCCTTTTTATATTTTCTGGTATCCATATATAGTCTAAAGTAAGATCTATTAATCATGAATTGATTTTTATCTTCGCCTTCTTCGTTAATTTTATTAAGCAATTCTTCAGCTTCATCATATTTTCGACTAGTAAGCAAAGCTGTAAAATAGCTCATAGCTGTTGCAAACGACAAAGGATCCAAACGATAAGCGATTTCTGCTTGTTCTAATTGTATATCATATTCTTTAGTATAGTAATGCAATGTTGCAAATTGATGCCTAGCAGTGAGGTCGTTGGGAGATAAGGTAAGTGCTTTAGTAAAAGCAGCTTTTGCTTCATCTATTTTACCTTCAATATTATATATAAGTCCTCTCACAGAGTAAATTCTAGAAATTTTATCATCTATCTTTTCAGCCTTGTCTAAATACTCGCGCGCTTCCTTTCCTGCTGCTATATAATCCTCTCTGCCGCCATAATAGGTCTGCAGATACACAGAGTTGGCAATTTCAGCATAAGCTTCGGCATAATTTGGCTCTATCTCAAGAGCCTGTTTATAAAGCTCAATACTTTTGTTTATGCTTTCCTTATTTCTCTTATCAGCTTGCTGGCGCCCTTGCAAAAACAATTTATAGGCTTCTATATTATATTCAGTAACCTCGTCTAAACTCAATTGTTCCTCTGCCGATAAATTTACCTGTAAAGCGCTTACGATTTCCCTAGAGACTTCCGATTGGATCTTGAAGATATCTGTCAAAGTCCTATCGTAATTGTCCGCCCATAAATGGCCATCGTCCTTAGAATCTATTAACTGGGCGGTTACGCGAATCTGATCTCCATATTTTCGAATACTACCTTCCAAAATATAAGTAACACCCAGTTCTTTAGCAATCTCAGGTATACTCTTTTTGGTTCCCTTATATTGCATGACAGACGTCCTAGAAATTACTCGTAAGTCTTTTACTTTAGATAAATACGTTAAAATATCTTCGGTCATTCCATCCCTAAAAATTTCTGCGTCATCATCGGTACTTAAATTATCGAATGGAAGTACTGCTATTGATAAATCAGCATCCAAAGTTGGCTTAGAAAGATGTTGATACGACAGAAAGATTGCAATAATCGTGACTAAAGTTAACAGCCCAATGACAAGTGCTTTTTTCTTTGATATACTCTTGCTACTATGTTCTTTAGTATTTTTAAGCTTATCCTTAATCTCATCAGGGTTAGGGATTATCAATCCTTCATTGGCAATAGCAAAAATCGGTAATGCCTCTTCAACATTCTTTAGGTCATAAGCGTTCAAGAATTTTGACTCTATCTCTTTATGACTTCTAATTTGATCATGTACCTTGTCTGAAATAAGGATACTTCCTGGAACAGCACAAGATTCTATTCGAGAAGCAACATTCACTGCATCCCCAATAATATCTTCACTGGTATATACTATATCTCCAACATGAATCCCTATTCTAACCGGTATATTTTCCCTTCTAAAAGCCAATTGCATCTCAATGGCACACTTCACTGCCTCTACAGAACTTTTAAAGAAACTCAAAGTACCATCTCCAAAATACTGGACTATAGTACCATCACAATTGTTTGTATTGCTTTCAAAAATTTCACGATGTTGATTTCTTAACAAAATAGCATCAACCTCATCTCTTTGCATAAGAGACGTGTAGCCTTCAATATCGGTAAACATTATAGCAACTAGCTGTCTATTTTGAGACATGAAAATTTTGAATAAGGGAAATCAGCAGTTGATTAATTAATACTTAAAATTACTATTAAAATTTCAATGAACAAAAGAAGGGCTTCGCTATTGTTTAGAGTTTACTTCTTGATATTGAATATTTCAACAAAAACTTAACATGATTTAAAAAAATACACATCCTCCCCAAACCTCCAAATTGATTCACAAGCCTTTTAATTTGTCAAAATACTAATCATCAGTTAGACCATGGGACTTCAATAATTCTGGATAGCGAGAATCATCTCTAATAAAGTCGAAAAAGGCAGGGATTTCACGATACAATAGTCCTGCGCGGTTATTTCTGCTACTATCTAGGTAATAAAAAACACTGTCTGCTTCTCTAAGTCCAGCAAAAGCAACAGCAAGTTGGTGATTCTTACCATCGTCATCACTTATATCTAGTTCCTTGATTTTTCTAATTGTTTTATAAGCATTTATTGTATCCCCAATCATTCCGTAACTAAAGCCTAAAAAACGATTGAAAGCGTTTTCTTCTGCAACTAATTTCTTGAGAGGCTCAATGGCCCTTTTATAATCCTTTTTTGCAGTATACAATCTAAAGAACGCCCTGTTTATTACAAATTCATTGTTATTTATATTATTCTTCTCAACTAGTTTCATCAATTGCTCAGCTTCATCGTATTTATAATTTTCTACCAAAGCTGTGAAATAACTATTTGCCGACACAAACGATAAGGGATCTAATCGATATGCAATTTCTGCTTGTTCTAATTGTTTCACTTTTTCTCCATTATAAAAATAATAGGTTGCGAATTGATATCTAGACGTTAAGTCGTTTGGCGATAATGTTATGGCCTTTTCAAACGCTTTTTTCGCCTCTTCTTTTTTGCCTTCAATATTATAAATAAGCCCTCTAACTGAATAAATTCGACTTACCCTATCACTTATTTTTTCTGCCTTATCCAAATAGTCATTTGCCATACGCGCAGCTTCTTCTGGATCCCTATCAGAATAATAAGTCTCTAAGTACACAGAATTTGCTATCTCAGCGAAAGCCTCTGCATATTTTGGTTCGATATCAATTGCTTGTCTGTACAATTCAATACTTTTTGCGAGGCTTTCAGAATTCCGTTTGTCAGCCTCTTGCCGCCCTTGCAAAAATAATTTATAGGCTTCAATATTGTACTGTGTTACCTCACTTAAGCTTAATTGTTCCTCATCTGTCAAATTAACCTCCAGAGCTTGGACAATTTCCTTTGAAACTTCTGATTGAATCTTAAAAATATCCGTTAAGGTTTTATCATAGTTTTCAGACCATAAATGCTCATCGCTTTTTGCTTCAATTAACTGAGCCGTAACTCGAACCTGATTACCGTATTTTCGAATACTGCCTTCTAATATATATGTAACATCCAGCTCTTTGGCAATCTCAGGAATACTCTTTTTGGTTCCCTTATATTGCATAACAGACGTTCTAGAAATTACTCGCAAGTCTTTCACTTTGGATAAATACGTCAAAATATCTTCGGTCATGCCATCCCGAAATATCTCGGCATCTTCATCAGTACTCAAATTATCGAATGGAAGCACGGCTATTGATAAATCGGCATCTAAAGTGGGTTTAGAAAAATGCTGATACGACAGAAAGATTACAATAATTGCGACTAAAGTTAACAGCCCAATAACAAGTGCTTTTTTCTTTGATATACGCTTACTACTATGTTTTTTAGTATTTTTAAGCTTACCTTTAATCTCATCTGCGTTAGGGATTATCAATCCTTCATTGGCAATAGCAAAAATTGGCAATGCCTCTTCAACATTCTTTAAGTCATAAGCGTTCAAGAATTTTGACTCTATCTCTCTATGACTTCTAATTTGATCATGAACTTTATCAGATATCAAAATGCTTCCTGGTAAGGCGCAGGATTCAATTCGTGAGGTCACATTTACAGCATCTCCTATGATATCTTCTTCTGTGTAAATTATATCGCCTACGTGAATTCCTATTCTTACAGGTATGTCTGAATCAATAAAAGCTAATTGCATCTCAATAGCGCTTTTTACTGCTTCAACAGAGCTCTTAAAGAAGCTCAAAGTGCCATCTCCAAAATACTGCACAATGGTTCCATTGTATTTGGAAGTGGAAGATTCAAAAATAGTACGATGTTGATCTCTTATAGACATAGCATCAAGCTCATCTCTTTGCATAAGAGACGTGTAGCCCTCAATATCTGTAAACATTATAGCAGCTAGCAGTCTATTTTGTGACATGAGAAGTTAGAATGAGGAAAATCAGCAGTTGATGAATTAATACTTAAAATTACTGTTTAAATTTTAATGCGCAAAAAAAGCACATCAAACCTTTAGTAATATTCTATCAAAACTTACAGGCTTAAATTCAACGTTAATGAAAAAAGTCTCTGCGGTTATGAAATAAAATTCTCGAAATTTCACTAGTATTCAAAAGTGTAGTTCCTTTAAACTAATCAATTATTTAGATAGTTTTAAATGGACTAGAAAGAAACGATGGGCTTTATAACGAAGCTCATCGTTTATAACATCAAGATCAAATATTATGAATTATTCACCCTTTAAATTTATACTAATATGCACTATGTGTCTTGTCTTGCTTTCGATTTCTTCCAAAACTGATATTCAAAAAAAAATAATACGCATCGATAATTATGATATCGAATTTTTCGTGAGCCTTGAAAAGGCTCGCAAATTATCTCCGTTTAAAACATATTATTGGTTCAAGTCAAGCGAGATTCATCAATCTAGGGCTAGCGCTGGAGGTTTATTACTGCATTCGGAGTATTCAAAATATTATAGGTCCAACCAGCTCGCTGAAAAAGGCAAATTCAATTATGGGCTTAAGGATGGCACCTGGAAAAAATGGAACGAAAATGGAGTGATCAAACTTATTGAAAGCTGGAAAAATGGAGAGCGTGATGGTATATACATTGCCTATGATTCTCTTGGTAATAAGACGAATAAAGGCTACTATAATAATGATGTAAAATCTGGAAATTGGATTAATTATGTAAACAAAGACACTATCTCGTACCATAGAGGAGAAATAAAAACCATAGATCCAAATAAAAAAGACGGATTCCTAAGACGATTATTCAAAAAGAAAGATTCTCATAAAAACATAAAAAAATCCAATAAAAAGAAAAAATCGCAATCAAAGAGCAATGCAAATAAGAAAAATGGCTTTTTTAAGCGCTTATTCAAAAAGAAGAGAAAACAAAAGTCTTCTTAAGACCCTAAACATCTTATTATAGGTAAGTTAAATAAGTAGCAATACGTAACATTTCGTCTTAACAAGCCATTGTAACATGTTTAACAGTAAATTATTATAACCCTTACCCATGAATAGTGAGTTTTTTTCATAAGTTTGAAATATGTACACTAACCACTACATTTTTATTGGCCTAATGGCTCTTCTAGTCGGTTGCAATACCAAGGATCATGGTAATGCAGATCAACGTTTAAGTACCATACTTGAAATTCATGAAAAGGCCGTAGTCAATCCCGATTCCTTTTTGATTGATCTGCAACATGCACAAAAATTAATACAATTAGGAGGCATTTCCGATTCTATTATTGGTGAGAATGATTTCAAGATCGGACGACGATATGCGAGGCGAGGTGATCTTGATAGTGCTGCCATTTACTTTCAAAGCGCAACGGATTATATAAAAGCACCAATCACCAACAATCATCAAGTAACTCAATTCAACTTTGCATGGAACATCTATCACCGTTTGGGCAAATATGGTGATTGTCTTGCCTTAAGTAGAAGATACGCAACCTTAATAAACGAGGGTTCTCCCCATATATGGAGGACATTTACTCATTTCATGGACGAAAATGTGTATAGGTCCACCAAGGATTATGAAAATTCGATAAAAAACAACGCCAAGCGCATCGAAATACTCGAAAAAGCTGGAGATACTATAGATATTCCTCATGCACTCTTATCTCAAGCGGAATCAAGATACCATTTAGAGGACAAAAAAGGTGCTTTTGCTGTACTTGACGGATTGGTCAAAAAAGAAAAGTATTTGAACACTCATGATAATAGAAAACTGTTTGGGGACTATGCAAAATACCTGTCCGAAGAAAAGAAATACCGTCAGAGCTTGAAATATTACCTCAAAAGTTTAGACTATAAGAAAAAATTAACCGATAATAGTCGACAGCGGCTTATAGCAAGTAACTATTCAAATATTGCAGATATATACATTAAGTTAGGTGATTATAATAACGCCACAAAATATTTGGATTCCGTTATTGCATTAGATATAAATAGTGTAAGTCGTGGTTTGCAGAAAGAGGTTTTAACTCATCAAATGACTTTGAGCGTTCTCGATAAAGGGAAGCTTGAAAATGTTGTTGAAAACCTCAATGCCATTTTCGATTTTCAGGACAAGAGTTACGAAGATAAATATAAATCCGAATTGGTTGCCCTACAGAAAGCCAACGAAAATGAAAAGATCATACTTAAGGAGAAGCAAGATGCAGAAATAAAGAGTTTGAAATTACAGTCACGTATGCAATTCACCTTTTTAGGCATTGGCCTTTTAGGTGTCATTGGCTACTTGTTCTTTAGGCAACGAAAATTAGGATTTGAGCGCCAGCAATTACAAATGCAACAACGTTTATTGAGGTCTCAAATGAATCCACATTTTACCTCCAACACTTTGTACTCTATCCAGAATTTGGTAAAGGACACACCTGAAGTCGCAGGAAAATATTTGACTAAGTTCTCAAGATTGCTTCGTCTAGTATTGGAAAACTCCATGAGCAATTATGTACAATTAGAAAATGAGTTGGAAACCCTAAAAAAATACTTGGATCTTCAGCAATTACGCTTTGAATCGAAATTCAACTATGAGTTCGTGCTCAATGGCTTGGAAGAAGATGATTTGATTTTTATACCACCAATGCTCATTCAACCTGTGGTAGAAAACAGCATAGAACACGGATTATTACAAACTGAGAATGGCAAAATTACCATAACCCTTTCAAAAAACGGGAAATATATAGAGTGCATCGTTGAGGATAACGGCAAAGGCATTGGCAATAATGAAGATGTACATAAGAACTCTGCATCGACACAGTTAATCAACGATTTTTTACGAAAGACAACGAAATCTGGACTCGAAGTATTAAATAAAAACGATATTGATCCAAAGCAATCTGGTGTTCTTGTAACATTCCTGATTCCATATAGACTAACAGACGATGATTAAGGCCCTCATAATAGATGATGAAACTCACGTACGTTTAGACATACGCGAAAAACTTATCGAAAATTTCGGTAAGGAAGTCGCCATTGTTGGCGAAGTAGGAACCGTTGCCTCTGGCCTGGAAGCCATAGAAAAATTCGAACCAGAATTGATCCTCCTTGATATTCATTTGCCTGATGGCACTGGGTTCGATCTTATGAGTCAGACCAAATACAAATCGGCCAAGGTGATTTTTGTCACCGGGTTTGACGAACATGCCATAAAAGCCGTAAAAGTAGGTGCCTTGGATTACATTCTAAAGCCTGTGGATGAAGATGAACTAAAAGAAGCTATACAGAAGGCTTTGGACGGCATCGAAAAAGATCACGATATAGAAAATCTCATCAAGATCTCCAGTGAATACTTTCAAGGCGTTAAACAAAAACGTATCATCTTAAAAACGGCTGACAACGTTTATGCTATATACGAAGACGATATCCTCTATTGTAAATCGGATGGTAACTACACTACATTTTACACTCAACAATTGGAGAAAATAGTTGTCTCCAAACCGATGAAAAAAATTCAGGAAATCCTTTCCGAGGACGTTTTCATTAGATGTCATCAATCGTATATCGTTAATAAAAAACACGTATTAAAATATAATAAACAAGGGGTTTTGGTGATTCATTTAGATATCAAAGTCCCAGTATCAAGCAGACGAAAGGATTATGCATTAAAGAAAATATTCAACTAATTATCACTAACTATACTATCACATTAAAAAAACAAGACCATGAAAAGATCAATTTTTATTACAGCCCTGAGTTGTCTGTTTTTACTGACTTGTCAGACCAATACTGAAGAACTGAATACCACAGAAGAAAGCAAGGACCAAACCAATAGCCTCGCTAGATCAGCATCGCCTATTACACCAATTCAAGAAACTTTATTGTTCAAGGACAGGCTTCAATGGACTGCCTATATAGCAGGGAAGATCTTCTTGAACAACGAGACAGCACGAAATGAAGTCGCTGCTCTTTTGGTCAATAAAAGAGTTGATTTGGACAGGCTAATAGGTGCAAATGCAGTAGCACCTACATTTGCTTCAGCTTTTGAATTTGAACTGCGGATTTATATGTTAACCGAAAACAGCAATCGCACTGAGATAGAGGAAGACAGGCCACCAAGCGGTATTAGTACCTGTTGTACCAATGGTGAAGACATTGATGTCTTAACGTGGGAATTCTTGGATTTTATGACTGTTGATCATTGTGCTGAATTGTATTTCCCAAATAAGTTGATCACTCATGAAAGCATAAAACTTGTGCATACAACAGGGCATCCATTAAATAAAAATGAATCAAATTATGGATATTCACGTACACATAACTATAATGATGGAAATGCGCGATTAACAACGATTCATAATAGCTTTAGTTCGACGTATACGAAGTATGGCACATTGATACTTGCTAGACCTCTTGGTGATGCCAAGTCATGTGATTACAGTTATATCATGTCCGATTTCACCTTGTTCTTGGATTAACAACTTACGACACGTATTGTTGTAATAACACATTTTTAGTTAAACAGATACATTTAAAATAACCATATGATGAAATCACTAACGGCACTCAAGACACTGGCATTAGTTTGCTTGATTTTTACGTCCTGTCAAACCGACAATGTCGAAATACCAATTGACAATGAAATTAACTCAGAAAAAAAAGTACCAGAATTAACAGATAAAAGTTCGTATGATGCACTGCTCTTCGAGGGCAGGATGCAGTGGACCGCCTTCATTGCTGCTAAAGTACTTTTGCATAATAAAAATGCGCGAACCGAAGTCACTAATATGATTTCAAACAAAACGATTGCTTTGGAGGATTTAATCAATACAGACGATGTAACAGAAACAGCGTTTGAACAAGATTTCATGTATGAATTGACAGAGTACTACAGATATGTTCGTAATCCTGAGGAAGACCGACCACCTCATGGTATTAGTGGTTGTTGCACTAATGGTACTGCTGAGGAACATGCCGCCGCCTTTGTTAACTATATGGTCAATATGAATTGTGTGGAATTATACTTTCCAAACTACATTATATACGCCGGCAATAATCCTACAGAAATAAGTTCGACGGCACATCCGTTAACAGAATTCGATAGTAATTATGGATATATACGGTATGCAGAGTTGCAAAGTGACAGTCCAACGGACGAAGTGATAGTGAATCAAAACTATGTTGACACACATCATATTATGATTATTGCTAGACCTGTTCGTGATACCGAACGATGCGAATATCGTGACATACCTGTTGATGACTTTACGGAATTCTTGAATGATTAGATAAACGCATTAATATAATCTAGCCCATTTTTTTAAAAGCCCATCTAAAAAATGAGCTTTTATTCAAATGAAAATCATATCGCCTAAATTTAGGGTCTTCGAAATTTACTTGTAAAAAATTATATAAGAACACAGATCATGAAAATATCTATTAAACTATCAATTGTACTAAGTTGCTTATTTATTGGCTCGTGTCAGACAGACATCAATGAGCTGAATCAAAAACCCGATAGCAACATTACCTCACAATCAGATATTGAACGTCGTCAAGAATCAGTTCCTTACGGAACACAATTCTTTGAAAGGCGATTACAGTGGGTTGCTTATCTTTCTGCTAAAGTGATTTTGCATAATAAAAATGCTCGTGCCGAAGTACTAAGTCTTTCATCTGACAATAAGATAGATATCAACGCTTTAATTTTGCCAGAATCTCAAGCAGTGCACTTTAAATCTGCATTCATGGAAGAATTGAATCATTATTTCTGGAGTAATGGTGAAGTATCGCGTGGACCAGATGAGGACACACCGCCTTCGGGTATCTCGCCATGTTGTGTTGGCCCAAATGGCTATCCAACACTTAGCGCAGCACAATTCATGGATTTTATGACTATAGATAATTGCATAGAATTATACTTTCCAATTCCGTTAACAGAAGAAAATACAAGTGACCCAGAACTAATAGCTTCTACTGGTCATCCGCTTTCCGTATTAAACAAAAACTATGGGTATATACGTTATATAGAACCAATACTCAATGAAGAAGATGTTCTAACTTACACTCAATTAAAAATCATAGATTCAAATTTTTTAGAAAGTAAGATCATAACTGTTGTCGCAAGACCCTTTAGAAAATCTAAATCTTGTTTATATGAGGACTATAATTATATTAGTTCGTTTGAGACGTTCCTGAACAACAATTAGCAATCAATATAGTTATAATAAAACCCATCTAAAAAGGTGGGTTTTTGTGTTTTAAAAATCATAGCTATTTTTGGTTTTTACGTCTATAAAAATCGCTCAAAATTGCACTTAGAGGTAATTTTTACGATATTAGTGTATTGCCAAAGTTCTTTTATTTAGTGATGTTAAAGCAGATATGATTACTATCCGTTCGGGATGCTAATACCAACTCGTAATAGTAGTATCGACGGGTATCGTTATGGCTTCCAGGGCCAGGAGAAAGACGATGAAATCAAGGGAGAAGGTAATAGTATCAATTACAAGTACAGGATGCATG
>JABABD010000036.1 GCA_014238425.1 Flavobacteriaceae bacterium | reverse complement strand
AATGATATTATTAGGTGGTCTGGATGAATTGGAGAATGAAAATTCTGGAACAGGCACCCCTTTTCTATCAAGAATACCTGTAATTAAATGGCTTTTTAGTAGCAGAAAGAAACGCAAAGAAAAATCAAAGCTTCATATATTCATAAAACCAACAGTGACGTATTAATGCTAGAACAGTTAAAGTATAATATTGGTAATTCAAGTTTTTACGTGCTGGGAATATTCTCAAAAGATGAGGATATGTCGTATTATTTACTATGCTTGGATGTCAAAGACGATGAGTTGATCATTAAAGAACGATATCATTCAAACTCTTTGAACATTTTTAATGAAAACAACCTTAAAAAAGACCTTCCAATTATTCTTCACCTTGAGGGAGATGATGTCATCAGTAAATCCTTAGAAAACACCATTGGTTATAGAAAGAATCTTATTTTTAATGCCAATGCAGATGATTTTCACTTCTTTGAGTATTCTCAAAGCGATACGATTTTTGCATCCATAGTCAGAAAATCTTATATAGACGAACTGTTAAATACCCTTTCAGTATCTGGTGTGTTTGTGGTAGGACTTACTTTTGGGCCATTTGTATTGGCAAATTTATTGACCATGCTCAATCAGCCAGAAGTTTCTCTAAGTTATAATACTTTAAAACTAAAAGAGGGTAAAATCATTTCGTTTTCGAAGACAAAGGAAACACATCAACACTATCAAATCAATGATGAAAACCTGAATTCAAAGGAAGTATCATTAATGGGTGCCTTCTTAGGGTATAAATATGCTAACCCGTTAATAGAGAATGACAATGACTTTCTTCTTGGAAACAAGAATGAGCTAAAATTCAAAAAGCTTTTTAAAACTATAGGTATTTCTTCACTCGCTTTAATTATCATAGCACTTTTTATAGGCCATTTTCTGTTAAAACATTATTCTGTTTCCTTGGCTGAAAAAAGCACTGAATATGCCGCATATCAGCAAACTATGCAATTGTTGAATGGCTTAAATCAAGAAAAGACATTAAAGGAGAAGATTTTATTGACCAGCGGAATCAATAATCAGGGATTCATTACAAAACATGTACAGGGTATTGGAAATTCCGTACCTGAAGACATTCGTTTGTTATCAGTAAAGACCTTTCCATTGGTAAAAAAAATCAGAGAAGGAGAAAGAATTGGATTTGAGCTAAATGTCATATCTATATTGGGGGAAACGACCAATGATGGTTCTTTTAATGAATGGATAATAGCATTGAAGCAAAAATCGTGGGTAAAAAAAATTGACATATTAGAATATATTCAAGATGAAAAAAGAATGAATTCCTTTAGTTTAAACATCTCTATTTAAATGTTTGAGAATTTGACATATAAACAAAAATTCCTTATCGTTATTGGCGGTTTTGTGTTGTTGAGTTTGGCATCCTATAAAAAGTCGTTTAAGCAAGTTTTAATGGCCAAGAAGGAGCTGAATCATGTAGAAACAAAACTTGAACTCACTCAAGGTTCTTTTGATCAGATTTATAACCTTAAAAGTGAAATTGACATGCTGGACAACATTATTGGTGGGCATACCAGCAATCCTGAAAAGGTTCAACAGGAGATTTTGGATTTCGTTTCAAAAGACAAATTCAAGGTAAATCTTGTGTCAATAGAAGATGTTCACCTTTTTTCTGACAGCGAATTCTTAATTTATACAAATCAAATGGAATTACAAGGATCGTATCACGATCTTATGCATTTGTTACATGAGATAGAAAAGAACTTTAAGGTTTCAAAAGTGGTCAGTACTAACTTTTATTCCAAGAAAAACTACAGAACAAATACTAATAATCTTTATTTAAGAATCATATTACAGAATTATGAAAAAGCCAACTAAGATATTGACGATATTATCCTTACTAATAATCTTCTGTGCATGCGATGATATTCTGGAAGAAGATATTGGTAATGACGCTGTCGTACTCATTGCTCCTGCAGAAGGCGATACTATTGAAGGAAACACTGTTAATTTCTCATGGCAAACGCTTGACGGTGCTGATAATTATAGAATACAGGTGCTTACAGATAACCAAGTGTTTGAAGTAGATTCTCTATTATTGACAAATCATTTTGAATACATTCTTAATCCAGGAGACTATCAGTGGCGTGTTAGAGGCGAGAATTTTGCGTACCAATCGCCTTATACATTTTCTACTGGCTTCTCTGTAGTAACGTCAAATGACCTATCTGGTCAGAATGTTGGCTTACAAACTCCTTCGATAGATTTTTACACGAATGATACGAATATTATATATACTTGGGATGCTATCGCAAATGCAGATTCCTATAGTTTCGAGTTAATAAAAAACTTGAATGGGCAACTAACCGTTTTTCAAGAACAAGGTCTTACCGTTACAAACATAAATGTTGATGCAACTACATATGATGAAGATGCAGAGTATATATGGAAAGTAAAGGCTGTAAATGCTAGTTCGGAAACACCATTTTCTGAACGCTCACTATTTATAGATAGAGAAATTCCTAGCCAACCTAACTTAGTAGAACCAACCGACATGGAAATAACTACAACGATTGTCAATTTCAACTGGACAAATGGAACTGATACTGGAAATGTACAATCGGCAATAGCGAATACTGTAGAAATAGCATCAGATATAGATTTCAACACGATAATACAAACAGATTCGACCACAAATAACACGTATCAATACACATTTGGCTCAATTGGAACATATTACTGGCGTGTTAAGGCCATTGATGCTGCTGGGAATGAAAGCGATAACAGTATTGTGAGAACGCTTATTGTTCAATGATGAAACGAACCATAATAAGTTTTAAAATATAGTCGCGAAAATTTAAACCTGTGAAAAAAAAGTATTTGAATATAAGTCTTATAGTTATACTTGTCATTGTTTATGGTTCGGTAATAAAAAAGTGTGCGGGATTTGGTGATTCTACTCCAGATACTGTTTTAGTAACTACGTCTACTCCAAATTATATAAAGGATGCTTTTGAAGTTAAAGACACATTCAATCTTAATTTAAATAAAAGAGATCCTTTCGATTCATCTAATAGAAAATTCAAGTACGTTTCTAACAAAACAGAGGAGTCAAAAAAACCACAGGTATATTCCAAAAAACCTGTTGACAAAAACCTTTCTTGGCCAACAATTAGCTATCATGGTTTTGTTAAAAGCAGTCGTAATGCCACTAAATTGGCCATAATAAAAATCAATAATAAGTTGTATAGAAAGCGAGAGAAGGAGAATTTTGAGAATATCAAAATAGTAAAAGCTTATAAAGATTCTGTTATTGTTTCCTTTAATAAAGAGCTAAAAACAATAAAAAGGAAAAATGAATAAATTCACTATGTCCAAAGACATAAAAAATTGAAGAGAAGAAAATAAACACCAAACAAAATACTTAGACAATAGCTATAAAATATTTCAATCTATAAAGGATAAAGAAACTAATTCTTACAAGAACTTACAAAATAATAAGGTTGCAAGAAAAAGTAACGAATTAGAAGAAATACAAAACCAATATTCTAAACAAAAATATTTCGAAACTGTTTAGCTCTAATATGACAGAATATTGTAAAAAAGAAGACATTCAATTTATTCTGGGTGTAACTTTTAAATCACATTTTAAGTTATGTTCATTCGTGAAATTCTTACGCTCATAATCTAGTTCACTACGTTTATCATGTTTCCTGTCGGTTCGTATTAATAAGTCTTTAACTTCGATTATACATAACCTAAAAATAGAAGTGAAACCGTTTAAAATATCTTAGTAATTGAAATTGGAAGCAATATAAAAGTTATTAACACTTTTGGATGTTAAATGAGAATATAATTAACTAGTAATCAATCTATTATGTTTTAAGTATGGAAAAACCATATTAAATATATGGTTTTTCCATAGCAGTCATAATAAGGCTTTACAGTACTTTTAATAATGATATTATACTAATTTGATTTACTGACTAATCATCATCTTTTTATGAACCCTCGTATATTGCCTATAACATCATATTGTTTGATGATTTGCCTCTTTTTTATTTCATGTAATCAAGAAGTTTCAACAAAAACGTCTAGCGTTGAAGAGCATTTATATACATTTAAACAACAGGGTTGGAAATCTAAACGCGTCGTTCAATTTGTTGGAGATATTAATTATTCAGCTACAGAAGTACCGCTTCAATACTACTTGTTGAAAAACATAGGTGAAGATGCCTCAAAAATAGATTCTATATACAAAGCAAATAATAGAGAACGTATTATTGAAGTCGAATTTCAGCATGCTGACCAGACAGATTTGCTCAAGAGTGAATATACCGAAAGAGAGTATGATGAAGCTGTTAAGTACATGGCTTTTTCTATAAATAAAGATTTTAAGATAATCACTTCGTCAAATGATACCATTGTCTGTTCTGGTGCCAATTTCGAACGAAATTTCAAAGTAGCTCCTTTTAAAAGGGTATTGCTTCATTTTAATGGCGTAAATCCTGACGATACAATCAAACTCATTTACCAAGATTATTTATTTGGTAATGGCATTATAAAATTCAATTTTAACGATACACCATTAAAATTTTAACATGAAAAAAATTCAATCATTCCTAATCGCAATCCTTGTTACGGCCACTATATTCGCACAACAGGAAATTTACACCGAAAGTTCTGCAGCATCAATTACAAATGAAGCCAATAGTTTAGGTAGTTTAGCTTTGGTAAGTGGCACGCCTACTTTAAGTGTGTCTACCGAATCAGATACTGGTAATTTTTCATTCCTATTGGAGAATACCAATAACGAAAATTATAAAAGGGCCAGAGTAGCAATTCCAGTAACAAATGCAACCGACTATAGGGTTATTATTAAATTCAAGACAGAAAATGAAATTGGAGATAACTTTGGAGATGGGTATGCTTGGATCGAAAGTGGTGTAACAGCTCCACTTTTTGTAAATTCTAATCAAACCGGTTGGCAAATTATAGACCAAGTGGTAACTACCAACGACACAGCCATAAACATATCTTTTGCTTCTACAGGGGGATCTTCCGAGGTACATAAGATTTGGTTGGATGAAATCTCTATAACAGAGGTAAGCCCTGATCCACCAACAGCACAAACGGCCCTAGATTTTGATGGAGGAAATGATTACGTGAACCTCGGGGCGGGAATTTCTTTAACGGATTACACTATTGAAGCCTGGGTCAATTGGAGTGGCAACACTAATTACCAAAATAATATTGTAAGTGGTAACGACACTAGCCCACATGCATTTTGGATTCCAGGGACTGAAGGTGGCAAATTGTCTGCTGGTCACGGTGGGTCATTTACTATAGCGCAGGATCCAGTAGCCATGCCAGACAGTATCTGGACACATGTAGCTGTTACCTATAATGCTACAACCGGTGAAATAGTTTTATATAAAAATGGAATTCAAGTTGCTTCAGCTACTGAAGCAACTGGCTTTACTGCCACTGTGTTTTACATTGGGTCTTATAATTTTGGATATTTCTTCAAAGGAATGATAGACAACGTTAGGTTGTGGAGTGTTGCGCGAAGTCCTTTGGAAATATCTACTAATTATAGTGCATGCTTAACAGGCTCAGAGGTCAATCTGGTTGCCCTTTATAAATTTGATGACGGTGCAGGAAGTTCTGTACTCTCTGATAGTACTGCTAATGGTCATAACGGAACCTTAGCCAACATGAATCCTGCAACAGATTGGATTACTTCTGCGGATGTATGTACGACTAATGAAGAGGTGTACATTGAGAATTCTGCGGTTTCAAAGTCTCCAAATGAAACAAATAGTGTTGGATCCTGGAATGCGGTGTATACAGATATCCCTTTGGCGGTATCTACAGATACTAATGCAGGTAGTTATTCAATAGAGTATACTGGGGAGAGGTATGAATATTTCAATTATAGACCTTCAAAATCGAATTTCTTGCCTGGCCAACGCTATAGATTGAGTGCTAAAGTAAAGGCAACCCATACATCGGCATCATTTACTATGTACACTGGTTTTGATAATAGGGACAACGGCATTAATAGCAATGCTTATGTAACGGTGGCGGATGTTGGAGGTGCTGCCAATGAGTGGGTAACACTGACATTTGAAGGTGACTTTAATGGTGTTTTACCCAATATACAGCTTACCTCTATTAAAGATGCTGGTGGTGGCGATGAAAAAGTATGGTTGAGTGAACTTTCTATTACTAAAGTTATAAATGATACTCAAGCACCAACGGCACCCACGCTTTCTGGTAGTGCACAATCGGATACGGCCATTTCGATAAATTGGACTGCTGCGACCGATGACATTGGAGTTGTGGGGTATAAGGTTTTTAAAGATGGTGTTTTAGAAGCTACTTTAGGAGATGTATTAACCTATCAGGTTACAGGTCTTACTGCGAACACTTCATATGATTTCACGGTAACAGCTTTTGATCTAACGGGTAATGAAAGCGGCCCAAGTAATGTGGTAACCGTGTCCACTACAAGCGGGGGAGGAACGTCATCTGGCCATTGGTCGTTAGAAAATCAAGACTTATACTATAATGATGGTAATGTTGGAATTGGCACCACCACACCCGACGAAAAATTGTCAGTTAATGGAAACATCCATAGTAAAGAAGTACGAGTTGATTTAAATGGTTGGCCAGATTATGTCTTTGCTGAAGCCTACAAGTTGCCAACTTTAAGAAAAGTAGAAAATTACATTAAACGAAAAGGACATTTGAAGAATATTCCTAGTGCCAAAGAGGTTGCCGAAAAAGGAGTATTGATTGGTGATATGAATGCTAAGTTGCTTCTGAAAATAGAAGAGCTTACACTTTACATTATACAGCAGCAAAAGGACATAGAATTACAGGAAGCAAAGAATAAAGCTTTGGAAGAACGCCTGAAGAAGATAGAAATCCTTTTAAAGAATTAGCAGTCGCATTCTATTTACAATTATACCTATTAATATTTTAAATGTTTCTTAAATGAAAAACATTCGGACTAGCAAATTATCAAAGATCATCGCAAGTTATTTGGCTATACAACTTATTGTAACTACGGTACAACCAACTAATATGTTTGCCTTGACGGGTGGACCATCGCAACCTGAATTCAATTCGTTTACACCTATTGGCACATCGGATATGGTGAACTTATCATCAGGAGATTTTAATTATAACATCCCTATTATGGATGTTGGTGGCTATCCTTTGAATCTGGCGTATAATTCTGGCATTACCATGGACCAAGAAGCCTCTTGGGTGGGCTTGGGCTGGAACCTTAATGTGGGACAGATCGCACGACAAGTACGTGGCATTCCCGATGATTTTAAAGGCGATGAGATCCGTTACGAAAATGATATGCGAGATAATGTCACTGTTGGAACCAACTTTAATATTAATCTTGCCCTTTTTGGTAATGACCTTCACGAAGGACTTGGCCTAGGGTTAGGGTTAGGCGTGCAGCACAATAATTACGAAGGGATAACCTTCAAACCTTCTTTTGGCCCAACTTTTTCTATCGGAGATGAACTAAAAGGCAATGTGGGCATTAATTTTTCTGGTTCTACAGCAGAAGGGGCCAGTGTTGCACCTAGTGCAGGAGTATCTAAAAAGAAAGACGGCGTTGAAGGCAGGGATGTGTATACATCTAAAGGTAACGTTGGTGTAAGTTTTAATTCTAGAAAGGGATTAGAAAATGTTTCGATAACCACACCAAATATAAAATTGTCTGAAGCTACAGGAAACAGTCCTGAAAGAAGCTTAAGTAGTATTTCAGGTAGTATTTCACTCAACGATCAAAGCTATACACCTGCCAAACGAGCCGGCTTAAAAAATGAGAATTTCACGTTTAATGCAGGCATTGGATCTGAAATTTTCGGTGGTGAGGCAGATGGCAGAATTACGGGTTATGGATCTTTACAATTTAAAAATAGGAAATGCGCCCACTCAAGGTATTGAAGTTAACAAAGTTTTTGCTATGCGCACTGGAGAAGAGTTCGCAACCATGCTCCGCAGTGCATCTATACTTGGAAAGAGTTTTGAAGAAAGGGCAAAGGATTATTTTTCGGACTGCCCATCTCTAGTTTCAAAATTAGGAACAGAAGGCTATCAGAAAAAAGACTATGTAGAGGTGGCCAAGTACTATGAAGAGAATTGTGGTGTCAATGATACTGATTAATTATAGATAAATACTATTCGTAAAAAAACAGAAACTAACCTTTCTGTTTTTTTATTTGTTCTTTGAATAGGTTCTCCCGCTGGCGCTTGTATATGACTAGTGCTAATAAACACATTGGTTATTTATACCATACTAATAAGGTCCAATAATTATAAAACGGTATTAAAAACTAATCCTCATATCTTTGTTAACTAATGATGATATTTTGATGACATTGGGAAAGAAAATTTTAGGATATTTATTCTACTTACTAGGAATACTTTGCGTATTAAGTGTTGTTGGAAATATTTTAAATATCCTTACAGGAAATATTTCAGAAACTACAATTGGAAAAGTTGAAAATTTGTTCGCTTTATTGTTCGCTGGCTTTTTGGCGTACATATTTTTCAAAAATGGAAATAAATTTCTTAAGAAGAAACCTAAAGATGAAATAGAACAAATAGGTAATAATGGATTAGATTAGTTATCAATCAAAATTCTTTTTCATCTATTTTATCTTCTGTCTCCGCGCTGGCACTCGTCTGTGACGGGTGCTAATAAACACATTGGTTATTTATATTATACTAATAAGCTCCAATACTTATTAATTATGTGTTACTGCAATTTGCATATATAGAAAACAAACTTTCGACGCTCCCAACCAAATCTAAACACCCAAGGGCACATCTAATAAAAATCAATCCCTAATTGTTTCTAAATTTGTAACTTACTGTTTCACAAAATTCAGTTGCTTAATTTTTTCAGTATGTCAAAACTAAAACCAATTTCCAAAGATTCTATTCAGAAAGCCCTAACGCGAGCAAAACATTATCGGCTATTGAACGAGCCTTGGGATGCCGCAAGTATCTGTAGGGACATTCTAGTCGTAGAACCGGAACATCAAACGGCAATTCTCTATCTTATTTTGGCAATTACAGATCAGTTTGGATTAGAAAGAAGATCTTCGGATGCCGAGGCCAAGCAACTTTGTTTAGAGCTTACCAACACGTACGAACAAAAATATTATCGAGGTATTATTGAAGAACGGTTAGGAAAGGAAGCTTTGAAACGCCGCTCACCGCGAGTTAAGTATATTGCTTATGAGCACTATCGCAGTGCGATGCATTATTTTGATGAGGCCGAGAAATTACGCCCTAAAGGTAATGAAGATGCGTTGCTTAGATGGAACGCCTGTGCGCGCAGCATTAAGGAATTTGGATTAGTTTCGTCGCCAAAAGATACCGGAGTCCAACCGTTTCTGGATACTTAGTCAATAATTTTCTTACTTTTTAATAGGAGGTAATTTTTTCTTCTTATTACCAAACATCTTACGCCATAAGATTGTTAAGGGGTCATAATACCTATCTACCACACGTTCTTTAAGTGGAATAATTCCGTTATCGGTAAGATTAATGTGTTCAGGGCAGACGGCAGTACAACAGCGAGTTATATTACACATACCAGAACCATAATCCTCTTTCAATTCGGGGATTCTATCTTCTATATCTAAGGGGTGCATTTCAAGGCTGGCTACTCGAATCATGAATCGAGGGCCAATGAATTCATCTTTTTTATCGTGATCTCTAAGTATATGACACACATCTTGGCACAAATAACATTCTATACATTTTCTGAATTCCTGAACACGATCTACATCTTTCTGATACATGACGTACCCTTTGTCAGTCTTTGCTTCTGGAGCTAATTTAATGGGTTTGATCCTTTCATTCTGAGTATAATTCCAGGAGACATCTGTGACCAGGTCTTTAATGATTGGAAAAGTTTTTAAAGGAGTAATCGTAATGATCTCGTCTTCTCCGTATTCGTTCATTCGGGTCATGCAAGACAGTTTTGGCTTTCCGTTGATTTCAACGCTGCACGAGCCACATTTCCCGGCCTTGCAATTCCATCGTACCGCCATGTCATTGGCAGATTCGGCCTGAATCTTATGAATAACATCCAAAACGACCATGCCTTCTTTTACCTCGGTTTCAAAACTCACTAGGTCACCATGATTCTGATCTCCTCTATAGATATTAAATGTACGTTTTGCCATGGTATACTAAGATTGAGTGCGTTCTCGTGCGACTTCTTTTTCTAGGTCTTCAATAGACGATCGCGCTATTCGTTTCAATTCTGCATCGGGTTCGGGCCGTGCTACTTTAGAGAGTTTCATTTTACCATCTTGCCCTTTTGATGTTACAATATTGTAGTTAAGCCAATCCTTTTGTTCTCCAGGGAAATCGGCACGTGTATGTGCTCCTCTGCTTTCCTCTCTCAATAAAGCTGCTTTTGCCACGGCTTCTGAAACAATGAGCAAATTTCGCAACGACAGAGCCTCATGCCAACCAGGATTGAACTGGCTAGCTCCTTTGGCTTTTACATTTTTATATGAAGATTTGATCTTTTCCAGTTCACTTATACCTACTTCAAGTTCTTCTTTAGATCTTATGATTCCTACATTCTTCTGCATATTATTTTCCAAATCTTCATGAAGCAGGTATGGATTCGCTCCTTTTTCCCGATTCAAGATATCTGTAGCATTTCGAATTATTTTACTGACATGTTCCTTGTCAAAATCTGAATGTTCTTTGTTCTTTGCATATTCAGCGGCATTGTTTCCGGAAAGGAATCCAAAGACAAGTAAATCGGACAACGAATTTCCACCCAAACGGTTGGCTCCGTGCAATCCAGCGGCACATTCTCCGCAGGCAAATAAACCGGGAACCGACGTCATGGTAGTATTTGCATCCACTTTAATTCCGCCCATAAAGTAATGACAAGTTGGGCCAACTTCCATAGGTTCTTTGGTAATGTCTAATTCAGCAAGCACTTTAAACTGATGATACATGGAAGGTAATTTTTTCTTGATGTCCTCAGCCGTTCTTTGTGTTGCGATGTTCAGATAAGCGCCTCCATGTTCAGATCCTCTTCCAGCCTTTACCTCATCATTGATTGCACGAGCAACGACATCTCGAGTCAATAATTCCGGAGGACGTTTGGCATTCGGATCTCCCGCGAGCCATCTAGCTGCCTCTTCCTCTGTTTCGGCTGTTTCGGATTTAAAACGATCCGGAATATAGTTGAACATGAATCGTTCACCTTTATTATTTAGTAATAATCCACCTTCACCTCTTACACTTTCAGTCACTAAGGTTCCTTTTACGGAAAGTGGCCATACCATTCCTGTAGGGTGAAACTGATTAAATTCGAGATCCATCAATTCAGCGCCTGCTTCATAAGCAAGGGCGTAACCATCGCCCGTATACTCCCAGGAATTTGAGGTTACTTCCCAGGCTTTTCCGCCTCCTCCAGTAGCAAATATGATGGATTTAGCCTTGAAAATGGTGAAGGCACCTGTTTCTCTCCACATACAAACAATGCCACAAACGTCCCCTTGTTCATTCTTTAGCAGATCAAGAGCCGTACATTCCATATAGGCCTGGATACCTTGATGTACCCCATGATCCTGTAAAGTGCGTATCATTTCCAATCCTGTTCTATCCCCAACGTGAGCCAATCTGGGATATCTATGACCTCCAAAATTCCGCTGATTTATAAGTCCGTTTTTAGTTCTATCAAAAACGGCGCCCCATTCTTCTAATAGACGAACACGATCGGGGGCCATTTTTGCATGAAGTTCGGCCATGCGCCAATTATTTAAAAATTTTCCACCACGCATTGTATCTCGAAAATGGATCTTCCAATGATCCCGTTCATCCACATTGGCTAATGCCGCTGCCATACCACCTTCAGCCATTACAGTATGAGCCTTTCCCAATAAAGATTTCATAACGATACCTGTACTCATACCTTGGGCAGAAGCTTCGATAGCGGCACTGAGTCCAGCACCACCAGCCCCGACAATAAGCACATCGTGTTCGATAACTTTTATTTCTGAAATGTCTAGCATGCTCTTTAGTTAAATTAAATTCCCCAGGTGTTCAAATCGGTTATATGTCCCATTGATACCATTCTTATATAGAAATCGGCCACCATTATCCAAACAAGGCTAAGCCAGGCGAAAAGCTCATGACGTTGGTTTAGCCACCCTATGATCTTACCATTTTTATGAGATATATTTCCTCCCATACTGCAAGAATAACAATCTCGTTGTCCAGCTAAAAGGTGTCGAATAGAATGACAACCAAAAGAATAGGCCGCTAATAAAATTGGATTACCCAGTAACAGTATACTTCCAACACCTACTCCAAATTCTCCGTTTCTAAAAAATGAGAGATAGGCATCATAAAAGAAGACCAAAATATAGATCATGGCAAAATACATAGCATAACGATGCAAATTTTGTACGCGCATCAATCCTTTTTCTCCTCTATAACCAGATTTTCTTTTTCTTGGCAGGGCACCCACAGCACAGGCTGGTGGTGTTCCTGTAAACGCACGATAATAAGCTTTACGATAATAATAACATGTAAATCTGAAAATTCCAGGAATGGCCAATATTAGTAGAGAAGGAGAAGGGGGAAGCCAATTAGGCCACCAGCCAGGCCATGCACCAAAAATGGAATGTTGCATTGGAGCTGCTCCTTCAACACCTTCTTTAATAAATAATAAAGGGGAATAAAATGGTGCCAGATAACCGCCAAATCCACCTTGTCCGGCACTATACCAATAAAAATCTGCTTGCCAGGCTGACCATATTCCGTAGACGAGAAAACTCAATAGTCCAAATAAAACGAGGCCAGGATATATCCACCATTTGTCTTTACGTAATGTCTTTGCAAATCCTTTGGCATGAATAGCGTTAGTAGAAGTTGTCGGCATTGGCAATTACGTTATAGTAAGGTTATCCGTTAATAGCATACAATTTAGTGATTTTTATTTTACTGACTGAATGGGTAGTTACTAAGTGGTTTTATACGGAGAAAGAGGGATTACCTTTGGTGTTCCCTCATACAGCATTTTGTAAATGCTAAAGTCTTATAAAACAAAAAGCCACTCAAGTAAACTTAGTGGTTTTCTATTTTCAAGCCTTGCGCTTGATTGCGGAGAAAGAGGGATTATTTACAATGTTCCCTCATACCATATACTGCAAATGTAACTTTCAATCCATTTAGGATTGACATCTTAAAATAAAAAAATCCCATCGAGTAAACTCGTGGGATTTTACTTTTCAAGCTGCTTAAAAGTTACGCTTGATTGCGGAGAAAGAGGGATTCGAACCCCCGGAGGTGTGACCCTCGCTAGTTTTCAAGACTAGTGCATTCGACCACTCTGCCATTTCTCCAAGTGTCTCATCAGGTATTCCCTGAATGCGGGTGCAAATATAGGACGCTTTTTTATTTCTTTCAAGAAAAATAAGGATAATATTTAACTAATACCTGCCGTCGCTTAATGCGGATTTATTACTTTTAACTAAGCCAACATGCTTCATGGAATTTTCTTTTGATTTAGTGCTACTGATCATAGTAGGTTTTTTTGCTGGAATTATTAATACCATGGCGGGAGGAGGCTCTTTGCTTACATTGCCAATGCTTATTTTTCTTGGTCTACCATCTGGTATGGCAAATGGTACAAATCGAATTGCTATTATTCTACAAAACATAACTGGGACTATAGGATTTAGAAGCAAGGGTGTTAACACTTTTCCTTTTAGTAATTATCTTGGAATCACTGCTTTTTTTGGAGCTTTAATTGGTGCTCAGATCGCCGTTGATATTAATGATGCCATATTTAATAAGATTTTAGCGATAACCATGATGGTTATCGTGCTCCTAATTGCCTTCAAACCTTCCTTGAATGTGCAAGAGTTAGCAGAACGAACCACTGGAAAATACTTATGGATCAGCTGTATTGTATTTTTCTTTATCGGAATCTATGGCGGTTTTTTAAATGCAGGTGTAGGGTTTATCATGATACTTTTCTTTAACTACGTTAACCGACTGTCATTAGTGAAGTCTAACGCTACTAAAATTGCTGTGGCCTTGATCTATATATCTGGCTCTTTAGTGATGTTTGCAATAAATGATATGGTCAACTGGAAATATGGATTGATCTTAGCGTTAGGGAATATGACTGGTGCTTGGTTTGCTAGTAGATATGCCGTAAAGAAAGGAGATGGTTTTATCAAGAAATTCCTAATAGTGGCAATTATAGGAATGGCGATAAAATTATGGTTCTTTTAATCTAGAATAGGAATAGGTTTTTTGTCATCACCTAAGGCAACGAAAGTGAATAATCCAGTAATGGCCTGTTCTCGTCCTTCTTTGTACATCCGCTCAATAAAAATATCGACCTTCACAACACAGCTGGTATTTCCTACCTTATGCACTCTTGCTACAAGTTCGACAATAGTGCCTGCGGGAATAGGTTTTTCAAAATCCACTTTGTCTGAAGAAATGGTAACGACTTTTTTACGGCTGAAACGCGTCGCACAAATAAATGAGGCTTCATCCATTAGTTGTAAAGCGGTACCTCCAAAAAGTGTATTATAGTGATTGGTGGTATTAGGAAATATAGCCTTGAAAATACGAGTTTCAGAGGTGTTTATTTTAGCTTCTATAGATGTCATAGGTAATTGGAAATAGTATTATCATGTAAATTTATGAATGTTATCAATGGTTTTGTATTTCAATTAGTAATTTTGTCATAAATATATGCACATGGATATTATTGAATGCCTACATTGGAGATATGCCACTAAAAAATTTGATACTGATAGAATATTAGATGACAGCAAGATGAGTATTGTAAAGAATGCTTTCAATCTTACAGCTACGTCTTATGGATTGCAGCCTCTGAAAATGATTATCATTAATGATAAAGAACTTCAACAAAAATTAGTACCTCATTCGTATGAACAAAAACAAGTTGCCCAAGCATCACATGTTTTGGTGTTTTGTATTAATACTGTAATAGATTCAGAATATATAAAAGAATATTTCAAATTAGTGCAGGATACTCGAGATACACCTAGTGCAGTATTGAAGCCTTTTGAAGATGATTTGATAAAAAGCTTTAGTTCAAAAGATAGCAAAAGCGTAGAAACTTGGGCCACAAAACAGGCATATTTAGCTATGGGCAATCTTTTGACTATCTGCGCTATTGAAGAAATTGATGCGTGTCCGATGGAAGGGTTTATGCCAGATAAGTATGATGAAATGCTCGGACTTTCTGAAAGGAATTTAAAATCAGTATTGGTTATGCCCATAGGATACAGAGCTGAAGATGATGTTTTTGCAGATTTCAAAAAAGTAAGGAAAACTTTAGATGATTCTGTTATCATGCTGTAACACAATATTTTGGCAAAGTATTTGTTATATCAGTTATTAGTTTAAATTTGCATAATCGCCAAACGCTCTACAAATGAAAAAATTGATTCTTTTAGCAGTATTATTTATAGGGTTTCAATCTGTTGCTCAAGATTTGAATTGGGAAACAGATTTCGAAAAAGCTAAGAATATATCTGATAAGCAAGACAAACCAATTTTAGTGTATTTCACTGGTAGCGATTGGTGTTCTCCTTGTAAAATGCTTAAGAAAGATTTTTTCGAGACTGCAGAATTCAAGGAACGCGCAAAGAAAATGGTATTGTTAATGGTAGATATGCCTAGGAGAATTGACATTATTACACCAGAACAAAAGAAGAAGAATATAGAAATGGTTAGAACCTATAACCCAGAAGGAAGCTATCCGACAATTGTAGCTCTTAGTAAAGAAGGACATATATTGGGTGAAATTGGCGGGTATTCATTTTTGAGAGAAACCGCTAGGCATTTCGCATTCGTTGACTCTGTTTTACAGAATCGATAAAAAAATAAAACATATTTAAAAGCGTTAGGGTTATTCTTTAACGCTTTTTTTATGGCGTATATAATCGTAATTTTGATACCTTATTAAAAGAAAAATACATGCCAGGATTCGAATTATTTGGAGATGCAGAACGCAAAGAAGTAAATGATGTATTAAATAGTGGTGTACTCATGCGTTACGGATTTGATGGCATGCGTAATGGGCATTGGAAAGCAAGAGAATTAGAGACAGAACTAGAAAAACAACTACAAGTACAGCATGCCCAATTGGTGTCAAGCGGAACCGCCGCTGTATCTGTGGCATTAGCATCTGCAGGTGTTGGAGCAGGAGATGAAGTAATCATGCCAACCTTTACATTTGTGGCTAGCTTTGAAGCTATCATGATGTTAGGTGCAGTTCCAGTACTAGTAGATATAGATGACACCTTAACCCTCGATCCTAAAGCTGTTGAAGCGGCTATTACTCCAAAAACAAAAGCTGTGATGATCGTGCAAATGTGTGGCAGTATGGGTAATATGGATATGTTAGTTAAATTGTGCAAGAATCACAACCTCATTTTAATAGAAGATTCATCGCAAGCTACTGGAGCGATATATAAAGGAAAACCATTAGGAAGTATAGGTGATCTGGGTTGCTTGTCCTTAGACTTTGTGAAGATCATTACAGCAGGCGAAGGCGGTGCCGTTTTAACTAATAACGAAGCTTACTATCGGAATACCGATCATTATAGCGATCATGGGCATGATCATATTGGTACCGACAGAGGTGCCGAGACACATCCATTTCTTGGATATAATTTTAGGATTTCTGAGTTGCACTCAGCAGTTGGTTTGGCACAGCTAAGACGGCTAGATGAATTTGTAGCCATTCAGAAGAAACACTACACGGTTATTAAGGAAGCATTATCACAAATTCCGGAAATAACATTCAGAACTATTCCAGAAGGCGGCGAGGAAAGTTATTCTTTTTTGAGCTTCTTTTTACCAGATCTTGAAACTGCAAGAAAAACTATGGAAGGCTTGAAGGCAAATAGTGTTGATGTTTGTTTTCATTATTACGACAATAATTGGCATTATATACGAAAATGGGACCATCTAAAGAATTTGAACTCTCTCTATCCTATTTCTAAGGAAGTCAAAAAAGGGCTAGAGTATCTTTCTGAAAAAGAATTCTCACAATCCGATCATTATATTGGGCGCAATATCTCGTGTTTGATTAAAATGTCTTGGACAGAGGAAGAGGTAAAGATTCGCGCATCAAAAATGCTGAATACCATAAAAGCCGCTATCTAACTGTCTTAGTTTTCTTTCTTAACTTTACAAATAACCGTTCATCATTTATTTGTAGAGTGAAATACGCATTTACTATTCTATATTGTCTTTCTTGTACATTACTATTTTCTCAAAAAGAAGAACATAGTAATGCTGATAACGCAACGTTGCAAAAGCAGATAACGTTTAGAGATGTGACAGTTGAAAACGGTCTGTCTCAGAATAGCGTGGTAAGTATAGCCCAAGACAGCATTGGCTACCTCTGGTTTGCTACTCAAGATGGTCTCAATCGTTATGATGGTAAGATTTTTAAATACTACAATAAACGATTTGATGATATAACGCGACCTACCTATAGTCAATTAGGGAAGACTTATGTCGATAGAGAAGGGGAGTTATGGATAATATCAACATCTGGAATTTTGGAGAAGTATGACAAAGAAACAGATGTGTTTGTACATCAAGTAAGATTCAAGAATGTAAGTAGCATATATCAAGACCATAAACTCGACTATTTTATTGGAACTTTTGGAGAAGGTTTATATAAGATTTCGACAAAAAAGCAAGATACCATCAAGCTTATTAATGAAGGTCTAGAGGCAACTAATATTTACGGGTTATATAATGAAAAGGATAACCTCATTGTAATGTCCTCAAAAGGGCTTGTGAAGTTAAGTGATAATCATCAATCAATATTAAGACCTGACCTATCATTTAGTAGTGCTGCCAATGCCAAGAGTGGTCGAATCTGGTTTGGAACCTTTGGCAATGGCCTTTATTTTAAAGAATTGTTGGTTAATGATTTACGACAATTCAATGGCTTTGGCCTTAAGAACGAGCTTCCAGAAAACCTTAATATACAGTCTCTTTTAGTTGATAAAAGGGATAGGTTATGGATTGCCACTTACGGTAATGGTGTTTACTTGGTTGATTCTTATAGTCAATCGATTCGTCATTTTGTGGCCCAAAAAACGAACCCATTTGCGCTTCACTATAATGATGTGTTATGTCTTTATGAAGATTTCGCAGGAACGATTTGGTTAGGAACAGATGGTGCAGGACTGAGTTACTATGACGAAAACCTCTCTAAATTCAATATCCTTACAAATAGTCAGATACCGGAGAATGTGAATGTGGATGTCATTAGGGCTATTACAGTTGATAGATCCAATACTATATGGTTAGGCACTTCTGGAAAAGGATTAACGAGTTATAATGTTACTAGTGATTCCTATAAGACGTACACAACTACCAATTCTAATATAAGTTCGAACCGTGTAATGAGCTTGTTTAACGATGCAAATGATTTATGGATAGGTTTTCAAGGAGACGGATTAAATATTCTTAAAAGTAATGGAGATTTCGAAAGTTTTGAAGCTTTAAAGAATATCACTATTTGGAAAATATATAGGGATTCTGGGGGCAGAACATGGCTCTGTACAAGAGATAATGGATTATTGCAGTTTGACAAGATAAGAGGAATAATTACATCGTATAATACCGAAAATAGCAATATTTCAACCAACAATATAAGGACCATTGAAGAGATTAGTGACGGAGCATTTTGGATAGGTTCAGAAAGTAACGGTCTTTTTAAGTTGGATGCTTATAATAACCAAATTTTCAGGATTGATGAAGTTCAAGATAACATCAAATCTTTATACCAAGCCAAAAATGGCATTTTATGGATTGGTACCAACGGTAATGGATTAAAGGCATTTAACCCAAAAACAAGAACAGTCAAAAAGTATGATAGAGAGTATGGCTTACCGAACAATGTGATTTATAGTGTCCTTCCCGATGATGAAGGTGATTTATGGTTGAGTTCTAACCGTGGTATTACAAAATTAGTGGTAAATGAAAATTCAGGACCCGAAATCGTTAACTATAATAATTACGATGGCTTACAAGCTTTAGAATTTAATACAGGTGCTTATTTCAAGGACAAGAAAGGGTATTTGTATTTCGGAGGATTAGATGGCTTGAATTGGTTTAAACCAGATGCTTTGACTAAAAATCCAATTCCGCCAAAAACAGTTATAAACCGATTAGAGATATTTTCTGAAGAACATCAAATAGTTCAGGATGACAGGTTCAAACACAATCAGAACACAATGACTTTCGCTTTTGCGGGACTACATTATTCGCTTCCAGAAAGGAATAATTACAAGTATAAATTGACTCCCTATGATGATTTTTGGATAGATTCAAAGAATACCAGCACAGTTCAATACCCTAAGTTACCACCTGATGATTATATATTTCAAGTAAAATCAAGCAATTATGACAATGTCTGGAATGAAGAGCCCGCAACTTATAGATTCAAGATTAAGCAACCTTGGTATTTTGGCACTTTGGCAAAGGTTTTATATATAGTATTACTGATTCTGTCTGGCATTTTAATATATAGATACTTAAAATGGCGTTGGCATGTTAAAATGCAGCTACAATTTGAGCATGCAGAGACCAAACGTTTAAAGAAATTGGACGAAACGAAAAGCAGACTGTATACAAACATCTCTCACGAATTCAGAACACCACTAACACTTATTTCTGGACCAATTGACAAACAGCTTTCGAAAGCTGATTTGAAAGAAGAAGACAAGAAAGAATTGTCTATGGTTCAACGCAATGCTAAACGATTGTTGAACTTGGTCAACCAAATGCTGGATCTTTCAAAACTAGAATCTGGGAGTTTTAAATTAAGCGTCACGGAAGGTAAACTTGAGGTTCTACTGAAACAAATTACAGCGGCTTTTAAGTACAAAGCTGAAGATAAAGACATTGATTTTAAAAGTAAGATTCTAACGAATAATAATGCTTGGTACGACAAGGACATTATCGAGAAAATCGTTACTAATTTGTTGGGTAATGCGATTAAGTATGCACCTGAAGGAGGTAGGGTGACTTTTGAAACCATGGAACAAGATGGGCAGTTGATAATCACTGTTATTAATAACGGCAATACTATTACAGACGAGGAGTTAGGTAAATTGTTTCAAAGATTCTATCAAACGAATAAGAGCTCTGATGGTGTTGGTATTGGACTGTCTTTAGTGAAAGAGCTCGCTATTCTGTCTCATGGTAATATTGTGGCACATAATATGAATGAAGATGATATTCAGTTTACAGTGACTTTGCCCATTGAGCGTTCTTTTTATAACCAATCTGAAATAGTTTTTAATGAAGAAGAATCTGTTGAGCATGAGATAAAGTTTCAGGAGATGAAAAATGGCGAAGAAATTATTCCTAATTCGGAAGAAATGCCAGTACTTCTAGTTGTTGAGGATGATGCTGATGTTAGACAGTACATTGTTTCCATCTTCAAGAAAGATTATAATCTGCTGGAAGCTTCAAACGGAAAAGAAGGAATTGAAAAAGCTCTGAAGTACATTCCAGACCTAGTCATTAGCGATATCATGATGCCCTTGACAGATGGTATAGAAGTTTGCAATACCTTAAAGAACGATGAGAAAACGAGTCATATACCTATTGTGCTTCTTACCGCCAAAGTGGGTGAAGAGAATGAGATAAAAGGGTTGAAAACGGGAGCTGATGCCTATGTGACAAAACCTTTTAGTAACGATAAATTGCTAATAATAGTAGAGAAACTCATAGAGTTGAGACGCCAATTACAAAAACGTTACAGTCATGAAATTGAGGTAAACCATAAAGAATTGAGCACCTCTACTATAGATCAAAAATTCTTGCAACGCATGCAAAAGGTTTTGGATGAGTGTATCACAGAACCTGATTTTACCTCAGAAATATTGGGAGAAAAAATGTTGCTAAGTAGAATGCAATTGCACAGAAAGCTTAAAGCGATGACTGGACTCTCAACTAGCGAATTCTTACGTTCCCAACGTCTAAAACTTGCCCTAAAGCTGTTAAAGGAATCTGACCTTACGGTTTCAGAGATTGCTTACCAAGTGGGATTCAATACACCTTCTTATTTCACAAAATGTTTTAAGGCAGTCTATAAATGTACACCTAATGAATACTTAGAGCGTATTTAAAGACGAATTCTTCTAAGAATGTTACATATGTTGTATGCTTTGTTACAATAGTGACACTCCCAATATGAGCTTACTCATACATTTACTTCAAATTAAAAAGCATTCCCTTTTTTAACTCATAACCATGCAAACAAAACATAGCTCAAGTGATGATATTGAAAATAAAGACGCACGAATTTATATCAGTATCGATCATTTAAAAAAAGGGATGTATCAGCTGCATTTAATGTGTAAGGATAAAATTGTAAAGTCTATAAAATTTAAAAAAGAACAATAATGAAGACAAGAATTACATTGATCTTAACCTGTATAATATCCACAATGTGCTTGGCACAGAATGGTATCAATTACAAAGCAGTCATTAAGGATGATATTGGCAATCTAATTACTAATGATTTGATTGCTGTCCAATTCACCATTATTCAATCTTCAGAAAGCGGACCGACAGTGTATCAAGAAAGCCATACGCCGACCACCGATGCTAATGGAATAATCATGTTAAATATAGGGGAGGGCACGCCAACGATCAGCACGTTTAGTGCGATTGATTGGGGAAGTGACATTCATTTCTTGAATGTACAAATAAATACTGGTGCAGGACTCGTAGATCTTGGTACAACAGAGTTCAAGACTGTGCCTTATGCGTTAAACGCTTTAAAATCTGAAGACACTAATTGGCAAAAAAACAATGTCGATATCATTAATAAGAATACGGGCAAGATAGGTTTTGGCGTTACTGATCCAAAAGTAAAATTTCATTTTGCAGCAGACGAGGGTTTTTTATTTGGTAATGATACTATTGGTGCAGGAAGTAAAATACTCTACATCCCACAGAAAAATGCTTTTAGAATTGGTACTTTAGCTACTGGCGCTGCTAGCGTCTATTGGAATGATTCTACTTATACTGATGATACTACAGACCCTCCTAAGGTTTTGTATTATATAGGCCAATATTCTTTTGCTTCTGGATTGAATAACAGAGCTCAAGGTTTTGGAGCAACCGCAATGGGGAGGGATACCGAGGCGACCAATAGTTATGCCTTTGCCAGCGGATTTTTTTCAAATGCTGATGGGCAATATTCTACCGCAATGGGTTACAACACAGATGCTTTCGCATTGGGATCCACGGCTCTAGGTTATAGTACAGATGCTGTGGCAAACTATAGTTTTGCGGCAGGTTATTTTGCTGAAGCACAAGCTATCTATTCTGTAGCGATTGGGAATGCCGTACAAGCGCAGTCTTATGCTTCCATGGCAGTAGGCAGGTATAATGTTGGAGGAGGCAGCGCGACTAGCTGGCTCACGTCCGATCCTATTTTTGAAATAGGAATTGGAACTGGTCCAAGTACTAGAGCAAATGCGGTTACTGTGAGAAAGAATGGTAATGTAGGTATTGGTACAACCGTTCCGTTAGATCGCTTACATGTAAATGGTCGTCTACGTCTTCAAACAGTAGAGTATATCGAAGATGGTGGTATAAGTGAAATTGCTGCAAGAGGAGATATAAGGCCTACATCAGATAATATATATGACCTAGGTACTTCAGTATTGCGATGGGATGACGTTTTTGCCACCAACGGAACCATACAGACATCGGATAGGCGTGAAAAGACCAATATAGAAACAACACCATATGGTTTAGGAGAAATCATGCAATTGCAACCAGTGCGATACAATTGGAAGAGAGCGCCCAATGATAAAAAGAAGATAGGCCTGATAGCCCAAGACTTACTGGAAATAATTCCAGAAGTCGTTAAAACACACGATTGGCAAGATGTAGATGAGAGTGATAATCCAGAGCAACGATTGGTGAAGCTAGACCGTATGGGGGTCTATTATTCAGACTTGATTCCAGTACTTATTAAGGCTATACAAGAACAGCAGATTATAATTAATTCTCAAAACAGTAAAATTGATAGCATTGAAACAAAGCTGAATGCAATGTTAGAGTTAATGAATCAAGAAGATAAATCGTCTATAAACTCTACGAATAAATCATGAAAATTATTGCTTTTGATTAAAGGCTTAGTCAAAATATAACTAGATAAAAAAACAAAGCATTATGAAAAATAAATTGTTCTTATTATTTGCCTTTTTAATGGTAATCATACTACCTCTTAACGCCCAATATTTGGAAATTATTGAATCAGAAATACAAGAAATAGTACTAAAAGAGCAAGAGGCTTTTAAGAATGGTGATTGCAATCAAGTGCTAGCATTGATGGAAGACGACATCACTTTTTTGGCAAATGGGAGAAGAGCACCTTCTAAAGATATTATCGGAAAATTCTGTAGGTCTATACCAAGACCATTTAAGACAGCAACCTTTGATAAGTTAGACGTTTATGCACTAACTAATGAGACTGCGTATGCCATAAGAACATTGGAATATCCTAACGATGAGAAAACAAAAATGCAAGAGTATGTCACTAAAATTTGGAAAAAAACAAATGGACAGTGGAAGATCAGTCATTTACATTCAACAGTAAAAGAGGTGTCAATCACTAAAGTAGCATCAAAAAAGGCGATTGATGATTTTTTAAAGAACCAACCCATTATAGATACGCATATACATATCACTAAAGGCTATCTGGACAATGAAGATTATAATAACATAGACCCAGACATTGACCTTGCTAAAATTGAATGGATGAGTCAGCGATTTGATGAAAACAACATCGTTTTAGCTTTAGGTGGCGGACCCATGAAGTATGTGAAATTATGGCAAGAAAAAGATAAGAGGCACTGGACTGGTCCAAGATTACCATGTAATCCATTAAGAGAACAAGATGAACCTTGTGAAAGTGAATTACCTGATATTGAAGAGTTAGAAAGATTGTATAAAAACGGAACGTTTAAATATTTAGGAGAGACAGCTTTTAATAGCATGGGAATTCATCCAGCTGATGAGCGTTTTAACCCTTATTGGGGATTGGCGGAAAAATACCAAATTCCTATTGGTTTTCATGCAGATAGAGGACCTTTTAAACGAAACATGGAAGAAACACCTCACTGGAATGAAGACTATGCAAATCCTTTATTACTACTTCCAGTTTTAGAAAAGTACCCAAACCTCAAAATTTACTTAATGCATTATCCTGGGAGTTATTTCGAAGAATGTCTTGAGGTCATGAAAAAATACCCTCAAATTTATTGTGAAATATCTGCTGTAAGCATGTTTGCTCCAAAAGAAATGTGGGAACCTAAAGTAAAAAAACTTTATAGTGAAGGGCTAGGGGAGCGGTTAATGTTTGCTTCAGATTATGTTGGTACTATTAGAAAAAACATTGAAATTATTTACAATTTAGAATGGCTAACCAGTCAACAAAAAAAAGACGTGTATTATAACAATGCAGCTCGATTTTTACAATTATCAGATTCTGAGATAGAAGTACATTATAACATGGTTAAACAATAATCTTAAAAAAAATGGATACTCTTATTATTTCAAATTTCTCATACCTATCTCATACGTTAATTGGTAGTATAGCTTTTCTTGGCGGCATCATTGCATTGAGTTCTAAAAAAGGATCAAAGATTCATAAGATAGGAGGACGTGTCTTCTTTTTTGGGATGCTGTACGCTGCATTATCTATTGTCAAGTTTATGATAGACGATTTTAGACCTTTGGCAATTTTGTTAAGTGTAGCATCAATCTATTGTATGGTCACTTCTATTTCTGCTTTGCGGTATAAAAGAAAGTACTCTAAATTGATAGATACAATTTTTATCATATTCCCAATATTGCTATTTACATTCGCTAGTATGCAATTGGTAAGAATATTGCCAGAAATTTCTTTAGGTACATTAGCAAGATTACTATTTTCATTCACCTTTGCTTTACTGATTGTTAGAGATTATAAACGTTTAAAATCTAATCCTAAAGAACATATTTTTTATATAAAACGACACGCGTTTAGAATGATTCTAGCCTTTGGTTTTGCAGTAATGGCTGTACTAAGGATTGGCGTTAAGTTAGATGTTGTTGACTTAGAATTCTCAGTTGTTTTACCTATACTATTAGCTCTATTTAGCGCGTTTTACGTAGGAAAGAATATCGGAAGATTACTATAATTTATCGTACTATGCGTTTAGTTTACTTTGCATTTGAGTTTGTAGATGCTTAATTATATGAAATTTACACTAGAAATCATGAAAACGATACTAACAGCTCTAACAATCTTATTTATTGTACTGACCAACTTTGCGCAAAACGGTATTAATTATAAAGCTGTTATAAAGGACGTTTCTAATAATTTAGTTGTCAATCAGACTAAAAATATGCAAGCCGTACCTGCATTTACAACATCGCTTTCAATTCCAGATTTATGGATTGTTCGGTTGCCTACTTTTTATATTTTAAAAGTGAACTGAGTTTTTTGACTGAATTATTCAGGGTCTTTATGGATGCGCTCTAAAAAAAGAGCCTTTCTTGAGCGCGAAAGCGGAATGATGTTACCGTTGGTCATTTTTAAATAACCACCATCTTCTTTTATATAACTAACCAAGTAATCTAGGTTTACTAAATGCGATTGATGAACCCTGAAAAATTGATTGTGATATAATAGATTCTCAATGTTTTTAAGCGTTTTAGAAACAATCATCTTTTTTCCAGAGATAGTATGAATTTCTGTATAGTTTGAATCTGCTTTACAGTGAACAATGTCGCTTGGATGGTAAAATTCAATTCCTTTTTGAGTTGAAAATGGAATTTTTTCAGAAGTCAAACCACCACCTTTAACTAAACTGATTATCTTCTTTAACTCGACACTCTGGTGCTTTGCATTTTTTTCTTTAATGCGTTCAAATGTCTTGAACAACTCCAATCGACTAACAGGTTTCAATAAATAATCTACGGCCAAATATTTAAAAGCTTTAATAGCATGCTGTTCATAGGCTGTAACGAATATGAGGTGAAAATCTAGAAAAGTCAATTGATCCAATACTTCAAAGCCGCTTAACCATGGCATCTCTATATCTAGAAAAACAAAATCCGGCTGTTCTTTATCGATTAATGCTCCAGCTTTGCGCGCATCTGAACATTTGGCAACAATCTCAAAATCTGGGTTTACTACCTGAAGTTCATATTCTAAAATGTCCAAACTGTTGGCTTCATCATCTATAAGAATAATTCTTTTCTTGGACATGAGTTTACTTTTTAAATTGAATAATGACCTTAGTTCCAGAGGCTTTATTATCTCTTGAATATAGATCTATAATCTCTAGATCACACTCTAGACTATATAGCATTTTTAATTGTTTTAAGCGATCTTTGGTAATCTTGATTCCTAAACTGGATTTATGAAGTTTACTTTTAGAAATTTCATTGGCCGCTTTTCTGCCAATACCATTGTCCTCAATCTCAAAAGCTATGACATGCTCTTTTTGTTTGCACCTTATATAGAGATTTCTAGAAACATCCTTGTGCATTAACCCATGCCAAATGGCATTTTCTATAAAAGGCTGAACGATCATAGGAGGAATCAAGAAATTCAGATCAACACTTGGATCAATCTCTATAGAAAAATCAAAAGAACCACTGAATCGGTACTTTTCAATTTCTATATATGATTGTATGGTCTTTAATTCTTCTTCAAGAGAAATTAGACTTTGTTTTGAATTCTCAAGAACCTGTCGAATCAAAATAGAAAATTTAGTAATGAAATCTGTGGTTTCCTCCTTGGTTTTTTTGATGGCATAATATTTAATACCATTCAAGGTGTTAAATATAAAGTGAGGATTGATTTGTGAGCGTAGTGCTTCCGACTCCAGTTTTGATAGTTGCATTTCATAATTGTATTGCATTTTTTGAGTCTTCATTTTTTGGGTATTTCGATATCTGCCAAAAAGATAAATCGAAGTAAGAAGAATGATTAGACCTAAACCTATGAAATATGGAGACTTATAAAATGGTTGGTAAACATTGAAGGCCAAATCCCTGCCCGTCAGAATAGTTTCATCTTTATTTAAAGCTCTAATTTTCAACTCATGCGTTCCAGGATTTAAGCCAAATATTTTTAAGTTATTGGCCGTTTTTATTGGTTTCCAGTTTTTTGAGTCAAGGCGATATTCGTATCGAATTGTGTCTAGTATGTAAGGTTTTGAGATGGTAAATTCAATATCTATATTACTCTCTTTCTCATCTAATGTCAATAAGGAATACCCATCAATAGCTGGTCGACTTTTTAGTACCTCGTTTGCCTTGAAGGCCGTCACGTCAATAATATGTTCGAAAACTTGAGGATGATATACTACAGGTTTAGTTGAACGAAAAATACGACCTTTGAAAGATCCCCAGACATAACCACTTCTGTCCAAGTCCAGCACACTGCCATTCTTCATGGGTTCGGGCGTTTTTATCCATTGAAATGTATTTGTATGTCTATTAAAAAGACCATTACCTTTACCATTCACATTGACTAAAGAAAGGCTGTCATTTAATTTGATAGCTCCTAGAATCACAGTATAATCAAAACGACCACCAGTATTAGATAATGAATCAATACGATAAAATTCCTTGGTTTTTATATTGAAGGTCACCATGCCAGATCCCCAACTCGGCATGAGCAGAACATCGTCGTAAAGCTCACCATCGTATAAATGGTGAGCATTAGGGCCAATACCTCTCATGGTATATCGGTCAATACTATCATCCTGTTTGTTCACTCTGTACATACCAGAATCCAAGGCGACCCATATAAAGCCATTCTCAATATCAGGATATAAAGATTGTACAACATTGCTGCTATGTCGCCTATTAAGGTCTTTACCATTTGTAAAATACGTCTTAAGTATTTTATTTGTGTTCTTGTTTAGTAAATAGAGCCCATTCGCAGTACCAACATATAAGGTGTCTCCAACTCTTTGGAGTTTGTTTATGTAGTTTCGATAATCTCGTGTGTAAAGAGGTTCGTCCAAGAATACTTTGGTGGCTTTGAGTTCTTTTTTATCTATTTTGTACAATCCTTTTCGAGTACCGTACCAAATAATGTTTTTGTCGGTTAGAATTCTAATGCCTGGTTGTCTGCTTAGGTCAATACCATGAACTCGAAATAAATAATTACTGACATTAATAACGGTATGCCCATTATACCTGAACAAACCTTGATTAATGGCCGTCCAAATAATTCCTTCTTCGTCTTCATGAAAAATTTCCATGTTTTCCCAGGAGTGAAGCCCATCGTCATCTGTGATGACAATTTCTTCAAATTCGATGTTTGCAAATTTTTTTATGACTGGTTCTTGACTCCAACACATAGACAAACAGAGGATACTTAAAATGATATGACGCGTGAATGCTTTGAACAAGGGTTTTAGTTTTTGTCTTACTCAAAAGTAGTTTTAATTGCTGAAAAGTTAGGAAGCTATTTATTAAAACCCCTATCTGTCTATATACTTAAGCACTTTCATTGAGTATTTGGTTATATAACAGTGCTTTTTTAATTATTGAATGTGAAGTATTGATTAACAGCGATTTACCAAATACTAAGTCATAGCAACTAAATAAATCAAATATTAAAGGGCTTACTAAAACACGAGCCAGTATGTCTATATCATCGTTTAATTTTAGGCAAGCACAGCACATTAAATTAAGATACTATGAAAACAATACTCACATTTTTATCCGTACTAATAAGTATTGGCAGCCTCGCCCAAAACGGCATCAATTACAAAGCTGTTATAAAAGATGATAGCGGTAATGTACTAGCATCTTCTGCGATAAGTATTCAATTTACAATTTACGAAGGGGCTGCATTGACGAATAATGTATATCTAGAAAGTCATACAATTAATACTGATGTCAATGGATTTGTTGCGGTAAATATAGGCGAGGGAACGACATCTAACGTATTTGCCGACATTGCTTGGGGTAATGATACACATTTTTTAAACGTACAAGTAAATACAGGTTCTGGTTTGGTGGATATGGGCACCACAGAATTTAAGGCCGTTCCTTATGCTTTGAGTTCTGCAGATAACTACTGGAGTAAACAAGGCAGCGCCATTTACAATGAAAATGAAAAAATAGGCATAGGGACTAACACCCCTGATGCAAAGCTAGAAATTAAGCATAGCAGCTCTACATTAAATCCACATCTTACCATTACTGAAGATGCTGGTGATTATGCGCGATTAACTTTTAAGAATGGCAACACAGCTATTAACAATAGTTACTGGACTATTGCTGGCAAAGTGGAAGAGAACCTGGAAGATAACAGACTTAATATCTGGAATGGCACTTCAGATTTATTAAGTATTACTGGTGATGGTAAGGTGGGTATTGGTGTCGGGGCTTTGCCATTGACGGATTTTCATTTGGGAGATGGTAAATCAGCACTTATTGGTTACGCTTTTGATGGTTTTGGAACCAAGCTTTTTTGGAGTAATGAAAAAGCTGCATTTAGAGCAGGAGTTGTTGATAACGATCAATGGGACAATATGTTTGTTGGAGACAATTCATTCGCTTCTGGTAATAATACTATAGCCTCTGGCTTAACTTCTTCTGCTTTTGGTTTTAATACAATAGCGGCAGGAAATTCATCAATAGCGGTCGGCGAGTATAATGTTAGTAATTTTAATGCATTATTGTCTGTTGGGAATGGTACGGAAACAGCCAGACAAGATGCCTTGACAGTCTTAAGAAACGGCACCATAACGGCACCAAGTTTCGATTTATCCGAGATTACTGATGCAAAAGCGTTAACAACAAAAGAATATGTAGATGCTAATGCTGCTAGTGGTTTAGAAGCCATTAATGAAGGAGATGGAATTGGTTGGAGGTTAGAAGGTCGAGACCCAACTGATTACCTTAATATTGGTGAGAATGCTGTTGATTTAAGCACCAATTTTGTTAGCATTTTTAATGGAAGAAAGGGAGCTTCTGGGAATCACTCTACAGCCATGGGGTATGAAACAACCGCTTCTGGGAATCTCTCTACAACCATGGGGCAAGGTACTAAAGCAGAATCTTTTGCATCGCTGGCCATTGGTCGCTATAATGTTGGGGGAGGAAGCTCTGAAATTTGGGAGGAGACAGACCCATTATTTGAGGTAGGAAATGGAACTAAGGCGGGTCTCGTTGCGCTTAGAAGGAATGCCTTTACAGTCTTAAAAAATGGCAATGTTGGCATTGGTACTAGTACACCAATAGGTGCTTTACAAATAAATTACAATAGTAGCATTAACTCAGGACATATAAGCCTATATGAAACGGGAGCAGATTATGCTCGAATTAATTTTACTAATACCACAAGACCAAGTAGTTATTGGGCTATTGCAGGGTTAATGGGAAGTACAGTGTCAGCAGACAGGCTTAATTTTTATAATTCTGGTGTTGGGGATATCCTTTCTATTCATGGCACTGGCAATGTATTTGTTAATGGAGTTCTTGCCCACAGTAGTGATAGACGTTTAAAAACGGATATTGCGGAAAGTGAGTTTGGCCTTGAACATGTCATGCAATTGCGACCAAAAACCTATTATTGGAAAGACAAACCTAATCAGAATCGTAGACATATTGGCCTAATAGCCCAAGATGTACAAGACGTAATTAAGAGTTTGGTACACCAAGGTGATGACGCTGATAAAACGCTAAGCGTTAGTTATACCGAACTTATTCCAATCTTAATAAAAGCTTTGCAAGAACAACAAGGAATCATAAACAGACAAGAGGACATAGTTATGAAACAATCCAAAGAATTTAAAGAGCTACAAGAGCGTATGGAAATATTGGAATCAAAAAATGATTAAAAAAGGGGTTTTTCTATTAAAAATCAGGTGTTTGCCTCTTGATTGGTAATTGAATAATGTTGATTTTCGTAATGTCATTGTTTTTAAGCAGTGATATTAAGCGAAATGTTACAATAATTATATCATTTGTTACAATAGTGATATGCCAATAAATACCACGGTGATAATTTCGTGATTACCAACTAACAAACTGATTAAACATTTAATTAATAATTAAAAATGTTATAATCATGAATTTTTTTTCAAAAAATTACAACCTATCACAGCAATTCGGTAAACATCTTAAAAACAGAGATGTAAAGAATAAAAAACAAATAGCATTAATTATGGCATGTATGCTAACTATTATGTGTTGGGCACAAAATGGCATTAATTACAAAGGCATCATTAAGGATGCCGGTGGTAACCTTATTGTTTCTGGTTCTGTAACTCTAGTTTTTAAAATTTTAGAGACTTCAGCTATTGGTAGCTCGGTCTATTCAGAAGAACACATAACGATGACAGATAGTAATGGTGTTGTCATTGTCACTATTGGGGAAGGGAGCATTATCAGTGGTGTTTTTAATGATATTGATTGGCGAGGTGATAGGCATTTCTTAAATGTGCAAGCAGATATTAACGATGGAAGTGGTTTAATAGATTTAAATACTTCTGAATTCAAGAGTGTACCATATGCACTTAACGTCACAGGGCTCGAAGCACTGGATGAAGGTTCTGGAAAAGGCTGGCGTCTTATAGCCAGAGATCCAACAAGCTATGGAAATATTGGTAACAACGCTGTAGATTTTAGTACCCAAGTCGTGATGCCAGATATTGGCGCGACGGGTGCAAGTTCGTTTGCTGCTGGAGAGGATACCTATGCGCTTGGTCAAGGTTCGGTAGCATTTGGTTTTGAGAGTACCGCAACGAACTTAGGGTCTTTTGTGGGTGGATTTGATTCAACTTCGTCGGGAACATATTCTTTTGCATATGGCAATGACGCTAGCGCTAGCGATAAAAATGCAGTTGCATTTGGTCATGAAACAATTGCAAGTGGCCCAAATTCTTTTGCTATAGGTGTAGGATCAGAAGCTGCAGGGTCTAATAGTTTTACCACTGGAAATTTTTCATTAGTCACAGGTGATAATGCGACGTCGTTTGGTAATGGCGGCTTAGTTTCAGCTGATAATGCTATGTCTGTTGGAAGCTATAATGAAGACAATATGAATGCTATTTTTATGGTAGGTAATGGTGCAACTGCTGGTTCGAGGGCTAATGCTTTAGAAGTCTTAAAGGATGGTAGTTTATTAGCTCCATCATTAACAAATACACTAATTAATACAACAGGCGCTAAGGCCCTTGTGACAAAAGAATATGTAGATAGTGGGGCTGGAACTACGGGTTTAGAGCTTGTTACCGAAGCTGGGGAATCGGGTTGGCGATTAGTTGGTCGTGATCCGTCTTTATACTCACCTATAGGCCGTAGTGCTATAGACTTTAGTAATCCTGGTGATTTTATATCTGGTCCAACAGGTATAGGATCTTTTACAGCTGGCCTTGATAATTGGGCAAGTGGAGATCGATCTGCTGCATTTGGAAGGGAAAATTCCGCTACTGGTGAAAATTCGTTCGCAATTGGTGTTATTTCTCAAGCCCTTGAAGATGACACCTTTGCTGGTGCTGGGGGAACTGCTAATAAAGTGGCATCTTTTGCGTGGACGGGCTTAGCTGATGGTATTCGTGCTGTATCTTTTGGAGGGCAAGCAAAAGGGTCAGAATCCTTTGCCATTGGAGCATATTCTTCTGTTGCCGATGCGTATTATTCATTTGCTATGGGACGTAATAATGTTGGTGGCGGAAATCCAACGACTTGGGTAGATACGGATCCTTTGTTTGAAATAGGAAATGGTTCTGGTTCTGGAGCAAAAAACAATGCTATAACAGTCTTGAAAAATGGAAAGGTAGGAGTTGGTACAGCAACACCGCTAACATCTTTACATGTGAATCACCCTTCAGGAACAACCAATGGGTTGTCAATATCTAATGTATTTGATAATGACAGATGGCATTTTTATACATGGACTACGAATGATTTATTCTTATATTTCAATAATGCTCAAAAAGCATCTATTGATGACGTGAGTGGCATATATACAGCACTCTCCGATAGGAATACAAAAAAGAACATAATTTCAATTAGCTCAGTTCTAGATAAGGTGGTTCGGATCGAAGTTGTTGATTATAATTTCAAGAATCAAAAAGATCAAAGAAAATATGTGGGGATGATTGCACAAGACCTTGAGCAACTATTTCCACATTTAGTCTATAAAACTGAAGGAGATGCCAAAAACTCCAAAGAACCTGGTTATATGGTAGATTATTCAGGCTTTGGTGTATTGGCAATAAAAGCCATACAAGAGCAACAAAAAATAATTAAAAAATTAGAGGCACGAATTGAGGCTTTAGAAAATAAGTAATGTTACAATAGTTATATTATTTGTTACAATAGTGATATACAAAGCATAGAAAGAGAACTAATTTTGTACATGCTAATTGCAGCTTAAAGGACATGTTAACCATACTAAAATAATGGACACTAACAGATAAACAGTTTATTCTGTAAAAAGAGCTATTATTAATTTCATACGTTTATGATAGCACTTAGAAACTTGACAATCAATAATTACGATTATGAAAACAAAAATAATATTATTAATAATAACTCTCATAAGTTTTATGAGTCATGCACAAAGCATCGAGAAGTTCAGTATCGATAGCGGAGGCGCTAGCGCTAGTACAGGAGGTATACAGATTTTATATACCATTGGTGAGGTAAATGTTGCGGAACGTACATCTGCTACTGTATCTCTTTCGGAAGGGTTTATTACTGAGACAATCAAAATTAAGATCAATGCCATAGTGTTTTTACAAGGACCATCGTTAAATCAATCATCCCCAGGTTTGATGAATGATATCTTAAGAGAAGATAACCTTCTACCCACGACAAGTCCTTATACGGATGCCTTAACTACTAATGCTACGGTGTTTAATGTTACTGGAGATAACGCCATTGTTGACTGGGTATATGTTGAATTGAGGAGCAAGGCAGATAATACTAATGTTGTTAGTGCTTGTTCTGCCTTATTACAGAGAGATGGCGATGTCGTTGGTAGAGATGGAGTTTCAGATCTTATAATGACAGCTACAAAGAACGATTATTTTGTTGTTGTAAAGCATAGGAATCACTTAGGTGTAATGTCTGATGCTACAATTGGTTTGTCTGAAAACCCGACAAATGTAAATTTTTCAGATAGCGCTTTTGTGGTTTTTGGTACGGACGCTCGCGTCGTTTTAGGTTCAGGAGAAGCCGTTCTATGGGCGGGTAATGTTAATGGAGATACAAGTATACAATACGCAGGTTCAGCTCCTGAAAATGCGGATT
>JABABD010000026.1 GCA_014238425.1 Flavobacteriaceae bacterium | reverse complement strand
GATCTATTCTCTGTTTGTAAATACCGTTTCCAGTATCTACTTACGCTGTCAATTCAATATGTCTATGAACGTTTGTTTTACTCTTTCTTTTTGCCCTGAAAACCACTTGACTCCCAAAGCGGGTGCAAATATAAAACTAACAATTAAATCCTACAAGGTTTCAATAAAAAATATTGAATCTTTTTTGGAAAATGTTTAATCTATTGATTTGCAGTATTTTAAAAGAACTCACTTCCTTTTTGAAAGCGGCTGCAAATATATTGGCATTTTTATTACCTACAAACATTTTCTTCATTATTTTTCATATTAATTTTAAAGTGTTTGTATACTAGCCCATTAGTAAGTTACTAAGCGTTTCAAATCTTTTTGAAACTAGACTGGAAGAACGTCATTAAAACACCACTCTCCATGTCATAAACTTATAAATCGATTGTTTAGAGAAAGAAATTCCAGACGAGCCCAAAACGGACGGTAAAATCTCGATATGGGTTATTTGGAGCTGAATAGTAATTATAGCCTGTAAATGATGAATTAAAATGTTCCGCTTTGAGATATATTCTTGTTTGACGTATTTTCGCATTGATAAAAAAATCGAACATCGGAAATCCTCCAAACTCCTGATCATTCTGCACGTAAAATTCAGCTAGCAATGGATCGTATGCATTCATATGGTACTTTGTAAAATACTTAAGTGTCACACCTGTTTGTAAGAATAAGGCCTTTTTGAAGAAATGATTAGAATAATACAAAGTATTTCTAGTTATCAGGTCTGGTACATTTAAAATACTTTCTTCATCAATTACCTTTTGATATGCTATAGTATTTGCAAGCGCAAATTTACCATACCTAATTTCTTTACCTACCTTTATATTTAAGTAATTAATAGCTTGATCTGTTTGAAAGGGCTTTGTGCTGTTTTCGATAACTTGCTGAAAATAGCTATAGTTATTAATACTATTATAATCTATTTCTAAATTAACTATTTTCTTCAATTCTATTCTACCCGAGAATGATTTTGTGGTTATATTCTTAAAATTATTAACCCAGTTATAATTTTCATAATCACTCTGATAAAGTAAAAAGTTATAGTTTGGTTTTCTAGAATTAGTAAAGAGTCCAAAAGAAATACTATTATCTTCATTCAGTGCATAAGAAACTGTACCACTAAATGTATTACCATCAAAATCTCCAGTTACATTTGCATCAATTAATGCCTCTACATTTAACTTCCCAAAACTATTTTGATAATTACCTTTTAAGGAAATAGCGTTACCCCTAATTCTATTAGGTACTGTTTGACTATCAAGTATTACTATTTTATTGTAACCATAATTTAAATCGGAATACCCTAAACTAACTTTAAAGTTCCCTAAAGTATTATCTAAATAAGTTGCATAAACTTGTGCCTTAAATTCTTCTAATGTAACTCTATCTCTTAAATTGCTAGATTTAAATGCATCGCCGAAATAACTATTTTGACTTGTTTGGTCAAATTGGTAGGATCTATCTTCAAAAATGAGTTCATTACCAATTCTAAGTTCAGTTTGTCTTATAGAATCTTTTTTTGAGATGAGATTATAAACATGATCTACATAATAACGTCTTCCTTTTAGGATATTTTCAGCGTCTTCAAAATTTACTTGAAAAATAGACCTGTCCTTGAATTCTGGATCTCCAGATTCAAAACGTACGATTTCCTCATCTGCTATACCTCCATTTTCTTGATTAAGCAAATCCTGAAAAACTGCATGTGCACGCAATTGATATTTGTTATTTTTGGTCTTATAATTGGTAGTAAATCTTAAATTACCTGTACTTGTGAGCGCATTTTGGTATTTCCCTAGAGACCTTAAGGCTTTATAAGCCACTGAAAAATTAAATTGCTTAGATGTGTTAACTGTAAAAAAAGCATCTAATAGCTGCCCTTGTTCGAAGCCAGTTTTATAGAAGAGTTCTGTTAAGGGTGTTGGCACATAATAATAATTTATGTCTTCTACCTCAAAGTAATTAAAATGCCTTGCTCTAGCTCCAAAAATAGGAAGTGTACTTTTTTCCTTGAAATCATACCTTAAACTATTATAGGTCTGACCTAAGTTAGCGAATGGTATAAGATTAAAATCATCATTCCGTAAATAGTTATACTTATACTCCTTATTTAATGTTAGAGTCGTATCTGTGTAAGTTGAATCGTGTTCTATTGAAATTATCTTGTAATCAAATATCTTAGCTTTTTTGTTCTTTATATTTATTCCGGCCTTTCTACCCGAAAATCCGGACAAGGTATCAGATACATTACCAGCTTCTTTCCTTGGGTCTTTTTTAGAAGGTATTGGTGTTTGCGACCAGGCAGTAGCAATGCAACCTGTAAAGAACAAAATTAATACAATACTATTTTTCATTTGATATACTTGATGTTGCAAAAATATATATTTAGAACGGAGTATATAGACTTTTATTTAAAACAAAAAAGGCAACCTTAATAGGTTGCCTTTTTTATAATATAATATAACTCTTACATTCTTGTAAACGTAAATATGTAAGGTCCGAATGTTGCTAAAGGACCTTCAGCAGAAATACTCAAACCAGCTTCATCATATGTAGCTGTTTCAAATTCAAACACTCTGAACAATGCCACTTCTGGGAATCCAGCATCAAAACCTACAGTACTACTACATGTAAAGAATGTCATAACTGTTCCGTCAGCAATATATGTATTGAATCCAAGAGAATTACTGAATGCTATTTTAATTCCAGTTGTATCTCCTGGAGCTAAAATTGCGTCTAATTGATAAGACTCACCAAAAAAGTCAGCCAAACCTAATGGAGAATTAACTCCAGCAGTAAACTGCTCAGCCACAGAATATGTACCAACCCAATCGTTAATTGTAATTGGACAATCATCATCTATAATAGTAATTGTCTTACTCACTGAGAAATTGCCTTCTCCACCAATACCTACAGGTAAACTACCATCAGAGATCGTAATTACAACATCTTCATTTCCATCAGAAGCAAAATTATCTATAGCTGTTAAAACAATCGATGCCGAGAACTCGCCAGCAGGAATCTCTACTGATCCAGTTGAAGGCGTCAAGTTGAACCTTGAAGTATCTCCTGTTACCGTATAGTTAACAGTAATACCAGAGACATTAGAACTACCACCATAAAGAAAGGTTGTTACCACATCTGAAGGGTCATTTTCAGTTACAGATGCCGTTTCTGCAGCAACTTGTAAAAATCCGTTAGGCGTATCGTACACAATCAGGTCTTCTTCACATGATGTGAAGCAAACAAATGCGATTAATAATAAAACTAAATATTTTTTCATAATTATTATTTGTTAGGATTAATAGCCAGGATTTTGTTGATCACGTAAACCAGGATTCGCATTAAATTCAACTATTGGTAATGGTAAAGTGAATCTAAAATCGTTAGCCGCCAATGTACAAGCGCCATTAATAGCACAATCAAGAGGGTCTCTAGCAATACCTCTATTACCTAAAGTTCCTAATCTCTTAAGATCTATATATCTATGACCTTCAAAAGATAATTCAATAAATCTCTCGTCAAGTATTCCGCCGAAAGCTTCAGATGCATTAGCATACGTTGGCAATGGTTGTGCTGATCCAAATCTAGCATCTCTAAGTTGCTTGATCAAGGCAGCAGCACCAGCAAAATCATTTGCTGCAGCTCTAGCTTCAGCTAATATAAATAGCATTTCTGATGATCTAAATACTTTAAGATCATTCAACAATGGCTTACCTTCAGAACCAAAATACTTTTGGATCACTAAGATGTCATCCGCTGGTAAGTTAGCACCGTTAGGGTAATTAGGATCGATTACTGATGTTGGTGATATATTAACATCAAATCTAATATCTGCAGGGTCTAACGCATTAAACATAGTTCGCCCCATTTCAAAATATGGAGAACCTGTTAGTGTTGCATCAACGAAAGCAAATCGAGCACCAGCCCATCCGCCTGCAAAAACAGAACCCGTAGCACCTTGTCCATCATAACCATCTCCGACAGTACGCTCAAGTTTGAAAATAATTTCAGTATTATCAGCATCAAAGAACATATTTTGATATTGTGCTCTAGTTGCAATTGGATAACTATTCAATAATGATTGCGCCAAAGGAGCTGCAGTCGCATAATCTCCTCTATATGCAGCAACTCTTGCTCTCATAGCTGTTATAAAATCCCTAGAGATAAATGTCGCTTCAGATTGCGTCGTTATTAAACTCGCAGCTGTCATTAAATCAGAATTGATCAATGCAAATGTTTCTGCATTTGTATTTCTCAGTAACTGCTGATCAATACTTGGTACAAAATCAAGAGTGATAACGCCTAAAGCACTATCATTGGTCATATCAGTTGAGAAGTGAGATACTAATTCTAAATGAGCAAAAGCTCTAATTGCTAATGCTTCACCTCTTATCTCATTATACTGAGCTTCTTCTCCTACTTCTGGTGTTATACCAGCAATAGCATTAAGAAGAATGTTCGCATTTCTTATCACCGCATAATTACGAGTCCAAAAACTTGTAGCGGCTCCACTCCCAGCATTCAATACAAATCCGTAAAGTGCCACACCTTGTCCACCACTGTCAAATCCAATGGATAGTTCATCTGTAAAATTAGACGAAAATGCTATACTAGGTGTTGTATCTAGACCAGCATATAAGCCTATCAGTCCAGATTGAAGATCTGCAACATTTTCGAATGCAGCAACTGCATCTAAACGACCATCCTGTCGTATTTCGATGGCATCGTTACAGCCCATTAGTACTACTAACAAACTGAGACATAATATATTTCTAAATTTTTTCATATCTATTTTTTTTAAAATCCTAATTCAACTCCTACAGAGAACGTTCTTGGTGTTGGATATAATCTTGATGTATTACTTAATGCTTCTGCATCAAAACCTCTCCACTCACTAAATGTCAACAAGTTTTCACCGTTAGCATAGAATCTCATAGATGAGAATCCAGTGTTATCTAAATACTTACTTGGCATATTGTATCCAATACTAACAAATCTTAATCTTAAGTAATCTGCATCTCTCAAGTATCTAGTAGATCCTACTGAATTTCTATTAGATGCACGCAATGCAGGAATGTCTGTAACATCACCTGGTTGTTGCCATGCTCTTAATATATCTACTGAATGTCTGAATTGACCAATATTATCTGGATTTTGGAAACTTGCTAAATCATTATCAAATCTATCTACACCTATAGTATAGTTAAACTGCGTTGTTAAGAAGAATCCTTTGTAATCTGCATTTAATCCGAAACTACCATTGAAGTCAGGGAAAATGTTTTGATCTAACCAAACTCTATCTGTATCTGCATTAGGGTTTTCTGTAACATCACCAGCAGCATTATAAAACAATAACTCTCCATTAGCAGGGTTTACACCAGCATACCTAATAGTAAAGTATTCAAATAATTTACCACCGTTACGTCCAGTTCCGATAATCTCACCTTCTTCACTTGGTAAGTTTTGTAATTCAGTCTCGTTGTAGTTCCCTACAAAGGTCAAGCTTAAATTAAAATCATCATCACTCGTCCCTCTAATAAGATCGTAGTCTAATTGTACATCAACTCCTCTGTTAAACAAGTCACCAACATTAGCAAAAAGGTTTGTTTGTCCATTAATAGCCGATATTGGTCTTGATTGAAATAAATCTGATGTCTCTTTTTCGTACACATCAATAGAACCACGAAGTTTTCTATTAAGTAATTCAAAATCTAAACCAATATTTGCCTGAGTTACTGTTTCCCACTTAAGTGTTGTATTTCCAATCGCTCCTGGGAATATAGCATTTACATTACCATATCCAGCTCCAGTTACGAAAAAGTCTTCTGTGATATCTAGGGATCCAAAACGACCACCACTAATTCTATCGTTTCCAGCAGAACCATAAGAAGCTCTTATTTTCAATACATCAAATACTGAATCTTCCATAAACGCTTCATTACCGATATTCCATCTAGCAGCTACAGACCAGAATGTTGCCCATTTGTTACTATTAGCAAATCTAGATGATGCATCACGTCTTACTGTTCCAGTAAAACCATATTTAGAATCATAATCATAATCAGCAGTACCGAAGTATGAAAACAATCCAGTTGTTAATATGTTTGCAGTAGGTGTATCATTAAATAAGATTGCACCATTTGCTGGGTTCAGTGAAGTTCCAATAAAACCACTACCATCTCCAGGAGAGAATGTTTTAGGGTTTAAACCTCTTTGGAAGAATCCAAATTGTTTAAGGTGTCCTTTAAAATATTCAGTATACAATCCTGCATCTACTGAATGCTTACCAAACTCATGGTGAGAATTCAATGATGTTACCTGGTTGAATGTAAAGATTCTGTTAGATAGTTGTTGTTGGAATCCTGAGGTAGGGTTTTGTGCACCACCAAATAATAATGCATTAAACGATGCTGGTCCTTCAGAACGCGTTACAAACTCACTTTGGTAATCAGCACTTAACACCACGTTAGCTGTTAACCAATCTGTTAATCTATATCCAGCGTTTAAACTTCCAACTATTTTAACTTCTTCTTCATTTCTTTGATAAGTTCTTAATCTATCTAAAAGGAATAAAGGTGTGTTGGCAAAACTTAATGGTGACAATAATGCAGCACCATTAGTATAATCATCTGGTGTGATATAAGGAACAGATTGATACGCACCTAATATATAGTTACGGTTAATCGCTCCAGAACCAATACTATTAGGTTCATCAGAATTCGAATAGTTAATTGTGATATTAGAACCATAATTAAATTTATCGTCAGATGTCTTACCTGTTACATTAGATCTAATATTAAATCTTTTAAGCGTAGACTGCTGTAATACCCCTTGAATATCTGAGAAACCAAAAGATGTATACTGAGAACTATTTTCACCACCACTTGTCATTGACACGTTATGGTTCTTAGTTAATGCTTCTCTAAAGAAAAATTCAGCCCAGTCAAAAGTTTCTGCTTGACCAATTTGAGCATCAGTAAGAGGCCCGCCATTGTTTCCACTAGCTCCTCTACCATTTCCAAAGTCACGCTCTAGTCTTAATTGCTGTTGAGAATCTAAAAGATTGTAATCATTATCTTGTAATGAGCTAAATGCTACAGATCCGTTATAATTAATTTTCAAACCTTGGTTATAAGAACCTGTTTTTGTTTTAATTACAACAACCCCATTTGCTCCTCTGTTACCATAGATCGCTGTTGCTCCAGCATCTTTAAGAACCGAGATAGAAGCAATATCCTGTGGATTTAAACTCCTGAAGTTGTCTTCATCAACTGGTGCACCATCAATAATAAATAATGGTTCTGTATTACCATTAATAGAAGTAATACCCCTTAAGTTTACCGTAGAGTTACCTCCTGGTTGACCACTGGCAGTTGTAATGTTAAGACCTGGTACTTGACCAGATAAGGTTTGAACAAAACTTGCATTAGGTCTGTTTTCGATAGTTTCGGCACTTATCGTGACCGATGCTATACTTGATTTTGTTTTGGTTGTAGTAGCGTATCCAGTTACTACTACCTCATCCAAAGCTGCAATGTCGTCTGCCATAGCAACACTTATCGTGCTGTTAGCGCCAACGAGCCTTTCTGTTTCTTTCATACTTACAAAAGAAAAAACAAGTGTTTCGTTAGAACTCGCTTTGATAGAATAATTTCCATCAAAATCAGTTTGAACTCCACGTGTAGTTCCTTTTACAATTACGTTTACTCCTGGCAATGGTAACCCATCCGAAGCTGACGTCACATTACCTGTGACCGTTTTCTCTTGTGCAAAAGAGAATTGCATTACAAACGCCATAAATAGCGTTAATAACGTTGTTAACTTTAATTTCATAAAACAATTATTTGAGTTAGTCAATCGCAAACATCTTAATAATATCTTAAATAAGCAAGTAAATAAGGCAAAAAAATGTTAATACTCATTTTATCGAAAATAATTACTGAACGTAGATAAATCGGGCATTCGCACTATTAAAAGATGTCTGATTTTGGAATCGGTTGCGTTAAAATTTTAACTTTACTTAAACTTTAACATTTTGGGTCTACAATATAATTTCTCATCTTACGTTACAGAGTGCGGTACTGATGAAGCTGGCAGAGGTTGTCTCGCTGGTCCTGTTACTGCATCTGCCGTCATACTGCCTAAGAACTTCAACAACAAAATCTTAAACGATTCGAAATTACTAAGTCCTGTTAAACGAGACTATTTAAGACCTATTATAGAGACCGAAGCCATTTCTTATTCTGTGTCTCATGTTTTCCCAGAAGACATAGATCAAATTAATATATTAAATGCATCGATCAAAGCGATGCACTTATCCATTGAAAAACTTACAGTTACCCCAGAGTTCATAATAATTGATGGCAATAGGTTTAAACCTTTTAAAGAGATTCCACACCAAACAATTATTAAAGGAGATAGTAAATATTTAAGTATTGCCGCAGCATCCGTTCTAGCCAAGACCTATAGAGATGATTATATGAATACTATTCACGAAGAATTTCCGATGTATAATTGGAAACAGAATAAAGGGTACCCTACAAAAGAACACAGAGCGGCTATCAGAGAGTTTGGTATTACATCCTACCATCGAAAATCTTTTAGATTACTGCCAGAACAATTTAAATTAAATCTCTAAGTTTTCTATTTTTGCAAAAAAGCACTGATGAAAAACACATTGATCGTTTTCTTGTTATTATTAATTTCTTCATGTGCTCAAGACCATAATAAACGAAACGAAACTTTTGATTTTATTCCTGACAACACTTCTTTAGTCATCAAAGTAAAGAATCTAGAAGCACTCAATAATGAAATTCTGGAAAACTCTATTGTTAATTGGTCATCGGATTCAAGTCATAATAATTCTTTCAAGTCTTCCTTGCAGTTAATAAATAAATTTGAAACCCAAAATGATGTCATTGTTGCTTTTGCAAAAGACAGTATAAGCTATAGCATTGTTACTAAATACACAGATTCAATCATTAGAAATGACTCCAATAACATACAATCGATTAAGCAATTTACATTTAAAGCTCACAATATTGACCAAAAAATTATTGCTAGTGATACGCTGTACACCTCGGTTATTGATAGTTTTTTTATAGCTTCAAATTCCTTAAAGCAAATTGAAAAGACAATTAACATTACCACTCGTCACGTAGATTACGCACAACTCCTTGAATCTGACGCTCCAATTTCGATACACGTGGCTCCTAATTTCGAGGTAGACAATATGGATAGCATCAATAAGTCATTTAGCATACTTAATTGCCAATCGATTTTTGATGTAGATAGCGCTCAAGATTATTTTAGTTTAAATGGCATATTAAAAGTGCGTGATTCGAGTAAAAGCCATCTGTCATATATAAATAGAACCCTTCCTCAAGAAAACAAGATTCCCAATATTTTACCTGATAATACTCAAAAATTCATTAGTTATACTGCTGACGATTTTACTATCGTTCAATCTAAGTTCATGCCTTTGGACAGTATATCTAATGAAAATGATACTAATACTATCAGTAATTTAATAAATGAAATTAGTTCTTTTGAAATCAATGGGCGTCACGCATTTGCTCTTCGGAGTATTGACATCAATGCTTTATCAGAATCCATTAACAGTAGTTTAAGTGAAATCTTTAGACAAGTGCATATCAATGCCATTGATGTAGATGAAAACCTCAAACCATTGTTTTATCCTTTAATAGATATATCTAAAGTAAGTTTTTACTTTGCTTTAGATGAGTTTATGGTATTCACTGAATCTATGGATGACGCGCAAAAAATTATTTCTAGTTACACCAATAAAGCAACTTTGATTCATTCTAATGCCTATAAAAACATACATGACAAAATCAGTGATGAATCATCTATTCTTTACTATGCAAACTCTTCAGAATTAGATGCGGTCATAAGCAACAATGTATCGTATCATTTAAAGCATGGTTTGTTGAATCAGAAATTCGATAAAAATCATGTACAGGTATTACAGATAATAAATGACAACGGCTTCTCGCATGTTAATTTAATCATTCAAGAATTAAAAGAAAGAGCGAGGCTGAATTCTATTTCAGAAGAGTTCAATATTATTTTAGACAATGATTTATTAAATGCTCCCCAACTTGTTAAAAATCATGTGACTGAACAAATGGATATTGTGGTACAGGATATTGAGAACAACTTATACCTTATTACCAATCGTGGAAAAATCCTTTGGAAGAAAAAAATCAATGATGCTATTTTGGGCAAAATACAACAGATCGATAGCTACAAAAACGGACGCTTCCAAATGGCATTCGCAACATCCAGAGAAATCTATGTCATCGATAGGAATGGAAATAACGTAGGAGCATTTCCTAAGAAATTTATTGATAATATTACTCAGCCGCTCTCAGTCTTTGATTATGATAAAACCAAAAATTATCGCTTTCTAGTCGTTCAAGGAAATAAAACCCATATGTATGACTCCAATGGAAAACCAGTGACTGGTTTTACGTTTAATTCTGCCAATAAAAATATCATTAGTCAACCAAAGCATTTTAGAGTTAGCAATAAGGACTATATTGTTTTTGCGGCCGGAAATAAGATGCACATCTTGAATCGAAGAGGCCAAATACGCATTACGCCAAAAGCATCTATCGGTTTTTCAGAAAATGATATCTATCTCTACAAAAACAACTTTACAACAACAAACACTAGTGGGCAGCTAGTACAAGTAGATCAAAAAGGAAACGTTACAACACAAAATCTTTTATTATCACCTAATCATAATTTCTCAGCCACCAGTAAAACTTCCACTAGTCTTGATGACAATAAATTGACCATCAGGTCTAAATCCATAGAATTGGATTATGGAAATTACACTGCTCCCAAGATTTTTTATTTAAAAGACAAAATTTATGTTTCTGTAACGGATCTTCAAACGCAAAAAATTTATTTATTCAATAGCCAAGCAGATCCCATCGCTAATTTTCCGGTGTATGGTAATTCAGCTATAGAACTTGACAACATGGATAAAGATAAAAACCTGGAGTTTGTAATTAAAGGCGGTTCAAACTCCATTATACTCTATCAATTAAATTAGCATCATGTTACATATGTTGCATCATTTGTTACAATAGTGATATTCTCTTACATAATTAGGTAATAGTTTTACCGTGGATAATAACTGTTTTATAGATAAGTTGTTATTCATTAAGACGATGCGACGAATTTTCTTGGTAATACTTCTGATAATTCAGCAATCCTTATCCGCACAAAACGAGCAGATGAAGGACAGTCTTATTTCCTTAGTTAACACGTCTAGATCTTTTTATGAGGCAGGGCAACTGGACAGATCATACAGCTACGCTAAGACAGCCTATAACCTAGCTAAACAATTAAAAGCAGATTTTCTGCAAGTAAGGATTGTTGGCACATTAAGCTTTCTTGAACCTGATTTGGAAAAAGCCATAGCCTATTTAGCAGAATCCGAACCAATAGCTATACGAAACCAACAGTGGAAATACCTTGAAAATATTTACCATGTAAGAGCTTCTAATTATTTCCATAGAAATGATGACCAAAACGCGCTTATTCATTTCTTGAAATTAGATTCCCTACTCGAAAAACGTGATAACAACCAGCATTTGGCGGCAATGACCAAAGTAAGTATCATCAATGTATTGCATGGATCGCGTAGTGTAAATGATACAAGTTACTTTCCACAAATGAATCGATTAATCAAAGAAGGTCTCAAAATAAGTGATTCTTTAGATTTTGACGTTCCTGCAGCCATTCTTCTTGAGAAAAAAGCTTACGTATATACCCAGAGAAAACAACCTCAAAATGCTATTACCTACTATCAAAAAGCACTGAACAAAACAAAGGCTAACAACAACCATCTACGAAAAGGAATCATCTACAATGGGATTGCGAACATTTACGAATCTACGAATCGGCAGGATTCTGCTTTATTATATTACGAGAAACAATTAAAAGCGATCAATCAGACTGTCGATACTGTTCAAATTGCCATTGCCAATTATAAGGTGGCCAAATACTACAATAAAATCTCAAAGCCAAAAATTGCATTAGAATATCTAAACAAATCTCAAAACCTCTTTCAAGAGGGACATTATATTCGTGAAGAGGAACAATATAATATACAGGAAATTCTTGCAGACATTCATTACAATCTTGGTGATTACAAAAGAGCCTACGAGGCATCCCAAGAAGCACAACGACAACTGAAGGTCATCCAATCAAATACCAATAAAGAAAATGTCAAAGAACTGGAAACAAAATATCAAACTGATAAAAAAGAACAGGAAATTTCATTATTGAAATCGCAAAGCCAATTGGCAGAGCAACAGCGTAAAAACCAGCAAACCCTACTTTTAGGAGGCTTGAGCATTACGAGTATTGCAGGATTCTTCTTGTTTATGCTTTATAGAAACAGAAAAAAAACTGCAGACAAACTAAAACAGTTAGACAACACTAAATCCAAGTTCTTTACTAACATTTCGCACGAATTTAGGACACCGCTAACGCTTATCACCAATCCTATAGATGAGATGCTTGAAGACGACTCAATTTCAGAAAAACAACGTCAAAAATTTAGCATGGCAAAACGGAATTCAAACAGACTTTTATCTTTAGTGAATCAACTATTGGACTTATCAAAAATCGATGCTGGTAAACTGAAATTACATGTACAAAAAGGGAACCTCAAACAGCTTATCGGAGCATTGTCTGATTCTTTCACCTATAACGCTAACTTGAAAGGCATCCATTACTCTGTAGTTATAGACCATCAAGATGCGTTAGATACCTATTTTGACAAAGATGCTATCGAAAAAATTGTCGTAAACCTCATCTCCAATGCCATAAAATATACCCCTGAAAATGAATCCGCTTCCTTTAGTGCTGAAGTAAGTAACAATACCCTGACTCTAGAGGTAAAAAACACTGGTGTTGGATTGACCAAGAAAGAACTCAATAATATTTTCGAGAGATTCTATCAAACAAGCGAAGACAATATCGGAACAGGCATCGGATTGGCATTAGTTAAAGAGTTAGTGGACTTGCATAAAGGGCAGTTGATTGTAGACAGCAGTCCTAGCGCTTGGACTTCCTTTAAGATATTACTTCCTGTGGATAAGCACAGTTTCAATAAAAAACAGCTCGTAAACGGTGCTGCCTTAAACTCTTCAATGGAACGGATTCTTATTCCAAATCAGGACATTGCCAAGCAGGAAGATAAATCGTTATCTGAAAACGATCAACCTGTTTTACTAATAGTCGAAGATAATCTAGATGTCAGGATTTTATTAAAGCGAACATTTGAAGACAATTATAACATCATCCTCGCCGCTAATGGAGAAGAAGGTGTAACGTTAGCCATTGAGCAGGTGCCAGATATTATAATTTCTGATATTATGATGCCTAAAAAAGATGGAATTGAACTTACGCAAGAACTCAAGCATGATGTTCGAACAAGCCATATACCAATTGTCCTGTTAACAGCAAAAGCTGGAGAAAATAACGAGTTAAAAGGTATAGAGACAGGTGCAGATGATTATTTAACCAAACCTTTCAGTTCTAAGATATTGGTTGCAAAAATCTCAAAACTTCTGGAAGTACGAGAAAAACTTCAGAAACGCTATAGCCAAGAAATTGTCTTGAAACCAAAAGACATTACCATGAGCACTATAGATGAAGAGTTCCTAGAAAAAGTACAGACAATCCTGGACGAACAGCTAGTGGAATCGTCGTTTAACATTGAGGCATTTTGCAAAGGTGTAGGTATGAGTCGTATGCAATTGCATCGTAAGATAAAGGCATTCACAGGTTTGTCCACGTCAGAATTCATTCGTTCACAACGTCTGAAACTTGCCGCTGAACTTCTTAAAAAAACAGATGTCAACGTTTCAGAAATTGGCTATGCCGTCGGTTTTAATGACCGGAGTTACTTTACCAAATGCTTCAGGGAAACTTTCGGGTCGGCACCTACTTCCTACGCAAAAAAAATTCGCTAAATAGTATACTGCACTTAATTCTTCAGATAATACTCCAAAATGTTACATATATCATAGTATTTGTTACATCAGTCATACTCATTTAACTATACCACACATACTTTAGCTCCTAAGGGAATCTCGCTAACATTTAACTGTGATCGATAAAAAAAAGACGTACAAGGGCATTGTAAATGCCTTTGTAAAGAACGATATCATTCTCAATGTCAATCACCTAGCGAAAGGTGAATATACATTGGTCATCACCTATAAGAACAAGATTATTAAGAAAACTACATTTAAAAAATAAGGTTATGAAGACAACAATCACATCACTAATCACCCTTTTTATTTCACTTGCCAGTTTTGCCCAACAAGGCATTAATTATAAAGCAATCATTAAAGATGATATTGGTAACATACTTGCCTCATATCCTTTAAGCATTAAATTCTCCATATATGAAGGAGCAGCTCTTGCTATCAAAGTTTATGAGGAAACCGAAACATTAAATACGAATCCAAATGGGTTACTCATCCATACCATTGGAGAGGGTACGACAAGTGATGATCTTACCGACATAAATTGGGGAGACGATGAACATTGGATGGAAGTGGAAATTAATACAGGTAGTGGGTTTGTCATGATGGGCCCTGCCATTGAAATTAATGCAGTGCCATACGCTTTGCATGCAGCTAATGTTACCGGTCTTGAAAAAATAACAGAAAACGATGGCACTCAAGACAAGACTGGATGGCGATTAAAAGGGATCGATTCATTGAATTATGCGTCTATTGGCACCAATGCCATAGATTTAAGTTACAGCCCAATAGTATCTGAAGAGAATGGTGCAATGGGAGACTATTCTTTCGCAGCTGGTTATAATTCTAAAGCATTAAATTCTTATTCTGTAGCAATGCGAGGAGGAAAAGCCTCTGGTTTTGGTTCTATAGCTATTGGAGGAGGAACACATGCTGCATCGTATGCAGGAATGGCAATTGGTGAATTTAACGTCGGCACTGGCAATCCAGCTTCTTGGCAACCAGAAGATCCTCTTTTCGAAATTGGCAACGGTTCGACACCTTCCAATCGAAGAAATGCTATGACTGTTTTCAAGAATGGCAACTTTGTAATTGGTAGTGCTCAAATGGATAACGACCCAGCAATTGCCGACGATGATAGTCGCATGTTCTTTAATAAAGCTAAAAGTGCTTTTCGCGCTGGTCTGATTCAGGGCACTCTTGGTGATGATGCGCAAATTGGCATGTATTCTACAGCATTTGGACGTAACAATCAAGCAATTAGTGCAAACTCTGTTGCATTAGGTGAAAATAACACTGTCACTGGTCTAAATGGAATAGCGATTGGTAATTCAAATCAAGCCGATGGTCAGACATCTGTGGCCTTGGGAGCTGGCACTGCAGCAAAGGGATATTATTCAACGGCGATGAATTTGGCAACAACTGCAGATGCCTTGGCATCAACTGCTATAGGGCGCAATAACGTTGGTGGTGGCACCCCAAATGACTGGATAGAAACCGACGCTATTTTTGAAGTGGGCAACAGTCAGGATGGTAATAACAAAAGCAACGCACTTACCGTATTAAAAAACGGCACCATTACCGCACCAAGTTTTGATCTTGCCGAAATAACAGATGATAAAGCGCTTATAACCAAAGAATATGCAGATACGAATTTAGTAAGTTCTGGTTTAGAGCAAATTACTGAAGAAGGTAGTACTGGTTGGCGTTTGAAAGATGTAAATTCTGCTAGTTATGGAACAATTGGATTCGATGCGGTGGATCTAAGTATTGCTGGTAGCCAAGCAGAAAATGGAGCAACGGGAGTCTATTCTTTTGCCACGGGACAAGATACAAAAGCAATTGGTGATATTTCTTCTGCATTTGGGTACAGCACAAGAGCCCATTCCTATGCAGAAGTAGTAATTGGTCAATTTAATACAGATTATACTCCTTTAAGTGATTGGTTTTGGGAAGAAAATGATCGTGTATTTGTTATCGGAAACGGTGTTTCCAACTCCAATACTAGTAATGCCTTAACAGTTTTAAAAAATGGCACCATTACTGCACCCTCACTAACTAATTCTCTCATTAACACAACAGGTGATAAAGCTCTGGTTACAAAGGAATATGTAGACTCTAATTATTTGAATTCTAGTGGAGATGTTTCAATAAATGGATCGTTAAATATTCAAAATACTACAGACAATACCTCCTCGTGGAGATTTACAACGGTTACAGCTGGTCATTTATCAATCTATAGAAACGGTGATTACCGTGGGTTCTTTAATGAATCTAGTGGCGCTTATACACAAGGCTCAGACAGACGCCTCAAAAAAGACATCACATCTTTAAAAAATGACACACTTGATAAAGTCATACAACTCAATCCTGTGAGTTATTTCATGAAAGAGCAAACAGACAACAAACGCCATTTGGGTTTAATCTCGCAGGAAGTGCAAGAATTGTTTCCAAGTATTACGCATTACGTTGAGGAGCATGACCTGTTAACACTCTCTTATACAGAACTTATCCCGATACTCATTAAGGCATTGCAGGAACAACAAGATATTATCAAAGGACAAAAAATCCAAATTGAAAATCTGTCAACTGATAACTCATCTCTAGAGAACACGGTAAATAAGCTCATCACTCGTGTAGAAAAAATTGAAGCCAATAATCAATAACATAATCATTATGAAAACACATATCGTCTTACTAGCACTAATAGTTCTAACGGGAATATCTTGTAAAGAATCCAATCAAACAGCTAACGTACAAAATGAAACAACCGATGCCGTAAACAAAGAGGGTGTAACCAAAAGCAAACCTAAATCCAACACGACCTATTTATGCCGGATCAATGGCACCGATTGGGGTTATACCAAAGCATCTGGCATTGTAAGCAGGCATATGAAAACAAAAAAACGCACGGCCATCATCACCTTTACAAAAAAATTGGACAAAGGTTCAGAAAGCGTACAACTCACCTATGATGGTGACTCATTTCAACTTGAAAGTGCATCCGTACAATTAAAACTCTCAAAAAAAGGAGGTGGCAAGATGACCGCTATGTATCAATTATATCCAGACACTCGTAAGCGTAATCCTGAAAGCGATATGTCAGGTACGATAGATCTCTCTAATCCAACAAAAGCATCAGGTAATGCCGAGCTTTCAAAACTGAATATTCGTTTCGAGAAAGAAAATTTGGAAGACATGACAAACAGTGTCATTTCTGTAACCGGCATAAAATATAGTGGTATTGGGTACTCCGATGCCGAAAAGCTATTTGGATCTAAAAGCAATTAATAAAAATATAATAATGAAAAATAGAATAACATTAATTATCGCTCTTTTAATAACAATCTCAGTTTTTGCCCAGCAAGGCATAAATTATAAAGCCATTATCAAAGATGATAGTGGTAATTTAGTAGCTAGTCAAGACATTGAGGTACGCTTTATAATTTCTAAAAGTGGCAGTAGCAATATCTATATTGAAGACCATCCAGTTATGACGGATGCTAATGGTCTGATTATATTGAATATTGGAGAAAGCACTGATGTGTCTTTAGGAGATTTCTCCACCATAGATTGGGGTGCAGATGATTACGAACTACAGGTAGGCATAGACCTTGAATTGAACGGTACATTTATCTATTTTAATCAAACACCCTTTAAAATGGTTCCTTATGCTTTGCAAGCGAAAAAAGCTGAAGTAGCCACAACAGCCGAAAATACTAATTTTCAAACCACAAACAACATAACAAATAATAGCCCAGGAGATTTAGCATTAGACGATTTCGTTTTTGGCAGCACGCAACTCAATGATGATAGCGACCCATCAAACGACCAACGTATGTTTTTTGACAAAAGCAAAGCGTCCTTTAGGGCGGGTCGTGCAATTGATGAAGAATGGGACGATATCAATGTTGGTGACAGATCCGTTGGTTTTGGGCTGAATACCATAGCTTCCGGTAGATATAGCATGGCTATTGGTAACAGAACAAAAGCTGAAGCCATGGCGTCTACCGCTATCGGTGCTTATAATGTTGGTGGTGGAAGTGCCAACGCATGGGTTGCAACGGATCCATTGTTTGAGATTGGCAATGGGACGGCGACAATTAATACAGAGACGAGGAACAACGCGCTAACGGTACTTAAAAATGGCAATGTTGGTATTGGGATTGGCTCAGAGAATCCAGAACAGGCACTAGATGTGGGCGGAAAAATAAAGGTTGCTAACGATTTTATTACACCTACTCCTGGTACGATTCGTTTTAATGAAACATTAAACGCTTTCGAAGGATATATAGAAAGTACCGGATGGATAACAATTGGAAAAAAAATTGGAGATAAGACAATTACTATTCCCGCATCCCAATTTGTCGAAGTTCGTTTAGGACATATTACTAGTCCACAAATCATATATAGTGGAAATACTGTACGATTGCAAAGTCGTACTGTTGCCTCAGGGTATCTCCAAGCTCCAGTCATATTGCCGGCAAACTCTACAATACTTTCGATAACATATGTATTTGAAGATATCCATCCAAATAGCGATTTGGATTTTACCTTAACAAAACACTGCGGTGATACATCGAGTGAGACTGTTACAGTTATAAATGTTCATTCAGTCAATGGCCTTGACTCGACTAACTTATTTACATATACATATTCGTTAAACGAAACAGTTAGCTTTGGTTGCCAGTACAGTATTACGGCGAGTACTATAAATGGCTGGTACGATTCGCCTGATGCGCTTTATGTACATAAAGTCTATATAACCTATAAGAAAGATTAAGTAAAGCAAATAGTTTTGAATTAGAACATTGTTTTTACATACTTTTTATGCCGAAATGATTAGTATTGCAGTCTTAATTTTAGACTATGATTTCTCGTAAGAACGCATCCATTTCAAAATTCATTATTCATAAGGTTGGCAACAAGTTTAATGACTCTAAAAATACCTTTTCAGAAAATTTAGTAGACTTTGATGAAGTGAGTTATGACTTGATGTTGCCTTTCTTACTCAAGCCTTTTACAAGTGCGGTGCAGAGCTTTCGTTTTAATCATCATGCAGATATTAGTCTTAATGAAATCAATAGTTATACAGGGCAAATCTTTAATGATGACGATGCTTTTATAGAAGTTTCAAAACATATCGCGACGCATTTATACGAAAAGTCTAACTCCTCACAAATAAAAACGGGAGATGTACTTATTGCTCAGTTTGAAGGTATTGAATATGATGAAATGACCATCAACGCCATTGGTGTTTTCAAAATCGAAAATCGTGTCGAGTTCTTTCAGACTTTTTTAGAAAATAAAAGTTATGATGTCTTGGTACAGAAAGGTATTAACTCTCGAAAAATTGACAAAGGTTGTCTTATTCTAAATACCAAAGATGCCGAAGGCCCGATTGTTTTTAGTGTAGATAATAATAATTACGATGCACAGTATTGGACAAATCAATTTTTAAACATAAAGTATGCCGATGACTATCGTCAGCACACGCAAGACTATTTAGAACTATGTAAAGACTTTTCAACTGAAGTCCTAAAGACTAGTTATGGCAACCAAGAACAAAGTACCTTCTTGGCAAAAACTATAGATTACTTCAAAGAAAACGAAGTTGTCTCAGTGGAAGCCTTTAAAGATGAAGTCTTTGAAGACGATAAACACAAATTCCTTTTCGACGATTATAAAAAAACATTTGAGAGCGAACTAGATATTGTTATCAGAAATCAATTTGATGTTGCCAACGCTGTTGTGAAAAAGCAAAAACAAAAAATAAAGACCGAGATTAAACTCGACACCAACATCCAAATTAAACTTGACATAGGTGCTCCTGAAGCTTCCAGCGAATACTTGGAACGCGGTTACGACGACGAAAAGAAAATGCACTATTACAAAGTCTTCTTTAATGTAGAAGGCTAATCACAATTCTGAATCCTCTTACATACATAATATATCATCCTGCAGTCATAGGTTTATTGTTTATAATCAACATCGTTAGTTACGATTGATATTTTGTAACTTTAATTCCTAATCCATTGACTATCATGAAAAAAGGACTTCGATTTCTTAAGGTTACTATATTGACTATAGCATTACTAACGACTATTGGTGTTAAAGCCCAAGAATGCAACGCCACACTTTTCTTAAAGAAAGGCACCATTCTAGAATATACCAATTACGATAAAAAAGGAAGAGATCAAGGCTCTGCCAAACACGAAACGCTTTCCATGAACGACGACAATGGTAAATTATCTGCTGAGATCCAAGTAACGATGGATGGCAAGAAAAAAGGCGAAACTTTTACCACCCAATACAATGCGTATTGCGAAAACGGTTTGATATCCATCGACATGTCTCGCTTTTTTGATAACAGCAAACTCATGCAATACGACGAAAATGATTTTACCATAGATGTTGATGGTAATGTTTTACAATTTCCTGTGAACATGTCAGAAGGTGATCAGCTTAATAATGGTGAGATCACCATTAAAGTTAGTAATGAAACTATGACCCTGGTAACTATGGTCATGAATGTGACCGACAGAAAAGTACTAGCCAATGAAAATATTACCACTCCAGCAGGAACGTTTGAGTGCCAAAAAGTGAGTTTTAAGTTCGAGACTAAATTTGGCATCATTAAAGTTAGAGGTAGCGCTACCGAATGGTATCACAAAGATAAAGTCTTGGTGAAATCTGAATCTTATAATAAAAAAGGGAAGCTGGTAGGTTATACGCTATTGACCAAATTGAGCAAATAACAAAGAAACGTTTATATATTATTTAACTTAAAGAGCTTCTGTTTATTTAACTTAAAGAGCTTCTGTTTTTTGTTTTAGTTCCGCTTCAAAGAGCGTCGCAAAATGATCGAGAAGTTTTTGTTTTACCTCAGTTTCGTCAATTGTTTGTTTACCAAGTTCAACATTAAGTGAAGTCACGGCTTTACCACGAATACCACAAGGTATAATATTATCAAAATAGCCCAAATTAGCATTGACATTTAATGCAAAACCATGCATGGTAACCCAACGGCTAGCTCGTACACCCATAGCGCAAATTTTACGTGCAAAAGGTGTACCGACATCTATCCATACACCTGTTTCACCAGGACTTCTTTCTGCCTTGATATGATATTCGGCTAAAGTGAGAATAATCATTTCTTCTAACAGCCTCAAATATTTGTGGATATCTGTAAAAAAATTCTCTAAATCTAGAATAGGATAGCCAACAATTTGTCCAGGGCCATGATAAGTTATATCACCTCCTCGATTTATCTTATAAAAGGTTGCTCCCTTTTCAGTAAGCTGAGTTTCATTTAATAGTAGGTTAGACATATCTCCGCTTTTGCCCAAAGTGTACACATGTGGGTGCTCTACAAGTAAAAAATGGTTGTCGGTTAGCAAGCCTGCTCCTTCTCTCCTATTCTTAATTTTTGCATCTACAATAGCCTTAAATAAAATCTCTTGATAATCCCAAGTATCTTTATAATCTTTTAGACCTAAATCTTGTACACCTACAATCTTGTTCATAGATTGCAAAGATAAACCTTTATAATGTTTTTGTCATACTGAGCACAGTCGAAGTATCTTTATTGTAACTTATTAGATTTCTCGACTCCGCTCGAAATGACAATGCAAGTCTTTATGAAGCTTTTATCAAATTACCTGTTAGGATTGTTCAATATAATGAGTGCTGCAATCACGCCTGGAATCCAACCGCAAAGCCACAAAATAAAAGTTATTAATATAGATCCACAGCCTTTATCAAGAACGGCAAGTGGTGGACAAATAATAGAAAGTAAGACTCTCCAAAAACTCATAGCAAAAGTATTTTATAAGGTTTAGTAATTTTTATCTTCAATTATATGACGCAAATTTAAGTGCTTTGTTACTATTGTACTGAATTTAATGAACTCCCTTAATTGACTAATCTCCTAATAGTATGTATCTTTGCATGCTTTAAACGACATTGTATGCAACTTTCTGAACAAGAACTCGTCCGTAGAGAAAAACTTAATCAACTTCGTCAATTAGGCATTGACCCATATCCTGCAGCACAGTATAAGATAGATGCTACCTCAAGATCGATAAAACAGGATTTCTCTGAAGGCAAAAAAGTAGTTCTCGCTGGTAGGTTGATGAGCCGTCGTATTCAAGGCAAAGCTAGCTTTGCAGAATTGCAGGATAGTGAAGGTCGTATACAAGTGTATTTTAATCGTGACGAAATCTGCACAGGGGAAGACAAAACACTTTATAATGAGGTGTATAAAAAGCTGCTAGATATAGGTGACTTTATCGGTATTGAAGGCGAATTATTTACCACTCAAGTAGGTGAGAAAACAGTTTTAGTGAAAAATTTTAAAGTACTGAGTAAAACATTAAGGCCGTTACCTCAACCAAGAACTGATGCTGATGGTGTTGTACATGACGCATTTACTGATCCAGAGCAGCGCTATAGAATGCGTTATGTGGATTTGGTGGTCAACCCAAAAGTAAAAGACGTTTTTATAAAACGTACTAAAATCATGAATACTATTCGTGCGTTTTATAATGACATGGAATTCCTTGAAGTAGAGACTCCTATCCTTCAACCAATTCCAGGCGGCGCAGCGGCGAGACCATTCATCACACATCACAATACATTAGATATGCCATTGTATTTGCGAATTGCTAATGAATTATATCTCAAAAGATTAATTGTTGGTGGATTTGATGGTGTTTATGAGTTTTCAAAAGATTTCCGTAATGAAGGTATGGATAGAACCCATAATCCTGAGTTTACCGTTATGGAAATGTATGCAGCATATAAAGATTACAATTGGATGATGGATACTACTGAAACGCTATTAGAAAAAATAGCTATGGAACTTCATGGCACATCACAAGTACAATTAGAAGGCAAGACTATAGAATTCAAAGCACCTTATAAGCGTATCGGGATTCTTGATTCCATTAAGGAACATACTGGGTTCGATTTATACAAAAAATCTGAAGATGAAGCTCGTGAAGCTGCGAAATCTCTTGGTTTAGAAGTAGATGAAACTATGGGTTTTGGTAAATTGATAGATGAAATCTTTGGTGAAAAATGTGAGCATCATTACATTCAGCCAACGTTTATAATGGATCATCCTGTAGAGATGAGCCCACTAACTAAAAAGCACAGAAGCAAAGAAGGTTTGACAGAGCGTTTTGAACTCATGGTCAATGGCAAAGAATTGGCTAATGCCTATTCTGAGTTGAATGACCCCATTGATCAACGCGAACGCTTTGAAGATCAGTTAACATTATCTGAAAAAGGTGATGATGAAGCCATGTTTATTGATCAAGATTTTCTACGTGCTCTAGAATATGGCATGCCTCCTACATCTGGAATTGGTATTGGCATAGATCGATTAACTATGTTTATGACCAATAGTGTGTCGATTCAAGATGTTTTATTCTTTCCGCAAATGCGGCCGGAGAAAAAGACTATTGAACTTAGTGATAACGAAAAAGCTATTTTCGAAATACTTAAGGCACAAAAAAGCATGAACCTTAGTGACCTAAAAGCACAAGCTGGCTTAAGCAATAAAGGCTGGGACAAAGGCATTAAAGGCTTAGCAAAACATGGTTTGACAAAAGTCACTAAAACAGACGATGCTTTAATTGTAGAAGTGACTGAATGAACACTCACAAGATTTTGAAGTTAATAAAGTATCTAAAACTTTCATTGCTTATTCCTTTTGCTTTTTTATTACTTCTTCATTTTGTCATAAAGGATAGAGGTTATTACCTTGCCATGCTATTCAATGTGACTCCAATCCCCATTTTAATAGGTATTGGCTTGATTATTTCTTTATTACTTATAACAGAAAAAAAATGGCTTAAAGTTTCTGTTTTAACAACCTTATTTCTAGCAATCCATTGGATTTTTAGTTATTATGGATTTGCAAATGTTCCTGTATCCAGTGATAATAATCATATACTATTTTGGAATATAGACAACAGGAAATTTATTCCAAGAGATGTCATTAAAGAAAAGATAAGTACCTATAATCCAGAAATCATAGCTTTTTTAGAGACCAAGAACTTAAGTCTCAATGAAACAGAATATCTCAGTGAAGAATTTCCGCAGTATAGTTTTAAATCCTTAGAAGGCTACTTTGTTATAGGTATTAAAGGTGATATAGAATTCATAGAATATACTAAGCTCAAAACTATTACTAGATATAATCTGCTAAAAGTCAAAATTAACAATCAAATAAAAACCATCTTGATTGTTGACATTGGAGTCATTAGGCATTATAACAGATGGCAAGACTTAGAGAATATTCTTGATTACGGACTTAGGAACAAGGTCGACTTGATTGTAGGCGATTTTAACACACCTTACGAAAGCATGCACTTTAAGGGTTTTAAAAATCATTACAAAAGCTTCCATGATGTTAGCGAAGGGTTTACTGCTACTTGGCCAAAAGGAATTCCACTTCTGGAACTAGATCAAATTTGGGTAGATCAAAATATTGAAGCCATAAGTCTAAAAAAATTCTTCTATAAAGAATTTTCAAACCATGATATGCTCATAGGTAGTTTTAAGTTTAAGAATGACGCTATTAAACCATAATTAAACCTTTTTATTTCATGTCATTTCAACACCTCGTTAATCCCATTAAGATATTCCTTAAATTCAATGAGATCATTATGTTGCCCGTCTTGAATTTCAATAAAGGTTTTATTCGGATTCTGGCATTCATCAAATAATTTTTTTCCAGATTCAAAAGGCACTACAATATCATCTGTTCCGTGAAACATAGTAATCGGACATTTTACATCATTTATAAATTCATAACTCGGTATTCTGTATCTGATGAGTTGCTTCACAGGAAAAAAAGGAAAGCGTTTTTTAGCAACACTAACTAAGCTGTAATATGGCGTTTCCAAAATAAGTTGTTTTGGTTTGTTTTTTGAAGCAAGATATGTAGCAATCCCTGTACCCAATGACCTTCCATAAAGTATGATATTCTCTTGAGCGTATGTCTTCAAAAGATAGTCATAACACATTTGAGCGTCTTCATATAATGCTTTTTCGCTGAGTTTCCCTTTACTCTTTCCATAGGTACGATAATCCATTACCAAAACATCATAGTTCTTTTCAACATAGAATGTGGTTATCTCACCCCAACGAGACAAATCCCCAGCATTACCGTGAAAATAAAGTATAACTCCTTTGGGGTCTTTTGTTTTAAAATGAATGGCATTTATAGTGGCACCATCTCGAGTGTTTAGAAATAGTTCTTCAAAAGGGTATTGAAAATCATAAACAAAATCAACAGCCAAAATTGTAGGTCGGAAAATGAGTTTTTCTTGCAGAAAATACATAGCTCCTGCAATCATAACATAAAATAATAATAGTCCATAAATTAATTTCTTGGTCTTACGCATTCGTTCGTTTACTACTATGCACTACATTAATGCTACTACCTTCAAGGTTGATTTCTTTTGGCGTGGAATGCAAGATTTCTTCTAACATTTTGTGATACGATTCAAAATTATTCAAATCTTTATGTCCTCCATCTATAACTGGATAAAGTCTAGTGATTTTAGGGTTGATTTTTGAGAGTTTTACGCTTGTTTTAAAAGGAATTAGTTGGTCATTGGTGCCATGAATAATATGTATAGGGCATTTAACATATTTTAACCATTTATATGTTGGTAAAGGATACTTCATTAAAACAGACAACGGCATAAAAGGTGCATAGCGCGCCGTAACTTTGGTAAGACTGTAATAGGGCGCATCTAGAACTAGCATACGCGGATTATTCATAGAGGCAAGCTTGGCTGCAAATCCCGATCCAAGAGATCGACCATATAGAATAATACGCTCTTCTGCCGTTTGCTCTTTTATCTTGTTATACACAACCTGAAGATCTCTCTTAATAGCTTTTTGCGAACGTCTTCCTGTGCTTTTTCCAAACCCTCTATAATCCACCATTAATACTGTATAATTATGTCTCGTAAAATCAACAGCAAATTTCCCCCAACCCTTAATACTCTTTGAGTTTCCCTTTAGATAAAGCACAATGCCTTTCGATTCTCCTTTTGGTTTAAAAAGAACGCCATTAATTATGGCACCATCTCTTGTCTCTAAGTTATGCTCAACAGTATTTTGATTCTCATAATAAAACTGAAAGTCTTTTGGCAGTTTTTCAGGTTTAAAAAGAAAATAATCTTGTAAGTAATATAATGCGATGCTTAGCACGAAGTAAACAACTATGATAATCAATAAAATAGATAACCAATAAGACATTTGTAAGAATTGTTAATGTCCTAAAATACAAAAATTAAAAATGGTAAAAATCGTTGAAATACTAGAAAGCATCGCTTGTCAGCTTCAAAATATCATCGTTGAAATGCAAATTTTAACGATAAAATGCACAAAAAATTTGGTTTTTAGGTTTTCTTTTTTTAGGTTAGCATAAGATTAAGATATCAAAAGCTATTGTTAATCAATATTTTAGACCCCCTAAATCTAAAAGAACCTAAACTTAACTGCGATGAAAACCTATTTGCTATTACTGCTCTTCATTTTTAGTACTTTCTCACTCTATTCTCAAAAGTCGGAGTTCGAAATACCGAAACTCAGTGAGTCAAAATCTGTAAAAACGGATGGACTAGTTCAGCCTCATTTAGATGCATTCATAGCTCTTTGCAAGAAGTACAAAGTGGATTACCATGAGAAGTTATTTCAGTTAACAGAGATAGCGGTAGTTGACACTTTACGTGTTAGCCCAAAAGGAGGCACCTTAGGTATGCTGGTAAGAAATGACAATAACGATGTAGAAAAAATAATATTCAGTTGGATGACCCTTCTGGATAAAGAAATACTAAAAGTAGTGGCCTTTCATGAATTCGGGCATTATTTTTTGGAGTATAAACATACCTGCAATGATTGCGACAGCATCATGGCAAAAATGAATTCTAGTTATTTTGACATTATTAAAGATTGGGATTACCATATTGAGAAACTATTCATAGAATCTCCGGTATATCTCAAGAATCAAGATATTATAGCATTGAAAGATTGATTAGTTTGTTTTCTTTTTTTTTATTAGTGTGATTAGTGTGAAAAAGGCTGCTCTCTCGAGCAGCCTTTTTCTTTATAAATTGATTAATAGTCTATTTATTGTTATAATTTAGTTAAGCTAAATGATGATAAAAATGGTCCTCCACAAGATCCATTTGGGTCCTCAGAGTAAACTATCGTTATAAATTGATCGTTACAAATATCCCAAGGCGAGCTATTTCCTATACCTGCATTGGAAAATATATAAGGAACTCCTCCACCACATGATAAAGTGGGGTCAACATTCCCCAACAAAACAACATTATCTGTAGAAAATTCAATAGTAACCGTTTCTATCTCTCCATTAAATGCTGGTAATGCTCCAACTGAAAATATCCTTTTGTTTGGATTTGTTGGATCAACGATTAAAGTCACTGTCCCTGAAGCAAAATTTTCGGTTCCATTACCAGGCCCAATGACTCCAGAAACATCAACAATTACATAATCTCCAACAAAATAATCATTAGATACAATCTCCGGATTAGAACATGGTATTGTGACTCTATGTGCCGTGACACTATTTTCATCAACTCCAATATTTACACCATCTACATCTACAGAAGTTAATACAATATCAAAGCTGGTCACAAAATCTCTCCCAACTTCCATATTCATTAGATTAACTTCGATATTAGCACTTCTATTATCTGCAGTTGGATCAGCAAATGTAGATCCTGAAGAAGATGCGACGAAATTGGTATAATCACCTTCTACACCAACTATATTATAACTAATATTCAAACCATTACTATATACAGGCACATTTACCGCTAACGGAACTGTGATACTGCTAGAGGTTTGTCCAGTAGTAGTTTGGGCATTTGTAAATTCGATCCAACCATTTGTTGGTGTATCTTCAAAAGAATTAACACCATCCTCGCAGCTATAGCCTAATACAATGAGCAGAATGAATAAAGAGTATATTTTTATTTTATTTTTCATTTTTAAGATTTTTATAGATTTAGTTTTACTCTATGCAAAAGTTATTAGATGTTTCAGCTCCAAATTCACCTCCAGAAAATAGAACTTCGGAATTCAATATCATTTCATATGAACCTTCTCCAAAACCACAACAAATACCATCGGCATATACATCGAAAATGGTGAAGGTGTAACACCCATCAGGCAAGCAAAGATCTTCTGAATAAGACGTTTGTCCGCCATACATAGAGCCAGAAGCAACAATATTACCAGCATCATTTGTAACTTCCCAAGATGTTTCTTCTGGGAAATCATCAAAACTGATGTTTAATGTCAAGTCTGGACATACAAATTCCTTAATATAATTAAAGGTAATTGAGCTAGATCCTATAACGGCTGCTCCTTCAGGCAAGCTCAGGTCTATAACCAATTGGTTTGTTGCAAATTCAACCAAATTTTCAAAATTCCCGAAAGTAACGGATAAACTGCCTTCATAAGAATCTGCTGGTATGATGATATCTCCTAGTGTGTAATTTGAAGACGTATTTGGTGTGGTGGTTTCTGTATTTATATTTGCGCTAAACGTTCTAGAAGATGTAGATATCGTTGTTACATTTACAGGAACATTCACAGTAATTCCTTCTTGAGGAATAGCAACAGATATAATAGCTGGTCCACTAAATCCTAATCCTGTTTGACCATTGACATTATCATATAAAATTGAATCAACGTCCTCATTGCATGCAAACAAAAAGAAAACCGCAATTATTATTTTAAAATTTCTCATAGTGATTTTAGTTACTTGGGTTAGTTTGAATATTAGCGTTAGCATCTAGCTCCGCTTGAGGAATAGGCAACGTAAATTTGACATCTGTTGATGGTAAAACGCATGATGCTTGAAATGATGCACAATCCACAGGATTCCTATTAATTCCAATACCCAGTTCTCCACCTAAGCGTTTTAGATCTAAATATCTATGTCCTTCAAAACATAGTTCCTTCTTTCTTTCTAATAAAATATCAGTAAGTGCTTCGGTAATATTTGCATATGACGGTAACGGTGTAGCAACTCCAAATCTCGCATCTCTTAAGGTTTTAATAGATATCGCTGCCTCAGACAGTCCAACTGTTCTTGCTTCTGCTTCAGCTTTAATCAGTAGCATTTCCGATGATCGAAACACCTTAATATCGTTAGTTGCTTGACCATCTGCAGAACCTGGGTATTTATTTATAACTAGCACATTTGAGGGGTCATCTACACCATTAATAGTACTAAATGTACTACTTAAAACTGCCGAGAGTCTTATGTCTCCAGGTATAGCTGATAAGTCATTGAACAATTGATTAGATACTTCCAAATATCCATCAGTAGCACTAATAAAATTAAAATAGTAAAGTAGTGCTACATCGTTATCTCCTGAAACTCTTGATAATTTAAAAATCAATTCAGTATCATCGGTATCCTGATACATGTTTAAGTATTGCTGTTGATTAGCAAGAGGGTAGCTACTTACTAATTCGGAAGCATATTGTAGAGCTGTACTGTAATCGCCTTCAATCAATGCTAATCTCGTTCTCAAAGCCTTAACAACATCAGGGTTGATGAATATATTAGACATTTCTGAAGGATCTAACAATCCGTTAGCTTGGTCTAGATCAGATTTTATCAATGCCGCAGTTTCACTAAAAGTATTTCTTGGCAATTGATCATTTACATCGTTTACAAAGTCTAAATTAATAACACCTAAACCATTAGGATCATTATAATCTGGAGAAAAATATTCCAAGAGCTTTAAGTGCCCCAATGCCCTCAATGCGAATAACTGTCCTTTTATATGATTAGCTCGTACCAAATCACTTGCAGAAATTGCAACATTATCAAATGCATCTAAAACGCGATTTGCTCTTGCGAGCATACGGTAATTATCTTGCCAAATAATAAAGGATGCACTTCCAGTATTAGTATTGTCTATGATAAAATCATATAAAGTGCTTCCTTGCCCATTACTAGCCACTCCTGCTTTGATCTCGTCAGTAAATACAGAGCTATGATAAATCTCTCCGCCAGTTCCATTCCCACCACTATCAGGGAGATAACGTGCATAAACGCCATTTAATCCTGATTGTAAATCGTCGACCGTATTATAAGCATTATCTGGTCCTAAAAATCCATCCTGCTGTATGTCAATGGCATCTTGACAACTAAAAAAGAATAAGGTTATTAACGCAGCGAATTTCAATTGGTTTTTATAAAATATAGTCTTCATTTATCTATTTTTAAAAGTTAATTACTGTTCCAAATGACACAATTCTAGACGTAGGATATTCTCCTCTATCAATCGTTCTAAAATTAGATTCCGGATCGTTTCCTCTGTACTTTGAAAATGTTAGTAAATTTTCTCCCTGCCCATATATCTTAATGTTTGTAAATGGTGTTTTTGTAAGGAATTCTGTTGGAATGACATATGCCAATTCTATATTCCTAAGGCGCAAAAAAGAGGCATCTTCCAAGTATTTATCAGAATTTACTGCCAAAGCAAAGGAGCTATGAGTGCTTCCCACTCGCGGGATATCTGTAACATCGCCTGGAGCTTGCCATGCATTTAATATGGATGGTGTCCTGTTTTGTCCATCACCAACAGTTCCGACTCCAATATTTTCCAGCTCGGCAAAATCTAAGTTGACGCGATAAAGATCAGCGACGTAGGACCACTGAGTAGATAATTGAAATCCTTTAAAATTAATATCTGTATAAAAACCTCCTTGCCATGTTGGTTGGGATGATTTGTCTAAAAAGACTCTATTAGCTGGTATTAGATTTTCCGTAATGTTACCATTTATATCTAAAAACAGTGCTTCCCCATTTGAAGGGTTTACGCCCGCAAATCGACTTAAATAATAGGCTCCAAATGGTTGCCCTTCAGCTAATACTGTGAGTCCTCCATTATCGATCAAGCCATTTGTTTCTGCTGCTAGCTTCGTGATTTCATTTTTATTGTAACTTCCTGTCGCTCCTATTGCAATCTTCCAATCCCCCTTATTTAAAAGAGAATAATCCAGTTTTAGTTCAACCCCTTTATTCTCAAGTTCTCCAACATTGGCATCGATAGTAGTTCCAGGGTTGATCAATGATACATTTCTATTAAAGAATAAGTCCTCAGTAACACGTTTATAAACATCAATTGATCCTAATAATCGGCTATTCCAAACTCCAAAATCTAGGCCTAAGTTTGTAGCTTTTGTAGTTTCCCATCTCAAATCTGGATTTCCTAAATTGGCGGCATTTGGAATTAAAGACACTGTACTATTATATCCAGCTCCTGAGATTATTTCAGGAACAGAAACATTTAATCCTCTATAATTTGTAGGTAATACTAACCCTCCTATCGTTGCCGACCCAACTAATTGGTTTCCAACAGTTCCGTAGGAAGCTCTCAGTTTCAACAGGTTAATAGCAGAATCATCCATAAAAGATTCCTCATTGATGTTCCAACGTCCAGCTACAGACCAAAAAGTACCCCATCTATTATCCTTTGAAAACCTAAATGAAGCATCACGTCTTATTGAAGCCTGAAAACCATATTTATTGTCATAGGTATAACCTAGTTTGGAAAAATATGAAAAAAGGCCGGTTGTAAATGACCCAATATTTAATGTAGGTAGATAAGGGTTCACCAGATTTCCGTTAATGAGTTCCTGTGTATTGGCTGCAATAAATGCATTGCCACTTCCTAAAAACCGTTCATCAAGTCCATCCTGATCAAAATCACTAATGTCAATAAAATCCCTATTGTATTCTAAAAATGCCGATACTTCGAGGTTATGTTTTTCTTCAAAGACATTTTCATAGGTTAAACTTGTGAGCGTCGTAGTTCTTACATCTCTTGTATTAGTGCTTTCCCAAATGCCTCCAAAGGCAGCTTGGTTTCCTTGTTCAGATTGAAACGGTCCTAAAATACTCGCAGGATGCAATATCTCTGTACGTCTTTCAGATCTATAATCGACTCCAAGTGCAATTCCTGCCGTTAAATTATCTGTAAACGCCCATTTCGTATCGAAACTCCCAACAATTCTAACATCTTCTTCTTCATCAGTGTTTAGAGCAATAGAGTTTAATAGGACATATACGAAGTTTTTAATATTGCTTCCTGTAAACGTTCCTGGCACTCCTGGTATAACACCACCATCAATAGTTTGTGATCCATCAGCATTAAATGGTGATAAATAAGGTAATCCATAGATAGATGCTCTGTATGGATTAAAAAAAGTGGAATTAGAACCCGTACCATCCTGTTCATTGGTTCTTGCAAATGACAGTGCCACGTTTAGATTGTATTTGAATTTATCGTTGCTTGATTTACCATTAAAGTTGTTTCTAACGCTCATTCGTTTAAAATCAGTATTTGAAACAGTACCTTCTTGCTCGGTGTATTGAATAGAGGTAAAGTTTCGAGTCTTTTCTCCACCTGAGGTAGCACTTAGATTATGATTTACGGTTGATGCCCTTCTAAAGAACACATCATACCAGTCTGTATTTGATTGCCCTGCTAAAGCCGCAATTTGAGCATCAGATAAGCCAAATCCATCTCCACCTCCATTATCTCTTTGCCAATTCAATATTTGTGTTGAATTTAATAATTCAATATTCTGAGGTTGAAGCTCGCTAAAGCCAAATGAATTAGAATACTGAAATTTAAGGCCTTCGTTGAATCTTCCTTTCTTGGTAGTAATAAGTATAACACCATTTGACCCTCTATTACCGTATAATGATGTTGCAGAGGCATCTTTTAAAACGGTAAAGGTTTCTATATCATTTGGGTTAATAGTTCTAAAATTATCTCTATTAGTAGGTACACCATCTATAAGATACAGTGGTTCTATTTCAGAATTAACGCTCCCCACACCTCTTATAATAATTGAACTATCGCCTCCAGGCTGGCCTGAACCAGTACCTACATTAACACCAGCAACTTGTCCTTGTAAACTCTGAAGAACTGCTGTATTTGCTCTGTTTTCAATCTTTTCGGCTTTAAGTGTGGTGACAGAAGCTGCATTTGTTTTTAATGTAGACTGCCCATACGCTACAACTACAACCTCATCTAGATCAGAAATATCGTCTTCCATTGTTGTATCCATTGTATTACTGGAACTAACCAATAATTCAATAGTCTTTAGTCCAACATATGAGAGCACCAAAACTTCTCCATTACTTGCCCTAATCGTGTAATTTCCATCAAAATCAGTTTGAACACCACGAGATGTTCCTTTCACAATTACATTAACCCCTGCTAATGGCATACCATCAACTGCTTGTGTTACTGTTCCTGTGATTGCTCTCTCTTGTGCAAAGCATAATTCTATGCTTAAAAAAAAGAGCACTAACACTAAACCATAATTTTTTACTTTCATAAACCTTAATTTTTATTTTTTTCGAATTAGTTATAGAGTAATTGAAGAAAGGTAGGTAGTGCAAATACTTTTGAAGACTAACTCAAATATTTGCTTTAAGATATTTATGAAATCAAAGTTAACATGGTTATTTCATAATATTAAGGCCTTGGTTTGCACCACCTTACCTTCACAATCACTACTCTAAGCAATGAATAATAACAATGAAAAAGGGTGTGTCTTATAAGAGTTTACCTAGCCGTTAAACTCTTACTTTTTATTTACAACACTATAGCAGGTTACTAATTAAGGCATTGTTGATAGCCATACTTGTTATGCAGTTTGTAGATAATAAATGACCGATTGGTCACTAATTATTAGACATTCTTTTTAGAGGTGTATGTCTTAGCTTTTAGAGAACTTATATTACAGATAGCTCAATATTCATTAAAAGGAGATAAGTCGTTATCAGATAACGGCACAAACAAATAACTCGCTAAAACGTTTCGAATACATAAAAAATGGTAGAATACACTAAGCGCCTTTTAAAAATCTTGCATCATAATTTAAGGAGCGAATATATTGAGTTGGAGTTAAATTATTTTGTTTCTTAAATGCTTTATTGAATGTGACTTTATTATTATAACCAACCTCATAGGCCACATCAATAATATTCAAGCTTCTGTTCTTATCATCCATTAAAATATCTTGAGCTTCCATTATTCTATAGAAGTTCATTAACTCAAAAAAGCTCATATTAAAATGTTCGTTAATCACTTGCGAAGCATTATGTCTAGTAGTTCCTAAAATTTCAGATAATTTATCTAGATTCATATCGTTCTGTTTGAATAATTTATCTTTATTCATTAACTCAAGTAAGCGTTTCTTCAACTCAACAGAATAAGATTCGGTCAACCCAGATTTACTATACTTAAATAAATTCACCAAATCACTCAACTCAATCTTACCCTTAAATACCTCGGGTTGCAATAATGAAATAGCCGCTATATAAAAAATCATTATCGCGATTACAATTATTTGTAAATTAAATAATGGCTTATAATCAATAAATTTAGTAATAGCACAAACATATAAGATATAGGCTAATACATAGCATATGAAAATTGTCAGCACATTTCTTTCCCACACCTTCTTTATACTTCTAATATTACCCTTAGATATTTTGTTGTCTTGCTCCTGCTTGTTGTAAATCTTAAATGTCGCCCAAGCATAAAAACACAAGGATATTATTTTAAAAATTGCTATAATTTTGACACTTGTAGACACAAAATTAGCATGGTCAAACATAAATCTGAATTTCTCAATTGAGTTTAATCTATAGTAAGGGATGAGAAATATGATCAATGCTAATGTCGGAACTAAATGCATGGAATCTTTTAAAGTAAATCTATGATTCCTCACTATTCTCTTAAAATAAAAATACAATAATGGGCCATAAAGAAATGAAAAAGAAGCTGTTGCAAATAATGAATGTGGTATCTGTAAATAATATCTAGATTGATGAATACTCACATGCAAAATAAATAATGAATTAAAAAGTACGAAACTACTGATCAATAGTACTGAAATTCCATCCATTTTTTTTCTACAGTTAAGCACAATGAAAATTAGTAATCCAAAAAAACCCGTAAAGGCATAGAAAATCAGTGAGATTCCTAATTTTGGCTTATAAGCATTTTTTAAATCCAAATACTCTGATGTATTATTTATATTAGAAAAAATATGATCGTTTAAAATGGACATATCTTGAGTTGCCCTCATATAATGGGTAATGTGTTTAGAAGATTCTAACGCATTATTATTCTTGGCGTAAAGTACTGCCAGGGATTTATAAATAGTTACTGAATCTACACTATTATTCTGCAATGCACTTTCATTCAGCTTTATTAGCTCTTGGCGTTCAATAGAATCTACTTGTTTGTGAACTTGAAATAAACTGTCTATAGCAAGATTATTACTGATTATAGACACCTCGTTATCTGGTATATCAAATGCATATAGACTACTAATATTAACGAGCGTTAAAGTGCATAGTAAAATCGCTATTTTGGCATAGCTTTGCATTTTGGTTGAATTAGTCTTTGATTGATGATATTTCTAAGTTAGACGCAATAGTTTTAAAAAAATCTTAAACGCTTCTTAAAATCAGCAACTCCCGATAATAATTTACTATCCATCATCTTGAAAAGTATGATTAGTTTGTTTTGATTTTGATAAACACAAATGGTATAAATAGGAAAAGGCTGCTCTCTCGAGCAGCCTTTTCCTTTACTAACTAAAACTAACTAAACTAAATGAAAAGTAGTAGAAAATCCCCTTTAACTATTACTTACACTACAAATATATAATACAGACAGATATCAAAACAGAGGAGAACGCCTGTTTCTAATCAGGGTTTTTCCCCTTTTTTATCTTGTTGCATTTCAACATGATCTTTAATTGAAACCTCATCAATTAAAATATCAGATAATACTGCAGATCCATTTTTAATATATACCAATGCATAGGTATTATCTGGTAATGAATCTCTTTGCGCTTTTCTATGGGCTACTTCTGCATCGTATGCTTTAGTTTCTTCCATATAGTACCGATTAAAAGGCAGCTGAAGATTTACTTCCCTTTCATTACTATTATACCAAATGACTTCAGTCAATATATAATCCTCATCCAGATCTTGCTTTTCTCGACTCACCGTCACAGGTGTAGCAAAACCATCAGCGTCCTTTCTTATATACAAATAGGCCTCATCTTTTCTCTGCCAAAGCGTATCATCTGTTTTAATAGCGTTTATATCATAGTCTAATGTGATGTATTTTCCTCTAAAAGGATCATTAGGGTCAATCGGGCGTGTTTTAAATTTATACACTGTACCATCCTCTATAATGGCTTCTTTATCATATATCATTTTAGCTGGAACAAACAATTGAATGCATGCTACTAAAATAAATATTGCGACTATATGTATTGTTTTCATTTTATAAAGTATTAGATTTTTGCTTTTTAAGCATGATATAATTAGTTAAAAAGAAACCGGCACCAACGATAACAAAAAGTAAGCCTCTAACAACGAAACTTATATTTGCATCAAAAAATCTACAGATTACCAGTGCCGTAACAATAAGTAACCCGTAATTCAAAATTCCAAAATGGAACTGGTCCGCGCCTATTTTTATCGTTATCATTCCTAAACTGAATATCAAGAGATTGGTAATAATGACAGGAATACTAATGTTCACCATTCCAATGAAAAACAGTATCGCGAAAATGATAAATACATATTGAAATAAATTGAATTCCTTGACCCATTTCTTAGCGTATGAATACCCTAAAATTAGAAGGGCCAATGCAAATAGAACACCCGCTAAAATAATAGTTTCTGTATGTGTAGATGTACCATTTGCTAAATCTTTCCAATACCACCGAAACGTGGTAAACAACACGGTTGTTATGGTTCCTAAGGATCCGAAGACAAGAAACCCATTACGTCTTAATTTCTGATCTTGGAAGTAAGGAATCTTTCCAATGCTATAGAACATGCCAAACAAGATGACATATATCAAAAACCCATACTCATCATCACCTCTACCAACAAAAGCTCCGAGACTAATGGTAATACTCAATGGTATAAGCCAGTTAAAAATGGAGGTCATATTAGAGGTGGTATAATGCTTCAATAATTGTATGTAAAATGGAGCTAAAACTGCTAAAAGAAGCAAATAATACCAGGGTGTACGCGAACCGTATCCATAGCCATATTCAAATACATAGTATGTCGCGAACACCAAATGCAAGATAGCAACAGCCTTGGACTTTAATAAGTAAATAAGAGGAGTACAGAGTAAAATCCAGGTGAGTAGGAATGAACTCAAATTACCAGGAATATTATAGATTTGACTAACCAAAGCTATAGATGCTCCTACAGCAAAAAAGAGAAACACTCCAGAAGCTTCCTTCCAAGTATCGCTCTTGCCCTTCAAAATTGAATAACCAACAATTAACTGACCAATAACCAAAGGCAAAAATGCCCAAACCGTTTTAATCGATTTTGAAAAATCGTCCCAGTTATGAGCCAATATGAGTATGATACCCAAACCTACTAGTGTAGCTCCTAGCACACCAAACACTGTAAACAAACGATTAGGCTTAGCGTCATTTTGAGTTGTATAATAAGCTTCAATTGCATCTGCAACATCTTGTGAAATCACCTTGTTTTCCAACAACTCTGGTAATTCTTTCATAAGTTTTGTGTTCATATTCATGAATTAATAAGTTTTAAAAATACGTCTTCAAATGGATCTTGATTAACAACAGTATAATAAAATAATGCTCCTAACCACCCATGAAATAGTCCCATGACATAAATATTTTTAGATTTTAAATATATGTATCCATAAAATAATGCCAATAAAAACGTTCCTAGCATTAACCATCCAGATGGAAAATGAACTATTGAAAAGAGTACAGCAGTAATAACTATAATTGAAACTTTATTTAATTTTTTGTTTTTTAAGTCATTTAGATTTCCAGCAATCAGCCCAATAGTTATAAACTGTTGAATACTACCCCAAATCGGGTACGTGATTAAAATGGGTATTATATGCCAAGTGGCATGAATACTATTTTGATAATAACCAATGCACAAAAAAGAGATTATAGAAACAATACCAAAAGGTAGCATAATAATGATAGTTTCACGAAAATTATCTATTCTAAAACCCCAATATTTTATAATATTATTATTCTGTTTATATCTATAAATCACATAGCTTAACCAAACTAAGATTGCAAAAATCACATAATATAATCTTAGGTCTAGATAATCCATAAAGATGAATTTCCCTATAGCCGTTAAAATAACAGCCAAGATTTCTTTAATTCTTCTTCTATCGGATATTATTAATGATTCATCAGATTTCATAGGTGTTGATTTAAAACCTCGCAAACAAAACGTTTACGAGGTTTTGGGTTAATTAACCTATCATCAAAACAAAAAGATCATATACACGATAATACCTTCTGCAATTCCTGTTATGATTGACATCCCTAGAATATCTTTAATCTTACTTTTTATGAAGAAAACGATACTCAAAATAGCCATGATAGCAGCTAATAATATTTCTAATGCGCCTATCTGCGCTAAAAGATTTGTAATTCCTGTAAAAGCAATAGTGATTGCAATAGTAATCATGCAAAATTTTATTATTTCCTTCTTTGAATAATCACCCTCTATAAAACCTTTCCTTAAATCTCTTAAAATAGAGAGAATAAAAAGCAATGGAACCACAGATAAAAAAGGTGCGAAAACCACTTTAATTCCTTTAATTACTGGAAGACCATTATAAAAAAAGAATGCTAATGTGGTAAAAGCCAATAGACCTACAACGATAACTGATTGAATAGAAAACAACCATTCTCGCTTATTTGAATTATTAGTTGGTTTTACTTGTGAAAAAATTGAATTTGACATAATTATAGTTTTTGATGATTATATTGATAAAAAGAACACATGGATGGCAAGCGATAGCAAAATACCGCTCAAAATGCCATTGAATCTTAAATTGTTATAGATGATAAAATTAAGTACGTAAGAACTAATGGTTGTACTGTTTACTAAATGTGCAAAAATGAGATGATCTTCCAATTTAACTTGTGTTAACCACTCTACTCCTTGCATCGTTAACAATGCAACAATCATAGTAATAACCAAAAGCAATGTTGCCGGTTTTTGATTTTGTTTCTTATACTCATCCGTATTTTCAGGTAAAAAATGTTCGATCAAGATGAATCGGGCAAAAAAGAGCATAGGTAATGGGAACAAAATGGATGCAATAATCTTGATAACATCCTTTGCAGTCTTAATTTCATTGTACCCTAAAAAAACGAGGTACACAAAAAGTACTACCGAAATCCCTATAGTTACTACAAATGCTTTATTAATCCTTTTGAGTTGCATACTATCTGTATGTTACAAAACAATTAGTTTCTAAAGAGGCCTGCGCTAAATAAGAGATACCTTCTTCGTATGAACTTACTAGATAATCTGCAATACGCTTTGAGCTAACTACTATAGTTATCATCATGATGATAAACACAACTATTTTAAATCGCTTTTTCATTTTGCTTTGTTTTAATGATTACACCGCAAATGTGACTTTAAATATGAAGTTGTAAAATCAAATTTTGATAAAATACTGATTACCAATTTTTTATAATTATTACTATTATTATATATTTTATAGTATTTTAGAAGTAAAATACTGACGATATAAAAATGAATTTAGATCAAATAATTTTCACTTTTTCTTTAGATGAGCAACAACGATTCATTCAATATCTTCAAAAAAGAAACAAAAGAACAGATGCTAAAAACATCGATTTATTCAAGCTTATTGCAAAACAAGAGCTCTCCTCCAAAGAAATATGCAATACTTTATACAATACCAAAAACAAAGATGCCTACCACGCTTTAAGAAAACGACTCTACCAATCTTTAATTGATTTTACTGCTAACACCAATCTTGAAGAAGAGAATTCGATTGACATACAAATCATTAAGTATATCTTGGCATCTCGAACTTTTTTAATTCACAAACAATATAGGGTCGCATACAAAATATTGGATAAGGCAGAAACACTTGCACAAGAACATTTACTTTTTCCATTACTTAATGAAATTTATCACACCAAAATTCAATATGCATATACAAATCATTCAGAAAACATTGATGTTTTAATAGGCAAATTCAAGGTTAATCAAAAGAATGTTCACATAGAAGATGAACTTAATATTGTATACGCTAAGATTCGTCAGGTCATTAATCAAATAACGTATAAGGGTGAAATCATAGATTTTGAAACATTACTAACTAACACACTTAAGGAACACAACATCACAATTAGTGATTCTATGTCTTTTAAATCCTTATACCAGTTGATGACCATTATTAGCATTTCGGCTTTTGTCACTAATGATTACCTAAGAATAGAACCCTTCTTAATAGCTACATACAATACACTGCAAGAACATAAAAACAAGGACAAAGAGCTGTACTACCACACACAAGTATTGTACCTGATTGCAAATACTTTATTCAGGAATAAAAAATTTGAAATGTCTTTGCTTTATTTAAACAAGATGCATGACCAAATGCTCTTAGCGCGAAAGAAATACTACAATGCATTTACATTAAAGCATCACCTATTACTGGCTCTAAACTACAATTACTCCAATGAACCAAAAAAAGCCATATCTATTCTCGAAGGGTTTATAATAAAAAAGCATCCAGATATTGAAACTTTACTAGATATCTATTTAAGTCTCATTATGTGTTATTTTCAACAAAACGAGTTTAAAAAAGCACAATCAATCTTCTCAAAATTCTATCATACAAACAAATGGTATGAAGAAAAGGCAGGTAAGGAGTGGGTTATCAAAAAAAATTTGATAGAGATATTGCTCCATCTAGAATTGGGAAATATTGATTTAATGGAATCAAGACTTTCTAGTTTTAAACGCATATATAATCCCTATTTAAGATCTATTGACCAACAGCGAGTTATTAGGTATTTACATCTTGTGGAACTGTATTACAAGAAACCAGAAATAATTACATCAAAATCATTTTTTGACACTGTAGAAAATTCTTTTGTTTGGATAGATGCCGAACGCGAAGATATTTTTGTTATGAGTTTTTACGCCTGGTTGAAAAGCAAAATGGAGCGAAATAGCTTATACGAAACAACATTGAATTTGATTGAAAAAGCAAAAAAAAATTAATTAACTGTTAAAATATTCAAAAACCATTAAACCTTCTCTTAAATAAGTAGTCAAAGCAGCATATAATTAAAAGATCAAAAAATGAAACATGTACTTATTACTTTATTAGCATTCATCACTTTAAATACCTCTGCACAACAACAAGAAAAAGTTGACAAGCCTAGATTTACGGCTGAACAGATTGCTACAATTAAAACAAAACGTATGACACTCGCTCTTGACTTAAATGCATCTCAGCAACAAAAGATTCAAGAACTCAATTTAGAGAACACTAAACATAGAAAACAAAAGAGAGGCGATATACAAGAAAAAAGAAAATCAAGAGCCAAGCTTTCTCCGGATAAACGATTTGCTCTTGTAAACGAAACTCTAGACAAAGCCATAGCTCATAAATCAGCAATGAAAACCATTTTAAACAAAGAACAATTTGAAAAATGGGAAAAAGGGAATCGTCAAAAAAGGATAGCACGTAACCGTGTTAAACGGCAAAAAATGATGAAAAGAAGGAGGATGAGACAAACTATAAAAAGGCATTAGTAGAGTTGGTTAGTTTTTAATTTGAAAAGCACTGGGCGAAATATAGCTTCAGTGCTTTTTTTATTTATTTCCTTTTTAATAGCATAAAAATTCTTAATTTAGGACCTGTTATTAACGAATTAAAAATATATCATGAAAAAAATAATTACGCTTTGTCTTTTTGCCTTTGCTCTTTTATTAAACACTCAAACTGGTTTTGCTCAAATGGAAGTGCCAGATATGTCAAAATCTACTAATTTCAAACAAGAGGTTAAGACGCTCATTACTGCATTAAATTTAAGTGATGACCAAACAAAAGCTTTATCCGAAGCGTATGTTACTAGAGAGAAAACATATCAATCTAACAAGCCAGTGAACAAAGCTGAATTTGAAAAAAAATTCAATGCAACTATAGAAAGAATTCTGACTAAGGAGCAATTTGAAAAATTCAAAGCAATAAAAAATTAATTACTTCGATAGCATATAAATAAAAGAGCCTTGTAATTGCAAGGCTCTTTTATTTATAACGTTTTAGCAATTTTTTCAATCGCAGCAATAGTTTCATCTAAATCTTTATAAGTAAGGGCGTCAGTAATAAACCAAGTTTCAAATGCACTAGGTGCTATATAAACACCTTCAGCTAACAAGCCATGAAAGAAGGTCTTGAAGGTTTCATTATTTCCTTTCGCAGCCGTTTCAAAATCAATAACGGGATCTTTATCAAAATGAACAGAAATCATCGAACCAACTCTATTTATGGTATGGAGAACATTATTAGTATTTAAGGCTTTTGCAATACCGTCTTGCAAATAGGCTGTCTTCTCTTCTAAGCGTTTAAATACTTGATTATCTTGATTCAATTCAGTAAGCATGGCCAAACCTGCTGCCATTGCCAAAGGGTTTCCACTTAATGTTCCTGCCTGATACACTGGCCCTAATGGAGCCAAATGGTTCATAATTTCGTTTCGAGCGGCAAACGCTCCAACTGGTAAACCACCACCAATTACTTTACCAAAACAAACAATATCAGCATCAACACCCATTAATTCCTGTACACCACCTTTAGCTAAACGAAACCCTGTCATGACTTCATCAAAAATTAAGAGAATATCGTTCTCATCACAAAGATCTCTTAAACCATTTAAAAACCCATCTTTTGGCGGAATACACCCCATATTACCTGCAACGGGTTCAATAATAATAGCTGCAATCTCACTTTGATTGGCTATAATTAGCTCTTTAACATTATCTAAATCATTATATCTAGCCAACAAAGTATCCATGGCTGTACCTTGAGTTACTCCTGGACTATTGGGTGTGCCGAAAGTCACGGCGCCACTTCCAGCTTGTATTAAAAAAGAATCACTATGACCGTGATAGCAACCTGCAAACTTTATAATTTTGTCTTTTCCGCTATATCCTCTTGCCAATCGCACAGCACTCATACAAGCTTCAGTTCCAGAATTTACAAAGCGTATTTTGTCAACATTTGGAACCATAGATATAGCCAACTCAGCAATCTTAGTTTCAATTTCTGTTGGCATGCCAAATGATGTTCCTTTTTTGGCCTTCTCAATAACAGCGTTGACAACAGGTTCAAAGGCATGTCCTAGAATCATGGGGCCCCAAGAATTGATATAATCTATCAATCGGTTCCCATCTTCATCGTACAAATAAGCACCTTTAGCTTCTTTTACAAAAATGGGAGTGCCGCCAACTCCTTTAAAAGCTCTTACAGGTGAATTTACTCCGCCTGGAATCACTCGTTCTGCATCTGCAAACAATGCACTGCTACGCTTGTATATCATATTAATAATCCTTTGGAAGGGGTTTTACATAAAGGACTTGTCCAACAAACAGTTCTGTTGTATCAAGACCGTTTAAATTTTGAAGTTCTTTAATTGTAATCTTATATTTTCTTGATAAAGAATACAGAGTATCTCCCTTCTTCACCGTATGTTTATCATTTGTGGTTGTCACCTTATTTGCATCTGATACATCCTTACCCAAAACTTCCGCATCGTAATTGTATAGTTTATAACGTTCAATTAATGCAACGAGTTTCTGTGGGTATTTTCTGTCTGTAGCATAACCTGCTTTTCTGAGCTCTTTAGCCCAGCCTTTGTAATCATCCTTAGCTAGCTTAAATAAACCCATATAACGCCTTCGAGATGTTAAGAACAAAGAATGATCTCTATAAGAATACTTGGCATTATTATATTTCCTGAAACACTCTTGCTTTGCATCATCATCATGATAAATTTTTGCACCTGTCCAGTCATGACATTTTATTCCGAAATGATTATTGGCTTCTATCGAAAGTCTTCCTTTTCCTGAACCCGATTCAAGTATGCCTTGTGCTAAAGTAATGCTAGCAGGCACACCATACTTCCGCATTTCATCTTGAGCAATATCACTATAATATGCCACATAATCGGCTGTAGAATTTATTGATGGAGTACTTCTCTTTGGTTTAGTGTTTTCGACGTGCTCTTCTACTTCTGGTGTTGTAACATCATCACCTTTAGGTGTTAGAACAACTTCTTTTTTATTGTCCTTTGATTTTTTTGTAACCACTTTTCTTTTTGAGCCACAGCTTATCAAGGCCAAGCAAAGTCCAAATATGAAACCTATTTTTATGAGTGTTTTCATCTTATTTAATTAATGGCAATCGTTTCTTTTTAAGCAGTTCATTCATTCCAGAAATACCTTGAAGTCCTCCTGTGTGGATTGCCAAAATCTTCGAGCCTTTAGGGAAATAGTCTTTATTTATCAAATCACTAATTCCAAACATCATTTTTCCTGTATAAACAGGATCCAACTGAATCCGATACCTTTCTTTGAATTGATTGATAAACGTCACTAACTCCTCATTTATTTTTGCGTAACCGCCAAAATGATAATCAGATAGTAACTCCCAATTAGTTTGCTTGGCAAATTTACGAATATCTTCTTTTAAAAAATCACCTTTCAAAGCTGGAAATCCTAAAATTTTCTGGTTTGAATTTACACTATTAATGATTCCACTAATAGTACCTCCAGTACCAACAGCACAGCAAACATAATCGAATTTTTGATCGTCTTCATTTAATATCTCTTCACAACCCATAATGGCTAAGTCATTAGTTCCACCTTCAGGAATTACATAAAATTCACCTAGATGATGTTTTAAATTTTCAATGAATGCAACAGACGCTTTATCTTGATATGCTTGTCTTGAAACAAAATGCAATTTCATTCCACAGTTTTTAGCAAAAGTCAATGTTGAGTTTTTATGGACTTTATTTATCAACTCCTCTCCTCTTATCACTCCAATGGTACTGAATCCAAGTTCATTGCCGACCGATGCTACAGCAGTTATATGATTTGAAAACGCTCCACCAAAAGTTAGGAGTGTTTTGAAATTTTCCTTTTTCGCTTGATTTAAGTTGTACTTGAGTTTACGGTATTTATTACCCGAAATATGAGGGTGTATTTTATCCTCTCTCTTTAAATAAAGTTCGACGTTTACGACATCATCTAAAACAATTTTTTGATTAATGCTCTTATCAAGTTGAATGAATTCCATCATTCTTGCGAAGATACTTTAAAAAACTCCATGAACGGCGTTCATTTAAGTAGTTGAGATTGGCCTCATTTTGATATGATTCTTTTTCAAAAGAAATATTAATATACGCCAAGTACCAGTTCTTATATTGAACATATCTTAAGCAAAATTCCAATACATAAAACACATAAAAAGGAAGAATAAACATTTCCAATTGCTGTCTTAAATGAATCTTTTCATGATTAATAAGCACCTCATCCGTCTTGGATTCTCTATGTTTCAAGAATACAAACGGATAAATAGTCAAACCGGAATATCCTTTTGGTATCAAATATTTTGAAACTAATATCATAAGCAACTACTAATTAATTAAATGTAATTTACATTATCTTTGTTCTACAGAAACCGTGCCCAAACTGTTTTTATCACTAAGTTGCTAACAGTCAGTAGGTTTTTAATAAATGAAATGAAAAAAATCATCCCCGTTGAAGAAGGCGATTATTACCTAACACCTGAAGGATATCGTTGTTTTACAGAGCAATATCACTTAAAAAGAGGGTATTGCTGCGAAAGTGGCTGTAGACATTGCCCTTATGGTTATGACAAAAAAACGAATACTGTTAAAAAACAATAATTTGGACGCATTCTTAATGACATATAGGATAAAAATTGCTAATACGCATCACAGAATTGATATACGTTACCCTTAGCTTTAAACTACTATTTCAATTCGAATATTCGTTTAACTTAAATCAAACAGATGCTATTTAAAAATCAAATATTAGAAGGTATTCCAGACAAATTACCTCAACCAAAAACATATAACTTATCTATAAATCATGCACCAAAACGTAAGGCTATACTTTCTGTAGAAGAAAAAAAATTAGCCCTAAGAAATGCATTGCGCTATTTTGATACAATACATCATGAGACTTTAATCTCAGAATTCAAAGAAGAGCTAGATACATATGGTCGTATATATATGTATCGTTTTCGTCCGGATTACAAAATGTATGCTAGACCAATTGAAGAGTATCCTGCAAAATCAAAGCAAGCCGCAGCCATAATGCTTATGATTCAAAATAATTTAGATCATGCTGTAGCACAACATCCACATGAGCTAATTACCTATGGAGGAAATGGTGCTGTATTTTCCAATTGGGCTCAGTATAGATTGACCATGAAATACTTGGCCGAAATGACAAATGAACAGACACTGGTCATGTATTCTGGGCATCCAATGGGCTTGTTCCCAAGTCATAAAGAAGCTCCTAGAGTGGTTGTTACAAATGGTATGATGATACCAAATTATTCCAAACCTGATGATTGGGAAAAATTCAATGCTTTGGGCGTCACTCAATATGGACAAATGACTGCCGGAAGCTATATGTATATTGGCCCTCAAGGAATTGTACATGGAACTACAATTACTGTGTTAAATGGTTTCAGGAAAATAAAAAAATTACCTGAAGGCAACCTATTCGTTACTTCTGGGCTTGGCGGCATGTCTGGCGCACAACCAAAAGCAGGAAACATTGCTGGTTGTATTACAGTTTGCGCGGAAGTAAATCCTAAAATCACACAAGTAAGACTGGACCAAGGATGGATTGATGAAAAAATTACTGATTTAGACCAATTAGTAGTCAGAGTAAAGAAAGCAAAAAAACAGCAAGAAACTATTTCAATTGCTTATTTAGGGAATATTGTTGACGTATGGGAGAAATTTGATACCGCAAATGTTCATATAGATTTAGGAAGCGATCAAACATCTCTTCACAATCCATGGGCTGGAGGTTATTATCCTGTAGATATCTCTTTTGAAGAGGCCAACAATATGATGGCTAATGAACCTGAACAATTCAAGGTAAAAGTCCAAGAAACGCTTCGTCGTCATGCTGCAGCTATTAATAAACATACAGCCAAGGGTACTTACTTTTTCGATTATGGAAATGCATTTTTATTAGAAGCTTCACGTGCTGGAGCAGATATCATGGCAAAAAATGGCATTGATTTCAGATATCCGAGTTACGTACAGGATATAATGGGTCCGATGTGTTTTGATTATGGTTTTGGTCCTTTTCGTTGGGTTTGTGCTTCGGGAAAACCAGAAGATCTAGCAAAAACTGATGCTATCGCTTGCGAAGTACTTGAAGAAATCAAGAAAAATTCACCAGAAGAAATACAGCAACAGATGGCTGATAATATTCAATGGATTAAGGGAGCTCAGGAGAATAAGCTCGTAGTTGGTTCGCAAGCTAGAATTCTTTACGCCGATGCCGAAGGACGCATGAAAATAGCAGAAGCATTTAATAATGCTATTGAAAAAGGAGAGATTGAAACAGTTATTCTTGGTAGAGATCATCATGATGTTTCTGGAACCGATTCACCATATAGAGAAACAAGTAATATTTATGATGGCTCGCGCTTTACCGCAGACATGGCTATACACAATGTCATCGGTGATAGTTTTAGAGGAGCTACATGGGTGAGCATTCATAATGGCGGTGGTGTTGGTTGGGGAGAGGTAATAAATGGAGGATTTGGTATGGTTCTTGATGGTAGTAAAGAAGCTAAAAAGCGACTACAATCCATGCTGTTTTGGGATGTTAATAATGGTATTGCTAGACGTAGCTGGGCGAGAAACAAAGAAGCAATTTTCGCTATAAAAAGAGCTATGTCGAACGAACCGAATTTAAAAGTAACTTTACCTAACAGCGTTGATGACACTCTGCTTAACGGATTATAAATTTAAAAAAAAAGCAATGAAAAGAGTATTACAAACCATCTCACTATCTCTACTATTTGTAGTGATAGCATCATGCAGTTCTGTAAGAGTTGCCTCTGATTATGACAGTAAAGCTGACTTTAGTCAGTACAAAACGTTCGCCTTCTTTAAAGGTGGAATCGACAAAGCTGAAATCAGCGATTTAGACAAACGTAGAATTTTACGTGCGATAGAAGCTGAACTTATGGCAAAAGGATTTACGAAATCTGAAAATCCAGATATGTTAGTAAGCATATTTACAAAATCTCGCGAGAAAATCAATGTTTATAACAACAGTGGTTGGGGCGGATACGGATATGGCTGGGGCTGGAATCCTTGGTATTGGGGAGGCAACAGAAGCACCATCACACGTAAAACTGAAGGTGTTCTCTATGTCGATTTAATTGATGCTAACAAAAAGGAACTTGTTTGGCAAGGTATGGGAACTGGATATCTTGCACAAGGCAAAGAACGTAAAGAAGCTCGTATAAAGGAATTTGTCGGCAAGATCATGGAGAAATATCCTCCAGGACTAGGACAATAAAACAATAAAAAAAGCGACTCCTTAGAGTCGCTTTTTTATTACATAACGATATCATTTTTCCACTCATAAGGCTTAGGAATATCTGTGTCGTCAATCAGCTGTCTGATATCTATTTCTATCCCTCTACTCATATCCGTAATCGGAATATCATTTGGTCCGCCTTCAAACGGGTTTTCTGTATTTTCCCCTATTTTTTCCATGGTATGGAACACCCAAGACAGCAAAGCACTAAATGGAATTGAAAACCACACAAAATGTCTAGCCATAAATTCTTGAGTACGGTGCATTATATCTGTTTTAATTTCGTGCTTAGCAAGTTCCTCTATAACACGATCTCCAATAACTTCAAAACCTTCCATTACGCCATAAGGCAAAAGCAATATAAAACTCCAAACAAAAAGATAATTCAATGTAGCGTATTGTCTTGGATATGGGAAATTTTTAATTCGCTCACTCTTTCCTTGTAACGTATAAAACTCTACCAAGACATTAGTCATCTCCATATGACGAAAATCTTCTATCAACCCATCATCCATCAATTCCTTCAAACGTCTAGATTGAATTCCAAGAATTTGGGAAGCTTGGTTTCCTTTTGCAAACACTTCTTTGTAATCTTCTACAGATAGATAGGGCTCAATGGCTTCTTTAATTGGTATAGTGTCCTCACACACCAGGTAATAAGCTTCCCTGAATTCGGCATTTGATTTTGTATTTTTCAAATGCATTTCCCAGGGCTTGTCTGCTCGCAATTGATAACGTAAAGCTGTTAACCAAGCCACATGTCGATGCACTAACTCACGCTTTATAGCTTGCATTTCTTCTGTATTCACCTGTTCTTTTGCATGCGTATTAGTAATGAAATCTTTTACCATAATGGTCCATGAGCGTGATGTATTCACGATACCTCCCCAAATTTTTCGTGCTTCCCATAATCGATCGTATGATGCATTGTTCTTAAAACTTACCAAAAAAGCAACAGCTGTACCCAAGACACCCATTGGCAGCCAAGGAATATGCAACCATTTCCAGCGCATGAGATCGAATAAAATCACTGGAATAGTCGCCAGTATTAGAAATAAAAAAATATGTCTTCGAGTCCATTTAATGACTCCTCTGACCGGGAAAATACGTCTTGTATACATTAAAATCTAAGTTGGTTTGGTTTCAGAAATATACAAAATCTTTGATTTAAAAGACATCTCCTTAAAGTTATAGATAACTTATATATCATACATCTTTACACATAGATTTCATACCTTTATATTGCCTAAATGCATAATTCATTGACATGAAAAAAATCAATTTTATACAATTGCTTCTTTTATTGGTCTTAGTAATACCATTGACCGCTCAAAATCTATCAAAAAAAGAGCAAAAAATCATCACAACTATTGAAAACAACAATACAGACGCCATTGATTTTCTAAAAAAAATAGTCAATATTAACAGTGGCACCCTAAATCCGAAAGGCGTTCAGGAAGTTGGCATGGTATTCAAACAAGCCTTTGAAGCTATTGATTTCAAAGCATCTTGGATAGATATGCCTAAAGAAATGAATCGTGCTGGACACTTATTTGCTGAGAATTCTGGCAAAAAAGGTAAAAAATTATTGCTTATAGGTCATTTAGACACTGTTTTTGAAGCCGATAGTCCTTTTCAAGAATTCAAAATGATAAACGATAGCGTTGCTCATGCTCCTGGCGGTAACGACATGAAAGGTGGTGACGTAATTATACTATATGCCTTAAAGGCATTACATGAGAATAATTTATTAGGCAATGCTCAAATAATCGTAGTATATACTGGCGATGAAGAAAGCACTGGAAAACCATTAGACATTAGTAGAAAGAGTTTGATTGATGCAGCTAAGAGAAGTGATATCGCTCTTGGTTTCGAAAACTCAACAGGCTTTAATTATGCTACAGTTGCGCGACGTGGTGCTTCTGGATGGAAATTGGAAGTTACAGGAAAGAGAGCTCATTCTTCAGGTGTTTTCAACAAACGTGTTGGTGCAGGAGCCATCTTCGAAATGTCACGAATACTCAATACGTTCTACAATGAAGTGCGTGGCGAAGAATACTTGACTTTTAATCCGGGTGTCTTATTAGGCGGAACTTTTGTTTATCTTGACAATATGACCAGTAAAGGCGATGCTTTTGGCAAGACCAATGTTGTTCCTCAAACAGCTGTAGCAGTGGGTGGTCTGCGCTTTATATCAGAAGAACAAAAAGAAAACGCACGAGCGAAAATGAGAGACATCGTGTCCAATAATTTACCTCATACTTCTGCAAAGATCACCTTTACAGATAGTTATCCAGCGATGGGTCCAAAAGAAGGCAATTTGAACCTTTTGGACATTTTGAATACCGTGAGCCTAGATCTTAAGCAAGGCGAAGTTTTGGCTTATGATCCGGGTAAACGAGGCGCAGCAGACACTTCTTTTGTAGCAGAATATGTTGATTGCTTAGATGGGTTAGGCACTATGGGTTCTGGAGCGCATACACCTCAAGAAACTGTTAACCTAAATACTATAGAAGCATTAACAAAACGTACGGCCATATTAATCTATAGGCTTATCAATCAAAATTAATGGTATCACTGTTTTATGAAAAACAATGCAAATGATTTTAAGGCTGTCACAAATACAGTCATAAATGAGCTCTCCGAATACCTTACGGAAAGTCAAAACGGAACAATAAAAACGATAACACAACGATCACCAGAAGAAATTGCTGAACAAATGCAATTAGAAAAATGGTTAAAAGAAGGTGGGTTAGATAGTCAATCGGCTACTGGGTTTACGCAAAGTTATTTGGCAAATACGCAGCATATCCATCATCCACATTATATTGGTCATCAAGTTGCTGTTCCGCATGTAGCTTCTGGTATCGCTGACCTGATTCATGGGGTCATAAACAATCCTATGTCCATTTACGAAATGGGACCAGCAGGTGCTACAATTGAACGCTTTCTGATTAACTGGATGCTCGACATGATTGGATGGTTTAAAGGAGATAGACCTAGTGATTTTAAATTTAGGAAAGGAAATGGCGGAGGCATATTAACACATGGAGGTTCTGTCGCTAATTTAACGGCCATGTGTGCAGCGAGAGCTGCTATCGCACCGGATTCTTGGACTCAAGGCACACCGAATAATTTGGTCGTCCTTGCCTCTGAAGAAGCTCATTACTCTATTGCACGAGCTCTATCAATAATGGGAATGGGTCAAAACTCCATTATTCCCGTCAAGGTTAATGAACTTAAGGTCATGCAACCAGAATATCTTCTTGAGACATACCAAAATGCCATTGACCAAGGCAAGAAAGTCATGGCAGTTGTCGCCAATGGGTGTACAACAGCAACGGGATTATATGACCCATTGGAAGATATCGGGCGTTTTTGTCAGGAACATGGACTTTGGTATCATATCGATGGTGCTCATGGAGCAAGTGCCTTATTATCTACAAAAGAAAAACACTTTCTGAAAGGTATAGAACTAGCCGATTCAGTTATATGGGATGCTCACAAAATGCTAAGAACTTCTTCCTTATGTGCAGCAGTATTGTTCAAAGATTTTAAGACTTTAGGAACCACTTTCCAACAAAAAGGAAGTTACTTATTTCATAACAAAGAAGATATCGGTTTTGACTCTTTGCCTTATACTCTGGAATGCACCAAAGCTGGATTAGGCACCAAATTATTCTGGGTACTTGCTGCTGAAGGTGAAAAAGGTTTGGCTCAATATATAGATGACACATATCTCAACACACGCCAATTTCATGATGTTATAAACGCGCATCCAGATTTTTCATGTCCGTATTTTCCAGAATCCAATATCTTATGCTTTGAATACACAAAATTTGGCCAAAACAACGAATTTCAATTGGCGATTAGGAATGAACTTACCAAACAAGGAGAATTTTATATTACTTCCACCGAAATGAATGGTATACGATATTTGCGACTGACCGTTATGAATACATTAACCAAATCAAATCATATAGAGGCGCTGATGAATGAAATCATTAAGATTGCCCAATTATTAAAAACTACTGGGATCAATAATTGAATTTTTAATAATAACCCGATAAATGTCACGAGTATTCTTGATCTTTTCTAAAGGGTTACTGTTAAGAATAACAATACCGGAGACCTTACCTTCTTCAAGTGTCCCAGAATCATCATTCTTTTTCAGGAAGTGTGAACCATTGTATGCTGAAGTCTGCAAAGCTTTTAAAGGAGACATACCCACAAACACCATAGCTTCTAATTCGTTGTGCAAGGAAATTCCAGGATAGGTATAGGAGTTATAAGCACCACAATCTGAGCCTGCCAGCAATTTCACATCAGCATCGCTTAATGACTTGGTAAGTTTTTTAAACAAGGTATTCAGTTCTTTTCTGTCTTTTTTCGATTTGTCCGAAGCATTCAACACACCGCGTATACGTTCTTCATAGGTCTTGATGATTCCATCATCCATTAGTTTGAGATATGCATCATTTTGATGATCTTCTTCATCCAAATAGCTTAAAACATTGCCAATATGCAGCGTTGGTACTACATATACATCATTGTATTTTAGTTTATTAAATGTGCTTTCAGCCATTGAATCATCATAGGTGTTTATTAGTCGTTCCATAGATTTCCAAAAACTCAACTCTTTCCTGAAAATGGCTTGAGTTATTTCTGTTTCTTCTGAAGAACAACCTTTCAGCACATAGTATAAATGTTCAATAGCATCTAATCCAGCGTCAACAGCTTCATGTAATTCAACAGTAAATGGCATATGGCCAGACGTAATCATATCTTTTCTTTCAGCTTCCTGAATAGTTTCTAAATATAATTCTCCTGAAATAGTACTATCGTAAAGTTTTACAAAATCCGTTCCTATTTGTTGAAGGGAATCCAATGCTATCATCACGTCATCATCATTTCCAACAGGCAATGAGCCTGCCCATCTTGCATTTGGCCCATCAATTTTTGGTCCTGATGTGTAAATTGTTGGTCCCATAAGTTCTTCTTTCGAAATCTGTTCTTTCCACTCAAGTACCGACGCGGTCAAATCACCACCAGCATCTCTTACTGTAGTTATTCCATTTTTCACAAAGAGTTTTAAAAATTCTTTATTGGCCGGAATCAAACTATCTCCGCCACGGAAATGTACGTGATTGTCCCAAAAACCCGGAAGGATATATTTGCCCGTTGCATCCAAAATTTCTTTAGCATTGACATTTTGTAGACTATGCTCAATTATTTTTTTGATTCTGCCATTAAGTATATAAATGTCTTGTTGATTTATCTCGCCAGAGACTATATCTATTACATTCCCGTTCTTGATGATTAAATCATAGTTTTCCTTAGATTGTTCACTACAATTCAGTAAAACGAAGAACATCAAAAAAATTAAGGTCACATGTTTCATTCCAGATCTTTTTCGGGTTTAATATTGGGTTGATTCATGACATCAAACCTAAAAATATCATCTCTGGAGTAATGCCCTATAACGTCAAAATCCAATTTACTTAAAGGGATTTCATCCAAATCTATATCAGCTATTAAGGCACCTTCAGTTCCAAATAATGGTCCATCAATAACCTTTCCTAATGGAGACACTATAATGCTACCTCCTGGACATAGCTCTTCTTGTTCATCTTTTACAAATTCTTTAAACTTATCTGGGTACATAGATTTAGTATAATATTGATTACATCCTAGAACAAAGCATCTTCCTTCTAGTGCAATATGTTTCATTGTAGACGTCCATTCATCTCGCGAATCAGCGGTAGGTGCTATATAAATTTCCACTCCTTTGTCATACATAGCCATTCTGGCTAAAGGCATATAATTTTCCCAACAAATGAGCCCTCCAAGTTTTCCGATTTTTGTATTAAAAGTGACTAAAGATTCTCCAGAAGCTTCAGCCCAAACAGTTCTCTCTGTACCTGTAGGTTTGATTTTACGATGTACTCCCAACAAACCATCTGTTGGAGAGATGTATAACATCGAACAATATAAGCTGCCATTATCTTCCTGCCGTTCCGTTACTCCAATGATGAGATATACGTTGTGCATTCTTGACAGCTTTTCAAGTCTTTCCAAGTCTTTTCCTTCAATAGAAATGCTGTTCTTATAATACTCTGCATACAGTTCGCGACCTTGATCTGTCCGTCTACCAATATTAGCTCCAAATGAAAATCCACGAGGATAACCAGGAATAAAAGATTCCGGAAAAACAATGAGTTCGCAGCCCTTTTTGGAATTTTCGTCAACCAGTTGTTCGACTTTTTGAAGTGTTCCTTCCTTGTTAAAAAAAACAGGACTATCTTGTATTAAGCATACTTTTACTTTCATAAGTAAATGTAATAAAAACTCAATCTATTTTTCTTGAATTGCATTTAAAAATGGCTTCATTTCCAAGAGATGAATATCATCACGTTTGCCCAATTGCCTTAAAAACCATCCTTTATGTCCGGCACCATAGATAATAAGAAAGCGCTGACTTGTATTTCTATATTTTTCCAATGCCTTTTCAATATTCCAATAATGGGCAATATTAATATTCTCCCAACCTCCAAGGCCTAATTCCACATTAAACAACTTATTATATGTCTGTAAAGCAATATCTTGAATACTATCATAGCTATTGGTATGAATAAAATATGGGTCATTGACTTTGCCCGTAGCTTCATATACGGAATCAGAACGGTTATTGGTTTCTACATACATTTTCCAGTCTTCGGTTCGAGATGTATCCCTGCTAATGGCTCTTAATTTTTTGCTGCGTTCCATCGCCATTGGTCGTGTCCAACCTGCTGTGGGAATAATTTCAAAATCCATTGTTTTGGTCAAGGGAAATACCACATCAACATATTCTGGAAAACGTAATACTCGAGGCTCCGAAATACTATCATCTCTTTTAAAACCATCCATTGCAGCTTCCATTCTATCAGGAGGAATTTCGGCAAGTATAAAATCAGGATCTATTTCTTTTATCAGTTTTTCTAAGAAAAGGACATTGTATACACTATCTCTAAGATGTCCGCTATGAATAGTTCCTAAAACAAGCACCTCGTTCTTCAAGTCTTCCCTAGATTTATTATTGGATTGGTCGCAATTAATAATCATTGTAAAAAAGAGTAAAACAAAGGCATTTCTCATCATATTTTCGATAATTGAATATTTCATTTTTATGTATTTAAAATGAATCTATAACTAGAACTCCCTTATTTTTGAAGGTATTCATGTCAGGCAATTCAATCGTTGATTCTTGAAGACTAATAGTACGTTCGATTAATTTCCCTGGATGCAACTTTCCGCTTTTAATCATTTCAAAGATTTCAGGATATTTGAAGGCCTGCATTCCATGACTTCCAATAACTTCTAGTTCATCAGCTAATATCCGAGCCATAGGAACTTTAACATTTTGATGATCTCCTGCCATTAACCCAACTTGAATATGTTTACCACGTTTCCTTAATCCTGAAATTGAATTAAAGCAAGTCGTTGCACTCCCTAAAGCATCTATAGATACATGAGCTCCTCCATCGGTCATAGATTTAATTTCTTCGATGATGTTAGCGCTATTTGCGGCATTAATTGTTTTGATCGCCCCAAGAGATCTAGCGAGATCCAAGGTCTCTTCATTAATATCGATGGCAATTACTTGTGCTCCTAAAGCATGTGCTATCATAATTGCTGATAGTCCAACACCTCCACAACCATGAATAGCGACAAACTGCCCATCAGACACCTTTCCTTGAGCTACAACCGCACGATAGGAAGTAATAAAACGGCAACCTAAGGTGGCCGCTGTAACATTAGTAATCTCTTCCGGAAGCTTCACTAAATTGGTATCTGCATAATCTAATGCTACATATTCCGCGAAAGATCCCCAGTGTGTAAATCCTGGTTGTGATTGTGCATCGCAAACCTGATGATTTCCAGATGTGCATTCTCTACAGGTACCACAGCCACACACAAAAGGAACAGTAACACGATCGCCAACTTTAAAGTTCTTTACATTTTTGCCGATAGCTTCAACTATACCTGCAAGTTCATGTCCAGGCACATGAGGCAACTCTATATCACTATCATGACCCATCCAACCGTGCCAATCACTTCTGCACAGTCCAGTGGCCTTGACCTGTATCACAACACCATCATTGTTTGGCGTAGGATCTTGAACGTTTTGTATACTTATTGGGCCTTGAAAAGACTCAAAAACAGCTGCTTTCATTTAGATGTTTTGGCTAGCAACTAAATTAGTGATTTTTAAACGTTTTTCTTTTTAGGAATAAAAATAAGGCCAAACAAAAACGATTGAATTATGGTAATCAGAACACCAATTTCATCTGTCAAACCATGAGGCTTACCAGTAGCATAGAGCAACGCTTGTATTGGTAACGGTCCTAAGATGAGAAGCAATAATCTATTGTTTCTTTTGCTCCAAGGAATACTTACCTCTATCATTTTTCTATCCTTAATAATCACGATCACAATCCAGGTCAAGAACACTATAGCAAGAGGAATGACTATTGATGATATTGAAACATGTATATTTAAGGTATCTCCATGAAACATCGTATCTCCATTCTTGATGATGTCGAACAAAAGATTTCCAAAATTATGAATCCAAAACCAAATAAGCATTCCGTAGAAAATCATCCTATTCTTAATCCAATAGAATGAATAAAAATATAAGATATACATCAATAAAAATGGAACAAGAATAAAGTAGTCTATTTCAACTCCTGAACTATTGAATGTCATTCCAAAATACGCTTGTCCCCAACTGTAAGATTTCCCATCAAAGAGACATCTTACGAGTGGTAATAAAACCAGCATAAAAGTGATCCCCGAAAAAAACATTAATGAGTTAAAGAGTTTATTACTTGTACGAACGGCAATAGGTGTTTTCATGATAAATAATTTTGATTATTATTTAATTTACAACACTATGACCGCCGTACAAGGCTTGTGTTACAGTCTTTGTGGCGAAAAACCATTATTTGTGGCGAAGATCCAAAAACTCAGAAATACTGGGAACATATGACCTGGAAACTGGTACTGGCAAAGACAAATGCGCTAAGTACAATTTCATTTGGTGACCATCTCTAACAACTCTTTCTACCATATTAATATTCACGATGAAAGAGCGATGACATCTTTTTATGAACTGTAGTTTCAGGTTTGCTTCAATATCCTTCATCGTAGCTCTGAGTAATTTTCGTTTCACTGAGCCTCTGTCCATAAAATGAATGGATACATAGTTATCTTGAGCTTCAATGAAAAGCAGGTCGTCCGTTGTAACGGAAAGGAGTGATTTTCGATTGTTTGATTCTAGATTTATGAACTTTTCTGTTAATGTTAGTTTTGGCTGTAACTCCAATAAATCATAAGATTTTTGCACCTCTCTATAATTTAGATACAGAAAAAGAATGGTTAGTGGAATAATACTCATTAGTACAATATTGAAAATAAACTCCAAAAAACTATTGAATCGCCAGTCATGGAAATTTCCCAACATATTGTAGAACAAGAATGTGGCAGCAGCGATACAAATAAGTTCCATGAGCATTCGCACTATAAAAACACCCCAAGTATTTTTATTAAAAAACCTTGGTACTATAATAAATTCAAAAGCGTAGATAACAAGGCCTTGCACTAATCCAAAACCTAACATCGATGTAAAAAAAACGAAACTAATATTATGATTTGGGTCAAAATTATTAACACCAAAAGGCTGAAAGACAATCAAAAAAAAGGGCACGAAAAATGTCATGAAAAGAACAAAATGCCATTTATCTCTTTTAGATTGAAAGAACAATATTTTTCGTTGCCACCACTTCATAGCTTAATATGAAAGATACAAAACTAGTACCTAAGCAGTTCCTCAATCTTATCCCTTACCTTTTCAGTTGAAGGAATCATGGTTTGCTCCAAGGTAGAATTCAATGGAATTGCTGGCATATTTTCGCTACCAATAGTCATCACAGGAGCATCCAAATATTTAAAACACTCTTCTTGTATTTTCCCTGCTAAGGCTCTCGCAAAACTATTGTTTGAAGGTTCTTCGGTCACCACCAAGCACTTTCCTGTTTTCTTTACGGATGTCATTACAGTATCCTCATCAAGTGGAAATAAGGTCCTTAAATCAATAATTTCTACCTGATCTCGCATGCCTTTAGTGGCATTATAAGCCCAATGTACTCCCATTCCGTAGGTGACGATTGTCAAGGTTTCTAAGTCTTCTTGTTTCCAAATTTCCTGCAACACCCATGCCTTTCCAAAAGGCAAAACATAATCTTCCGACGGTTCTACAGATGTTGCACCTTTGGTTCCAGGTACTTTACTCCAATACAATCCTTTATGTTCTAATATCACTACAGGATTCGGATCATAGTATGCCGCTTTCATCAAACCTTTTAAATCCGCTCCATTACTAGGATATGCAATCTTAATACCTCGAATATTCGTGATAACACTTTCGACAGACGATGAATGATATGGACCTCCACTACCATATGCACCAATAGGTACTCGCAAGATCATACTTACTGGCCATTTCCCATTAGAAAGATAGCAACTTCTACTTACTTCGGTAAATAATTGATTTAATCCTGGCCAAATATAATCAGCAAACTGGACCTCAACAATTGGCTTGAGTCCAACTGCAGACATACCTACCGTTGAACCCACTATAAATGCTTCTTGGATTGGCGTATTAAAAACTCTATCGTCTCCAAATTTTTGAGCTAATGTCGCTGCTTCCCTAAAAACACCTCCTAATCGGCCACCCACATCCTGTCCGTACAATAAACATTCTTTGTGCTTTTTCATAAGCCCTTCTACGGCAAACAGAGCACAATCTACCATGACCACTTTTTCAGAACCCTTTGGAGAACGTTCTCCTACTTCTTCAGTGATTGGCGTAGGAACGAAGTCATTCGTAAATAGGTCTTCAGGTTTTGGGTCGTCGGCTTTCAAAGCTTTCTCGAAATCTGATTTCACTTTTGCTTTTGCCGAATCTTCTATTTCATCAATTTCTTTTGAAGAAAATCCATTATCCATTAGCTGCTTCTTCAATACAGGGTATGGATCACGAGAACGCGCTTCATCCAAGTCATCGCGATACCATTCCATACGAACACCAGACGTATGATGATTCAATAAAGGTACTCTAGCATGGACCAAGAATGGCCGTCGTTCTTTACGAATCGTTTCAATTACTTTTTCAATAGCTTCATAACTTTCGGTAAAATTGGCACCATCTATCGAAATTGCTTCCAATCCATGAAACCCTTGTGCGTATTCATAAGCATTTTGAGCTCTTGTTTCGGCAGCATTTGCCGAAATGTCCCAACCATTGTCTTGTACCAAATACAAGATTGGCATTTGCTTTAAAGCTGCCATTTGAAAGGCTTCGGCTATTTCACCTTCGGTGACTGAAGCATCTCCAAGCGAACACACTACTAGCGGTGATTCTATTGTCTCACTCTTGCTGGAATCGTTATGCAAAATTCCTTGTAACTCTTTATACTGCATACCCATGGCCACACCTGTAGCTGGTATAGCCTGCATTCCCGTTGCTGAAGACTGATGCGGAATCTTGGGCTTGTCATCATCTTTTAAACTAGGATGACTATAATAGGTTCTTCCCCCTGAAAAAGGATCGTTTTTTTTAGCCAGTAACTGCAACATGAGGTCATAAGGTTGCAATCCGAACGACAATAGCATGGCATCATCGCGATAATATGGGAACGCATAATCTTGAGGCAATAATTGCATACCCAAAGCAATTTGAATGGCTTCATGACCACGTGAGGTTGCGTGTACATACTTTGAAACCTGTTTGAAATTGGTTTCATACAACTCTGTCATAGCTTTCGCTATACAGAGTTTCAAAAATGCGCTTTTTAGAATATCTTTTTTCATTTAAGCCAATGCTTTTTCAATTTTTATCATCCAGTTGAACGTGTCTGTTTTTTTTCCTGTCTTGATATCGTTCAAAGCATTGTTAACTTCTATTCCAATTGGGCTCTCATCAGATACGTGAATGGTTTCATTTTCCAATCCAATATCTTGAATGAAAGCAATACCAACAGCTGTTCCTGTTCCAAACGCTTCTTCTAGCTTTCCGTTTTGCGCCGCATCCCTAATTTCATCTAGGCTAATTGTACGTTCAGTCACTTCAAAGCCTTTGCCTCTCAATAATTCAATAACACTTTTTCTAGTAATTCCATCTAAGACACATCCATCTAACTTCGGAGTGATAAACTTACTATCTACCTTGAAAAAAATATTCATTGTCCCTACCTCTTGAATAAATTTATGTTCAAGAGCATCGAGCCATAGTACTTGATCATAACCTTTTGCTTTAGCAAGCTCGGTTGGACGAATGGCGGCGGCATAATTCCCTGCTGCTTTTGCTTCTCCCGTACCTCCATAAGCTGCTCGTATGTATTTCTTTTCGGCCCAAAGTTTAATGCGTTTGCTAAAGAAAGGGCCTGATGGTGATGCCATGATTATGAACTTATAATGCGTTGCCGCTCTCATGCCAATAAAAGGTTCATCAGCATACATAAATGGTCTTAAATACAATGCGCTTCCTTCTACAGGAGGAATCCAATTTTTCTCTAAAGCCACTAATTGCTTCAAACCTTCTACAAATAAGGCTTCAGGAAAATTCGGCATACCCATTCGATCCGCACTTAAGTTCAATCTCACCGCATTCTCAACTGGCCTGAACAACATAGGGTTTCCTTCCAAATCTGCCGTAGCTTTCATTCCTTCAAAAATGGCTTGGCCGTAATGTAATGCCATCGCCGCTGGATGTGTTGGAATTAACCCCATTGGTTCAATTCTTGGATTGGCCCATTCACCATTCTCAAAATCACAAATGAACATATGATCCGTGAACGTGGTTCCTAAAGGAATATTATTAAAATCGATCTTTGCAACTTTCGACTGTTCTACTTTGGTTATATTGATTTGGTGTGTCATAATTTATATTTTTCTTTTTGAATCAAACTGTTCTAAATAATCAGCCACGCGGCGCACAAAACTGCCTCCTAAAAATCCATCAACCACACGATGATCAAAAGACAAAGACAAGTACATCATACTTCTAATGGCTATTTCATCTCCTTTTTCGGTCTCAATGACTTCAGGTCTTTTCTTAATGATGCCTAATGCTAGAATAGCCACTTCAGGTTGGTTGATAATCGGCGTTCCCATCACACTACCAAAGGTTCCAACATTAGAAATAGTGAATGTACTTCCCTTAATATCGTCTCCCTGTAGGTTATTGTCGCGTGCTTTACCAGAAAGCTCATTCACTTTAGTAGCTAGCTCTACTAAGTCCTTTTTATCTGCATTCTTTACCACAGGAACAATGAGGTTTCCATTTGGCAATGCCGTTGCCATTCCTATATTGATGTCTTCCTTAATAATAATGTTACTACCATCAACCGATGCATTGATATTCGGAAAATCCTTGATGGCCTTTGCTACCGCTTCCACAAATAATGGTGTAAATGTCAATCGCTCTCCGTGTTTTTCTTGAAAGGCGGTTTTATTAACATTTCTCCAATTGACCATATTTGTCAGGTCTGCTTCTACATAAGCGGTCACATGAGGTGAGGTGTGCTTGGAATATACCATATGATCAGCAATCATTTGACGCATACGATCCATCTCCACGATTTTGCCTTTTCCTTTATCGAAATTTAACTGTGGTATGCGATAAGCCGTTGGGTCATGAGTGACAGATTGAGCAAATTTAGAAGGCCTTCCATCATTTATGTAATTGAACACATCGCTTTTTCGTAATCTACCATCATTGCCCGTTGCAGGAATGCGTGCTAGTTCTTCAAAACTAATATGTTGTTGCTTAGCTATTGAAATAATCAGCGGAGAAAAGAAGGTATTTGAATTCGAAACACTGAATTTCTCGGCTGAAAAAGCCTGAACTTGTTTTGGTTTTTTAGCAGCATTACCTTTCTTATTAGAAGCTTCAACTGTACTAGATAAAATATCTTTTTTCGGAATAGAATCCTTTGATTTTGTTTCTTTAGAAACTTCTAGCAGTGCCAATACATCTCCTACAGGCACAACATCCTTTGCATGAAACATGGTCTTAACCAAAGTTCCTGAAATTGGAGCTGGCACTTCATTATCCACCTTATCAGTAGCCACCTCCAGGATAATATCGCCTTCATCAAAGCTTTCACCTTCATTTACCAACCAATTGATAATGGTTCCTTCTGTAATACTCTCGCCCATTTTGGGCATCTTCAATTCGAATTTAGACATGCTTATTAACTAGCGTTTGTTAGTTTATAAAAATCATTTTTTCATGAAGTCCCGAAGTGTGTCATAAACACCTTCCTGGATTTTCATGTTCTCTGGTATTTCCCTTAATGGCTGTACTTCCTTCAAGCTTTCATGGCAATCGGCAGGTAATTGCTGATATAATTGTGTTCCTTTCGTTTTCCAAGCAATCATCTCGTCACTTACATGTTTGATTACTTTAGCTGGATTACCAATAACCAAACTCCGTCTAGGGATTATGGTTTCCGCCTTTACAAAAGCCATGGCACCTACAATGCTTTCATCTCCTACTTCGGCATCATCCATAATAACCGTATTCATTCCAACGAGTACATTTCGTCCTATATTAGCACCATGTATGATGGCTCCATGACCAATATGTGCACTTTCCTGAAGTGTGATTGATTTACCTGGAAACATATGAACGGTACAATTCTCTTGCACATTCACGCCATCTTCCAAAATAATTTGCCCCCAATCGCCACGAATGGCGGCTCCAGGACCGATATAGCAGTTCTTGCCAATGATTACATTTCCGGTTACGGCAGCCAAAGGATGCACGAAACTACTTTCATCAACTACAGGTGTATATTCCTTGAATGAATAGATCATCTATTTAAACCCTTTTAATTTTTCCTTTGTGAATTCACTCAACACAAGTCTTCCGCTAATTTCAGCACGCTCAATTAATAATGAATCCCAATCTTCCGTGCCTTTCCAGAAGACTTTCTTCATCTCTTTCATGGCCTCAGCATTATAGCTGCATAAATTCTCTGCAAATGCTTTCACGGCTTCATCCAATTCTTCGGTACTTTCATATACCTGAGTAAATAATCCTTTCTGTTTTGCCCATTCAGCAGGATAAAAGCTATTGGCATCAATGGCGATTTGAGACATACCGGACAAGCCAAGTTTACGTTCTACTGCGGGTCCTACTACAAAAGGTCCAATACCGACATTAAGCTCGCTTAATTTGATTGCGGCAAATTTTGTTGCCATGCAATAATCAGTTGCTGACGCCAAACCTACACCACCACCAACGGTTTTCCCTTGAATACGTCCAATAATAAATTTTGGACATTTCCGCATAGCATTTATCACATTGGCAAATCCAGAGAAAAATACTTTACCTGTCGCCTCGTCATTGATATTAACTAATTCCTTAAAACTAGCGCCAGCGCAAAACGTTCTTTCTCCTCCACTTTTAAGAACAACAACTTTTATTTTATCATTGTTTCCGGCATCAATAATAGTTTGCGCTAATTTTGCCAACACATCTCCTGGCAATGAATTATGAGCAGGGTGAAAAAATTCAATATATCCTACTTCGTTTTCTATGTCTATTTTAACGTATGGGTCACTCATCTATTTACTACCTATATTAATCCAAATTGTTCAAAATGATGATTCAAATGTTTCCTATCAAGCAAGTACCATTCATATCTATTTAATTCTCCAAAAACAACATTCTTGGTCCTTACGTCAGGGTTCTCATTGAAATAATCTAAATATGCATTTCGAGATGCATTTAGTTTTTCCATGGCTTCCTCCAAATTGGCATGTACTAGCTCTTCAATTCTCGATTCCTCTGCCAACGGGAACATGTGTTCGTGTGGCATTTTATTATAATCATAAAGTGTATTATGTACTTTCTCCAGAATTTTTTCTGGTGTCGAAATTTCAAAATTTTGTATCTCTCCAGATGCAATCCTGTATGTATATTCCAAATGTTCGATCATGCGTTGTGCAGACATGCTCCCCCATTTAGGTTCGGTGTCCACTGTGAGTCTATTCAAACATTCCTGAATTTTATCTTCAGTCATTTCGACAAATGTCTCTTGTTTTTTCTGCACCATCGTGAGCACAGTTGCTAAGGCCACCAACTCATCATCTGCATCAAAAATTTCGGCGAACCATTTCACAATACCACTTGGGTGTTCGGCACTCGCCACATCCCTATCCACTTTTTGCTTACATGTTAAACGTACATAAATCGTGTCATTATGATACAAGGGACGCAAGAATCTACATTCTTCCAGCCCGTAATTAGCCGATACTGGTCCTTTATTGGGGTACACGAACAATCCCGCCGCGGCAGAAATAATGAAATAACCGTGCGCTGTACGCTTCTCAAAAATACTTCCGTCTAAAGATGTGATATCTGTATGTGCATAGAAGTGATCCCAGGTCACATTTGCAAAATTGACAATATCAGTATCTGTAATTGTACGCTTATGTGTTTTCATTGACATTCCCGGCTGAAGGTCTTCCCAATGATACTTAAACGGATGCTGTTCTGCTTCCTTATATTTTGCATTCTGCTGGTAAATACCCGTAATTTCTGTAATTGTAGTTGGTGAGCCTTGGATGGCGGTACGTTGCATATAATGTTTGATACCTCGCATACCTCCCATTTCTTCTCCTCCTCCTGCACGCCCTGGGCCTCCATGAGTTAAACTCGGTAGCGGTGAACCATGACCTGTACTTTCTTTAGCGCTTTCTCTATTAAGCACTAATATTCTTCCATGATGACTTGCAGCATTCACAACATAGTTTTTAGCAACTTGATCGTCATTAGTTGTGATTGAAGATACTAAGGATCCTTTACCCATTTGTGCTAAAGTAATAGCTTCATCCAAATTCTTATATGGCATAATCGTACTTACTGGACCAAAGGCTTCACGTTCATGAACAGCAATATTTTCAAAAGGATCATCTTCTCTCAAAACAATTGGGCTTAAGAACGCTCCTTTTTTAGCGTCCGCACCAATAACAGTTACATTATCCAAACTTCCATATACTATTTCTGCAGTTTTAGAAATATCTTGAACACATTCTTTCACCTCTTCAACTTGATCTTTTCCTACCAGGGCGCCCATACGAACTTCTTTTAAACGTGGGTCACCAATGGTAACTTTGTCCAAAGCTTTTCCTAAAGCGATTTGAACGTCTTCAATTAAGCCTTCTGGTACTATAACTCTACGAATAGCTGTACATTTTTGTCCAGCCTTGACCGTCATTTCCTTGCGAACTTCTCTAATGAAAATGTCAAATTCTGGTGTTCCTGGTACTGCATCTTCTCCTAAAATAGAAGCATTTAAAGAATCTGCTTCCATATTAAAAGGAACAGATTCGTTTATAATCCGTTGATGTGATTTTAACAATCTTCCCGTTGAGGCAGAGCCAGTAAAAGTAACTACGTCCTGAGATTCTACGGCATCTAATATTGTTCTTGCTGAACCTGCTATAAGTTGTAACGCACCTTCTGGCAATATGTTTGAAGCGATAATTTCTCTAACAACAGCTTCAGTTAAAAATGACGTGTTCGTTGCTGGTTTTACAACAGCAGGCACGCCTGCCATCCAGTTGACAGCACATTTTTCAAGCATACCCCAAACCGGAAAATTAAAGGCATTGATGTGTACTGCAACACCCTTTTTAGGTACCATAATATGATGTGCCATAAAGCGTCCACCACGCGATAAATCGATAGCATCGCCTTCAACATGATAGGATTGGTTAGGGAATAATTTTCGTAAAGAGGCATTTGCAAACAAGTTCCCAAATCCACCTTCAATATCTATCCAACTATCAACTTTGGTTGCTCCAGTTCTATAACTTAATTCATAAAAAGCATCTTTTCGTTTGGTAAGATACAGTGCTAACTTTTTGAGCATATTACCTCGCTCTTGAAAGGTCATTTTGCGCAATACTTCTCCGCCTTTTGTTCTTCCATATTGCAAAATTTCAGCAAAATCCAAACCCTTAGTATCTGATAGTGTTATTACATCTCCTGTAATTGCATCGTAAATAGGAATCCCTTCACCTTTACCATCTTGCCATTGACCAGTAATATAATTTTGTAATTTTTTCATAATAACTCTTTATGCCATTATCCTAATGATTCTTCCTGTAATTCTTCCTTCAATACATTTCACATACCCATCCACAATTTTATGCATAGGCACTGGTGTATTTCCAGGAAAATAATCTTTATACTTTTCGTAAGCATCTTGAACTAAATCAGAACATACTGCATTAATCCTAATCCCATTTTCAAGTTCCAAGTTTACAGCCTTGACGAAACTATGTATAGCCCCATTCACCATGGCTGCACTTGTTGTCATATCGACAGGGTCGTCGGCCAATATTCCAGTAGATAATGTAATAGAGCCGCCTTCATTTAGATACTCCTTACCAATTCTAACTACATTGACTTGTCCCATTAATTTGCTTTTTATCCCGATATAGAAATCATCTTCACTCAGATTATCGAACTTATCCCACTTGGCATCTCCGGCAATTGCAACAATAGCATCTACTTTACCAATATTCTCGAACATCTTTTTAATCGAAATCGAATCGGAAAAATCAACCGTGATATCGCCTGAGGTACGCCCTGCAATCAACACCTCGTGCTTTTCAAAAAGTCTTTCACTGACTTTCTTACCTATGGTTCCATTTCCTCCTATTACTAATATCTTCATATTATACCCTTTCTATAATTGCTGCATAGCCTTGCCCTACACCAATGCACATGGTGATTAATGCGTAACGTTTTTGTTGCTCATGTAATTCTAAAGCTGCAGAATACGCTATTCGCGCTCCAGTAACACCTAAAGGGTGTCCAATAGCAATAGACCCTCCATTAGGATTCAATCTTGAATCGTTATCTGCTAATCCCCAAGCTCTTGTACATGCTAAAGCTTGAGATGCAAATGCTTCATTAAGTTCGATGATATCCATATCATCCATTGTCAACCCAGCTTTTTCCAAAGCCTTATTTGACGCTTGCACTGGACCAATACCCATAATTCTAGGCTCCACACCTACAACTGCTGAACTTACTATTCGAGCTAAAGGTTTTAAATCGTATTTCCTCACTGCTTCTTCAGAAGCAATAATCGTTGCCGCTGCACCATCATTCAAACCTGAAGCGTTTCCTGCTGTAACGCTTCCCCCATCTTTTTTAAATGCTGGGCGTAATTTGGCCAAAATCTCTAAGGAAGTGTTAGGTTTGACAAATTCATCTTTCGAAAACTGAATAGGGTCTTTCTTGCGCTGCGGAATCTCAACAGTGACAATCTCTTTGGATAAGCGTCCATTTTGTTGTGCTTTTACCGCTTTCATCTGACTCCAATAAGCAAACTTGTCTTGATCTTCACGTGAAATATTATATTTCTCCACGAGATTTTCGGCAGTGTTTCCCATACCATCCGTACCATACAATTTCTGCATCTTCGGATTTATAAAGCGCCATCCAAATGTTGAATCGTACATTTTTGAATCGCCGCCAAATCCTGTTGATGGTTTTGCGATTACATAGGGTCCACGCGTCATATTCTCAACACCTCCAGAAATGAACACATCACCATCTCCAGCTTTTATGGCTCGATTGGCATGAATTATTGCTGAAAGCCCAGAACTACATAGGCGATTTACTGTTTCTCCTGGCACTGTAAATGGCAATCCTGCCAGCAGCAAAGACATCCTCGCTACATTACGATTGTCTTCCCCAGCTTGATTCGCACAACCCATGATGACATCATCATAAGCTTCCTTCGGAATGTTTGGATTTCGCTTTACTATTTCTTCAATGACAATAGCTCCTAGATCGTCTGTACGCACAGCCGATAAAGTGCCTTTGTAACTTCCTATTGGCGTTCTAATGCCATCTATGATATATGCTTCTTTCATATTTATTCTTCCCAATCTTTTTTTGTTCGATATACCACTCCCTTAAATAGAGCAACTAATTCATCACCGCGTTTCACTTCGATAATATTAAATCCTAATTTATTATTTACCTTTTCAATAATGCAATCAGCCTCTAGATAGTCCCCTTCTTCCAAAGCCTCAATATGATTGATACTTGTTTCAATAGATACAGCATACTTGCCATGCGTATTTGCTGTAAACCCAAAAGCCGTATCCGCTAGGGTATAACTAATGCCACCATGTGCTTTGCCCATACTATTTAACATATTTTCTCTCACAACCATACCAACTTTACAACGACCAACTTCACATTCTAAAATCTCAATACCCATCCATGTACTAAATGGATCAAGCGATAACATTCTATATGGTATTTTCTCTCCTTGCATTAAAAGAATGTTTTGTTTTCTCTATTCATCTTACGTAATAATGGACTGCATCGATATCTATCTTCGTGATATTCGTCATACAATCTATCTAATGCTGTAACACATTTATCTATACCAATTTCATCTGCCCAAGCCAATAAGCCTTTAGGATAATTTACGCCTTTGGTCATTGCATTATCTATATCTTCAGCTGAAGCGACATTCAAGAATAAAGCATCTGCAGCTTCGTTAATCAACATCACTAAAACACGATTGAATATTGACTCGGCAAGAGACCTCTCGACTGCGCTCGAGGTGACATCTAGACCTCCAATAAGTTTTCCGTTATCATCATAGTCGTAATAACCCTTACCAGATTTTCGTCCTAAGTATCCAGCTTCCGCAAAACGTTTTTGTGTAAATGCTGGTTTGTATCTAGAATCGAAATAGAAAGCAGTAAATACCGTTTCGGTTACTGTGTAATTCACATCATTGCCAATAAAATCCATCAATTCAAAAGGTCCCATTCTAAAACCTCCTAATGTCTTCAAACTCCAGTCTATAGTCGCAAAATCAGCAATACCTTCTTCATAAATACGCAATGATTCTCCATAAAAAGGTCTTGCCACACGATTTACAATAAATCCAGGTGTATCTTTGGCCACTGCAACTATTTTCTTCCAATCTGAAATAATTTGAACAGATTTTTTTAAAACCGCTTCAGACGTCTGGATTGCAGGAATCACCTCAACTAATTTCATCAAAGGCGCAGGATTGAAAAAATGAATACCAACGCAACGCTCCGGTGTATTGAGCGAGGCCGCAATAGATGCGATGGATAAACTTGAGGTGTTTGAAGCAATAATACAGTCACTAGACACATAGCTTTCTAGTTCAGCAAACACCTTTTTCTTGATATCAAGATTTTCAATAATCGCTTCTATAGTTACATTAGAATCGGTCAATTCTTTTAGACTGCTTACATAGGTAATATTGGCTTGTATTCTGGATTTTTCAGTTTCATCAATGCGTTTTTTTTCAATCAAACGATTCAATATCTTCTCCAAAGACGCTTTGGCCTTGTCCAAGGCATTTTGATTTGTGTCGTATAACTTTACTTTACAACCAGATGTTGCAGCGACCTGTGCAATACCACTTCCCATTGTTCCAGAGCCTATGATTCCAACGTTCATATATCTTAATTAAATGGTAGATTTCTTAGATCTACATTTCCGCCGGACAAAATAATGCCGACTTTTTTGTTTTTATAATCTTTTTTATCTCTCAATAATGCTGCAAAGGGAACAGCAGATGAAGGCTCTACAATAATCTTCATGCGTTCCCAAATCAGTTTTATTGCACTTATAATTTCATCTTCACTGACTCGAATTATTTTTTCTACATGTTCTTGAATAATAGGAAAATTTCTATCCCCCAAATGTGTTCGCAATCCATCTGCAACTGTATCATAAGTCTCATTAGTTTCAATTTTTCCAGACATAAGAGAACGATATGCGTCGTCTGCTTCTATTGGCTCACCCGCTATAACCTTACAATTATTTGAAAAATAATAAGCTGCCAATGCAGTTCCAGCCAATAAACCACCACCACCAACTGGTGTGAAAATATAGTCTAAACCTGGTTGCTCTTCCAGTAATTCTATTGCGGCTGTTCCTTGTCCATAAATTACCTCATCTTGATTTGACGGGTGTAAGAATGTAGCACCTTTATCTTCTTGAATTTGTTTCGCAGTATCCTCCCTATGCTGAATCGTTGAAGGGCACTCTATAATTTCACCATCGTATGTTTTCACGCCATCTTTTTTTACTTGAGGTGCATTTTCTGGCATTACGATATAGGCTTTTACTCCTAATTTTTTCGCTGCTAACGATACCGCTTGTGCAAAATTTCCAGAAGAATGCGTCACAACTCCTTTGCCTCGTTCTTCATCTGTTAAGCTTAAAATAGCATTTGCTGCACCGCGCATTTTAAAGGCTCCCATTTTCTGAAAGTTTTCACATTTAAAAAACACTCGAGTACCAGACATCTCATTCAACAATTCTGAAGTGAGCACAGGTGTTCTATGAATAAAAGGTTTTATCCTTTCATGAACTTGTAAGAGTGTCTCCTTATCCATTACTTTCCTTTAAATTCTGGTTTACGCTTTTCTATAAAAGCTGCTACTCCTTCAGCGTAATCATCACTTTGAGCTGCTTCTATTTGATACTTCGATTCCATTTTCAATTGCGTCTCTAAGTCATTATTCAATGACTGATTCAACAATTCTTTAATCATTCCCAAAGCTTTGGTTGGCATATTAGCTAGTTTTAATGCGAGCTTTTCTATCTCTTCTTTAAATGTTTCTAATGGAATCACTTTATAAATCATTCCTATACGTTCTGCTTCTTCTGCCGATACTTTTTCTCCGAGCATTGCTAAGGCAGATGCTTTTTGAAAGCCAATTAATCTTGGTAAAAAGAACGTCCCAGCGCTATCAGGTATTAATCCAATTTTACTGAAGGCTTGAATAAAACTCACATGCTCATGAGCGACGACCACATCACATGCTAGTGCTATGTTTGCTCCAGCACCAGCTGCAACGCCATTCACCGCAGCAATAATTGGTTTTTTGATATTCCGAATGCGTGATATAATAGGGTTATAGTGTTCTTCAAGAATTTTTTTGAAACCAGGATTTAACTCTGGAGATGTTACTTCTTTAAGGTCTTGTCCGGCACAAAAGGCTTTTCCGTTGCCCGTAAGAACCATAGCTCTTACCTCTACATTGGATTCACAATCATCCAAAATGTTTTGCAAACTCAAAGCCATTTCTCGATTGAAACTATTGAACACATCGGGTCTATTGAGCGAGATGTACGCTATCTTATTTTCAATTTTCAATTCAATTGAGCTCATATTATTACGGTAATTTAAAATATGGATTATAAATAATTCCAATTATATTCTTCCACGGATCTTTAACTGTAGCCACCATTAATTCACCTCCAACATTATTTGGTTCTTCGTGTGTTGTAGCGCCTAATTCTAATAAATGCTGGTACGTTTTCTGAATATCTTCTACGCCCCAATACGACAATACATTCTCTCCATTTATGTTAGCACCTTCGTCAGGTAACAATCCTAATTCGTATCCCCCTATATTAAATCCGACATAAAAAAGTTCATCAAAATAGGGTTTAACCTCAAAAGCTTTAGTATACCACGCTTTTGCTTCTACTAAATCCGTTACTCTATATATTGTTGTTCTTAACCCTAACATCATTTTAAACATTTAAAATAATCAAATGGCTCTTGACAATCTTCACATTGAAATTGTGCTTTACAAGCTGTGGATCCAAACTGACTCACTAATCTCGTGTTTGTAGAGCCACAATTAGTACATTTCACTATTCTTTTATCTCCTAAGAGCACTTCCTTATCTGCTTCGGCATCAAGAGGTGCGGCAATTCCATAATCTTCAAGAGCTTTTCTACCTCTGGTTGTTATCCAATCGGTAGTCCAGGCTGGTGCTAGAATCAACTCTATTTCTGAATTATATCCAACCTCTTTCAATGCTTTCTTTATGTCATCGCCTATTACATCCATAGCGGGACAACCGCTATATGTTGGTGTAATTTGAATTTTTACAATATCATTTTCTAAAACTGCTGAGCGCACTACTCCCATATCCATAATTGACAATACAGGAATTTCTGGATCCGATACAGTTTCCAAAATTGGAATTAATTTTTCGTCAATATGCTGCTCTGTCGTTATCATTTTATTGAGACCTCTCGACTTGCTTCGCAAGCTACTATCGTGCAAAATATATTTTGCCCTCAGTAATGCTCGAGGTGACATTTAACTATAATTATTTACGTTGTTACCACTCCATATTGGGATACGTGCGTTGCATATATTGCAAATCACTCAATAAATATCCCAAGTGTTCTGTATGAATGCCTTGTTTCCCTCCTTTTTGAAACCATTTAGATTCAGGCACTTCCAAAATTGCTTCTTCAAGAATTGATTTCACTTGTTGATAATAATTTTCTTTCAACGTCGAAACATCAACACTAATACCTTCTTTTATCATAGCTGTATCAGCATCAGTCATATGAAACAACTCGTCAGTATAAGTCCATAATCCATTTATAGCATCCTGCATTTTTGCACGACTTTCTTGAGTACCGTCACCAAGACGTTTTATCCAATCAGATGAAAATCTTTTATGATAACTCACCTCTTTAATGCACTTAGCAGCAATTGCCGACAAGGTTACATCATGGCTTTTTTGCAATTGCGCCAAAAACATGTAATGATACACATCGAACAAAAACTGACGCCCTATCGTGTAGGCAAAGTCCCGATTTGGTTGTTCTACGAGTAATACATTTACATACTCACGTTCTTTACGAAGCATGGCTATATCATCTTCGGTTCTTCCATCTCCAGTGATTTTTGCAGCGTATTGATAATAGCTACGTACTTGCCCAAATAAATCCAGTGATATATTAGTACAAGCAATGTCAGTTTCTAAACTTGGTCCATGACCACATAATTCTCCCATTCTCTGACCAAGAATCAGGGAATTATCTGCTATACCAAGGATGTATTTATATAAGTTTTCGTTTTTCATTTTTCATTCTTAATAAGATCTTTCGGCTACGCTCAAGGTGACAACAAGTTGTTACATATGTTTTACTTCATCCGGCAAATCGTAAAATGTTGGGTGACGATATACCTTATCTTGAGCTGGTTCAAACAATTCTCCATTATTTTCAGGATTTGAAGCCGTAATGTCTTTAGACTCTACTACCCATATACTCACACCTTCATTGCGGCGTGTATATACGTCGCGCGCATTCTCTAAAGCCATATCAGCATCTGCTGCATGCAGACTACCGAAATGACGATGTTCCAATCCGTTTTTACTTCTCACGAAGACTTCCCAAAGCGGCCAGTTTTTCTTATCAGACATATATTTATATTTAATACTTCGTCTTATTCTCGATACAAAATTGCCAAAAAGCAATTTCACTCGAACTGACGAAAATTTTTAAACTGCTTGTTTATCTTTTCTGTTTTGCTTCTTTTCAGCATGGGCCATGGCAGCATCTCTCACCCATTCTCCGCGTTCCCACGCACCTACTCTAGCATTCATTCGTTCTTTATTGCATGGCCCATGACCTTTCACAACTTGCCAGAACTCATCCCAATCAATCTCTCCAAAATCGTAGTGTCCGGTCTCTTCATTCCATTTCAAATTAGCATCAGGAACCGTCAGTCCTATCAAATCTGCTTGAGGTACTGTTTGATCAATAAATTGCTGACGCAAATCGTCATTAGATTTACGTTTCAACTTCCATTTCATAGATTGTTCGGTATGAATGGATTCTGCATCTGTAGGCCCTAGCATCATTAAGGATGGCCACCACCAACGGTTTAATGCATCTTGCGCCATTTCTTTTTGTTCTGGTGTTCCACTAGCCAATTTAATCATGATTTCATATCCTTGGCGCTGATGAAAACTTTCCTCCTTGCATACGCGAATCATAGCTCTTGCATAAGGCCCAAAAGATGTATTACACAATGGCACTTGGTTAATAATAGCTGCGCCGTCTACCAACCAGCCAATAGCACCCATATCTGCCCAAGTAACCGTTGGATAATTAAATATACTAGAGTATTTCGCCTTACCAGTATGAAGTTGCTCATATAGTTCATCTCTTGAAATCCCGAGTGTTTCACAGGCAGAGTACAAATACAACCCATGCCCTGCTTCGTCTTGGACTTTTGCAAGCAAAGCCACTTTTCGTCTTAATGAAGGTGCTCTAGTTATCCAATTACCTTCTGGAAGCATCCCTACGATCTCTGAATGCGCATGTTGCGACATTTGTCTAATATGCGTTTTGCGATACTTTTCTGGCATCCAATCTTTTGGTTCAATTTTTTCGTCACGGGCAATGCGCGCTTCAAATTGTTCTTCGAGATTTTTTATTTGTTCTTCACTCATAATGTCGAGTTTATCATTTTACACATCAAAATCCACAACGACTTTTTCACTTGTTGGCACAGCCTGACAACTTAATATCAATTTTTGCGCTACTTCTTTTTCATCTAGTGCATAATTAATTTTCATTTCAACCGAGCCTTCTACAATTCTACATTTACAGGTACTACAAACACCTCCTTTACATGCAAATGGCAAATCTGCTCCTGCAGCTAAAGCACCATCCAATATATTATCAAAATCCTCATCCATAACGAAATGGAATTCTTTTCCAGCATCAATGATAGTGACCTCTGTTCCTTCAGCTTTATGCTCAAGAACTTCCGCTATATGCAATTTAGATGCTTCGTCATCTCCAGAGAAAAATAATTCATAATGAATCTTTTCGCTAGAAAGGCCAGCCGTTTCTAACTCATCTCGAATTAAAAAAATCATATCCTGAGGTCCACAAATAAAACAATCATTAGTGTCTTCTACATCAATAAATGTCCTCGTTAACACTGTCATTTTCTCCTTATCAAAACGGCCATTTAAAAATGGGATATCACGTTGTTCTTTCGTTAAGAAATAAAACACCTGAAAACGTTCGAAAAATTGATTTTTAAGTCGTTCTATCTCTTCTTTAAAGATAATGGATTTTACAGTTCTGTTCAAGTAGAATAGTTTGAAAGTGCTATTAGGCTCTGATAATAAATGCGTCTTTATGATAGACAACATAGGGGTAATACCACTTCCAGCAGCAAAGGCAATATAATTTTTTGAAGATAGAGGCTCTACATCTACATAAAAATGTCCTGTCGGTTCCATTAATTCGATAGTGTCTCCAGGTTTTAATTCTGTATTTGCATACGTAGAAAACACGCCTCCAGGAATTTGCTTGATTGCAACTTTCCATTGATTATCGAGAGGACTAGAACACAAAGAATACGAACGACGAACATCTTCGTCATTTATTAATTTACGTAGTGTAAGATGCTGCCCTTGTTTGAAATTAAAATCATCTTGAAGTTGCTTCGGGATATCGAACTCTACAACAACAGTGTCTTTAGTCTCCTTATAAATATTCGCAACTTTTACTTTATGAAAATCTGCCATACTTGATCTATAGTCGATAATATCAAACTAACACTTGTTAGTTTAGTTAACAAATGTACAAAATAAATCGCTACTATTTGTTAATTCCGTCAAGTAATACTTCTCCTAAATTTCCAGCTAGAACATCTTTATTTATCTCTTCTTTTTTAGGGATCCATAAATACAACGATCTTAAAGTTGATAAAATAGAAAACAGAGTGACATCTGGATCTACTGCTTTCAATTCATTTGATGCTATTCCTTGTTTTATGATACTTCTGAAATTATCTTCATAATTAAGGCGTAATTCTAAATAATAATCCTGCTTTTCTTCTAAATGCATCCAATCATTATTTAATGATGCCATACCGTTGGAATTATTAGAGGTGATTTCAACATGAAGTATTATTATTTTTTTAAGTTTTTGTATGCTACTCTCTTTAGAATTTAATATCTGTGTCATTCCTTCGGTAAATTCTTCAGCGATTGAGAGGATAATATGAGACAGAATCTCTTGTTTACTATGAATATGATTATATAGACTCGCGGCCTTTATTCCTAGAGTTTGAGCCAAATCGCGCATGGTTACGGCGCTATAACCTTTTTCTTTAAAGAGTTTAGCTGAAGTTGCAAAAATCTCTTGTTTTCTAGTTTCTGTCGGGATGATTTTCTTCAAGAACTATAATTTAAGTAGTTGTAAATCTTCAGATTTTGTAATCGGGCTCTCATTGTACTCGAGCGTCCACCCTAATGAATTTGTAAGAATATAAAATTTAGATAACTCACTAATTAATCTATTCTTAGCATTGCTCTTAAGTTCTGAGGCCTCAATACGTTTCAGTAACGATTCTCTAACTGTATTTTTTATCTTATTATAATCTTGAGCTTCGAAAGGATTGAGAAAATCGGATTGAATATCATAATATTCTAGATCAGGATTCACCTTAATTTCTTCATCTGGAATGCTTATGATTCTCAAAGTTTTGGAGTCTTCATCTAATTCAAACTCGATTTTACTTAAATCATATGCTATGGTTACGTCTGCATTAACAACCACCAATGCCTTCTTTTCTGCCGTCAATAAATCCCCAAAAAAAGCTTCAGAATTCTTATAATTAAAAACTTCGCTAAAATGGCCTTCTGTAACTACTAATTTACCAACTTGCTCTATTTGTTTTTGAATTAAAGCAGAGCTATGCAACAACTCTTTTGTGTCTTGATTCTTGTCTTGACAATACCTAAAAGTAAGTAAGATTGCTAAAGTTATAATAACTCCAAAAAGGATTTTCCGCATTGCGAATTAGTTTTTTTTGTGAAGTTATGAAAAATGAGTGAATATAGACTTTGAAGTTATAAGCAACAAAAAAGCATCAGTCGATTTGTTCTTGACAGAATAACTGATGCTTCTTAAAAAATTGATTAATAGCTCTATCAATATATTGATTATTCATGAATATTTACATTTATTTTCGACTATCCGCAATAAAAAAAGCTGAAAGGCTAAACAAATTTAATATGTTCATATTGCTCTTGAAGCATGTTCATCCTACTTATCAAATTCTTCTTAAAGTCAATATACTTAACGCTTTCGGAGCTAAAAGGCTTATGATTCAAGCCTTTTTGTATAGATTCAACCTCATCCATTGTTGAATAAGCATGAGAAGAAATCCAAACCTCTTTAAACTTTTCCCAAATATAATTTATGGCCGTTTTATTAGGATGGATCATGTCTTCAGCATAAAAGCGATAATCACGTAGTTCGTCCATCATAATTTCATAAGAAGGAAAATACGAAAGTGTTTTCTTTTCTATTTGAGCAGATAACAGTTCTTGAATTGCAGAAATTAAACGTGCTTTACTTTGTTGGTTCTCAACAAACCCGTCTTTTAAATGCCGAACTGGGGACACCGTAAAAACGATAGATGACTTGGAATTGATTTTCTTAATGTTAGAAACTATTGCCTCAAGACTTTTCTTAATAACTTCTGCTGAAAGCAATTCTTTTTTGAACTGCTTCTGAGGTACTTTATGACAATTGGCAACAACTAAATTCGTTTCTAAATTTCTATAAACCCATGCAGTACCTAAAGTTATTATAATGTGTTTAGATTCACCAATGTATTGATGTGTTGATGTGATTGCATTATTCAAATTATCGAGTAATACGTCTTTAGATGTTGCACTCAAATCTGAATGTGCCTTAAAACAATGCCAACGTTCATTATGGAAAAATACATCGTCTTCAGAATATATTTTGTTATTTACTGCATTATTAACAAGGCATTCAATAACTGAAGGGTTGAATAATATACCAAATGGATTTTGAAGATTTTGGAACTTAAAATAATCAAGTTTTTTACCAATATTCTCAACAAAACAAGACCCTAACAACAATAACCTAGAGTTATAATCTATCAAATTATGCTCTTGTTGTTTAAGTGGTATTTTGGTTTGAAGATTCAATTCAAGTTTAAATAATATAATCTTTTGCTTTCTCTAGTGCTTCTTTAATACCAGTTGGGTTCTTGCCACCTGCTGTTGCATAGAATGGTTGTCCGCCACCACCGCCATGGATATATTTACCAAGTTCTCTAACGACTGTTCCTGCATTCATGCCTTTATCTGCTACTAGTTCTTTAGAAATATAGCAAGTAAGCATTGCTTTGCCATCTTTATTTGTCGCAAATAAAAGGAATAAGTTCTTGAATTCTTTGCCCAGTTCAAAACTTAAATCCTTAATACCCGATGCATCCAAATCAACTAATTTGGCTAAAAACTTCACACCATTGATCTCTTCGAGTTCGTTTTTAAAATCTCCTTTAAGATTCTTAGCTTTATCTTTTAGTAAGCTTTCAATCTCTTTTCTCAATCTCACATTTTCATCTTGCAAATTAGACACTGCTCTCACAGGGTCCTTAGTATTATTCAAAAGGTCTTTGATTTCATATAATGCTCTGTTATTATCAAAATAGAAATCCTTGACCGCATCACTAGTAATAGCCTCTATACGTCTAACACCTGCGGCAACTGCACCTTCAGATTTGATTTTGAAATGCCAAATATCTCCAGTGTTCTGCACATGGGTTCCTCCACACAACTCTATAGATTGTCCAAAACGAATCGTACGAACTGTATCTCCATATTTCTCACCAAATAAAGCCATTGCGCCTTGTTCTAGTGCTTTTTCCATAGGAATGTTTCGATGTTCTTCTAAAGTTAAGTTTCCATCAATTCTAGCATTTACAAAGTCTTCAACTTCACGTAATTCATCCACTGTCATTTTAGAAAAATGAGAGAAATCAAAACGCAAATATTTAGAATGTACTGCAGAACCTTTTTGTTCTACATGTTCACCTAACACTTCACGTAGAGCTTGGTGCAACAAATGTGTTGCCGTATGATTGCTCGCTGTTCTTTGACGCTGTTTTTGATCAACCACAGTTTTTAAGACTTCATCTAAATGCTTAGGTAAATTTTTAGTAAAGTGAATGATAACATTGTTCTCCTTCTTAGTATCTAAAATATAAACTACATCACCATGTACATCCTCTAAATAACCTTTATCACCAACTTGTCCACCGCCTTCAGGATAAAATGGTGTGATATTAAATACCAATTGATACATCTCACCATCCTTTTTTGAAACCACCTTACGGTACCTCGCAATTTTTACATGTGCTTCGAGCGTATCGTAACCTATGAACTCTTCAACTTCATCTTCATGAAGAACAGTCCAATCATCCGTTGACATTTCACTAGCAGCACGAGAACGGCTTTTTTGTTTTTGCAGTTCGGTATTGAATCCTTCTTCATCCAAACTTAAACCTCTTTCACTTAAAATTAAAGCTGTAAGATCTATCGGAAATCCATAGGTATCGTATAATTCAAAGGCTTTTTTTCCTGAAACGATATTGTTCTTAGCAGAGCGAATAACATTTTCAAGAAGGATTAACCCTTGATCTAAAGCTCTAAGAAACGAGTTTTCCTCTTCTTTAATTACATTTTCTATCAGTTGCTTCTGTGATTTCAATTCTGGGAATGCATCTGACATACGATCACTCAATACATCCACCAAACGATATATAAAAGGTTCTTTTTTATTCAAAAAAGTGAATCCATAACGCACAGCGCGTCTCAAAATTCTTCGAATCACATAACCAGCTCCTGTATTACTTGGTAATTGTCCATCAGCTATAGAAAATGATACCGCTCTCACATGATCTGCAATCACGCGAATGGCAATATCTACATCCTCATTATTCCCATAATCTGAGTTAGTAATGGTTTCAATCTCTCTTATTAATGGTGTAAATACATCCGTATCATAATTAGATTTTACATTTTGAAGTACCATGCATAGACGTTCAAAACCCATTCCTGTATCAATATGCTTAGCGGGAAGTTCTTCTAGTGAGCTATCTGCTTTTCGATTGTACTGCATAAAAACCAAGTTCCATATCTCCACCACTTGAGGATGATCTTGATTCACCAAGTCTTTTCCAGCTACTTTAGATTTTTCTTTATCAGAACGAATATCTACATGAATCTCGCTACATGGTCCACATGGACCTTGATCACCCATTTCCCAGAAGTTATCCTTTTTGTTACCCATGATAATTCGGTCCTCTGGAACAATAGCCTTCCATAAATCATAAGCCTCTTTATCCATCTCTAAATTATCGTCATCATCACTTCCTTCAAAAACAGAAACATAAAGAGAATTTTTATCAATTTTATAAACTTCGGTTAATAACTCCCATGCCCATGTTATTGCTTCTTTTTTAAAGTAATCTCCAAAACTCCAATTACCAAGCATTTCAAACATGGTATGGTGATAAGTATCTTTGCCAACTTCTTCTAAGTCGTTATGTTTCCCACTAACCCTTAAGCATTTTTGAGTATCAGTTAGTCTGGTATTCTTAGGTACTCCATTACCAAGAAAAAACTCCTTAAAAGGCACCATTCCAGCATTGGTAAACATTAGCGTTGGATCGTCTTTCAACACCATTGGTGCAGAAGACACAATATCATGTTGCTTACCTTCAAAAAACTTTAAGAATCTTTTTCTTACTTCTTTAGACTTCATTTCGAAAACCCTGTTAAAAAGTTAAATTACTTAAAATGAGAAACAATTTTTATATTTGTTCGTTCTCGATTCAATTAATTGCTCTTAATTTGAGCATAATTGCTACTTATCATAGCATTTTGGCAAAAATAGAACATTTTACAGAATGAGTAAGGTAAAATATTATTACGATTCCGAAACTTTATCCTATCGCAAAATTGAGCGTAAAAAAAGGACGACGTTTAAATATGGTTTGGCATTCATGTTTGCAGCAGCATTTTTTGGTTTCCTATTTGTATTTATAGGGAGTTATTATTTTGAATCACCTAATGAAAAAGCCTTAGTAAGAGAATTAGAGAACCTGAAACTCCAATACCAATTACTTGGAAAGAAAATGGACGAAGCACAAAACGTCCTAGCTAATGTAGCAGAACGCGATAATACAATATATAGGCTTTATTTTGAGGCTAATCCAATTCCTGAAGAACAGAGAAAAGCAGGTTTTGGTGGTGTTAATAGATATAAAAAACTTGAAGGTTTTGATAATTCGAAGCTAATTATTGAAGCCAACAAGCGTATGGACATCCTTCAAAAACAAATAGTCGTTCAGTCCAAATCATTGGATGAAGTCGCGCAACTTGCTGAAAACAAAGAGAAGTTTTTGGCCGCTATTCCAGCAATTCAACCAGTCAATAACAAAGATCTTACACGTATGGCATCTGGTTACGGCTGGCGTTCTGATCCATTCACTAAGGCTAGGAAAATGCATCGTGGAATGGATTTTACATCTCCAAGAGGCACACCAATTTATGCTACAGGTGATGGCGTTATAACTAGAGCAGATAGTAATTCGGCAGGTTATGGAAAACACATTCGTATTGATCACGGGCATGGCTACACAAGTTTATATGCTCATTTATACAAGTACAATGTCAAGAGGAACCAAAAAGTTAAACGTGGAGATTTGATTGGCTTTGTTGGCAGCACTGGGCGTTCGCAAGCACCTCACTTACATTATGAGATATTCAAAGACAAAAATCGTATAAACCCTATTCATTTTTATTATGGTAATTTGTCACCAGAAGAATTTAGCAAATTGTTAGAAAAAGCTTCTCTGGAAAACCAATCTTTAGATTAATGCATATTGATTTACCTGAAAAACGTTATTATGGTATTGGCGAAGTCGCCAAGGCCTTTAGTGTAAACACCTCTCTTATTCGTTTTTGGGAAAAGGAATTCGATGTTTTAAAACCAAAGAAGAACGCTAAAGGCAATCGAAAATTCACGCCAGAAGATATCAAGAACCTTCAATTTATCTATCATTTGGTAAAAGAACGCGGCTTCACTCTTGAAGGTGCTAAAACGCATCTAAAAGAAGAAAAGAAGAAATCTCTTACTAATTTTGAGATTATTCGTAAATTGGAAGGCATAAAAACCCAGCTTACAAAAATTAAAAACCAACTTTAAAAACTAATCATTATGAAAAAATGGCTCATTCCATTAATTGTCATCGGCGTAATCGTCGTTGGACTCTATTCATGGGGGAAAAACTTTAATAATACTGCTGTGAAATTGAATGAAAATATTGGTGAATCATGGGGAAATGTGCAAACCACATACCAAAGACGGAATGATTTGATTGGCAATTTAGTGAACACTGTAAAAGGTGCTGCAGATTTCGAAAGAACTACTCTAGAGGCTGTTATTAAAGCACGTTCAGAAGCAACGAAAACAACTATAGACCCATCAAATATAACTCCTGAGCAACTTGAAGCATTCAACAATGCCCAAGGAGGTTTAAGTAGTGCTTTATCAAGGTTATTGGTTACAGTTGAAGATTATCCTGATTTAAAAGCTAATGCTAATTTCTTAAAACTTCAAGATGAATTAACTAGTACAGAAAATCAAATCCTTACAGCAAGAACCAGATTCAATGAATCCATAAAACCTTACAACAACCATGTAAAAACATTTCCAAACTCAATTCTTGCTGGAATATTGAATTTTGATGATAAACCATACTTCGATGCAGAGGCCGGTGCAGAAAAACCAGTTGATGTTGAATTCGATTTTAAATAAGCCATAATAACCACATATGTCTAATGTAGAAGATTTTCTTTCTCTCGAAGAAGAGGAAGAGATTATTGTCGCTATTCGCAAAGCCGAAAGCAATACCTCTGGAGAAATACGTGTGCACATTGAAAAAGCTTCAAAAATTGATGCTTACGAACGTGCCTTAGAAGTATTTCATTACTTAAAAATGGATACGACCAGATTGCGTAACGGTGTCCTCATTTATTTAGCAATTGAAGACAGAGACTTTGTTATTTTTGGTGACCAAGGTGTCAATAACGTCGTTGCTGATAATTTTTGGGATTCCACTCGAGATATCATGCTCTCACATTTTAAAAAAGGGAATTTCAAACAAGGGCTTATAGAAGGTGTCCTGAAAGCTGGAAGGCAATTGGAAACACATTTTCCTTGGAAGGATATGGACAAAAATGAATTACCAAACAACATTTCTAAGGGGTAAATGAAACTACTTAAGTATATATTATTTTTTCTCTTATTTGCCATCTTCGGTTTTACACAAACTATTCATGCTCAATATAAAATACCTAAACGACCAACGAATAAAAAACAGCATTTCGTTTATGATTACACAAATTTACTTTCAGATAAGGATAGCTTAAATTTAAATGTAAAGCTGCGCAAATATTCCGACACCACTTCCACACAAATTGTATTAGTCATTATTAACACTACTAAAGGTGAAGACATAGGAATATTAACACCTAGATGGGCTCATGACTGGGGTGTTGGACAGGCCAAAGAAGACAATGGTGTCTTTATTTTATTGGCAAGGGATGATAGAAAAATATGGATTTCTCCAGGTTATGGCGTAGAACACAAATTAACAGCTGGAATCGTCGGCGAAGTTGTTAGATATGTTATAATACCGCATTTCAAAAGAGACAATTACTACCAAGGCCTTGACAAAGGCACTGATGCGATTTTCAAAATTCTTGAAGGAGAATATCAAGGCACAAGACAATCTAGTAGTAATGATGAATTTCCTGTTGGTTTTTTTCTATTACTCTTCATCGTATTCATTATTTTCATTATTGCCCTTTCTAAAAGTAGACGTGGTGGTGGAAACAATAAAGGGAATCGTGGAAATCGCTCGCAAGGTGGTGATATTTTAGAAGCCATTATCTTAAGTAATATGGGTCGTGGAGGCTATCGCAGAGGCTCTAGTTCGGGTGGTATTTTTGGCGGTGGCAGTTCTGGAGGTAGTTTTGGCGGTGGCGGTTTTGGAGGAGGTTTTGGCGGTGGCGGATTCAGTGGTGGTGGAGCTGGAGGTAGTTGGTGATACTATATTTCTATATTAACTAATTATTTGATATTAGTTAATTCCAATAATATGTCTTGCTTGTTTTGTTTTATGTCTCCTTGAATTTGGGTGAGATTTGTTAGTACCGCAACCAAAGGAAAACCTTTAAAATTATAGACCAGCCAATTGTCAACACCTTCATGGTTGTTGAATTGAGAATTTAAACGCTCAACAATTATAGGCGCTTCTTTCATAAATAGGTTTACAACTCCTATTTTATAATTTTCAATTTTCTGAACAAATAATTTACCTTCAAATGAATAACCAGGTTTTGAAAAGAAATAAGCATCACTTTCTGAAGATGAACCCATTTTACTATAATCCGTTCCATCTTCAATTTTAGACACAAGTTCTTGTTTTAAAGATTCAATATGCCTATCAAGGTCACTTGTTAAACTATCCAATTCCGCAATTTTATACTTATAAATTGTAGACTCAAAACTGGTTTGAATAGAATCAATCTTCAACTCGTGGACTTCATTAGCTTTTTGAAACTCTTCATTCATAATTTCAAAAGCATTCGTGACTTCAGAGTCTAGATGTCTAACATAGCTTATAAAAAGAAAAGTTAATACAGCTATTATTAAGCCAATCATAATAAATAGCGGCTTTCTCTTCATAGCTTATTTCTTCCTCATATAAATGCTCACAGGTACTCCGTGAAAATCAAAATGCTCACGTAATTTATTTTCTAAAAAGCGCTTATAAGGCTCCTTTACATATTGCGGCAGGTTGCAGAAAAACGCAAATTGTGGTTGTGGTGTAGGCAACTGTGTAATAAACTTAATTTTCACATATTTACCCTTAATCGCAGGTGGCCCTTGATTCTGTATTATTGGTAGCATTACCTCATTGAGTTCGCTCGTTTTCACTTTCTTGCTACGGTTTTTATAGGCCTCAACGGCGGTTTCAATAGCCTTGAAAATACGTTGTTTAGTCAATACAGATATGAATACAATTGGAACATCTGTAAATGGTTCGATCTGTTGTCTGATATGTTTTTCAAATTCTTTAGTAGTCTTATGGTCTTTTTCGACCAAATCCCATTTGTTCACTAGAATCACTATTCCCTTGCGATTGCGTTCCGCCAACCAAAAGATATTTTGTACTTGTCCATCAAAACCTCTAGTCGCATCTACAACCAACAAGCACACATCGCAATGCTCGATTGCGCGAACAGACCTCATGACCGAATAAAACTCTAGATCTTCTTTTACTTTCGATTTGCGACGTATTCCAGCCGTATCTACTAAATTGAAATCAAACCCAAACCGATTGTATTTTGTATCTATTGAATCTCGTGTAGTACCTGCAATATCAGTAACTATATATCGATCTTCGCCTATAAGTGCATTTATAAAAGAAGATTTTCCTGCATTAGGGCGACCAACCACAGCAAAACGCGGTAAATCATCTTCTACTTTAGTTTCCTTTTCTGGCAATGCTTTAACCAAGGCATCAAGCAAATCTCCTGTTCCGCTTCCGTTTATACTGGCAATGGTATAATATTCTCCTAATCCTAATGAATAAAACTCTACCGCATCTGCCGCACGCATTGAGTTATCCACCTTATTTATCGTCAAAAAAACAGGTTTATCTACTTTACGAAGAAGGTTCGCAACATCTTCATCCATGCCAGTCACTCCAGACTCCACATCTACCATAAAAATAATAGCATCGGCTTCGTCAATGGCCAATTCTACCTGTTTATCGATTTCCGCTTCGAATATATCATCACTTCCAACCACATAACCACCAGTATCAATCAAAGAAAATTCCTTACCATTCCAATCAGTCTTTCCGTAATGACGGTCTCTTGTCACACCACTTACGGCATCAACAATGGCTTCTCGTCTTTGTATCAAACGATTAAAGAATGTGGATTTACCAACATTAGGACGACCAACTATAGCAACTATATTACTCATTTTCTTAAAATTGGGTGCAAAACTACGGTTTTACTTTTTATTATAACCAAAGCGTTTAAGTTGATTTTGATTACTACGCCAATTCTTATTGACTTTTACATACAACTCTATATGCACTTGCTTTCCGAAGAACTTTTCTAAATCTTTTCTGGCTTCTATCCCAACGCGCTTTAAGGCGGATCCTTTATGTCCAATTAAAATACCTTTCTGCGTTTCACGTTCTACCATAATAACCGATCGCATCCTAATAATTTCTTCTTCTTCAAAAAATTCCTCAGTATCTACTTCAACTGCATAAGGTATTTCCTTCTTATAATGCATCAATATTTTCTCGCGAATAGTTTCATTTACAAAAAAACGCTCCGGCTTATCAGTTAATTGGTCTTTAGGATAAAACGCTGGTGATTCTGGCAGTAGTTCTATTATTCTACTAAATATTTCTTTTACATTAAATCCTTCTAAAGCAGATACAGGAAAGAATTCAGCATTTGGAACTTTACTTTGCCATAATTCTGATTGTTCTTCAAGCAGTTCTTGATTGGATGTATCAATCTTGTTTAAGAGTAAAAGAACAGGAATTTTAGAGTTCGTGATCTTCTTAAAAAACGCTTCATCCTTAAGTTCTTTTTCACCTATCTCTACCATATAAATCAATATATCGGCATCTTCAAAAGCGGATTTCACAAAATCCATCATGGATTCTTGTAACTGATACGCCGGTTTAATAATTCCTGGTGTATCGCTAAGGACCATTTGAAAATCCTCGCCATTAACAATCCCTAAAATACGATGTCTTGTTGTCTGTGCCTTTGATGTAATTATCGATAGCTTTTCACCAACAAAAGCATTCATTAGAGTAGACTTACCAACATTAGGGTTACCTATAATATTTACAAAACCTGCTTTATGCATAGACATTATTTTAAAGCGCTAAAATACGCCTTTGCTGCCTTATTAACATGCTTTGCCAGTAATAGTCCTGAGATTATTGTAGGAATAGCCATAAGGGCAAATGCACTGTCAATAAGATTAATGGCAAAATCAAGCTTGATAATTGAAGCGACGACAATAGAGACTACAAAAATGTAGTTATAATACTTGCCATATTTAGGCTTCGTTAAGAATCCTAGACAGGTCGTTCCGTAATAAGAATAAGAGAACATAGTAGAAAAGGCAAATACAAAAATGGCAATAGTCAGTATCCAACTACCTATACCATATGGAATAGCATGATCAAAAGCCTTAAGCGTTAATGATATGCCATTTTCTGCTCCTGTTTTCCAAACTCCAGTCGATAGTATTGCCAAGGCTGTAAGGGTACATACCAATATAGTATCGATTGCTGGGCCTAGCATAGCCACCAAACCTTCTCTTACAGGTTCATCTGTTTTAGCATTACCGTGCATCATAGGCGCTGTTCCGATACCTGCTTCATTCGAAAAAGCTGCTCGCTTTACAGCTGTTAATATCAAATATCCTAAAACTCCTCCTGCAGCTGCTTTTCCTGAAAAAGCATCAGTGAAAATGAGCTTAAACATGTCTGGAACGAATTCGCTTTGCTTAAACAAAATATAAACTACAGCTCCAAAATATAATATAACCATGAATGGCACCAGTTTGCTTGCAACATTAGCAATACGATTTAACCCTCCAAAAATCACAAAGGCGGTCAATATAGCCATACCAATTCCAATGTAAAGTTTAGCATCTGCTATCATGTTTTCATCATAAACAAAGACATCAACAATCGTTTGTGTTAATTGATTTGCAGAAAATGCTGGAAGTGTTCCTACTAAACCAGCCAAAGCAAAAAACGCTGCTAATGGTTTCCATTTTTTCCCAAGACCTTTTGTAATTACATACATAGGACCAGCCAAAGTCTTGCCATTCTCATCCTTATCGCGAAACATAACAGCAAGTGTGCAAGTATAGTATTTGGTGGCCATACCGATTAATGCGGTAATCCACATCCAAAAAATAGCACCTGGACCTCCAGTGACAATAGCTATAGCCACACCACTGATATTACCCATACCAACAGTTGCTGCAACAGCAGACGAAAGCGCTTCGAAGTGACTTATCTCACCTTCATCGTCTGGATCATCATACTTCCCTCGTAAAATATTAATGGCATGACCAAAATACAGAAAGGGTGTAAATCGAGAATACACCAAAAAAAATATACCTCCACCAATAAGAAGAATTAATAAGGGCCAATCCCATATCCATGAACTAAATTTAGATAAAAGATCTTCTATCATATACCTATTTTTACCCAGAAAGGTACTTAAATTTAGCTTTAGCTAAAACATACATCAATCAAAATTCAATACCTTTTTGAATTATCTTATAACAAGACTATCTTAGTATCGAAATGTGTCACCAAAATAACCTAATTAGATCTTGAATAAGTTTACATTTAGTATCTCCATTTAATCCAACCAATGAAAAGAAGAAATTTCATTAAAAAAGCAACCTTATCCTCTCTTACCGTAGTTATTGGCAGCGAGATTGTTTTTGGCAATATGCTACCAAAAGGATATATCCCTCTAGCAGTTCAGGATCCTGACCCGTTCAAGTTATTTAATAAGGACGCAGAAATGGTTGTTCTTAACGATCGCCCTTGGAATATGGAAGCCAAGGCACATTTACTTAATGAGAAGATTACTTCAAACAAGTTTATGTTTATTAGAAATAATGGAAAGATTCCTGAAAACATTACTATTGCGAATTGGACCATCACTTTTGATGGAGAATCTGTGAAAACACCAAAAACATATACACTACAAGAACTTAAGACTAAATTTGAGCAGCACACCTACCAACTCACTTTAGAATGTGGCGGTAATGGACGAAGTGAGTTTGATCCACCAGCTAAAGGAAATCAATGGACCATAGGTGCCGTTTCCTGTGCTCGCTGGACAGGTGTTCGATTAAAAGATGTTCTTGAAGATATTGGTATAAAAAACGACGCAGTTTATATTGGTTATCATGCTGCGGATACTCATTTGAGCGGTGATCCAAAAAAAGAACCAATCTCTAGAGGCGTACCTATGGCTAAAGCTTTTCAAGAAGAAACCTTATTAGCCTTTAAAATGAATGGCAAAGACATTCCTCTTGCTCATGGTTACCCACTGCGTTTAATTGCTGGAGGATGGCCAGCATCAGCTTCTGGGAAATGGATTAATGGCATTAGTGTTCGAAACAAGGTGCACGACGGTACAAAAATGACAGGCACAGCCTATAGAGTTCCTTGTAAACCTGTAGCACCAGGTGACAAGGTGAAAGACGAAGATATGTGTATTATTGAATCAATGCCCGTAAAATCATTAATTACTTATCCTAAGAGTGGTGCTATGATTGATAAGAAAAAAAAGCTCTTGATTAATGGTCATGCATGGGCAGGTGAGCTAGAAGTAAGTAAAATGGAATATTCTATTGACTTTGGATCTAGTTGGCAAGATTGCAAATTAGAACGTCCAATCAACAGATTAGCATGGCAACATTTTTCTGCTGAAATCTCATTTTCAAAGAAGGGATACTACGAAATATGGGCAAGAGCCACTGATGCCCAAGGCAAAAGTCAATCCATGATTCTACCTGGTTGGAACCCTAAAGGATATTTAAACAATGCTTGCCATAGAATAGCTATAAAAGTGATTTGATGAATCAAGACCAGAAAACGTTTAGAGACCAGATAAAATTGCTATATCGGCAGTTGATTCTTATTTTTTCATTAATGGGTATTGTTATTTGTTTTCTAATATACATGTTGATAGATCCTAATTTTTCTTCTTTTAACAATTCTCAAACTAATCTTATAGGAATCGCTGATGAAAACAGTGATAGAATTGAAAACGGCATCCATATAAGGACAGGTTTAGTTGAAGCAGAAGGCTTAATGGAAGTGGTGAATAATTGTACAAACTGCCATTCAGCAAAATTAGTGACCCAAAATAGAATGGATAAAGCGCGTTGGGCTTCAACAATAGATTGGATGCAAAGAACTCAAAATCTTTGGGACCTAGGACCTAATGAAGACATCATAATTGATTATCTCGTAAAAAATTATCCTCCCCAAGAAAAGGGCCGACGACAAGCTTTAAAAAACATTGAATGGTATGAATTGGAGGAATAAACATATCATACTAATAACATGTTTGCTTCTTTTAGGTTGTCAAAATAAAAGCAAGAGCAAATCCGTAGAGTCAACCTTTAAATACTTACAAGACGAGAGCGACACTTCAAAGTATATCATTGAAGCCGATGAGCTAATTGCTATAAAAAATTCTGATAATCTAAAAATTATTGATTTTAGAAAACCAGATGATTATAAAACTGGGCATATAGATGAGGCCATTAACATCTGGAGACCCGATATCGAAGATCACAGTTTTCCTTATAAAGGCATGATGGCAACTAAGAATCATATTTCCAGTTTATTCAGCAAATTAGGAATTAGTAATAAAGACCTTCTCGTAGTCTATGATGATAGAGGTTCGTGTGATGCTGCAAGATTTTGGTGGGTACTACAGAATTATGATTTTGATGCTGTAAAGATTCTAAACGGTGGGTTTAAAGCTTGGAAAGAAATTGATGGTGCGGTTAACAAAACATCAGTTTCATTTACAGCTTCATCATTTAAATTGCCTGAGTTCCCGTCATATCGCTTCCTCATTTCAAAAGAGGCTATCGTACAAATGTTACATAGTGATGCAAATGAAATTATTATAGACACACGTACTACTGATGAATACTCAGGGAAAAGACAAAAAAAAGGTGCTTTATCTGGTGGAAGGATACCTAAAAGTCATCTTATAGATTGGTCTGATGCGATCGATTTTAATGGATCATTAAAGTTTAAATCGAAAGACGAATTAGAACGTATATACGGGAAATTCAAAGCCTCTAAAAATCATCCGATTGTTACCTATTGTCATACAGGGGTTAGATCTGCACATACGACTTTCGTATTAACACAATTATTGGGATACACCAATGTGAAGAATTATGATGGTTCATGGAGTGAGTGGAGTTATTTTAAAAATCTACCTCGTACAAACGATGAGATTACAACAATATTAAAATAGACTATGAATACATATATTGAAGCCTTTAAAAATGCCTTTTTAGGAACAGTAGATTGGACCTGGAAATCGATCTTATTTGAAGTGCCATGGTATACTAATTACTTTTGGGGACTTATTGCTATATCCTTATTTGTATGGGGACTAGAAATCCTGTTTCCATGGAGGAAACATCAATCTATTTTTAGAAGAGATTTTTGGTTGGATGGATTCTATATGTTCTTTAATTTCTTCATGTTTTCTATAGCAATTAGTGGTTTTTACAAATTATTAGAAATTCTTTTCAAGGACATTAATATTACAGCAAAGAGTCTTGCACTTATAGACCCTTCAAGTTGGCCAATGTGGCTACAATTGCTGGTGTTTTTTATAGTGTTAGATTTTGTACAGTGGTTTACACATACGCTACTTCATAAATTCTCTTTCTTATGGAAATTCCATAAAGTACACCACAGCGTTAAAGAAATGGGCTTTGCAGCACACCTGAGATACCATTGGATGGAGAACGTTCTTTATAAACCACTAAAGACGTTTGGGATAATGATTCTTGGAGGGTTTGAACCCGAACAAGCTTATATTGTACATTTTATAGCTATTGCTATAGGTCACTTTAATCATGCAAATATTAAAATTACTTGGGGGCCACTTAAGTATCTTATCAATAATCCAGTTATGCATTTATACCATCATGCCTATAATTTACCAGAAGGACGGTATGGTGTTAATTTCGGTATCAGCTTGAGTATTTGGGATTATATCTTTAAGACCAATTATATTCCCGAGGACAGTGGCACTATAGAAATTGGTTTTCCGGGAGATGACGTATTTCCAAAAGATTTTATTGGTCAAAACGTTTATGGGTTTAGACGATCTGAAGATTAATATAAAAAAAATGAATTAACACAGCTTGAAAAGAATAGCTTTCTCAAAATTAGAAGTCCAAGTAATGACTATTTGGCTTCCTTAACAGAATGTTAAATAATTGCATTCCGATGGAAATTCTTCTAACTTAGAATGCTCCTTATCATTATCTAATTAACCTTTTATTTATTAACAAGCCACTCCATGAAATTTACTGGATTGGCAATATTCAATAATAAGTCTATTTATATGAAAAGAAGAGATTTTATTCAATATGCCGGATTAGGAGCAGGAGCTGTAATGATGCCTTCACTTCTTATGGGGAATAACATTCCTGTGGAAGCCCTTTTAAATCCAGGTATGGATGTAGCTGCAAAAAAAGTTTTGGCTGATATGGCACTGAATACAGCCAAATCTGCAGGAGCGACCTATGCGGATGCACGAATTGGAAGGTATTTAAATCAATATGTATTTACGAGAGAGGACAAAGTCCAAAATGTAGTGAATACAGAGTCCTTTGGAATAGGAATACGAGTGATTGCTAATGGTACTTGGGGATTTGCCTCAACTAACGATGTTTCCGAAACTGGTATTAGAAAAGCAACGATGCAGGCAGTAGCGATTGCAAAAGCTAACTCTAAAATTCAAAAAGAGCCAGTGAAATTGGCACCTGTTGAATCTTATGGCGAAGTCTCTTGGAAAACACCAATTAAAAAGGATTTCAAGGATGTTCCTGTTTCAGAAAAAGTGGATTTGCTATTGAGTGCTAATGCCGCAGCTATGGAAAACGGTGCGAATTTTGTAAACTCTGCCCTATTCATGGTCAATGAGCAAAAATACTTCGCATCAACAGAAGGCTCTTATATCGATCAAGATGTGCATAGGATATGGCCAACATTTGGCGTTACTGCTATTGATCGTTCTGCTGGTAAATTCAAATCGCGACAAGCTATGAGCGCACCAATGGGAATGGGCTATGAATATATGG
>JABABD010000029.1 GCA_014238425.1 Flavobacteriaceae bacterium | reverse complement strand
CTTCGAGCTAAAACGTGTGCCATCGTCGGTTAAAAGTAATTTGATCCTGATCCTTGAATTCTCAATCTAATAAATTCTACAATTAACGCTTCGTTAAACGAAGCTAATTGATGACCAATAATTTGAGAGTATTTCGAAGTCCCATTCTCAAACTATTGTTACAGAATTTATTATCTTTTCATTCGCAAATCAGAACTACGTTTAACCCTGCAGTTACCCGCAATTGCAGAACTTGCTGATAAGTACATCAGGAGTTTTAATAAAAAACACCATACTGCATCAATCAAAATCTAAAGAATGATATGAAACCAATAACCAAATACACCAAAAGTGGAACAATAAATATCGCTTACCAAATGGTAGGTGAAGGTCCAGTAGACCTTATTTATATACCAGGTTGGGTTTCGAATTTAGATATGATGTGGAAAGACCCAAAAATATCAAGCTTTTTAAAACAACTTCTAAAATTTACTAGGCTTATATTGTTTGATAAAAGAGGCACAGGACTTTCTGACCGAGTTAAGGCAACATCAACTTTAGAAGAGCGAATGGATGATATTAAATGTGTTATGGATGCCACGAATTCAGAAAAGGCCATTTTATTCGGACATTCAGAAGGTGGGGTTGTTTCCTCGCTCTTTGCGGCCACTTACCCTCAAAATACAGTTGCTTTAATAACCTTTGGCATCTGGGCAAAAAGAATATATTCAGAAGATTATCCTTGGGCACCTAAACCTGAAGAACGAGAAATATTTTACAAACTCATTGAGGAAGGTTGGGGTAGTGATAAATTCATGGACATAAAGACCCTTATGCCGTCTATGTCGCACGACTTAGAATATATTGGGGTTTTTTCAAATTATTTACGATCAGGGGCAAGCCCCGGTGCGGCATTAGCCCTTGCCAAGATGAATACGGAAGCCGATATCACAACTATTTTGAGTACTATCAAGGTTCCTGCATTGATTCTTCATAGAACCAATGATTTAGATTGCAACGTTGAAGAAGGAAAATATATTGCTAAACATATTCCAAATTCAATATTTGTTGAGTTACCTGGTGATGATCATTTATTTTGGACAGGTGACACCTTTTCTGTGTTATCTGAAATTCAGGGGTTTATTACCGGAAAGAGACCTACAAAAGAAGCCAGTCAATCATCACAAAATATAAAATCAAACATTGAAAAAATTATATCAGAAAACTTTAAAAATCATTTAAAAATTGAAGATTTTGCAAAACTCTACGGTAAAAGTCTTTCAGCTTTTAAAAGAGATTTCAAAAATACTTTTGACACAACACCTTCAAAATGTTTGATGAACAAAAGATTAGAATATTCAAAATCTCTTTTATTCTCAACGGACTTACAAGTAAATGAAATCGCTTATGAAAGTGGCTTTAAAAGCAGCTCACATTTCATACAGTCCTTTAATAAAAAATATAAGTTGCCTCCTCTCAAATTTAAAACACAACATTTAAAAGTACAAAAGTGATATCATATTGGCTCATCCACTTGGGCTTTAGAATACACTATTTGAACGAATTAGGAAATCCTAGTCCATTCTTTTCCAACATCTTTACACCTGTAACACTAAACTATAAAAAAATGAAAAAAATTATCAGTTTGACGTATGGGGTATTGGCTTATGTAATTTTCCTTGTTGCATTTTTATATGCCATAGGCTTTGTTGGCAACATGTTCGTTCCGAAAACAATAGACTCTGGTACAGAACCTTCTTTGATAAGTGCTATTGTAACCAATATTATTCTACTGAGTGTATTTGCACTACAACATAGCATCATGGCAAGACCTGCATTTAAAAAATGGCTTACAAAATTTATTAATCCTTCCATAGAACGAAGCACTTATGTTTTATTTTCAAGCTTAGCATTAATACTGCTGTACTGGAAATGGCAGCCCATAACATCGGTAATTTGGGAAGTGCAAAATGAAACCATTGCGTTGGTTTTAACTGGCCTATTTTTCTTGGGGTGGATCATTGTACTAATCTCAACATTTATGATTAGCCATTTCGAGCTTTTTGGATTGACCCAGGTATACAACAATCTAAAAGGAAGACTTACTCCAAATCCGAAATTTCAGATTAAATATTTCTACACATTAGTTAGACATCCAATTATGTTAGGATTTATCATTGCCTTCTGGGCAGCACCAGTGATGACATTCGGCCACCTTATATTTGCTGTGATAACTACGACTTATATTCTTATTGCCGTGAAATATTTGGAAGAAAAAGATCTGAAAAACCAAATTGGTGAAGCTTATGTAAACTACCAAAAAAAGGTACCTATGATTGTTCCATTTACAAAAATAAATAAGACTAATTAAGCATACAATTATCATATTAACAGCATATTGTATATTAATAAAATTGAAAATGATAGTCTTGAGCTGAAATTACTCAAACAGAATTGAAGTTCATTCGAAATTTTAGAAACTAAGGAAACAACAGCAAGTAACAACGTATATAAAAAATAGAGTGATTTTGGCTTAATCGAAAGGTATTTGTGGGTTTACAATGCCACCTCATTTTTAATTTTGTATTTCTAAAACTGAAAAGTTAAAAATATGGCTATTGGCTCAACTGAATGCAAACAGCCTACTTTCTGCCATACTTTTCATATACAAACCCTTTATTGGCGCGCCATTTGGAGAAACCTATTCCTTGAAATGATTAACAATTAAAAAAATAAATTATGAAACAACTAATTGCTTCTTTTATTATAATTTTTACCTTAATGTCATGTAATAAAGCCAAAGTTGATAAAAAACTGTCTAAAAGTGATTCCAAAATGATTTCAAATATTGAAAAGAACATAAATAAAACTGTTATTGATGCATATAAAGCGTGGAGTTTTGACAATGCTGACGAATTAGATTTCGAAGAAATAAGAAGTTATTTCACTTCTACAGCAACAATTCAAACGGCGGCAAATGGAGAACTTTCTATTGTTTCGTTGGAAGAAGCAATTCAAGGTTTTCAAAAGTCAATTAGTGAAGGAAGTTTAACTTTAATGGAAGAATTTGAGATAGCTGGTAAAACTGAATATTTTGGGGCAATAGCGCATCGAATAAGTTATCATGCGTATTATTTCAATACAAAAGATTCAATTGGAGCAAGAGCAGTAAACACGCTTCAATTGGTTAAAATAAAAGGAAAATGGTTGATAAATTCAGTTCTGAGGGATTTTGAAAATGAAGTACTTAAATTTCCTAAAGAGTACAACGACATTCAAAAAAAAATGCACAAAAATTAAAAAACGAAATGCCAACACCGTGTACAATTAATTGCTTGGTTCTAACCTATTTGGGAATTCCTCTCAAATTTTCTATTCGGTTTGTATTTGCTAAATTAGTTCCTTAAACACGCAACGAAATCATACACAAACACATTGTACGCAAGCAAAACCACCACATAGCTCAAAATCAAATCATGACCTTTTTAAAGGACCTTAAACATATAATTTTATACGGACTGATTTTAGCCATTTTGGTTTTTACTTTGAAATGGCTACAATGGAAATTCCTAATCGTTGACAACTCGATAGACATTTACATAGGGTTGATTGCAGTCTTTTTTACAATTTTGGGAGTTTGGATCGCGACACAATTGACCAAACCAAAGATTGAGAAAGTAATTATAGAAAAGGAAGTGATCGTACCACAAACAGACGATTTTACAATAAACGAGATTGAACTGGAAAAACTCAACCTTACCAGGCGAGAATACGAAGTTCTACAATTGGTAACAAAGGGACAAAGCAATTCTGACATAGCAAACAATTTATTCTTATCTATAAGCACGGTTAAACCCACGTTTCCAATCTCTATACAAAAATGAACGTAAAGAAGTCGAGCACAGGCAATCGCGAAAGCAAAAAGGCTCAAAATCACAGAATAAAAGACATAGTACTTTAGTGCCATTTTTTGTTTTCGGAACACACAATCGGTACGAAAGTATGAACTAAAATCATTTTAGGAATTTTAGCTTTACACTAGAATTTAAAATGAGTAGAATCATGAAAAAAAATATATTAATTTATGGACTGATCATAGGTATAACACTGTGTATCAATATGATTACACACGTCAATATGATGTATGGCGACACTAACTATAAAGGCAATGATGTAGTTGGTTATACTACTATGGTCGTGTTATTTTCACTTATTTATTTTGGCGTCAGAAATTACCGAAATAAAAACCTTGACGGATTCATCTCCTATGGTAAAGCCTTTAAAATTGGAGCATTGATTGCTTTAGTGGGTTCTATATTGTATGTGGTTGTTTCGATGTTTTATTACTATCTCTTTGTTCCAGATTTCATTGACGTTTACACATCTTATATTCTAGAAAGTACTGCTCAAGCTGATTTACAAGCAAAAACGGAAGAAATGGCAAATTTTAAAGAAATGTCTAAAAATCCGCTTTTTGTGATTTTGATTACCTACTTCGAAGTATTACCTATAGGATTAGTAGTTGCGCTAACAAGTGCATTGATCCTTAAGAAAAAGAAAAATCATAAATTTGAAAACCAAAGAAAAAAAAACGAAGAAAATGAAAACAACAACATTTCTAACATTTGTAGGTAATCAATGCGGAAAGGCTGAAGAAGCGATAAATTTCTACACTTCTATCTTTCCGAATTCGGAAATTAGAAGCATCACAAAATACTCAGATGGAGAGGCTGGAGGAACACCTGAGCTTATCAAATATGGAGTATTTACATTAAATGGTGCAGCCTACATGGTTTCCGAAAGTAATTTTAATCACGCTTGGTCATTTACACCAGGAGTATCACTGTTCGTTGAATGTAACACAGAAAATGAGATACAAACTTTATACGAAGAACTTTCTTCAAATGGAGGCCAGATTATGGTTCCTCTTGACAACTACGATTCAGGGGATTACGGCTTTGGTAAAAAATTTGGATGGTGTGAAGATAGATTTGGTATTTCATGGCAACTTAACCTTTCAGAATAAATTTGAATTATGACATGAGCCGTCCTACTTGGAGGAATAAACGAAATGGAAAATAGAAAAATAACTACTGCCAACAACGTGTATAGCCCATTGCGCCTGATTTTCCTCGCGGAAAATCCTCACCTCTAAATTAAACGTTCGTTCCTTTTGCCTATCTTGGTGCTAACGCAACAAGCCATACACGAACACTTTGTGTTTAATGTAAAACGAACCGAACAAAATTCAATTAAAAATGGAAATAAAAGCAATTAAATCAACTCTTGAAGATTATGCGAAAGCTTATTGCTCAAAAGACATTGAAGCTATGATGAGTGTCTTTAACGATTCTGACAATATTTCTGTTATTGGAACTGGAGCAGACGAACTTTGTGTTGGGCAAAATGAAGTTAGAGATTTATTCTTAAGGAATTTCGAAGAGGCAACTGCTACTAAATTTGAATGGGATTGGTTGGATGTACGTATTTCGGAAAATCACGCAGTTGTATCTGTTACTTTGATAATACATCTTGAATATAAAGGAAATGAACTTAAAGTACCGATTCGCTGGACGGTGGTTCTTAAAAACAAAAACGGAAAATGGGTTTGGATTCACAGAAATGCTTCAACAGCTGCTTCCAGTCAAGATGACGGACAAGCATATCCAAAAGACAATTAAAAACTAATCTCATGATAACTCAACAGGATGGTAATACTGCATGGCATTTTCCTCTGATGATTTTAGCATCATTAATCCTGTTCTATTTTGTCATCCGAATAGTTATGGGCAAAGAGAATTTTTCTAAAAGGATTAAATCTATTTTCTTGCTGTCGATATTAGTTGTTGTAGCTGGAATGTTATTTGGTAAATATGGTGCGCAAATGGGTTTAAAATGGTGGATTTATTATCCTATTCCAATGTTGATGACCGTACTGTTACCTCCTATTATTTTAAAAATGAGTTTAAAAAATACTATTGGGTATCTTTTTTTAAGTTTCTTGTCCGCTCCAATTATTCATGTATTATTCTCCTTTTTCTTGGGTTGGACAGAGTACATGCCATTCTGGGATATTCCATTCATTGGAGAATTGTAATGACTGTTACTAACAACATCTATAATTCTTCGTGCTTAATGAATGTTTAGGAGTTTCTGCCGAAATTCCAAGACTTCTTTCTCTTTTTGCTAACTTAAGGTCCTCAACACTACAGACCATACAAGAACACGTTGCCAGTAATTAGAACGAAAATGAACAAAGAAACAATAAGTAGATCTCTACACTCAATTAAACACTTAAAAGGTGGAGACTTATTTCTTAAAATTGGAAAACCTTGCATTGAGATTGGAATGCTAAAGAAAGGAATTATGCGTGGTTTTGTTTATGATAATGACGGAAACGAAATTACCACTCATTTTTATCAAGAAGATGATATGATAATTGGGAGCTATATTCCAAAGACAAATACAGCAATGACAGTTGAAGCGTTAGAAGACTGCGAAATTTCAGTAGCTGATTATTCCGAAGTAATGGCGAACGTAAATAAAGACCAGAAAATTACCGAAATTATCACAAACCAATTTCAAAAACTAAACCATCAATTACAAGCAAGATTGGTTTCTTTACTCAACTTAAATTCATTAGAAAAATATGAACTTTTCCTAAAAGAATATCCAAGCTTAATAAACCGGATTCCACATTATTATATTGCCAATTATCTTGGTATAACACCCACTCAATTAAGTCGAGCAAGAAAGCGATTTATCGACAAATGTCGATGAGAAAGAAAAACCCTGTCTGTTTCTTTGCAGTATGAAAACAACAGACATAATAATTTTACTTGCTATTTCCGTTACGGGATGTAAAGGGCAGCACAAGACAAACGAAGATTTTACTTCAGAAAGAACGACAAGAGCAGCATCATTTGTAGTTGAAGAAACAATTGACAATGTATTTCCATTATTCGGAGCCTTTGAAGAAAGAAAGTGGATATCTACTTGGAACCCAGTACTTATTTATCCAGATAAAGAAATTATTGAAGAAGGCACAACCTTTAAAATATATCCACAAGGACATGGTTCCGAGAAGGAGTTTTTATGGATTGTTTCTAAGTACGATCCAAAAAATTATCTTATTCAATATATGGTCTCGACTGAAAATCGATTTTGGACAATCACCGTGAAAAGTAATCCAATAGAGAATGACATAAAAACCGAAACTACGGTTACCTATACTTTTACGGGTTTAAATGCAAAAGGGAACAAACTGAACAAAGAAAGCCTTGATAATATGTATAAAAACAATCTTCAAGATTGGCGAGAATTGATGAATACTTATTTTCAAAGTTTAGAAAAACAATAAAAAGATTTTAATAATGGAAGAACACTTTTATCTCACAGATATTCAATTTGAAAGGCAATTTGCAAACTGCAGCTTGAATCCTGAATTATTTAGTCACGAAGCACATTTGAGGTTGGCTTGGCTACACATTTCAAAATACGGTTTAAAGGTAATTATGAATATAGATTCTTATTAAGTGGAATGCTTCATCACGATATTTACCATTTAGGTCAATTAGGCTTAATCATAAAGTATTTGAAATAGAAACTACAGACAACAACATGTATAAAACATAGCTAGTTAAAGTTTTTCGAAGTCTGATTCTCAAATTATTGTTGTTCAAATTTATTATCTTTTCATTAGCAAATCAGAACTATGTTCAATCTTTGTGTTACCTGCAAATTAAAAAAATACAGATGGCAATAGAAAACATACCCGAAACCTACATTAAAGACAAAAAAGAAAGTCCAGATTTATTTGTCTATGATTTTAAAATGACCAATGATGTGGTAAAAAGTAAGGTCAATTTAGGAATGAATATGTTTAGTTTTTTGCAAGTTGGAAAAAAGCAAGTACACTTCGCTAGAACATCAGTTGCAGTAAATAAAAAACAATCGTTGTTGCTCAAAAAAGGAAATTGGCTATGGACAGAGTTACTTGATACGGAAGCAATTTATTATTGTAAACTTTTCTTTTTTTCAGAAAAAATACTCAAAGCATTTTTAGAAAAACACACGAAAAACAATGTAATAGGAAAAGATGAAATGCCATATTTCATAATCAAGAATGATGCATATATCAGTTCATATTTAAATTCATTATCAACAATTAGTGAAGCACCCGCGATTTTTATGGAAAATTTACTTTCTGTAAAATTTGAAGAGTTGATGCTATATCTTCTACAGAAATATGGAAGAAAATTTGAATTATATCTACATTCTTTAATAATTAAAGAAACTTCACCATTAAGAAAAATTGTTGAAAGCAAAACACATTCTAATCTAAGATTAGAAGAAATTGCATTTTTATGCAATATGAGTTTATCCATTTTTAAACGCCATTTTATTAGAGAGTACAAAGTATCACCTGGAAAATGGCTTCAGGACAAGCGACTTCAAAAAGCAAAGGAAACTTTAGAAAAAGGAAATTTAAAGCCATCAGACATCTATTTAGACTTTGGTTATAACAACCTTTCAAACTTTAGTATAGCTTTCAAAAATAAATTCGGTATTAGCCCAAAGAAAACTTCCATATAGTAATTCCCAAATTGGACTCCATTTTAAATTTGACCTTTTTTCATAAGTTATTGAACGATTTTAGTAACTCGATAAGATGACTCTCGTAGTACATTTGTATCAAATTAATAACAATACTAAAAACAGGAAACTATGAATATTACATTAGCACAAGCTGAAAAAATCATTTCAGTAGCAAAAGAGAAATCTACATCAATAGATACAAAAATGAACATCGCCGTTGTAGATGCAGGAGCAAATTTAGTGGCATTTGGCCGCATGGATGGCGCTTGGCTAGGTTCGTTAGACATATCTATTAAAAAAGCAAAGACAGCTCGTTATTTTGATATGAATACCGGAATTATTGGAGAATTATCTCAACCAGGACAGCCTTTATTTAATATCGAACACTCAAACAATGGACTTATTACTTTTCCAGGCGGTGTACCGATTAAAAACGCATCAGGTGAAATAATTGGCGCTATTGGAGTAAGTGGTAGTTCTGTTGAAAACGACCACGCTGTTGCAGAAGCTGGAGCATCAGCAATCTAATAAATTCTACAATTAACGCTTCGTTAAACGAAGCTAATTGATGACCAATAATTTGAGATTATTTCGAAGTCTGATTCTCAATTTATTGTTGTTCAAATTTATTATCTTTTCATCCGCAAATCAGAACTACGTTTAACCCTTGAGTTAGCTACAATTAAAAACAAACGGTTATGAAAAAAATAATAACTTTTACGATTTTATCAGCATTACTCTTTTTAACATCCTGCAATGACAACTCTAAAAAAATAGAAAATCTTAATGGAAAAGTGAGTAGTTTAAATTCTGAATTATCTACTCTAAAAGGAAAACAGCTCACTATCGAAAGCAACAAAAAACTCGTGCAAAACTTTTATCAAGAGTTTTTTGGTGACTTTAATTTTGAAGCTGCGGATAAATATATTGGAGATGTATATGTCCAACATAATCCTGCGGTTGCGGATGGAAGTCAAGCATTAGTAGATGCAGCTAAAGTATGGTTTAAAAATGCTCCAAAGAGAAAAATTAATTTCCATAATGTAATTGCGCAAGATGATTTAGTATTTGTTCATATCACTGAAACAGATGACGATGGAGCAAGACATTCTACAATGGATGTATTTCGAGTAACGAATGGAAAAATTTCTGAACATTGGGATGCTTTTGCAGATTTTACTAAAGATGATAAGTCAAAAAATAATAATCCATTATTCTAAAAATAACTGCAGCTAACAACGTGTATGGTTCATTATTAATGAATAGTTAACCCGTAGTAGTATCTTTTCTAAACCAAAACATTTGAAGATGCTAGCATCGCGTTTCCGCCACTGCCCATAATTTGATTAGACTAAAAAACATAGCTGTTTAGAATGAAAATATTAATATTTGGAGCGTCGGGTTCTGGAACAACAACTTTGGGAAAGGAAATTGAAGAAAGAACCGATTTTGTGCATTTGGATGTTGACGATTACTATTGGAAAAAGACCAAACTCCCTTTCCAAGAAAAAATACCGATGAAAGAGCGAAATGAAAATCTAAAAGCGGATTTTAACAAAAATAAAAACATTGTCATTAGCGGTTCAATGGTAAGTTGGGGAAAGGAATGGGAAACATCTTTTGATCTAGCGATATTCATACATTTGAACAACAACAGAAGAATGGAACGACTTAAAAAGCGAGAGATTGAACGTTACGGAGAAAAGCTATTAGCTGACAAAAAAACGCAGCTAAATTCTAAAGCTTTTTTGAAATGGGCTAACCAGTATGAAAATCCGAACTTTAATGGTAGGTCCTTAAGAGTTCATAAGGGTTGGATTCAATTACTCGACTGTAAAGTTTTGACAATAGATGGAGAAATGGAATTGAATGACAAAACGAGAAAAGTGTTAACTGAGATAAAAAACTATTGACACCAGCCTATTACTAAATACATTAAATATCTAACTAACTTGAAATCAATTCTTGAAGGAGGAGTAGATTTAAGAAATAAGAATATGGACATGGTAGATGTTATAAATTCTGAAATATAAGCATCTCAACAAGATTACAATCCGTGCTTCTTACCCTGTAATAACAGCGCTTATTTTTTTAATAAAAGATTAGCATAAATAACATTTCTTTAAGAAGTCTTATAAGCGAAGAAAAAGTCTATAAAATAATGTCACTTGAGTGTTTGGTAATAACATTATTAATTGTAAATTTGCAAACTCTTTTAAGGAGAGGAATGTTTAATACGTAAATATAATTAATGTGGATACATTAAGCTACAAAACAATTTCAGCGAATAAAGCTACTGTTAATAAGGAGTGGGTTTTAGTAGATGCTGATGGCCAAACTCTAGGACGTCTAGCGTCTAAAGTGGCCAAAATGTTAAGAGGAAAGCACAAGCCAAACTTTACACCTCATGTTGATTGTGGTGACAACGTAATTGTTGTCAATGCAGAGAAAATTAAATTATCAGGAAATAAGTGGACTGACAAATCTTATATCCGTCACACGGGATATCCTGGAGGCCAAAGAAGTTTGACTGCAACTGAATTGTTTGCAAAGGATCCGACTAGAATGGTAGAAAAATCTATAAAAGGGATGTTGCCTAAAAATAAATTAGGAGCTAACCTATTTCGTAACCTAAATGTAGTTGTAGGAACTGAGCACAAACATGAGGCTCAAAAACCAAAGACTATCAACTTAAACGAGTTTTTATAATGGATGTAATTCACAAAATTGGTCGTAGAAAAACGGCTGTAGCTCGTGTATATCTTTCTAAAGGAAAAGGAAATATCACAGTCAATAAAAAAGACGTTAACGTATACTTCCCGACTGCTACTTTACAGTACAAAGTAAATCAGCCATTAGTAATGACTGAAAACGATAAGAACTTTGATATAAAAGTAAATGTATTTGGCGGTGGTATTACTGGTCAAGCAGAAGCTATTCGTTTGGCATTGTCTAGAGCAATGTGCGAAGTTGACGCTGAGAACAGAACAATACTTAAACCAGAAGGTTTATTGACAAGAGATCCCAGAATGGTCGAACGTAAGAAATTCGGACAGAAGAAAGCGCGTAAGAAATTCCAGTTCTCTAAACGTTAATATTATCGCTGAACAATTCAGCAACACACATATTTTTAACCAGTTATTGTTGTCTATGGCAGAAGTGCCAAGATTTAGTTAAGCATCTAAATGGTTGAGGCGAACATAAAAGTGACCACTCAATCATTGCTAATCAACAGAACGTAAACTATTACAAAATGGCGAAAATCGAAGTAAAAGAATTACTCGACGCAGGTGTACACTTTGGACACCTTACAAGAAAATGGGATCCAAACATGGCTCCTTACGTATATATGGAGCGTAATGGCATTCATATTATCAACCTTTACAAAACTGCTGCAAAAATTGAAGAAGCTTCAGAAGCAATGTCAAAGATTGCTGCTTCTGGAAGAAAAATTCTTTTCGTAGCAACTAAAAAGCAAGCAAAAGACATTGTTGCTGAAAAAGCAGGAAATGTCAACATGCCATACATTACAGAAAGATGGCCTGGTGGAATGCTTACTAACTTCGTAACTATTAGAAAAGCCGTTAAAAAAATGGCTTCTATTGATAGAATGAAGAAAGATGGCACGTTCATGACACTTTCGAAGAAAGAACGCTTACAAGTAGATCGTTTAAGAGCTAAATTAGAAAAGAATTTAGGTTCTATTTCTGAAATGACACGTCTTCCTGGCGCATTATTCGTTGTTGACATCAAACGCGAACACATTGCAATAAAAGAAGCTCAAAAATTAAACATTCCAATCTTTGCTATGGTTGACACGAACTCTGATCCACGTCAAGTTGATTACGTTATTCCTGCAAATGATGATGCTTCGAAATCAATTGACAAGATTTTAACTGCTGTAACTAGCGCAGTTGCTGGTGGATTGGCAGAGCGTAAAGCTGAAAAAGATGGCGGTGACAAAGCTCCTGCTAAAGAAGCTGCTCCTGCAAAAAAAGAAGCTGCTCCTGCAAAAAAAGAAGCTAAAGCTGAAAAAGCACCAGTAGCATCACAAGAAGAAGAATAAAACTATATACAACACAGTAATAAAGTCGTTTAGTGAGTTTCTTCTAGAAATGAATTGAACGACTTTTTTAAATTTTAATATGAGTACCATGGTAAAAATAACAGCCGCAGAAGTAAATAAATTAAGACAAGCAACGGGTGCAGGTATGATGGACTGCAAGAATGCTTTAGTTGAAGCAGAAGGTGATTTTGACAAAGCTATTGAAGTTCTTCGTAAAAAGGGGCAGAAAGTAGCTGCGAAAAGAGCTGATCGAGAATCTAGTGAAGGCGCAGCTATTGCAAAAGTAAATGCTGATAACACAGCTGGTGTAGCTATTGTATTGGGTTGTGAAACTGATTTTGTTGGTAAGAACGAGAATTTCTTGAAACTTGCAAATGAAATGGCCGAAATCGCTCTAAATCATGACACCAAAGATGAGTTTTTAGCCGCTGATTTTGGCGGGATGACTGTTGCAAATAAACTAATTGAACAAACAGGTGTTATTGGTGAAAAATTAGACATCAACGCCTTTGAGAAAATAGAAGCACCATATGTTGGGGCTTATGTTCATATCAATAAAATTGCTGCCCTTGTAGGATTATCTTCTAAAGTAGATAAAGCTGATATATTATCTAAAGACTTAGCAATGCAAGTAGCTTCTATGGGAGCAACAACGTTGTCTTACAAAGATTTTGACCCAGCATTTATAGCATCAGAAACTGAAGCTCGAATAGCAGTTATCGAAAAAGACAATATCGAACTTGGTCGTTTAGGCAAAACTCTTAAAAATGTACCCCAGTACATTTCTATGGCGCAATTAACTCCAGATGTTTTAGCAAATGCGGAAGAGACTGCTAAAGCTGAACTTAAAGCAGAAGGTAAGCCAGAACAAATCTGGGATAGAATTCTTCCAGGTAAAATGGAGCGTTTCATCTCTGACAATACAACATTAGATCAAGAACAATGCTTATTGGATCAAAATTTCATAAAAGATGAAAAATTGAATGTCGCAAAGTATGTTGAATCTTATGGAAATGTTGAAGTAACAGGTTTCAAAAGAGTTACCTTAGGGTAATCTTAAAATTTAATTGTTTTAAAGCCTAGACCAATAAATGTCTGGGCTTTTTTATTCCTGGTCTTTTGTTTTCTAAATTAAGAAGTATATTTGCTAAACTCTTCAAAGCAAAATGAAATACAAAAGAATACTCCTCAAACTTTCTGGTGAAGCCCTAATGGGATCCAGGCAATATGGTATTGACCCAGAAAGACTTTCAGAATACGCACAAGACATAAAGCAAATTATAGAAAAAGATGTGGAAGTTGCCATAGTCATTGGCGGTGGTAATATCTTTAGAGGCGTCGCTGGAGCTAGTAATGGCATGGATCGTGTACAAGGAGATCATATGGGCATGTTGGCAACTGTTATTAATGGCTTGGCGTTACAAAGCGCATTAGAAAATGAAGGCGTACCTACAAGATTACAAACAGCTATAAAAATTAATGAAGTCGCAGAACCTTTTATCAGAAGAAAAGCTATGCGGCATTTAGAAAAAGGACGTGTTGTTATTTTTGGCGGCGGCACTGGCAATCCTTACTTTACAACAGATTCTGCTGCGGTACTCCGCGCTATTGAAATCGAAGCAGATGTTATATTGAAAGGTACTAGAGTAGATGGTATTTATAATGCTGACCCTGAAAAAGACAAAGCCGCCATAAAGTTCGATCAAATTACTTTTGACGATGTGATAAGAAAAGGCTTGAAAGTTATGGACACCACTGCATTTACACTAAGTCAAGAAAATCGTTTACCTATCATAGTCTTTGACATGAACAAGAGAGGAAACTTGATGAAAGTGATGCGAGGAGAGAAAATCGGAACAGAAGTTAATTTCTAAAATAGTTGTGGCTTAATTTTTGAATTGATAGTTTTATATAAAATATTTTAATCCATGAATGAAGACATACAATTTATAATAGACTCGACTAAAGAGGCCATGGACAATGCTCTTAAGCATTTAGAAAAGCAACTTACAAACATCAGAGCTGGTAAAGCCAGTCCTTCAATGCTTGGAAGTGTTATGGTAGATTATTACGGCACACAAACGCCATTAAATCAGGTAGCGAATGTAAATACACCAGATGGACGAACCATTTCGGTGCAGCCCTGGGAAAAAAGCATGCTACAAGAAATTGAACGCGGCATTATGTTTGCTAATCTTGGATTCAACCCAATGAGTAATGGAGAGAGTGTCATCATTAATGTACCTCCTTTAACTGAAGAACGTAGAATTCAATTAGCAAAACAAGCAAAAGCCGAAACAGAAGACGCTAAAGTTGGTGTGCGTAATGCCCGAAAAGATGCTAATAACGACATCAAGAAAAACGATGATGTCTCTGAAGATGTTCAAAAAAATGCCGAACTAGATGTACAAGCTTTAACTGATAAATACACTCAGAGAATAGATGATATCTTTGCTACAAAAGAAAAAGAGATCATGACGGTTTAATAAAAAGCGACACTGACTGTCGCTTTTTTTTATACGAATACGTAAAAAGTCCCGTTAATACTATGCTTATGAAATTCTTAAAATATATCGCTTTCCTTACTATAGCATTACAAATGCAAATAGTGGTATCGCAAACATATGATTTTGTACCTAGTGATTTGATTCAAATTTCTGAAGAACAACTAAATAATATGACGATAAATATTCGTCCAGATATTATGCTGTTTAATGATAAAGGAGATCGATTATCCATGGATCAAATGTCATTAATGGCAAATCCAGAATTCAGACCTATTTTTTATGCAAATACTAATGGTAAAATAAGAGCCGTTGTATTTGAAAATAAAATAGATCACCCGATTGTAATAGAACGGAATCCTGAAGAGGTATTTGCCGATGGAGAATATGCAATGGATTTCATTGCTCGAGATATGCGTGGTGAAAATTTCAAATTATCTGAACTTCGTGGTAAAGTCGTCGTTCTAAATTTTTGGTTTATAAAATGTTCTCCTTGTGTTATGGAAATGCCAGATTTAAACGAAGTTGTAAGCATGTATGCCCCCCAAGATGTAGTCTTTTTGGGTATTACATTTGATTCTCAAGAACTCGTTGAGCAATTTTTACAAACAAAAGCATTTAATTATACAATTATACCTGATGCCAATGATGCTATTAGTATATATGGTGTACAGAGTTTCCCAACCAATATGGTAATTAATCAACAAGGTCAGATTGTTCTTAAAGAAATAGGGTATCGAACTAATATGAAGGATGTGTTAGTAGCTGCTATTAACAAACTTCTATAGTTAATGTCTAAATATTTTTTCTTCTCTCTTTGCATGTTGATTATTTCGTTCAACAGTTTTGCACAAGAGCCCGAGCAAAAAACGGACAATTCTTCCACAAAAACTGATTCCATAAAAAAAGTAGAGTTTGCAAAAAGCTTAGGAAATGGTTATTTGCCCTCTAGGTTCTTTGACATGGACTTGCGTTATCTAATAAAATTCAATCAATATGAAGGATTGAGAACAGGACTTGGTGGTATTACTAATAACAAGTTCTCAGAAAAATATAAAGTACAAGGTTATGTGGTATATGGATTTAAAGACCACCGCTTTAAATTTAGTCTAGGTGCTGGTTTCAGGATTTCAGAACGTACTAACACGTGGCTTCATGGTTCTTATACAGATGATCTTCAGGAAACTGGAAGTTCAAAATTCTTAACAGACAAACGTTTTTTTCAATTCTTTGAACCGCGTCTGATTAATATCGACTTATTCCATAAACACATTACCAAAGCATTGACGCTTGAACATCGAGTGTCTGACAAACTCCTAACTGAATCACAACTATCTATTAGCAAGATTGACCCTACCTACAATTATGCGTTTTTAATAAATGGTCAATCTTTTTCTAACTACGATTTGAGCTTCGCTAGATTTTCTACCCAATGGAACCCTTTTGACACTTTTAAAGAAGAAGAAACCATCTCAGGGTATCCTCAATTTACGTTTCAGTATACAAAGAGTTTTAGTAACATCTTAAATGGTGATTTCAATTTTTCAAAATTTGATTTCAGATCAGTTTATAAACTAAAACATATCAATAATTCATCAACAGAATTTATGCTGTCAGCCGGTATTGCCAATGGAAAAACGCCAATCACACACTTATACCACGCTTACCCCAACAATGTTAATAAAGAAACCATATTGCAACGTTTCTCTGTAGCTGGCATCAATAGTTTTGAGACCATGTACTTTAATGAATTCTTTTCAGATAGGTTTGCAACATTTCAAATAAAGCATAAGCTTAAACCTTTCAATATCTCTAAACGTTTCAAACCCGAGTTAGTATTAATATCGAGACATGCTGTAGGGAACCTAGATGATATCGGTAGGCATCAAGATATTGTCTTTGGCACACTAAATGAAGGATATTCTGAATCTGGTTTCGAAATCAATAAGTTGCTTGTTGGTTTTGGGCTTAGTTTTGCATATAGATATGGGGCTTATCACCTATCAAAATTTGAAGACAACTTTGCATTTAAATTCACTTTCAACATCCATTTAGAATAGTGTGTTTAGTTACTATATAAATGCTGTTATCCATAGTATTTTTCTACCTTTGTCGCATTATAGGTAAACTATGACCAAAGTATTTTCCGTTAATTTCTGGGAAACCGTCGCAAGACTTATTTTGCGTAATAAGATCCTGATACTCGTCTTGGTTGCATTAGCAACCATTTTTTTAGGCTATCAATGGAAAAACATGCGTTTTACCTATACTGAAGCTAATCTTTTGCCAGATGAACATGAGGTTAATAACACCTATAATGCATTTCTTGAAAAATTTGGTGAAGAAGGTAACCTCATTATTCTTGGCGTTAAAGATTCTACATTATTTACCGTTGAAAAATTAAATGCTTGGAATAATCTATCGCGTGAATTTGGTTCTTACGAAGAAATAGAGACCGTGGTCTCCCTAGGGAATCTTCAAAAATTAGTAAAAAACAACAAAATCCAGCGTTTTGATATTCAACCATTTATTAAAGATTCTCTTGCCTCTATAAAGCAAGTTGAAATACTTCAAGAAGAGCTTTTTGAGAAATATCCTTTTTATGATAACTTTCTTTTCAATAAAAAGACAAAGACGGTCAGAACAGCACTTTATTTAGACAAGGCAATTGTTAATAAACCTGCTAGAAAAGACTTTATCGTTGATATATTGATTCCAAAGGTTAGGGATTTTGAACAAATGCATGATCTTGATGTAAGGGTTTCTGGAATGCCATACATTAGGACACTAAATTCACAAAATATCATTGATGAGATTGGTGTTTTTATCAGTCTCGCATTATTTGTTACATCATTAATATTTTTCTTTTTCTTTAGATCCTATCGCGCCACATTTATCTCAATGATTGTCGTACTTATTGGAGTCGCTTGGACATTCGGAATTCTTGGTTTATTAAAATATGAAATTACTGTATTAACGGCATTGATTCCGCCACTGATTATCGTCATAGGAATTCCCAATTGTATTTTTCTAATCAACAAATACCAACACGAAGTCAAGAAGCATGGGAACAAAGTAAAATCGCTTCAACGTGTCATTACAAAAATCGGAAATGCTACATTAATGACCAATGTAACCACTGCCTCAGGTTTTGCGACCTTCATTATTACGGATAGCAAACTATTAACGGAATTTGGTATTGTAGCATCATTAAGCATTTTAGCCATTTTTATCCTTTGTTTACTTATTATCCCAATCATCTATAGTTTCATGCCTCACCCTAAGGACAAGCACTTGGAACATTTAAACAGACGCTGGGTCAATGGGTTTGTCGATTGGATGGAACGCATGGTGAAGCACCATAAAATTGCTATATATATTACAGCGGTCATTTTACTTACGGCAAGTTTAATTGGCATTAATAAAATAGAAATCTCAGGTAGTCTGATAGAAGACATGCCAAAAAAAGCAGAGTTCTATCACGATATTCGATTTTTTGAGTCCGAATTCAACGGTATCATGCCATTGGAAATCATGGTAGATACCAAGCGAAAAAAAGGGGTTATGAAAATCTCTACACTCAAACGCATGAATGAGCTGCAAGAACTTATTGAAGAAACACCAGAACTTTCTAAACCCATATCAATAGTTGAGCTCGTTAAATATGCTAAGCAGGCATATTATAATGGAAATCCTAAATACTATCAATTGCCGACGACACAAGAAAATAGTTTTATATTATCCTATGTAAAGAATTCATCTTCCGATGTACGTTTATTGAAAAATTTTGTAGATAGTACTGGACAATATGCCAGAATTACAACGTTCATGAAAGATATCGGGACGGATAAAATGGAACGCATAGAAGAAAATCTTCAAAATAAAATTAATAAAGCCTTTCCAAAAGACAAATATGAAGTCACTATGACCGGTAAGGCATTGGTGTTCCAGAAAGGAACAAAATACCTCGTAAACAACTTAGTGTTATCACTTTCTTTAGCCATATTTCTTATATCCATTTTTATGGCCTATATGTTTAGATCCTTCAGGATGATTGTGGTATCCTTGATTCCTAATTTGTTACCATTATTGATTACTGCTGGACTTATGGGATATTTAGGGGTCCCAATAAAACCTTCGACAATATTAGTGTTTAGCATTGCTTTTGGTATCTCTGTGGATGACACCATTCATTTTTTAGCGAAATACAGGCAGGAATTGCAAGCCAATAACTGGAAAATACGAAAATCTGTGTATGCTGCCTTACGCGAAACAGGAGTTAGCATGTTCTATACCTCTATTGTGTTATTTTTTGGATTTTCTGTATTCACCATTTCAAGCTTTGGAGGCACCGTTGCATTAGGAGCATTAGTATCTGCCACATTACTATTTGCCATGCTGGCTAATTTATTACTCTTGCCATCACTCCTATTGTCTTTAGAAAGAAGCATTGCCAACAAGGAAACATTAAAAGAGCCAAACTTTAAAATCATTCCTGAAGAGGAGGATCAAACGAAATCTGAAGTATAAAAAAGCCGCTAACCAAAAAGGCTAGCGGCGGTAGTATGATAAATCCCCATTTATCATAGAGCTTGATAATTAAACCTTATCAAGTAACATATTGATTAATAGCATATCAAATATAGTAATTAAATCAATGCGCAATCAGGGGAAAAAACCCCTTTTTTTAAATAATTCACTGCCACTAAAAAGCATTAAAGAATTATCTTTGCAGCTTAATTATCAAACACAATGAAAACCAGTAAAGTAATAGCGTTATTATCCCAGGATAAAAAACACGTTGAAGTAGAAGTAAAAGGTTGGGTAAGGACTTTTAGGGCAAATCGATTTATAGCCTTGAATGATGGTTCGACGATTAATAATATTCAATGTGTTGTGGATTTTGAAAATACTGCTGAAGAAACGCTTACTCGGATAACTACTGGCGCTGCTGTACACATAAAAGGGTTATTAGTTGAGAGTCAAGGCAGAGGCCAGACCGTCGAAATTCAGGCATCTGAAATTAGCATACTTGGAGATTCAGATCCTGAGGAATACCCCATACAACCAAAGAAACATTCCATGGAATTTCTTCGTGAGAATGCGCATTTAAGAGTGCGAACCAATACATTTAGCGCCGTCATGCGTTTACGTTCGGCTCTATCATTTGCAGTGCATCAATATTTCCAAAATAATGGGTTTTACTATGTCAATACACCTATCATTACCGGAAGTGATGCCGAAGGTGCAGGTGAAATGTTTAGAGTAACATCTCTAGATCTTAAGAACCCTCCTAAAGATGATAACGGTGATATTGATCATTCTCAAGATTTCTTTGGAAAGGAAACTAATCTAACCGTTTCTGGGCAATTAGAAGCAGAAAACTATGCTATGGCATTAGGTAATGTCTATACATTTGGCCCAACATTTAGAGCAGAAAACAGTAACACGTCTCGTCATTTATCAGAATTTTGGATGATAGAGCCAGAAATGGCCTTTTATGAATTAGATGATAATATGGACTTGGCAGAGAGTTTTATAAAATACGTAGTGAAGTACGCGCTAGACAACTGCAAGGATGATCTCGAGTTTCTTAACCAACGCTTATTGGATGAAGAAAAAGGGAAACCCCAAGCCGAGCGAAGCGACATGTCTTTAATAGAGAAATTACATTTTGTAACTGACAATAACTTTAAGCGGGTAACGTATACAGAAGCCATCGAAATATTAAGGAATTGTAAGCCAAATAAGAAAAAGAAATTCAATTATTTAATTGACGAATGGGGAGCAGATTTACAAAGTGAACACGAACGCTTCTTAGTTGAAAAGCATTTTAAATGTCCAGTTATCTTATTTGATTATCCAGCCAATATCAAAGCTTTTTACATGAGATTAAATGAAGATGGAAAGACTGTTAGAGCTATGGATATTCTATTTCCTGGAATTGGTGAGATTGTTGGTGGATCACAACGTGAAGAGCGGCTCGATGTCTTAAAATCCAAAATGGCTGAATTAGATATTGATGAAAAGGAATTGTGGTGGTATTTAGATTTGCGTCGTTTTGGAACCGCGGTGCATAGTGGTTTTGGATTGGGCTTCGAGCGTTTAGTTATGTTTGCAACTGGAATGAGCAATATCCGAGATGTCATTCCGTTTCCTAGAACACCTCAAAATGCAGAATTTTAGTAAAAAAAACAAAATCATAAAACAATCTACATACCCTCATTTGTAGATTGTTTTCTTTAAATTTATAGAAACCCTTTGTCATAATGCTAAAACAGTATTTACAGTTCAAGCTTTCTCAAAAATTATCTCCTCAACAAATACAGTTGATGAAGTTGATTCAATTACCAACTCAGGCCTTTGAGCAACGTATCAAGCAGGAGCTAGAAGAAAACCCAGCATTAGAAAGTGGTAAGGAAACTTCTGATGAGCTCGATGATACTTTTGATAACACGAAAGATGAATATGATGACAATGAAAGCATCTCAGCAGATGATATTAATGTAGATGATTACCTGAGTGATGATGAAATTCCAGATTACAGAACGCAAACAAGCAATTATAGTGCTGATGACGAAGAGAAAAGCATTCCCTATGCATCAGGCATATCATTCACGCAACATTTAAAGAATCAACTCAATACGTTCAGGCTCGACGAGGAACAGCGTCTGATTGCCGAATTTCTTGTTGGTAGTGTAGATGAAAGTGGTTATATACGAAGATCGCTAAGCGATATTATGGATGATCTTGCATTTACACAAAATGTGTATACAACTGAAGATAAGATTGAGCAAGTATTAATGATTGTCCATCAACTCGACCCTGCTGGTGTTGGTGCAAGACATCTACAAGAATGCTTGTTGATTCAATTACAAAGAAAAACACAAACTCCTAATATTGAATTGGCATTAGATGTCATAGAAAAAGCATTTGATCATTTTACAAAAAAGCATTATAAAAAATTACTTCAGAAATTTGATGTCTCAGAAATTCAACTTAAAGATGCTATTGAAGAAATAGAACGTCTTAACCCTAAACCTGGTGGCTCTTATGCTGGCAACACCAGAATGGTTGAACATGTAGTTCCAGACTTTGCTATTAAAATAGTTGAAGGCGAACTAGAATTGACATTGAATGGGCGGAATGCGCCAGAGCTTCATGTATCGAGAGAATACAATAACATGATGAAAGGCTATAAGGAAGCTAAAGATAAATCAAAATCTCAGAAAGATGCGGTGCAGTTCATTAAACAAAAGCTAGACGCCGCAAAATGGTTTATTGAAGCCATTAAACAACGTCAGCAAACACTTTTTGTTACCATGAGTACCATCATGCATTATCAAAAAGAATATTTCCTTACAGGTGATGAACGGAAATTAAGGCCAATGATTCTTAAGGACATCGCTGATGAAATAAATATGGATGTCTCTACTGTATCGAGAGTTGCTAATAGCAAATATGTGGATACCCCTTATGGCACCAAACTTATCAAAGAGTTTTTTAGTGAGTCAATGACAAATGACCAAGGTGAAGAAGTTTCTACAAGAGAAATCAAGAAAATATTGGAAACAGTTATTGAAGAGGAGAACAAGAAAAAACCACTGACTGACGAAAAATTAGCACATATATTAAAAAATAAAGGCTACCCTATAGCCCGTAGGACTGTTGCCAAATATAGAGAACAATTAGATTTTCCTGTTGCTAGGCTTCGCAAAAAGATGTAATGCATCATATTCTAAAAAGCATATCATATATTTTCCACCCTTTGCTAATGCCAATTCTTGGGGTAATTTTCTACTTCTCAAAATCACCACGCTATATTCCATTACCCATTATTAAGGCAAAACTAATTTCTATCTTTATTTTAACAGTCGTCTTACCCGTTTTACTTTACTACTTACTAAAGACCCTGAAAAAGGTAGATTCTTTTCATTTGGAAACAGTGAAAGAACGTATCATTCCGTTGATATTGAATGTTATTATTATTATACTAGTCATACAAAGAATTCTACCACAAAATGAAATCAATGAATTATACTATTTCTTTTTAGGTATTTTGCTCTCCACTATAGCTTGCCTAATTCTAGCAATACTTAAGTTTAAAGCAAGTATTCATATGATAGCTGTTGGAGGTGTGTTTATGTTCTTTATAGCATTAAGCATCCATTTTAGCATAAATATAAACGGCACATTAGCATTATTTTTTATCTTAATTGGTGCTATTGCTACATCAAGACTTTATCTCAAAGCGCATACAAATACTGAACTCGCAATTGGGTTTTTTATAGGTCTAGTACCTCAGCTTACCATGCTTAATTATTGGTTATAATAGATAAAACATCAAACCAATTTTCACGACTTTCATATTTATTGATTTCCCATCTAACATGGCGCTATCATTAAAAATCGGATTAAGCCCATAGTATAAATGAAAATTCCAAGTATTATATCCAAGGCTAGTTGTAAGGCCATATTGAAAGTTGTTAAAATGATCTATATCACTATATTTCTGGTTACTTGGAGCTCCATTGTACTTTGTAGTGTGCGTTAATAAATACCCAAATTTAAATCCCGCATATATTCTCCAAAATTTGTAATCTGAAACAGTTGAGCTTCGCCACCTAAATTCAAACGGTATCTCGACCATATGTAATGCAAACTTGTTTTTGGTAAAATCATCACTATTAGAAAGAATATTGTAGGTTACATTCTTCATGTCGTCCTTTGCAATCTGTAGGTTCTGATTAAATGAATTACCAGAATATCCCAACCCTATTCCTAAGGCAATATTTCTTCTTTTGTTTATTGGAATATCTCGAATGAAGCCCAGATGAAACCCACTAGAAAAGCCATTTTGTGAAACGCCATTATTCTGCTTATTCCCTAGAAGATTATAAGTAACCCCAACGTAAATCTGATCTTCTCTATACAACGAATCAATATCTACAAATGCATTTTCCTGAGCAATTACAGGAAAAATGACAAAAAACAATAATATAAAAGATGCAATGATTCTCATTAGTAGCTACAAGTTTTTAAATATAACGTTTTTGTTGACATGAACTTATACCATAAATAAAAAAGGCATCCTGTTAAGAATGCCTTTCCTTTATAACTATAAAATTAAGCTATTGGTTGCCCAAAGCATCACCTTGTCTGGTTGTATAATTTATCTTAAGCGCGTTCTCTTTTCTCAATTCTTGCTTAATATCAGAGACAAGCCCCATATTAGCTTCACTATCGACTTTTAAAGCCATAGTAAGAAAAGGTTTTAACTCCTCACGCATATTATCACGTTCTTCACGAATGAATCGTCTAAGGTCACTAATGTCCGCAAATTTATCATTTAATTGGATTCTAGCATGGTTTCCTAGGTTACTATATTGTGAACTAGGTTTCCCTGCATAGATATAAGACACCAAATCTTTCTTCGCCAATTTTTCAACTTGGTTGGCTTGTGGCAACTTATTTTCGATCATCAGTGTATTTTGCCTCATGACTGTTGCTACCATAAAGAAGAACAATAACATGAACACAATATCTGGTAATGACGCTGTATTAACTGCTGGTATACCGCCATCTTTTTTCTTCTTGAATTTAGACATAATCGTTTCTTATTTAATTAGATTTCGGCTCAGCTTCTGATAACTTTTGAGGAATTAAAAGTTTAACGGCTTCCAATTTTTCTTTTAATCTATCTTTCACCTTTTTATCGGTAGTTCTTGGATCGATATACTTCTTATTAGCTTCCACAAAATTCATACCATCATTAGGATATAACCTTTGGTATTCTCGATTTCTTAGTTCATTATACGCGGCGATCAGCTCATTTTGAACAGAGATATACGTCTTGTATTTAGTCTCTCTATCATTTTGCAATGATATAATTGCTTTGTCTGGATTGTCAGAAGATCTAGAATCTTTCTTTCCTCTACAGAAAGAGCATGCCTCATCTCCTGCTCCACCACCATTGTCTAAGAAAGCAACAGCAGCAGCACGTAAATTCTTAAGTTCTATAACTTCACCATCATTACCATTAGCCTTTACAAACAATTGATCGTTCTTATTAACTGATAATTGAAAAATGTTCTTTTCCTTAATGATTGGTGGTTCAGTTTCCTCAATTGGAGGTAATTTTCGATTTAACCCTGAATCCGTTTCTATAGTCGTAGTGACCAAGAAAAAAATCAAGAGCAAGAAAGCAATGTCAGCCATCGAGCCTGCATTAACTTCTGGTGCTGCACGTTTTGCCATAATTAACTTATCATTTTTTTAATTCCACTAAAAAGCATTGCTCCCGCAGCGCCTATCACCAAGATATAAAATGTACGTATGCCAGTTCCTATCCATCTAGAGTCAGCGACACTTAACACTTTACCGTCTTCAAGTGGTACTTCTTCTCCTGACGATAAAACAAATGCTAGTGCTATAACAGCTGCGAAAATACCAAGAAACATCAAGGCCTTTTTTAACTGTGCCGGGTCAGAAAACAAATTCTTTAAGGTAAACAGTAATGTCACCACTGCTGCTAACACTAGAACTACTAAGGCTAACATTATATACGACGATACAATACCTTGATTATCTGCAACTCCAGCGATTGCATCATCACCAATCATTAGGATACGCACTAAAAAGAATAGTGCAATAAGACCTATAATAAGTGCCACAATTTTTACAATATTTTGAGACTTCATAAAATATATGTTTTAGAGTTGGACGATTACTTTTTATGCTTAACAAGCATATCCATTAATGTTATTGATGAATCTTCCATTTTGTTTACAATACTATCAATCTTAGCGATGATGTAATTGTAAAAAATTTGAAGTATAATTGCCACTACTAAACCAAATACTGTAGTTAAAAGTGCAATTTTAATACCTCTTGCAACTAATGAAGGCTGCATATCTCCAGCCGCTTCAATCTTATCGAATGCATCAATCATCCCTAATACCGTTCCCATGAACCCAAGCATTGGTGCTAATGCGATAAACAATGAAATCCACGATACATTCTTTTCTAGCTGCCCCATTTGAACGCCTCCATAAGATATAACTGCTTTTTCAGCATCTTCAAGACTATTATCTGCTCTATCTAAACCTTGATAAAAAATAGATGCAACAGGCCCCTTTGTATTCCTACATACTTCTTTAGCTGCTTCAATTCCTCCAGATTCCAATGCGTCTTCTACATTCTGAGTCAGCTTTTTAGTATTTGTATCTGCAAGATTCAAATAGATAATTCTTTCAATAGCTATAGCAAGACCAAGAATCAAACATAATAAAACGATTCCCATAAAAAACGGGCCTCCTTCAATAAAACGTTCCTTTAGCTTTTGAGTGAATGATTTCTCAGCATCCGCAGCTGCCGTGGCGTCATCTTGGATTGAAGTAGCAATTGTACTAACTATAGTATTAGCGTTTGCGTTAGTTGCAGCGTTTGCTGTTGTACCGAAAGCCATTACCAAAGCGATGGCTATAATTGAAAATAATCTTTTCATTGTGATTGTTCTTAATTTTATTAGTTAAAGGTTAAAGATATAAAAAAAATGTAATTAAAAAATTAAATTTTATGCCGCCCCGACAGTATATTTATTAATGTCTTAAAAGAATTATCTCACAGATTCTACGAGGTCAATTTACACATTCAATAGAATGGTGGGGTAAACTCCGATAAACATTTAAATTAATTCTTGCATACTAACCTATACGGCTAAACTTTGTCAATGCATATAGAGTAATGAACATTCCTGTTTCGCGGAATTTCATTTGCTCTTTCAAAAATTTGCTGAAGCAAGTTTCAATAAAACTGGGATTAACTCCGTTCATTCCTTTGACAACATTCTGCAAATGTACCTTTTCAATTCCTTTAGAATTGTCATCTTTATATCTAAAATCTCACTTAAGTGAATTTGGTAAGATTTGATATTCAAGATGTTTTTAAAGTTACAGTTGATAGCAGAGAGGAAGGGATTCGAACCCTCGATACGCTATTAACGTATACACGCTTTCCAAGCGTGCGCCTTAAGCCACTCGGCCACCTCTCTAATTAATAGGCGTCGAAATAACAAAAAAAAGTTCAGCCGATAAAACTTTGACCTGTTAATTTTAAGACATTTCGCCTCTTAAGGGTGTTTCATAAACACTTTTGAAATCAGTATCACTTATCTTACTACCTAACATATACATAAGTTTGCATATGGCAGCTTCAGTCGTCATGTCTTCTCCTGATATAACTCCAATTTTCTTGAGTTGAGTACTCGTTTCATATTGCCCCATTAAAACACTTCCTCCAGAACATTGTGTCACATTAATAATATGGACACCTTTACTAATCGCTTTTTTAAGTGCATCAATGAACCATCTTTCAGTAGTGCAATTTCCTGCTCCATACGTTTCAAGTATGGCTCCTTTTAAATTAGGTCTGTTTAACATACATTCAATCGTACTGATATTAATCCCAGGAAATAATTTAATCAATACTATATTATCATCCATATGCTTATGGACTTTTAGTTTTCTTCTTGAATTTGGTTTCCATAGAAATTCTTCATTTACTCTTAGATGTACTCCAGATTCAACTAAATCCTGGTAATTGGGTGAAGAAAATGCTTCAAAATGCTCTGCATTAATTTTGGTCGTCCTGTTGGCGCGGTACAATTTATATTCAAAATACAAACCTACTTCTTTTATAACAGGCTTATCTCTTTTTTGTAATGAAGCCACTTGTATGGATGTAATTAGGTTCTCTTTAGCGTCCGTCCGTAAATCGCCTATAGGCAATTGTGAGCCAGTAAAAACAACAGGTTTTGTTAAGTTTTCTAACATAAAACTCAATGCCGACGCCGTATAGCTCATTGTATCGCTTCCGTGCAATATAACAAAGCCATCAAACGACTGGTAATGTTTTTCAATAATTTCTGCTATTTGAACCCAATAACTGGGGTTCATGTTAGAAGAATCTATAGGCTCTTTAAATGAGACTGTTTCGATATCACATGCCAATAATTTTAGCTCTGGTATTTTAATTAAAAGATTGTCAAAATCAAAAGCCCTAAGCACTCCAGTTTCAGGGTCTTTTATCATACCAATGGTACCACCTGTATATATTAGCAGAATTTTAGGCTTCATGTAGTTCGTTTATATATTGAAAATATCCTTAGAATTTTGAGTTGTAATTTCGGCAATTTTTTCTTGAGGCAATTGATATATTTCAGACAATTTATCAAGAACTCTAATTATATAAGCACTTTCGTTACGCTTACCCCGATAAGGTGTTGGGGACAAGTATGGCGAATCCGTTTCTAAAACAATATGTTTTAAATCTATGTCATTCAAAAATTGATCAATCTTTCCATTTTTAAAAGTTACCACGCCACCAATACCTAATTTCATATTATAAGAAATCGCCTTATGTGCTTGTTCTATAGTTCCAGTAAAGCAATGAAAAATACCAAATAGGTCATCGCTTTTCTCTTCTTCTAGAATTTCAAATATCTCATCAAAAGCATCACGACAATGAATAACTATTGGTAATTTATGCTGCTTTGCTAGATTGATCTGATGCTTAAATGCTTCTTGCTGAATACCCAAAGTCGACTTGTCCCAATACAAATCAATACCAATCTCTCCTATAGCATAGAACTCATGTTCGGAAAGCATTTCTTCTACATGAGTTAACTCTTCCTTATAGTTTTTCTTGACAGATGTAGGATGCAAACCCATCATTAAGTGAACATAACTTGAATAATTCTTTTTGAGCGAAAACATGTTTTCTGTATAGGAAGAATCGATAGCTGGAATAAAAAATCGCTGGACACCTACATCTAGAGCTCTCTGTATCATCGCATCACGATCTTCGTCAAATGCTTCACTATATAAATGTGTATGTGTATCCGTTATGATCATGGCTTCAAAAATAATTGATTTGGTTAAGTTATCTTTGACCTATGACAAATACTTTGGGAGATTATCTAACAGAACGTGGTTACAAAAAGATAAAATTACGCCTGACCAAGACTAATCATTTTGAAATAAGAGCAACCATTAATGGCATTAAAGGTAGATTCATACTTGATACAGGAGCCTCCAGCTCTTGCGTTGGATTTAATGAAGCTAAGCAATTCAATCTCATAACAAAAAAGTCTGATATTATGGCTACTGGTGCTGGCGCCAGTAATATGACAACCAAAGTATCTGATGGTAATACCATCAAAATCGGCAGGTGGAACAGAGGCAAAATTATTATAGTATTATTTAACTTAACACATGTCAATACGGCGTTGATCAATCATAGCTCAGAACCTGTTCATGGCATTATCGGTGCGGATATCTTAAAGAAAGGAAAAGCGATTATCGATTATGAGAAAAAGTATCTTTATCTCAAGTAATCACCTTCCAAATTTAGCTACATTATAATTTTGTATCTTTAGTAGGATTAATCATTTTCTCACAGATTTATGTCTGCTAAGCCCTACCTTGTTTTTATAATCTGTTTATTGTTTGTTTCTTGTGTAGTTGGCCAAAACGATTTAAGCTACTATAAATCTGTTTTAGATTCGACAAAAAGCAAAACACAAAAGCTAAGTATACTAGACTCAATATTAAAACTAACAAGAGGAAAAGACCATAAAGCCTATGTATTTCACACAGAAGAATATGTAGAATTAGCTAAAGAGTTGAAACTATATGATAAGGCAGCTAGAGCTGCAATTAGATCTTTTTATTATATAAATAGTGTGTTAAACGACCCAGATCGTGGTATAAAACTAGTGGAAGGAATACTTCCTTACGAAAATCAGTTAACAACCTCTAGAATGAAAGGTGGTTTATACCTCAAACGTGCTGATGGTTATGCCAACGGAAAAGACCTGAATATAGCCATAGATAATTTTAATAAAGCTCTTGAAAGGTTTACTGAAAAAGATTCATTTCAAGTAGCAGATGTATACCTGTTTAGAGGTAGGGCAAAATCATATTCTGGTGATTTTTTTGGAGGTATTGAAGATTATAGAAAATCTTATGAATATTTCGAAAGCCTAAAAGACAAAGAATACATGCTCAACGCTCAACAAGGCATTATTACCATATATAGCATGAATGGATTCTTGGAAGATGCCAAAAAAGAGCGCGGCAAATTACTCGAGCTAGCTAAAGAGGATAAATTCATTAATTTACGTCTAACGGAGCACTATAATCAATCTATTGACTATAAAAAACAAGACTTAATAAGTGAAAGAGAAAAAGAACTTTTGAAAGCTGCTCAATACATTAATGAAAAAACAGATCTTTATTATAAATCCTTGGTTTATGGTGAATTGTCTGACTTTTATGGCGAACAAAAAAACTTAGAGGCGTCTGTAAAATATCTTGATCTTATTGAAACTGAGTTAAAAAAAGATGTGAGTATTGATAATTATGTGTGGTCATCCTACTACACAAGCAAAGCTAATTATTTAAAAAATATTGGGAATTTTAATACCGCCTTAGATTATGCGTTACGAAAAAACAAGATTGCTCTGATCTTTGACTTCAAAGAAGATATTATGAACACTCAGAAGTTGCTTTCTGAAATATATGAAGAAAAAGGAGATCATTATAATTCTATAAAGTATTTTAAGAAGTATAATCATTTGAAAGATTCTCTTTTTGGTGTCACTAAAGCTAACGCTTTGGTGTATTATCAGACACTTTACGAAACAGAAAAAAAGGAAAAAGAAATTGTTGAGAAAAATAGTGAAATCGATCTTTTAGAAGAAACAAATGCCTATAAGAAAAAGCAATTTATCGTTGGGAGTTTAGGATTAACTGCACTGTTTGGTTTCATTTTAATGATCAGGAATAGACGTCATTTAAAAAAATCACAATTGCTTCAAGAAAAATACACACAAGATCTTTTAGTATCTCAAGAAGAAGAGCGAAAAAGAGTGTCCAAAGATTTACATGATAGTATTGGACAAAGTCTTCTTCTAATAAAAAATAAAGTCGTCTTAAACAAAGATGATAGCACCAAGGACATAGTTGATTCTGCTATTGAGGAGGTTCGCTCTATCTCTAGAGCTCTTCATCCATTTCAAATACAGGAATTAGGCATAACCAGAGGTATTGAAAATGTTATAAGCCAAGTAGACGAGACAACTGATCTTTTTATTTCTTCTGAAATTGATAATATAGATGATGTGTTTTCCCAAGAGAAAGAAGTCAATATTTTCAGGATAGTGCAAGAGAGTTTAAACAATATCATAAAACATGCAAATGCTGAAGCGGTTAGGGTTGACATTGTCAAGAAAAACAGATTCATCTTTATGACAATTAAAGACAACGGTGTGGGTTTTGATTTTTCCGAACGTTTTAATGACTTTAAAAGCCTTGGATTAAAAACTCTTAAAGAACGTACCAAGTTCTTAAATGGAATTATGTCCGTAGATTCAGAAAAAAATAAAGGCACAACATTAGAATTTAGAATTCCTACTAAATGATCAACCCCTCTATAATTACGGCCGATGATCACCCTTTACTTTTGAAAGGTCTAAATGATTTTTTATTAGAAAAAAAATACAATATCGTAGATAGCGCTTCTGATGGCAATGCCGCTTATAATAGTATCATAAAGTATAAGCCAGATATTGCTATTCTAGATATTCAAATGCCAATTATGTCTGGGATTGAAGTTGCTAAAAAGTGTAAACAGAATAATATTGAAACGCGCATTGTTCTTATTACACTTCATAAAGAAAAAGATCTTTACTTAGAAGCTCAAAAACTAAATGTCTTTGGATATGTATTGAAAGAGTTTGCCATTGAAGAAATTGAACTCTGCTTGAAATCAGTGTCAGATAACATTCCTTATTTCAGTCCAAAAATAAAAGAGCACCTCAGTGTGTCTCGAGGTGATAATGAAACGCTTAAACTATTAACACCATCAGAAAAGAAAATATTGAAACTTATCTCAAAAGATAAGACTAACAAACAAATAGCAGATATGCTTTTTATATCATCTCGAACTGTTGAGAAACATAGAAGTCACATTATTACCAAACTCCAATTAGAGCATAAAACTAATAGCTTACTTATTTGGGCTAAAGAAAACCAATCTAACCTATTTTAATAAAATACGTATATATACGTATTGTCTTGCCTTCTCTTTTTTAGCATCTTTACAACGCTATTGATCAACTATTACAAGGGATTATCTATTAGTAACTCTGCATGTAAGGGGCATGCAGAGTTATTTTATACGTATTAGTACGTATTTCTTCGAATTTCCTTTTTTAGTTTCTTTGAATCGTTATTAATAGTTTTCCCTCAAATTAATCATTTAATTTATGAAGCTAGATTCCTCTACCTATAGAAAAATTGGATTTGTTGTCATGATTATTGCAACAATAGCTGTTGTCCTATTTAATATTATATCTATCATATAACCAAAAAAACAAAGCCTTAAGAGTTGTCTTAAGACTTTTTAGTTCATTATAAAAAAGAATATCTTACAGTTCTAGAGCTTTCTTAACATTATTATCCATTAATAACTCTTCAGGATTTTCTAACGCTTCTTTAACTGCTACTAAGAATCCAACACTTTCCTTACCATCAATAATTCTATGGTCATAGGACAATGCAACAAACATAATAGGACGTATTTCTACTTTTCCGTTAATTGCTACTGGTCGTTCAACTATATTATGCATTCCCAATATTCCACTTTGAGGTGGGTTAATAATTGGCGTAGATAACATACTCCCAAATACACCGCCATTACTAATTGTAAAAGTACCTCCTGTCATTTCATCAATAGTAATTTTTCCATCACGAGCTCGGATAGCCAAACGTTTTACTTCTGTTTCAATACCTCTAAAAGTTAATGTTTCGGCATTTCTTATAACTGGTACCATTAAACCTTTAGGTCCTGATACTGCGATAGAAATATCAACAAAATCATAGCTTAACATTTCTTTTCCATCAATCATTGAGTTGACAGCAGGATACAATTTCAATGCTCTCACTACAGCTAGAGAAAAGAAAGACATAAAGCCTAGACTCACACCATGTTTCTCTTTAAAAGTCTCTTTGTACTTTTTACGAAGCTCAAAAATTGGAGACATATCAACCTCATTAAAGGTTGTTAACATGGCTGTTGTGTTTTTTGCTTCAACTAAACGTTCAGCGACTTTACGACGCAACATTGACATTTTGCTTCTTGATGTTCCTCGTCCGTCTACATTTATTGCTTGTCCCATAGAAGGCACTGCCTTTACGGCATCTTCTTTGGTTATTCTGCCATCTCTTCCTGAACCAGATACATTATTCGCAGACATTCCTTTTTCGTCTAATATCTTTTTTGCTGCTGGAGATGCCGTGCCAGTAGCATAGGTTTTTTCATCACTAGTAGTTAGTTTTGATTCTTCTTTTTTAGGCTCTTCTTTTTTCTTAACTATAGGAGCAGAAGATCCTTCTGGTTTTGCTGCTCCAGTATCAATCAGGCATACCACTTGACCAACGTCTACAGCATCACCTTCTTCAGCTTTAAATGTTATGGTTCCACTTGCTTCTGCTGGCAACTCTAGTGTAGCTTTGTCAGAGTCTACTTCTGCTATTGCTTGATCTTTCTCAACATAATCTCCATCTTCAACTAACCATTGTGCTATTTCAACTTCGGTAATGGATTCGCCTGGTGAAGGCACTTTCATTTCTAAAATCATGTTCTCTTATTTTCTATGATTGTATTCTAGTTCTCTATATTTTTAATTACATCTCCCTTTTCAGGTAAATAGTCTTCTTTTAATTCTCCATTTACAAGAATCTTCTTAAAGAATAATTTTCCTCCCGTTGCTCCAAACATACTCACGGTATTTTGCAAGCTCAAATGCAAATGTGGTTCTGTGGTATTACCGGAGTTTCCACATTGACCGAGTAAATCTCCCTGCTTAACAATTTGCCCTTCTTCTACGGCAACTGTACCCTGTTTTAAATGCGCAAACAAAAGATACTCTTTGGCATTGGTCTCAATCACTATGCTATTACCTGTCAACTGTCCTGGATTCAATTCGCCAGGAATATTATCATATACTCCTTTAATGACTTGAACCACTTTCCCGTCACATGGTGAAATAATGTCTTTTCCGAATACGTAATAACTTTCATTCTTTTTTTGATCTCCTTTAAAAGACGCCCCATCCTTAATTATCATAATATCATACGCATATTTCTGATTTACATGGGCAACATGATAGTTCTTGGACACTTCCGTTCCTCCCCAAAACACATACCATTCTTCATTGAACGGCAAGATCATCTCAGTTATATTACGCTCAATAACCTTGATATTACGCTCTCTGAAGGGTTGTGGTCGCAATCCTATCATTTTATTTTCATCATTTAAAAAAATGACATATTCCAAAGGCGCTAATTCATGGTCCACCTTGAAAATTTTTCCATTATCCTTATTTTCGATAAAGATTACATTCTTGATATTTCCTACTTGGGTATTTAAGCCTTCCAACTGTTGTTCTAAACTAGTCATCGGTACAGCCGCTTTCATGGTGTCATCAAACAAATCAAACACGGCCTTGTAATTTTTAGAGTTATAATACTCCATAAATTCGTCCATAATAATTTGATATCGATCATTTGTCTTTTGCCCATAGGATGTTAGAGAACAAACCAATATCAACATGTAAATTATATGCTTCATTCTATCTCTGATTGTTTTTCTGCTTATTAAACACGAAATCAATTACTTGCTGATGACGTCTTTTACTACGGGTGGAGCTACCAGCTGCAGGCGCGCCATAAGGTCTTCTAGATGCTATCCTAAAATGTTTAGCTTCTTCCAAATGCATTAGTATATGACTATATGCTCCCATATTTCTTGGTTCTTCTTGTGCCCAAACAATATCATTGGCATTCGTGTATTTATTCAATATATAACGAATAGTTCCTGATGGCAATGGAAATAATTGCTCTATTCTAACTAAAGCGACATCATCCCGTTCAAGTCGTTCTTTTTCTTCTAAAAGGTCGTAATAGAATTTACCTGTAACAAATACCAAGGTCTTAATATTCTTTGCCTTACAATCTGGATCATCAATAAGCATTTGAAAACTTCCGTTAGCAAATTCATCCACAGACGACACCACTTTTGGGTGGCGCAACAAACTTTTTGGGGTGAAAATAATTAATGGTTTTCTATAATTTGATTTCATTTGCTGACGTAGCAAATGATATATATTGGCTGGCGTTGTACAATCTGCAACAAACATATTGTCCTTTGCACACATTTGTAAATAACGCTCCATTCTTGCTGAAGAATGCTCTGCTCCTTGCCCTTCATAACCATGAGGAAGTAAGAGTACTAATCCGTTTTGAGTCTTCCATTTATCTTCGCCTGAAGAAATGTACTGATCGATCATTATTTGAGCTCCATTCCCAAAATCTCCAAATTGTGCTTCCCAAATGGTTAATGTATTTGGACTTGCCATAGCATAACCATACTCAAAACCAACAACTCCATATTCAGAGAGTAATGAATTATATATATAAAATCTGCCTTGGTCATCACTAATGTTGTTCAGCAACATAATTTCTTCCTCACTATCCTCAACCTTAACAACTGCATGTCTGTGCGAAAATGTTCCTCGCTCTACATCTTGTCCAGAAATGCGCACGTGGAATCCTTCTTCTAATAGTGTTCCATATGCCAAATGTTCGGCCATTGCCCAATCCAGCTTATCTTCATCAAACATCTTTTGTCTGGACTGCACTAATCTTTCAATTTTCCTAATGAATTTCTTGTCTTCAGGAAGGTTAGATATCACCTTAGCTATATTTGCTAACTTCTTTTTTGGAAAGGTTGTATCTACCAATTCCATCATCTCTTCTTCTGTGGCAAGTTGAAATTCTTTCCATTCATCTTGCATGAAAGGTGTTATAATTGTTTTCTCAACTTTACGAGAATCTTCGAGTTCTTCTTCTAGAGAAGCCTTATAATCTTTTTCTAATTGACCCACATAAGCTTTATCAATAATACCCTCATTAATTAATTTTTCGGCATAGATATCTCTTGGATTCTTATGTTTAGCAATAGCCTTGTAAAGTTTTGGTTGTGTAAAACGAGGTTCATCACCTTCGTTGTGTCCATACTTTCTATATCCTAGCAAATCAATGAAAACATCTCTCTTAAATTGCATTCTAAAATCTAATGCAAATAAGGCTGCGTGCATTACTGCTTCAACATCATCAGCATTAACATGTAACACAGGAGATAATGTGACTTTAGCCACATCAGTACAATAAGTGCTAGATCTAGCATCCAAGTAATTTGTTGTAAATCCAATCTGATTGTTTACAACAATATGAATAGTTCCATTTGTTTTATAGCCCTCTAATTTGGCCATTTGTACAATTTCATATACCAATCCTTGGCCAGCTATTGCGGCATCTCCATGAACAACAATAGGTAATACTTGAGAAGGGTTCTCAGCATACTTATCATCTTGTTTTGCTCTTACAATTCCTTCAACTACAGCACCAACAGTTTCTAAATGCGATGGGTTAGGCGCTATACTCAAGTTAATTTTTTTTCCTGTAGCGGTTTCACGATTACTTGTTAGTCCTAAGTGATACTTTACATCACCATCAAAAACCTCTTCCTCATAATCCTTACCATCAAATTCACTAAAGACATCTTTTGCAGACTTCCCAAAAATATTGACCAGTGTACTCAGGCGTCCGCGATGTGCCATTCCCATAACAAACTCCTTAACGCCAAGATCTGCTGCTTTTTCAATAACTGCATCTATAGCCGGAATGAGCGATTCTCCTCCTTCTAGAGAGAACCGTTTTTGCCCAACATATTTTGTATGTAAGAAACTTTCAAAAGACACTGCTTCATTAAGCTTTCCAAGAATATATTTCTTTTCTACAACAGATAATCTAGCATGGTTATCATTAACATTTAGTTTGCTTTGAATCCAAGCAATTTCATCAGGTTGCCTAATGTACATATACTCAACTCCTATAGAACTACAATAAATAGCTTCTAAGTGATTCCGAATGTCTCGTAATGTCCGTAATCCTATACTAAGTACTTCTCCTGCATTAAAAACAGTGTCTAAATCTGCTTCTGTAAGGCCAAAGTTTTCAATTTCAAGAGTAGGCGCGTATTTTCTACGAGCTCTAACAGGGTTGGTTTTTGTAAATAAATGCCCTCTATTTCTATATCCATCGATAAGTTTAAGAACTTGGAATTCTTTTTGAACTTTTTCTGGTATCAGCGCCGAAACTCCTTCAACGATTTCACCGTTCATTCCATAGCTTTCTGAACCGAAATCGTACCCTTGAAAAAAGGCTTTCCAACTTGGTTCAATAGAATCTGGATTTTCTAGGTATTGTTCGTATAATTCAGCGAAGTAAGCTGTATGTGCGGCGTTTAAAAATGAATATTTATCCATTATATCTTTTGATACTGAAAAGCGGTTGCAAAATTTATTCAAAAATACAACTTTTACCCAAATAGAGATTCGGTTTTAGTATATTTATAGCTTTCAGTTACAATAGAATCAAAGATTATGAAAGCACCATTTTTCTTATCGCTTAAATTCAGATTTGCCATCATTATTTTTTTGTTCGCATTCGCTGCTTCGTTTTCTCAAAACAATCTTCAGACGTCAACTAATGAGTTCTGGCAAAATGTGCGTTTTGGTGGTGGTATTGGGTTGAGTTTAGGAGATGGTTTTTTCAGTGGCACACTAGCACCTACAGCCGTATATCAATTTTCAAATGATTTTGCCATGGGTCTTGGATTGAATGGAGCCATTAATTCTCGTAAAAATGTCTATAAATCTACTATTCTTGGCGGTAGTGCATTGGCATTATATAATCCCATTAGTGAATTACAACTATCGGCCGAATTTGAAGAATTAAACGTGAATCGCAAATTTGAAAGTAACTTAAATCTTCAAGATGATAATTATTGGTATCCTGCTTTGTTTATGGGTGCTGGTTATAGGACAGGAAATGTTACTTTTGGCATACGTTACGATGTATTATATGATGAAAACAAAAGTATTTATGCGGACCCTTGGATTCCTTTTATAAGAATATTTTTCTAAACTTCTCGATTCATTAATTGCATACCAAAATCCTTAAGAAGGGTCTTTTTTTCTTCGGAAATGTTCAATTCTTCTAAAACCGAAAAAGCCTTATTAGTATAAGTTTCAATAGCTTTTTTAGTTGCCTCGGCTGAGCCACTCGAAACAAACATTTGTTTCACATTTTCTATTTTATTAGAAGGATTGTTTGGATGAGAAGAAAACAATTTGACAAGTGATTCCTTATCTAAATCATTAGAGAATTCAAGCGTTTTTATATATAAATATGTCTTCTTGTTCTCTATAATATCTCCTCCAACTTGCTTACCAAATGTTCTAGGATCTCCAAAAGCATCAAGATAATCATCCTGCAATTGAAAAGCAATACCAAGGTTTTTTCCAAATTCATAAATGTTTTTCAGACAAGACTCAGAAGCTTCTGCAACGATAGCTCCCATTTGCATAGCAGCACCAACCAAAACTGCCGTTTTGTATTCAATCATTTTTAGGTATTCGGGAATGGTGACATCATTTCGTGTTTCAAAATCAACATCGTATTGCTGCCCTTCACAAACCTCTAATGCCGTTTTACTAAAAAGCTTGGCCAAAGACTGGAAAATATGTGTGTCATAATTTTCGAATAATTGGTAGGCCAAAATCAACATCGCATCGCCAGAGAGAATACCAGTATTGATACTCCATTTTTCATGTACTGTTTTTTCGCCCCTTCTCAACGGTGCCTCATCCATTATATCATCATGTACCAATGAGAAGTTATGAAACACTTCTATGCTCAAGGCTGCACCTAAGGCCTTCTGATAATCTACATCAAATATTTCAGCCGCCATGAGCGTCAAGATAGGTCTTAAGCGTTTACCGCCTAAGTCGAGTATATAATTAATCGGATCGTACAGCGTTGATGGTTCTTTTTTCTTAGTGAATTGTTTGAGGTACGACACAAACGCCTCTTGGTAGAATATTACTTCATGCATGGCACAAAAATAATTAAAACCGCAGACCTGAATCGCGGGAGTTTAAAATAATGTTAAAAAAACATTAAAACTTTGGAAACTTTTTTTGTTTTTAAAGTTTCCTGTTGTATTTTTGCACCCGCATATGAGAGATAAAATCATTTTAAAGTCATCCGAACTATTTCTAACTCTGGGGTTTAAGAGTGTTACTATGGACGATATAGCCAATGAAATGGGTATATCTAAAAAAACCATTTACGTACATTTCGAAAACAAAACGAAACTTGTCGAGGCTGTTACGTTTTATTTATTCGATACCATTTGCGCAGGAATGGATCATATATGTGATACGTCTAACAATCCTATTGAGGAATTGTATGATGTAAAAATGTTCGTAATGAATCATTTAAAAAATGAAAAAACGTCGCCTCAATATCAGTTAAAAAAATACTACCCACAAATTTTTGAAGTGCTTCGTATGAAGCAGTTTGAAAAAATGCATGACTCCGTAAAAGATAGTCTTCAAAAAGGTATTGATACATCTTTATTCAGGTCTAACATCAATGTCGACTTTATTTCACGTATGTATTTTAATGGCATGACGGGCATCAAGGATGAATCTATTTTTCCTCATAATAAGTATAATATGGAATACTTGATGGAAAGCTATTTAGAATATCACTTAAGAGCCATTGTTACAGATAAAGGCTTTAAAATTTTGAATCAATTTATAATAAATAACCAATCATAAACTATGAGACAATCACTCATGTTGCTTGTTCTTCTTTTGATGGCGAACATTGCCTTTTCGCAAGAACAATCGCAAAGTTTCACACTTCAAGAGGCTATAGATTTTGCATTAGAAAACAATAGGACTGCAAAAAACGCAATTAGAGACATTGAGGCAGCTAAACAGCAAAAATGGGAAACCACGGCAACAGGTTTACCGCAACTCAGCGCAGAAATCGGATATCAGAATTTTCTAAAACAACAAGTGTCACTTATTCCTGCTGAATTTTTTGGGGGAAATGCTGGAGAATTTGCTGAAGTTACTTTTGGTACTAAACAAACGATGAGCGCTACTGCAACTTTAAATCAAAAAATATTTGATGGGTCTTATTTAGTAGGATTACAGTCTGCCAAAGTATTCTTAGAGATCTCTAAAAACGCGAAAGAAAAAACCGATTTGGAAGTCCGCAAAACAGTGATAAATGCTTACGGAAATGTGCTTTTAGCCGAAGAGAGTGTTCAAATATTAGAACGGAATATCACTGTTCTAAAAAAGAATTTAGACGAAACCACTAAGATTTACGAGAATGGCCTTGAAGAAGAGGAAAGTGTAGAGCAACTGCAAATAACCCTTTCTGGTGTCGAAAGTAATTTAAACAATACTACCCGTTTAAAAACATTGGCATATCAAATGTTCAATATTACATTAGGATTAGATATTAATGATCAGACTGTTCTGTCTAATAATCTTATTGAGCTTACCGTTCAAAACACAGTACTTAGTCTATTAGATGCTGAAGAGAAGGTAGAAAACTCCATTGACTATAAAATTGCTGAGAACGATAAAGTAGCCAAAGAGTTATTGTTGAAGTTAGAGAAAAGCAAGGCCTTACCAACTATTAATGCGTTTTTAAATGGAGGCTATAACGGAAACAGTGACAAATTTACATTCACAAATAGCAGTCAAAAATGGTTCGGCACTTCATTATTAGGACTCAACATGAACATTCCAATATTTAGTTCTGGCATGCGCAGTGCGGCGACACAACGCGCGCGAATAAATCTTGAAAAAGCTGAAGACGATTTAACAGAAACCCAACAAAAATTAAGTTTACAGATAGCCTCTGCAAAAAGTGATTACAAGTTCTCAATTGAAGATTATGAAAATAAAAAGCTAAACTTAAATCTTGCAGAACGCATTGAAAAAAAGAATCAAATTAAATTCTTCGAAGGGATCGCGTCTAGTTTTGAGCTAAGACAAGCGCAAACACAATTGTATGCTACGCAGCAAGAGTTTTTACAATCCATGCTTGATGTAATAAACAAAAAAGCAGAATTAGAAACGGTACTTAATGAAATACCAAAGAATTAATCAACCAGAAAATATCAAAAAAATGAAACATATAATCACACTATTATTTATCAGTCTAATAATCACATCATGTGGTGGAGATAAAAAGCAATCTGTAGAAAATACTATAGAAACAGGGACACTTGAACAAGTTAGACTAAAAAGAGGCGAAATTGTTGCTAAACAACAAGAAATAGCAGAGCAATTAAAGCAATTAGACGAAAAAATTGCTGTTTTAGACACGACAAAAAAAGTGCCTCTAATTACTACTTTTACTGCAAAACAAGGTGTGTTTAACCATTATTTAGAGCTTCAAGGTAATGTGAGTACTAAAAACAATTTGGTGATTTTCCCTGAATTTTCTGGGATTTTAACGCGTGTGTATGTAAAAGAAGGGCAAAGAGTATCAAAAGGGCAAACGTTGGCAAAAATTGATGATGGTGGAATGAGTCAGCAATTAGCGCAAGCACAAATCCAAACTAATTTAGCTAAAACCACTTTTGAGCGTCAAGAGCGCCTTTGGAAGCAAAAAATTGGTAGTGAAATTCAATATCTCCAAGCTAAATCTACTTATGAAGCACAAGAGCAAGCTGTCAATCAAATCAAGCAACAAATAGGAAAAACAGTAGTTAGAGCACCCTTTTCTGGAACAATTGATGATGTTATTACAGAACAGGGAAGCGTTGTTGGTGCTGGACAATCACAACTAATACGTATTGTAAATCTAGACGATATGTATATCGAAACGAATGTTCCAGAACGTTATATTAGTAATGTTACTAAAAACAAAAAAGTAGAAGTTGAGTTTCCAATTTTAGGAAAAACAATTGATGCGAAAGTACGTCAAGCGGGAAATTTTATTAATCCAGCAAATAGAACGTTTAAAGTAGAAATTGCAATACCAAACAAAGATAGAAGCATCAAACCAAACCTTACTGCCAAACTTAAGATTAATGACTACACAAACGATAAAGCCCTTTTAATTCCACAAAGTATTATTTCAGAAAATGCAAACGGTGAGCAATACATTTATGTTGTTAAAAATAAAAATCAAGCAAATGAGGGTGTTGCAGAACGTGTTATTATAGAAACAGGTAAAACACAAGGAGATGATATTGAAGTTTTAAAAGGCATTGAAAATGGCATTGAGATTATTCAAGAAGGTGCAAGAAGTGTAAAAAACGGTCAAACTGTAAAAGTATTAGACATAAAAAACTAGCATTATGACTAAAAAGAAAAGCAAAAAGAAAGTTGATAAAGAGTTTGGTTTATCGTCTTGGGCAATAAACAACAAAACCACAATGTATGTCGTCATGGCGCTTATGTTTTTTTTAGGTGTTTCAGCTTTTTTCGAAATGCCTCGTGAAAATTTTCCAGAAATAAAAGAAACCAAAATTTATATAAGTTCTGTTTTTCCTGGAAATACAGCCGAAGATATTGAGAAACTAATTACCGATCCATTAGAAGACAAGTTAAAAACGGTTAATAATATGACCAAAATAACCTCAACATCTCAAGAAGATTATTCTATGGTTGTTGTTGAGTTTGATGAAGGCATTACTATACCAGAAGCTAAACAATTAGTAAAAGATGAAATAGATTCTGAAACTTCAAGCGAAGATTGGCCAACATTTAATGGTGCTAAAATAGAACCTAATGTTTTTGCTTTAAGTATGAGTGAGGAAATACCGATTCTTAACATTAATATTTCTGGTGATTATACAGTAGAAAAATTAAAAGAATATGGCGAATATCTTCAAGATGAAATTGAAACCCTTAAAGAAATCAAGAAAGTTGATATTCGTGGTGTCCAAGACAAAGAAGTAGAAATTGCTGTAGACATTTATAAAATGATGGCAGCACAAGTTAGCTACAGTGATGTTATTAATGCCATAAGCGGAGGCAACGTAACAATGTCTGCAGGAAATCTTATTTCTAGTGGACAAAGACGTACTATTAGAATTTTAGGTGAAATTGAAAAGCCTTCAGAATTAGAAAATTTTGTTGTAAAATCTGAAAACGATAACCCCATTTATTTAAAAGACGTGGCAGAAGTATCTTTTAAATCTAAGGACAGAACTACCTATGCAAGAGAATATGGCCATCGTGTTATTATGCTTGACGTAAAAAAACGTGCTGGTAAAAATATGGTTGCAGCTGCTACCGAAATTTATGAGATTGTTGATAAAGCCAAAGCGGATGTTTTTCCAACAGATTTAAATGTAACAGTTGCTAATGATCAGTCTACCAAAACAATTGGTCAAGTAGACGATTTGGTAAATAATATCATATTTGGTGTCATATTAGTAGTCACTGTTTTAATGTTCTTTTTAGGGTTTAAAAATGCTGTTTTTGTTGGGTTTGCAATCCCAATGTCCATGTTTATGTCTTTAATGATTTTAAATATGTTTGGATACACATTAAACACTATGATTCTTTTTGGTCTTATAATGGGACTTGGAATGCTAGTTGATAACGGAATTGTGGTGGTTGAAAATGTGTACAGGCTTATGGATCAAGAAGGCATGAGTCGTATACAAGCTGCCAAAAAAGGAATAAGCGAAATTGCATTTCCTATTATTATTTCAACTTTAACTACTGTAGCAGCATTTATTCCTCTTGGTTTATGGCCAGGAGTTATGGGAGAATTCATGAAACTGTTGCCTATAACTTTAGCCACAGTTTTAGGTTCTTCATTATTTGTTGCTATATTTTTTAATTCTGTCTTAGTCTCAGAATTTATGAGCACTGAAGATGAGGATATGCCACTTAAAAAAATTATTAGAAACTCCATTATAATAGCAGTAATTGGCCTTCTTGTTTTCATTTTTGGAGGCGAATACAGGGCTTTGGGAACCTTAATGATATTTACAGCTATTATGCTTTGGGTATATAGATTGTTTTTACGTAAATGGGCAAATGGTTTTCAAAATAAAGTATTACCAAGGTTAGAGAATTGGTATGAAGGTGTTTTGCGTGGTGCTTTATCAGGGAAAAAACCCTATTGGTTAGTTGCTGGCACATTTCTTTTATTAATTGCCTCATTTATGGCTTTCGGATCATCCGTTGGTTCTCAACGAACAAAAATAGAATTCTTTCCGGACAATAAGCCCAATCAAATTATTGTCTATATAGAATATCCTGAAGGCACAGATATTGAAAAAACAAATGTAATTACTAAAGAGATTGAGACAAAAGTATATACTGTTTTAAACAGCTCTCAATATATGGATGGCAATCACAATTTCTTAGTAGAAAGTGCCGTATCTCAAGTAGGTGAAGGTGCTGGAAACCCTCAAACTGATGGCGGCTCTGCTGCTGAAATGCCTCATAAAGGAAAAATCACCGCTTCAATGCGTGAATATAAATTTAGAAAAGGAGAAGATAGTGAGTTGCTTCGTCAAAAAGTTCAAGAAGCCTTAGTTGGTATTTATCCAGGTGTTTTAATTTCGGTTGAAAAAGACGCTGCTGGTCCACCAGCTGGGGCACCAATTAATATTGAAATTGAAGGTAATGATTATGGTAAATTAATTGCTACAGCTGAAAAAATGCGTGATTTTATCAACTCTAAAAATATACCTGGAATTGATGAATTAAAAATTGATGTCAATAAAGATAAGCCTGGAATGCAGGTAGTTATTGATAGAGAAAAAGCTGGAGAATTAGGTGTTAATGCATCACAAATTGGACAACAAATACGCAACTCTATTTTTGGAGCAAAGGCTGGCATCTATAAAGAAGATGGTGAAGATTACGATATCTATGTGCGTTTTAATAAAGAAAACAGATATAACACAAGTGCCATTTTTAATCAAAAAGTAACCTTTAGAAATAATTCTGGAAAGATTATGGAAATTCCAGTATCTACGCTAGCTAGTAATAGTAATAATTCTGGTTTTAGTGCTATCAAGCATAAAGACACAAGGCGTGTTGTAACTGTGTACTCTGCATTATCGCCTGGTTTTACAGATGCAGGTGCTATAGTCGCTCAAGTACAAAACGAAATGAAATCTTATGAAGGCTTATCAAAAGACATTAAAATAGATTACACAGGGCAAATTGAAGAACAAAATAAGCAAATGACCTTTTTAATGGGTGCCTTAATTACAGGTTTATTATTGATTTTCTTCATTTTAATTTTCCAGTTTAATTCAATATCAAAACCAACGATCATCATGATTTCTATTCTTTTAAGTTTAATAGGTGTTTTTGGTGGTTTAGTTATATCTGGAAACCCATTTGTTATTATGATGACCATGATGGGAATTATCTCACTAGCAGGGATTGTAGTAAACAATGGTGTTGTGCTCTTAGATTATACACAATTACTTATAGATAGAAAGAAAAATGATCGAGGTTTAGAAGATAATGAATATTTAGAAACTAGTGATTTGTTTGAATGTATAGTCACTGCTGGTAAAGCGCGTTTACGCCCTGTATTATTAACAGCCATTACAACCATACTTGGCCTTATCCCGTTAGCTATTGGGTTTAACATAAATTTCTTTACTATGTTCAAGGAGTTTAATCCGAATATATATATGGGAGGAGATAATGTAATATTTTGGGGGCCACTAGCTTGGACGGTTATCTATGGTTTGCTCATAGCAACATTCTTAACGCTAATAGTAGTACCTATTTTATTCTATCTAATTACTAGATTTAAAATGTGGGCTAGAAAGCCTAAAAAATCTGAGCAAATAATTCAGCCACCATTGGCAGTGAAAGGCAACTTACCTATTTAAGTAGGTTTGGTTAATAGCGAGAAAAGCCTCAACATATGTTGAGGCTTTTTGATTCTATAAGTTCTTGAACTTATTCGTTCTCCGTTAAAGGTATTGGAAATACATTATAGACAATATCTCCTGGTCTATCTATTGGTAATGTATCAGACAGATTGTAACGTCTTAAATCAAACATTCTATGGTTTTCAGACCACAAAGAGTAACGTCTTTGATTCAACATCTCAGTTGTCAGGTCTGCATCTGTAGATGCTCCTGAGTAGTTAGGTAACCCAGCTGCATTCCTAATAACATTAAGCGCCGTTTCAGCATTAGCTAAATTTGCTGGAATACTCGCCTCTGCATATACTAGAATGAGTTCTTCATTTCTAATTAAATCAATTGATGATACATTAGCCGCATACAATCTTGTTTCATGTGTGCCAGTTAATCCATCTTGCGTAGTGGGGTCAGGTCTAAGAGCTGATTTACTAGTAACTCTAGTATCCCCAGCCTCTGCATCTGTTATCCAACTATCTTGAACAATAATCTGATCTCCATTATTGGGGCTTGCAACTGTTGAAGCTCCTTTATAAACTGGATTTGTTTGGTCTCCGCTACTTGTACTAAATACATGCTTAGGGCCATTAGTCAAATCTCCCGCCAAATCAAAATGAGAACTATTAAGAGCCGTTAAAGCGCCTCCTTTATCTCCAGCATAAAGAGCAGCTACAGCAGCCGTAGCTCTGTTGAACTGAGAAAAAGTTGTCGGTGTATCAAAACCTGCAAAACCTGCCATTGAAAATGCAAATTCGGTTCCTGCAGAACCCAAATTACCAAGACCAGCATCTAACATGGATCTTACTTCTGCAATGGCTCCGTTGAAATCTAGAATTGGTCCTAGATTAGTATCGTCTGATACATCCACTCTAGCTCTGTCATAGGATTTTAACACTTCTATCAATTCAAATGCGATAATTGTTTGTGCAAAACCAATATAACCAGCCTTTTGAGCTGCAGTAATTGCATCTGTATTATTTGCTGATTGAATTAAAATATTTGCATTCTTTATAGCTCTATATCTACCAGCCCAAGCAGCAGTAGAGTAAAAATCACTATTCTCGAGAGTGGATCCATTTTTCCCTAAAAGATTAGCCGTATTTCTAGGATCCGCATCAAAAAGATACAACTCCCTTCCCATGGTTCCGCTAGCGGTTGTTTGGATTCCCAATGAATTCCTCATAGTTGATTCTACACCAACAACTAAATTATTTAGTTGATTTATAGAAGCTCCTGTTAAAACCCCCTCTAAACTAGGTCCGTTCGGATCTGTTTGCTCATCAAATGTACATGATGTTACTCCAACTAAAAGCAGAGCAAATAGTACGAGATGTATTCTAATTGTTTTTGTTTTATATATTTTCATTGCTTTTTTTTTAAAAGTTAACATTCAAGTGAAAAAAGATCTGTCTAGTACTCGGAAAAGGCGTTACATCAATTCCGCTTGAAAGACCTGAACTACCATTTGTAGATACTTCAGGATCATATCCTGTATAATCTGTGATTGTAAATAAATTTCTAGCAGATATTCCTAATTTAACATTATTAACAACATTGCCAAGAGATTTCATAACACTTTCAGGGAACCTGTAATACAAAGCTACTTCCCTTAATCTAATATAATCTGCAGGTTCTACAAAGCGTGTCGCGACAAAACCAGAAGCAGCTCTATCCATACCAGCTTGTGTATCTAAATCCGGTGTTGTACCTCCTAAATCAGTTAAAAGAGTAGATAAATTTATATTATCTCCGCCCTCTTTCCAGTGCAATACAAAAGAAAAATCGAATTGTCTTAAGAACGTAAATTGATTATTAAATGCCATTTGAAAATCTGGTTCGGCATCACCAACTTGAGTCGGTACACCATCAACCGTTCCGGCTAATTGTGTTACAGGCTTTCCTTCTTGAATGTAATAAGTTCCTAATCCTAACCCAAATCCTGCTCCAGGCTGAGCAAATGCCGGAACATCTAATCTTGTTATCTCTGAATTATTAAACCAGAATTGTACTCCTGAATTCCATTTAAAATCGGCCGTATCAAAAGCATCAATGTTTAACGATAACTCTATCCCTGTGTTTTCTAAATCTGCTAAATTAGTTGTTTCTGTAGTAAACCCTGAAGATGATGGTAAACCTCTACTTAAGATTAGATCTTTTACATTCCTATTATAATAAGTTGCTTCAAAAGTCACTTTATCAAAAAGTCTTGTGTCAATCCCTATTTCAAACTCCGAAGAAGTTTCAGGCTCAATATTAGGATCTCCTTTTGCTGCATTAATAGATGAACCACCATTGCCTCCAATAGATGTAGAATTTAAGCTTGTAAACAGTGAACCGAATCCAGCTGAAGAACCTGTTTCTCCATAAGCCGCTCTAAGCTTGAATTGATCAATTGCTTCTGATTTCCAAAAATCAAAATTATTTAAATTTATGGCCACAGATGCCTTAGGAAACCCATAAAACTTGTTAGGATCTCCATTTAAAGTTGATTTATCAAATCTATAACCAAGGGTACCTATAACTTGATCTTTATAATTGCCTTCAATCTGTGCAAAATAACCAAACTCTCTAACAGAAAATGTATTTTGGTTTATGCTTTGATTATTTCCTTGATTCAAATTAGTTTGATTAGGAATCAAATCTGAAGTTGTACTTAAAACCACATCTGCCACTTGATCTAAATAAGTAACACCCGCTTGGGTTGTTAATCCTAACTCGCTATCCAAGGCATCATGATTCCAAACACCTATAATCTGCGAATTAAAATTAGTGAAGCCGTTTTTACCAACACCAATAAACCCATTTTGACCGCTAGCTATTTGCCCCTGATGAGTTTCAGGCACATACACATTTGTCTGATTTGATAAATAATCAATTCCCATGTTTGTCACGAGTTTTACCCTATCATTGTCTCCAGTGTACAATTTCGTATTTACTTTTAAGCCTTGAATAAATCGATTATTAAGATCTTCATTTGTGGCTTGATCTCTCACGAAAATAGGATTACCTGTATAATTAGGATTATTAGGATAGTTTCCTTGAGCATCAGGAAATAAATTGATCCAAGGTCTTGTAAAAGCCAAAGTATATCCATAACTCAATCCTCCTTCATTTTCATTTCCAGTGAAACTCCTGCTTGATTCACTCCTAACAAAATTAGAACTCAAAGCAAAATCGAAGGTATCGGATAAGCGATGATCAATATTAGCTTTTATGGATAAACGCTCATAACCTGTATTTTCTATAATACCTTCTTCATCTCTGTAAGAAGCTCCAACATAGAATTTCGTTTTATCACCACCACCATCTGCACTTATCTTGGTTTCTGAAATGATTCCAGTATTTCCGTATATCTCATCTTCATAATCTATTAAGCCTCCATTGGCGATTGCCTGATTAAATAGAACTGCCTCAGCGGCATTAAAAGTTGATTCGACATTGGCAGCTGTCCAATTTCTCATTCCAAGAGGGTTGGCAATTTTATTAGTTCCTATATCTTGGCCAAATCTAAAATTCGTCTTGCCATTTCTACCTCTCTTAGTGGTTATAATAACTACACCAGCATTCGCTCGTGTACCATAAATAGCTGCAGCAGATGCTCCTTTTAATACTTCTATATTTGCAATATCATTAGGATCTATATCGGCAATCCTGTTCGCAGAGTTTTCTTCATTCCCTCTATTAGCACCTGATGCGAAACGAAGTCCAGAAGGAATCTCAACATTATTTATATATACACCATCTACAATGAATAAAGGTTGGTTGTTTCCATTTATTGAAGATATACCACGCAACCTTAAAGCGATACCACCGCCTGGCGCTCCAGAAGAAGAAACTATATTCACACCAGGAAGTTTTCCATAAAGTGCACCATCTACAGTCGATTGACTAGTGTTTCCTACAAGCTCTTCAGCAGAAACGGTAGATACAGCATTGGCCAAATTAGTTCGCTTAATGGATGTACCTAATCCAGTCACCACCACTTCATCTAAGGCTTCAGCCGATTCGTTCAGCGTTATATTAACTGTAGAAGTCGAATTGATAATTCGTTCCAAAGTTTCATAACCCAATGACGAAAAAACCAATGTCACTGGATAGTCATTGACATTAATGGAGTAATTTCCATCAAAATCGGTAGTTGTTCCTGTACTTGTCCCTTTGACAATTACATTAGCCCCAGCAAGAGGCATACTTGTTGCTCCATCTGTAACAGTACCCGAAACTCCTTGAGCAACAGCCACTAAGGGAACGAATGCCATTAAAAGCAAGAGCATTTTAATGCGTAAAGATTTGTTCATAATGTTTAATTTTTATTTGATTAGTAATACTAATATCTTAAAAATATATCAACGTTCAATAGATTTTAAGTAAACATTTATAAAGTATTCCTAATCAAAAGGTATTCTATAATGACATAATGAGTTAAATTTGCACATTAATTTTTTACTATGTACAGAAGTCATAATTGTGGTGAATTAAGAGCATCGCATGTAAATACAGAAGTTATTTTAGCTGGTTGGGTCCAGAAATCGAGAGATAAAGGGTTTATTGTTTGGGTAGATCTTCGAGATCGCTATGGTATTACTCAACTTGTGTTTGATGAGGAACGTACTTCGAAAGCACTTTTAGAACAAGCGCAAAAATTAGGTCGTGAATTTGTGATACAAGCAAAAGGTACGGTTATAGAACGTGCTTCAAAAAACCCAAATATATCGACCGGTGATATTGAAATCTTGGTTTCAGAATTAAACATATTAAATGAAGCTCTATTACCCCCTTTCACTATTGAGGATGAAACGGATGGTGGTGAAGAATTACGAATGAAATATCGGTACTTAGATATTCGTCGAAACCCTGTAAAAGAGAATCTCACATTCAGACATAAAGTCACTCAAGAAGTTCGTAATTATCTTTCTACTGAAGGGTTTATCGAGATTGAAACACCATACTTAATAAAATCGACTCCTGAAGGAGCTCGAGATTTTGTAGTGCCGTCTCGGATGAATGAAGGGCAGTTCTATGCGCTCCCACAATCGCCTCAAACTTTCAAGCAATTGCTGATGGTTGGTGGTATGGATAAGTATTTTCAGATTGTGAAATGCTTCCGAGATGAAGATTTACGCGCTGATAGACAACCTGAATTTACTCAGATAGATTGTGAAATGGCTTTCATTGAGCAAGAGGATATATTGAATGCTTTTGAAGGTCTAACACGGCATTTATTGAAAGAAGTAAATGGTGCTGACGTTGAAAAGTTTCCACGAATGCTTTACGACGATGCCATGCGCTTATACGGAAACGACAAACCGGACATTCGCTTCGGGATGGAGTTTGGTGAATTGAATGATGTCGCACAACATAAGGATTTTAATGTTTTCAATTCAGCAGAACTGGTTGTAGGTATTGCCATTCCTGGCGGAAATAGTTATACAAGAAAGAGTATTGATCAACTAATTGATTGGGTAAGGCGTCCACAAATTGGAGCTTTAGGTATGGTGTATTGTCGTTGCAATGAAGACAGTACTTATAAATCTTCTGTCGATAAATTCTATGACCAAGATGATCTGTCAAAATGGGCTAAAGTTACAGGAGCCAAAGCAGGTGATTTAATATGCGTGCTTTCTGGTGACACTAATAAAGTGAGAGCTCAATTGAGTGCTCTACGTATGGAATTAGCAGAACGTTTAGGTTTACGTGACCCAAAAGTATTCGCCCCTCTGTGGGTTATTGATTTTCCTTTATTAGAATTAGATGAAGAAACTGGACACTATCATGCGATGCATCATCCTTTTACGTCTCCCAAACCAGGCCAAATAGAATTGTTAGATTCAAATCCTGGTGAAGTAAAGGCTAATGCCTATGATTTGGTGTTGAATGGAAATGAAATTGGTGGTGGCTCTATTAGAATTCACGACAAAGCAACACAAGCAATCATGCTAAAACATCTTGGTTTTTCTGACGAAGAGGCAAAAGCACAATTCGGTTTCCTAATGGATGCCTTTGAGTACGGTGCTCCACCACATGGAGGATTAGCTTTTGGGTTAGATAGACTAGTTGCTATTCTTGGTGGACAAGAAACAATTAGAGATTTTATTGCCTTTCCAAAAAACAATTCTGGACGAGATGTTATGATTGATGCACCTGCTCCTCTTGATGATGAGCAGCTAACAGAACTAAGTTTAAAACTAAATTTAAAATCATAAAATAAGAATCCTGCACGACGCAGGATTTTTTAGTAGCTTTAATTGATGCCAAAGAAATCATTATTAAAACGGTTCTTGATTTGGAGATATAAACACATCTCACAAAAGAATTTTGTTTTTTTGATGAGTTTATTAATTGGTTTACTAGCTGGAATTGTTTCGGTAACAATAAAGAATATTACTTTTGCCATTCAAACCTTACTTGAAAAAGGTATTGTTTTTTCTGAGAACCAATTGTATTTTATCCTACCGGTTATAGGACTATTCTTAGTGTATCTTTTTATAAAATATATCACCAAAAAACCTATTGAGCATGCGATTCCTTCCATACTGTATTCTCTATCCAAGAAAGGTGGTATCCTCGCTCGAACTAAAATTTATTATCCGTTAATCGCTGCACCATTGACTGTAGGTTTTGGTGGTTCAGTTGGATTATTAGGTCCAGCTGTAGCCTCTGGCGCTGCATTGAGTTCTAATTTAGGGCAACTATTACATATTGATCGTAAAACTAGAACATTACTAATTGGCTGTGCAGCTGCTGGTGCTATTTCATCCATTTTCAAATCACCAATCGCTGCTATTATTTTTGCGGTAGAAGTCTTTAGTTTAGACTTAACGTTTGTGTCATTGCTTCCATTATTGTTAGCCTCCTTATCATCTGTTTTAACATCCTATTTCTTTTTGGGAGATGATTTACTCTTCAATTTCAATTTTTCAGATAAGTTTGAAATAAAAGATACACTATTCTACATTCTTTTAGGCATATCTACTGCTTTCGCATCCATCTATTTCACAAAAATGTACTTTGTGATTATAGGCTTTTTTGAGCGTTTTAAGACGCGATTTCAAAAGTTAATTATAGGAGGTTTAGCTATAGGTGTGATGCTCTATTTTATTCCACCATTATATGGTGAAGGCTTTGGCTTCATTAATAACTTATTGGCCGGAAATCATCTAGAAGCTTTAGGAACGACGCCTTTTGATGCTTTTAAGGACAATATTTGGGTTATCATCGCATTACTTATTGGCATTACGATTTTCAAGGCCGTAGCAATGACGACCACATTTGCAGCTGGTGGTGTTGGTGGAATTTTCATCCCGACTATGGTGATGGGTAGCGCATTTGGTAATGTGATCGCGAAAATCATTAATAATGTTGGGTTAGGATTTGAGGTGTCAGAAACGAACTTTACTTTATTAGGCATGGCAGGTTTAATAGCAGGTGTGATACATGCGCCTCTAACCGCTATATTTTTAATTGCAGAAATTACTGGAGGTTACGAGCTTTTCGTTCCGTTAATGATAACAGTAACTATCTCTTTCATTATTACCAAAAATGCTATTGAACACACTATTTACACAAGAGAACTAGCCGAAAAAGGGCAACTCCTTACACATGATAAAGATCAAAATGTTTTAACCTTAATGACTCTAGATTCTGTCATCGAAAAAAACTTTAAGACTTTAAAGCCCTCCATGACTCTAGGTGATATGCTACATGATGGCGTGGCAAGATCTACTCGAAATTTATTTCCAGTAATTAGCGATAACAATGAGTTTCTTGGAGTCATTCTTTTAGACGACATACGAGAATTCATGTTTGACCAAAAGTTATACGAAACAACAATGGTTAAAGATTATATGCATAATGCTCCAGATATCATAAATTATGAGGAAGATAGTATGCAAATAGTCATGGACAAATTTCAAAGGTCTGGTGCCTGGAATCTTCCTGTGATCAAAAATGAAAAATATGTGGGGTTTATATCAAAATCTAAACTACTAACTGCATATAGGCGACAATTAATTACATTTACATCATGATCAAGTTTATTCTTTGGGTTGTATTCATTGCCTCTTTGGCGAGTATCATAACTGGTTTTGTTATAAAGCCTCATGAGTGGTCAGAGAAACTAATTGGGTTAGGTACCGTTGGTTTATTTTTAATTGTCATTCCGCTTTTTTCGTATTATCGTTGGAAAGATCGAGACGTTAAAGACTATATGTTGACCAAAGAAAACCTTGACAAAATGCGAAAAAACAACGAGTTATAAATCCAATTTTCTCAAGGTCTTCTAGAAAATCAATCCAATATCTTCGTTTTTAAATATTAAATACTACTTTTGTACTTTAATTTTTATTATTTATTTTATTATGACTGGAACAGTTAAATTTTTCAATGAATCAAAAGGATTCGGGTTCATTACAAACGAAGAAACAGGACAAGATATCTTCGTACATGTTTCAGCACTTAATGGTGTTGAATTACGCGATGGCGACAAAGTAGAATATGTTGAAGAAGAAGGAAGAAAAGGAAAGGTCGCTGGACAAGTTCAAGTGATCGACTAAATATATTTATATATTGATTGCTGTAACGCGTTACCAATGGTGACGCGTTTTTTATTAATTAAGATTTCGCTTCTCTATAAAGAAACGCTTTAACAGCTTAGAAGCTTCATCCGCAAGAATTCCGCCAACCATTTTTGTCTTGGGATGCAGTTTAGTTTTCATACCAATACATCCGCGTTCTTCATCCCTTGCTCCGTATACAATATTGCTAATTTGGCTCCAATACAATGCGCCAGCGCACATTTGACAAGGCTCAAGTGTGACATACAAGGTGCATTTATTTAAATATTTCCCGCCCAGAAAATTGGCAGCGGCCGTTATCGCTTGCATTTCAGCATGCGCGGTGACATCGTTTAAAGTCTCCGTGAGATTATGCGCTCGCGCTATAATTCTATTATCAATAGCAATAACAGCACCAACAGGCACCTCACCTTTCTCAAAAGCTTCTTCTGCTTCTTGAAGTGCGCGTTTCATAAAATAGGTGTCGTCGAATGGATTGATCATATAAACTTTTAAATAATGCAACCAAAAATACAATTTCAACTCGTAAATTTGTTTGCCTATGCAGAATTTGCTTAATAAAATTAATAATCCAAAAGATTTACGTCAGTTATCCACAGACGCCCTACCTCAACTCGCGCAAGAATTACGTCAGTTCATCATAAATATTGTTGCCACTAAAGAAGGTCATTTAGGAGCAAGTCTTGGTGTTGTAGAGTTAACCATAGCCTTGCATTATGTCTTCAACACACCAGAAGATCAACTTATTTGGGATGTGGGCCATCAGGCATACGGCCACAAAATATTGACTGGCCGTAAAGATATCTTTCATACTAATAGACAATTAGACGGCATTAGTGGTTTTCCAAAACGTTCTGAAAGTGAGTATGATACCTTTGGGGTAGGCCATTCGTCTACATCAATTTCTGCAGCGTTAGGCATGGCAATCGCTTCGCAGCTCAATGAAGAAGACAAAGAACATATCGCGGTGATAGGAGATGCTTCCATTGCTAGCGGAATGGCTTTTGAAGGTCTTAATCATGCTGGTGTTACTAATGCTAATTTGTTGGTCATCCTAAATGATAATGCTATTGGTATTGACCCCAGTGTAGGTGCTTTAAAGCAATACTTAACGAATGTGAAAAAAGGCACACAACAACAGGACAATATATTTGAAGCTCTTAATTTTGATTATTCTGGACCCATTGACGGTCATAATATCGATGTGCTTATTTCAGAACTTCAGCGATTAAAAACAGTTAAAGGGCCTAAGCTTTTACATGTTATTACCACAAAAGGAAAAGGATTAAAACAAGCCGAAGAGCATCAAGTAACATATCACGCGCCAGGAAAGTTTGATGCCACAACTGGCGAATTACAACCTAAATCAACTTCAGATTTGCCACCGAAATATCAAGATGTATTTGGGCATACTATTGTTGAACTAGCTAGAGAAAATAAAAAGATCGTAGGGATTACTCCAGCTATGCCAAGTGGTAGTTCACTAACATTTATGATGAAAGAAATTCCTAATCGTGCTTTTGATGTTGGAATAGCTGAGCAGCACGCAGTAACACTCGCTGCAGGTATGACAACTCAAGGGTTAATTCCGTTTTGTAATATCTACTCTACTTTTTTACAAAGAGCTTATGATCAGGTCATACACGATGTCGCTATTCAAAACCTTCCCGTCATTTTTTGCTTAGATAGGGCTGGAATAGTTGGTCAAGATGGCGCAACACATCACGGCGTATTTGACATAGCTTATTTAAGGTGTATCCCGAATATGATTATTTGCGCTCCTATGAATGCTATTGAGCTTAGAAACATTATGTACACAGCACAACTTGGATTGCATCATCCTATTGCCATACGTTATCCAAGAGGTAGAGGACATTTACTCCATTGGAAGCAACCTTTTGAAAAAATAGATATTGGGACTGCTGGAGATTGCATACATAAAGGAACTGAATTAGCAATTTTGTCTATTGGCACTATCGGACAAATGGTTATACATACTTTTAAAGACTTATCTGATTATGAAATCACTAAGTGTGCGCATTATGATATGCGCTTCGTAAAACCTTTGGATACGGAATTACTACATAAAATCTTTAAAACATATAAATCCGTTATCACCATTGAAAATGGCAGTATGATAGGCGGCTTCGGAAGTGCTATTCTAGAATTTGCAAATAAGCACCATTATAAAATTGGCATAACCGTCTTGGGAATACCAGATGCTTTTATAGAGCATGGAATTACAGAAGAGTTATTTAACGCTGTAGAATTAACTCCTCAAACTTTAATAAAGAATATTAGGGAATTATTGTCTTAACTCTGCTAAAGCTTTCTCATCTTCTACTTGAATAGATTGATTTTCAATCTTGTCTTTATTAGTAGTATCAGAAGTTTCACAGAAAACTAGTAAACCAGAAACAGTTAGGACGAATACGCTTAACGCGAATAGTAGGTTTTTTTTCATTTTGTAGGGTCTATAAATTTGGGCATGTAATTAAATTGCTTGTTTTGAGCTACATAATTACGAAACAATTATAATTATAGTTTTTTAGTTCGGTACGAATGTATAACAATAATCGATAAAATGCAAATAAATCCGATTAAAATACAATAAATATGTAAATCATCGTGAATTTTAGCTTTTTTCAAAAGTATAAACACTAAAAGAGAGCCTTAAATAAAGCTCTCTTTTGGTAAATCTATTATGAAAGGTCTATTTTTTTACAAACTTACCTGTACTTATTTTATTGCCTGATTTTAATTCAACAATATATATACCTGTCTTTAATCTTTCTACATCAATTTTTCTTTCACTACTCAAAACACCTGTACTTATCTTTTTACCTGTTAAGTCAAATATAGAATATCCAACATCTGAAAAAGAATCATCACCTAAATTAAAACTTATATCAGTTGTGGCAGGATTAGGATACAATGTCAAATTTCCTTTTCCTTCAAAAGATTCAACAGATAAGGTACTAGAAATTGTTGCCAAATACATTCCGTTTCCATGAGTTCCTACTAATAATTTATTATCCGCAGGTCGATATACCAAGCCGCTGATGATAGCAAGCCCAACATCGTTTACGCCTTCTAATGTCCAATCTGTTGTTGTAGGATCTCCGCTACTATATAGGCCTCTTCCAGTACCTACAAAATAGCCTATTTCGCCACTCGCCTCAGTAATCGCTACAGATCTTATGGAATGTGATGCCAAATTGCGTTCAACTAGTGTCCAAGATGGGCTACCACTTGTCATATTTGTTGAAAGATATATATTGTTAATTCCATAATTAGAGTATACCACCATGGCAATATCAGGATTTGTTGGGTGTATTGCCACACCACTTACTACCGAGTTTGATGCAGTACTTGCTCCAGCAGGTGTAATATTAGATGCTGTGTTAAGGTTTGTATTTAAAGGATCTAGATGTTTAAAAACACCGCCGTTTTGTCCACCTACAAGATTATAACTGCTTGCAGCATTATATGTTCCAGGCGTAGTAGTAATGCTTCTTATATTCTCCAAAGAGGTTAAACCTCCTATATTAGTCCAAGTACCTGCAGTTACATTTGGCGCATCTGTCGTTCTGTGAACATCACCTCCATCTACGTAATACAACGCATTATTTTCAGTGTCCAAATAAAAATAAGTAACAAAAATACTACTACTAGTTCCAGTAGGCTGAATATTGGTAAAACCACCTCTAAAGGCAAAAAGAGTTCCTAATTGTGCTCCAAAATAAAGTTGAACATCCGTTGTATTAGTATTGGTGCCTGTTCTTCCTATACTTGCCGCCACACCATCACCTCCAAAAACACTAATCATGTCCGTAGTATTCGTCAATCCAGTAACAGCATTATTACCTCCAGCAGTCGTACCATTGTCTTGGGCACCTCCCATAACAAGGTCTGAACCAGATTGTGGATCCAAAGCTACATGGTAATATTGATACGTTTGATAACTATTATTAAGGCTTGTCCACCCTACTATAGGATCCGTAATATCTGCGGTATGTATACCTCCATCTGTTCCGGATATTAACAAATCTGAATCAAAAGGGCTAAATACTAAATCCTGAATATCTGGATGATGTGTATCTCCTCCTCCTAAATCGTATAAAGCATAACTTGCATTATTTTCATAACCTCCTATACGCAAAAATTCAGGATCTGTTACAATATCGAAAATACGATATACATTCGTACCTCCAATAACCACCATATCTTCATCATTAGGTTTTACAGATACTTCAAGATCGTAGCCACCTTGAACTGCAAAGGGATCGTTTCCTGCCAAATCCCCGCCAGCTTCATCTGGCAACTTAGAAGAATAGTCTGTCCATGTAGTAGTGCTCTGGTCCCATCTCCATAAATCTGCTTCAATTCCTGCAGTACCGTCAACATATAATGCATATACAATGTTAGGATTTGACGGTGCAATCCCTAAAACTGTTCTTCCCGCGGCCGACCATCCTACCGGAGTTGCTGGCGTACCATTTTGTGAAATTCGTGTCCAACTCCCGTTACCTGTAGGAGAGGTATGTACGCCATCAAGCGTTGCATTATTACCAGGAAAAGCTGCAAATACACGTCCTGTAGATGTTACCTTAACATCTGAATATCCAGTGTTTGTGCCTGCAAGCTCTGTATTAAAATTAACGCCATCATATCTAGAAATTACACCAAAAGCAGCAACAAAAAGCTCTCCAGTGGTTGGGCTGACTGCTAGGGAGTTGATAAAATCAAAAACTGTTGTAAACGTTTCAAACGGTGAATTAGTACTTGAAATTTGTGTCCAAGTCACACCGCTATCCGTTGATTGCCATATACCTTGTCCATAATAATAAGCTGTACCAAGTACGTTACTACCAACATTTACTTCTCCCGTTCCATAATACCAAATGTTTTGAAAACCAACTCTTGGATCTTGAGCGATAGCTGATACATTATGAATCTCATCATTTTCTGAGACTTTGGTCCAACTAGCACCACCATTGGTTGTTCTAAACATGCCACCTGAAACGGCTCCTGCAAGCATTGTATTTCCTGTAGGATCGCTAAGATCTACCGCCAAAGATCTTGTACGACCTCCTAAGTTAGTAGGGCCTCTGGTTTCAAATGTGCTCGTAATAGCTCTTGCTTCAGAATTTTGAAGGTTATCACGTTGCTCCAGAGCAATTTGAAGTTCTCTGTCCTTTTCTTCTCTTGGTATAACACCCGTTTCTGGGTTTTTTTGCATATCAAACTCGAACTGCTCTCTTTGTTCAACAGTCGCTCGCTTTTCTTCAACTGTCTTTTTCTTTTCTTTTAAAGACGCTTTCATAATTGTGCTCTCTTCTGCAAGTGACACACTTTCTGTTGTTTCGCTTTTTTCGTTTGAAAAATAATTTATTGAGACAAATACCGCTGTCGCAAGAATGATGGATGCTAATCCTAATAGTACTAATTTTTTCATGTTGATTACTTTTTTTGGATTACTAATTTAGTTTTTAATGCTCTATTTATCAAATAAAAACAGTTAAATACTAGAACTGAATGCCTCTTACTTTTTTATGGATTAGTATGGCATTGCTATCTGAAAGCTTCGATACAAAGTGACATACAGCCATCAATCTGTTGTAGATTGACTTTGACTTTAAGTCGATGGTCTTTGGCAATACTTTCAGTATAAGTTTATCATAATTTGTTTTAGTGTTTTCAAAGTCATGATATACAGCCATTATAAATACTCTGAGGAGTTCATTCAACACTTGATACCCCGCAATCTCTTTTTCAATAACCTCTTTTGATTGATAGATTCTATCAACACTTATTTTTATAATGTCATCTATTTGAGCTTCGTACTTACTTTTATCGAGTAAAGCTATGGCAAAATCTCCTTTCAAGATAGACTCTTCATTGTCCATAAAAATATCTACAGCTTCATTTATCAAGCCTCCAATGGCCAATGCTCTTAAATAACTAATACGATCTTGAGTATTCGTTAGCGAATGATATTTACCTGTTTGAATGGTGTCTCTTACCAAATTAATAAGATATTCTAAGGCAAACTCTTCTTGGATTAGTCCGAGATTAATGCCATCTTCAAAATCAATAATAGTATAACAGATATCATCTGCAGCTTCAACCAGATAAGTCAATGGATGTCTAGAATAGCTCTTTGCTTTATCGCTTCTTGATATCAAACCTAATTCTTTAGCCACATCCAAAAATTCTTCTATCTCAGATTGAAAAAATCCATATTTTTTATCAGCTATATGATTTGTTGGTTTTTTTGGTAATGATTCTTTAGGGTACTTCATAAATGTACCTAACGTAGCGTAACTCAGTCTAAGTCCTCCTTCTCTACCTTCACGGCTTTCGGTTAGGATTTTGAACCCATTGGCATTCCCTTCAAAATCACATAAATCTTGATATTCTTTATCAGTTAAGTTTTTTTTGAATTGTTTACCATCACCATTCTTGAAAAATTCTCCAATGGCTTTCTCTCCTGAATGACCGAAGGGTGGATTGCCAATATCATGTGCTAATGCCGCTGCTGCCACAATAGCTCCGAAATCATTCGCTTGATAGCCATGTACATTCTGTAAGTACGGATATTTTTCAATAAGTTTCTGACCTACTTTACGTCCTAGCGACCGACCAACAACACTTACCTCCAAACTATGAGTTAAACGCGTGTGTACAAAATCTGTTTGAGATAATGGAATGACCTGCGTCTTGTCTTGAAGACTTCGGAATTCAGACGAAAAAATAACACGATCATAATCCACTTCAAATCCTAATCGCGTTTCATCTTGTTCTTTTCTCAAGCGTTTATTAGTATCGCCAAAGCGTTTTAAGGAGAGTAATTGTTCCCAGTTCATTGATTGTAAATTAGCCAATGCAAGATATATCATTTAATAATCTTTTGGAAACATTAAGTTAACATTAGAATCAGTTATTTGCATCAATAAAAATTATTACTAATTATGAAACTTAAGGTTACCCTAGTTGCTTTATCTTTATTTGCGATATCACTTGTAAACGCTCAAGAACAAAAATCTCCTAAATTTGGAAAAGGTCTTTTTAATCTTGTTGGCAAAGACAGTACTTGGTCAATGAAAGTTGGCACAAGAATGCAGTTCTTAGCAATTGCTAATTTTGAAGACGGTGCAAACCCAGAATCAAACTTCTTGGTACGACGAGCTCGATTGAAATTTGATGGATTCGCTTTTTCTACAAAACTTAAATACAAAATGGAGCTTGGCCTATCTAATAGAGACATCTCTGGCGCGTCTCAGTTTACTAGCAATGCACCCAGATATATTTTAGATGCTGTCATTAAATATAATTTTGCTCCTGGATTCGAATTATGGTTTGGCCAGACAAAACTTCCAGGTAACAGAGAACGTGTTATATCTTCTGGAAATCTTCAGCAAGTAGATCGTTCACTTTTAAATAGTCGTTTTAATATCGATCGTGACCTAGGAATACAATTGCGTTATAAATTCAAGGCTTCAGATAATTTTACAATTAAACCAATGCTGTCTATCGCTCAAGGAGAAGGGCGTAATGTTACTTCTGGTAATCTTGGTGGTCATCAATTCACCGGTCGTGTTGAATTGCTTCCTTTAGGAAATTTCACGAGTAAAGGTGACTACTCTGCAAGTGATCTAAAGCGTGAAGAAAAACCAAAACTAGCAATAGGTATTACTTATGACCATAATAGTAATGCTGTAAAGAACAGAAGTAATCAAGGATCATACATGACCAATGACGTAGGTTTTTATGAAACCGATATCAATACATTGTTTATAGATTTCATATTCAAGCATAAAGGATTCTCATTTATGGGAGAATATGCTGATAGGGATGCTGATGACCCTTTTGCAAAGAATTCGGACGGCACCTTGACTGGAGATGAAGTGCAGGTAGGTAAAGGTTTCAACCTTCAAACTGGATATTTACTAGATAGTAACTGGGAAATTTCTGGACGCTATACTGACATAAAGCTCGATAAAACCATTACTGGAAAAGATGCAGAGAGTCAATACACCTTAGGTGTTTCAAGATATATTGTTGGACATAAACTTAAGATACAATCTGACATCAGTCTTTTACAAGTTGATAACAGTAATGATCAAATCATGTACAGATTACAATTCGACATTCATTTTTAAAATATAACATAAAAGAACAAAAAACATTTGTAAACTAATCAAACAAAATTATGGATAATATTTACTTATATATGATTATTGCTCTCGCCATTTTAGCTATTGCTGATCTGGTTGTAGGTGTAAGCAACGATGCTGTTAATTTCTTGAATTCTGCGATTGGTTCAAAAGCCGTATCGTTTAGGACTATTATGATCGTTGCTAGTTTGGGTGTTGCTGTTGGAGCCGTTTTCTCAAGCGGTATGATGGAAGTAGCTCGTAAGGGAATTTTTAATCCAGGAGAGTTCATGTTTGCAGAAATCATGATCATCTTCATGGCAGTAATGATAACAGATATTCTCTTACTTGATTTCTTTAATTCAGTAGGTATGCCAACTTCCACTACAGTTTCCATCGTATTTGAATTATTAGGTGCTGCCGTAGCTATCGCTTTAATTAAAATTGGTGCTGATGGTGGAAATTTTAACGATGTGTTGAATTATATAAACACATCCAAAGCTTCGCAGATTATTTTCGGGATATTGCTATCGGTCGTTGTGGCATTTTCGATTGGTGCATTTGTGCAGTGGATTTCGAGATTATTATTATCATACAATTTTGAAAGGAAAGCACATTGGGTTGGCGCATTATTTGGAGGGTTTGCGTTGACTGCTATTACCTATTTCATTTTTATGAAAGGTTTAAAAGGAACTTCATATGCCAAAGAATCATTTGATATTCTTGGTGGAGGCACAATGAAAGATTTTTTAGAATCTCAAGTTTTATCTATTGTTTTGGTAAGTTCTATATTTTGGTCCTTATTCTCATACGCCTTAATCGCTTTTGCCAAAACCAACATTTACAAATTAATTATTATTGTTGGGACTTTTGCTCTGGCATTAGCTTTTGCAGGTAATGATTTAGTAAACTTTATTGGTGTTCCAGTAGCGGCTTATAATGCCTTTACCGAATGGGTGGCTTCTGGACTTCCAGCGTCAAAATTCAGTATGGAAGTTTTAGCAAATAAAGTACCTACTAATAACTGGTTATTGTTTGGAGCTGGAATGATTATGGTATTGACACTTTGGTTTTCAAAAAAAGCAAAAGGGGTTGTAAAAACATCACTAGATCTATCGAGTCAAGGAGAAACAAAAGAACGTTTTCAGCCAAACTTTTTATCTCGTGGTTTTGTGCGATCGGCAATATTAATGTCACAATTCTCATCTTATATTTTACCAAAATCATGGCAAACTAAAATTGAGAAACAATTTGAGACTCCCGTTGTAGCCTTAACCAAAAGCGAAGAGAAAGAATTACCGGCTTTTGATATGGTAAGAGCAGCTGTAAACTTAATGGTTGCTGCAGTTTTAATCTCAATTGCAACATCATATAAGTTACCTTTATCTACCACATACGTTACCTTTATGGTCGCAATGGGAACTTCATTAGCAGACAGGGCTTGGGGCGCCGAAAGTGCAGTTTATAGGGTAGCTGGAGTACTGAATGTTATCGGCGGTTGGTTCTTTACTGCATTCAGTGCCTTTACTGCTGCTGCTTTGGTTGCCTATTTATTGAACTTGAACCTACATGTTATGTTCCCTATCTTATTATTAGCAGCTTTAGCGCTATTAATTAGAAGTTCAATCGCACACAAGAAAAAATCTACAGCAACAACAGAAGAAGATAGCTTGACGAAAACGGGAAGCAAATCAGTGCAAGGGGTTATTCATGAAAGTGCCAGTAATATTTCTAATGTTGTTAAACGTGGAAATAGAATCTACACCAATGCCGTTAAAGGGTTAGCGAAACAGGATCTTGTCTTACTTAAAAAGAACAAAAAACAAATTGACAAATTATCTGCTGAAGTTGATGACCTTCGTGACAACATCTTCTATTTTATTAAAAATTTAGAAGAAACGAGTTTAAGAGCTAGTAATTTTTACATCAATATTTTGGGGTATTTACAGGACATGACACAATCATTGGAATATATCTCCAAAATAAGTCATAAGCACATTAACAACAATCACAAAAAGCTCAAGTTCAGTCAGATTAAAGAGCTCAAAGAAGTTGATGATGCGCTAGAAACATTGTTTAATGACACCAAAGAAGCTTTTGATTCGCGTTCTTTTGAGCAAATAGGTGCCATCATAGATCGTAAAAAAGATGTATTCGATTTGGTGACATCGAAAATCGTTAAGCAAGTAGCAAGAACAAGAACGGAGGAATCTAGTCCAAAGAACACAACCTTATACTTTGGTTTGTTATTAGAAACAAAAGATCTTTTAACAGCAACAATGAATCTTCTTGAAGAATATCATAATTCTCACGATAGTAATGTAGAGCCGGCTACAATTAATGTCGAGGAATAATTATTTTCAAGCTATAAAAAAGCATCTCTATTGGGATGCTTTTTTTGTTTAAAATGTTTTAAAAAAGGAACAATAAATACCCGAGAATTGCTCCGATAGCGACTGTCCAAATAACATTTATTTTTGTGCCAAAAGTCAAATAGGCACCAACTACAGCAATAACAATGGCCCTCCAATCAATCAAAGTATCCTTTGCCATTATGAAAAGCACTGCTAACATTACGGCAACTGCGGCTATATTAACCGAATCCAAAAAATATCTCAATATCTTAGATTGTCTCATTCTTGGAATAAGTGGATTCAACAGCAACACAAACAAAAATGAAGGTAAAAATACACCAGCAGATGCTGCAAGTGCTCCCCAAAATCCTGTTAACTGGTACCCAATAAATGTTGCTGTAGACAATACAGGGCCAGGTGTAAATTGGCCAACAGCAATGGCATCAATAAGTTCTGGTCTCGTCAACCAGCCTCTAGACACTAATTCTGTATCGAGATAAGCAAAGAGCACATACCCACTTCCGTAAAGAACAGCACCTACTTTTAAGAACGTCCAGAACACATTAACTGTTGTTACTTTCAAAATGGTTGAAAACAAACCCGTTGACAATAAGAAAATTGGCGATACCGATTTAATATCAGATGATTGCCTGAACTTAAAGTAGAAGTAACATATTCCCACAACTCCAGCACTTAAAAGCGCCAAAATCTCGTTAACGCCCAAGATACTTGCCACAAAAACCAAAACCCCTAAAACACCTAATTCCCATCCTTTCAGGGCTTTTTTTCCAAGCTTGACAATCGCTGAAGCAATAATCGCCAAGACTGCAGGTTTTATACCAAAAATGAAAGGTTCTACTTCTGGAAGTGTACCATATGTTGCATACAAATAAGCTAATATACCTGTGATAAAGATTGCAGGAAAAATGAAGCAAACACCTGCTACAAAAAGTCCCATTTTGCCAGCACGTTCATACCCACAATGCATGGTCATTTCGGTAGAGTTAGGTCCAGGTATGAGATTTGTTGTTCCAATAAGATCCAAGAAATAATCTCTTGTCATCCATTGGCGTTTAGTGACGACCTCATCTTCCATCATAGCAATATGAACCGCTGGGCCACCAAATGCAAAACAGCCTAACTTAAAAAATACTTTAGCGACATCCTCTAGGTTGCTGTTAGATGGTTTCATTCATTTGATTTAATCTTCTTCCGATGTCCCTATGAGATCCAAATCTGTAAACATTGCCTTTTTTTCTTCGTGTTTTTTAGAATCCACAACATAGGTTTTCGATAATGTGTCATGCCATCCTTTACCAAGCTCTCCTAGAAAAGAAAATCCTTCAAAGGGTATAATCCGACACAAACTCCTAACAACTGTCTCGTTTATTGTTGGTTTTGCACCATCTTTAAGAACTACCTTTGTTTTAGTAATGAATTTGCCAATGCTCCTACCTTTAAAAAGACCTTCAATAATGATATAATAAATAACATAAACCAACATGGTGATTAGTCTATCAAGCCACGGATTAACATTTTCCATATCCATTAAATAGGAATCGATATCTCCACCAACTAAGACCAAAACGATACCAAAAATGACACCTACGGTTAGAAAAAAAACATAAAAAACAGCTAAATCTATAATATAATTGAGAAAGCGTTTTTCTTTACTGGCCAATTGATCCTTGGTAACATAAAATGTTGGGTGATTCATAATAGTCAATTTAGTTAGATTTCAAATATACTATTATGTCCTTAAAATAAAAATCGCTTATTTTTATAAAGTACTTTTAATATTTATTCTATGCGTATTTACATTACAGCAATCTTATTAGCTACTAGTTTTACAGTAAGTTCTCAATCTCTCACAGGGCTTCAACTCTTAGAGAAAGCTATTTCTTATCACGACCCGAATAGTAACTGGACAACTTTTAATGGCGTCTTTAACGTCACGATGGAAACACCTAATAATGTAGACCGGGATAGTGAGGTCAATATCAATTTACCTGAAGGTTATTTTCATGTAAAAGCTAAACGGGACACTATCACAACAGAGTATAGTATAAATAAAGAAGAGTGTATCGTTAGACTAAACGGTCAATCTGAATTATCTGATGAACAAATTGCAACTCATAAATTAAGCTGTGAACGAGCAAACATGTATAAGAATTATTACACCTATCTCTATGGTTTACCTATGAAATTGAAAGACCCAGGCACTAATATTCATGACGCTATAGAGCGAAAAAAATTTAAAGGGAAAGTGTATTTAGCGCTAAAGGTAACCTACGACAAACATGTTGGCAGCGACGTTTGGTTCTTTTATTTTGACCCTATAACTTATGCTATGGAAATCTATCAATTCTTCAAAACGGATGACTCAGGAAAAATGAAGCTTGATAGTGGTGAGTATATATTGCTCAGTGATAAAGAAACCATTAATGGCATTAAAATGCCTAAAACACGAGCTTGGTATTACAACAAAGACGATAAGTATCTCGGCACGGATATACTTAATAAATAAGGTTGTTAATAAAATACTTTCATTTATTCCATTTATTGAAGTCCACAATCATACTAAGGTTCGTAAATACCATATAACATTTTAAACCTAATTATGAAAAAAAGTGCATTATCATTTCTAGCCGTAATTATTTTGGCTTCATGTGTTTCAAAAAAGAAATACGTTGCTTTAGAGCAAGAAAATGGGGAAATTAAAAGTCAACTGACGAAAACTAGAGTTGAAAAAGAAGAACTGGAAGCTAAATTTGCAAAAATTCAAGCGAGGGTTAATGAATACAACACTAAAATAAGTTCCTTAACTCAAGATATGGATGTCTTGACTCAAGAAAACGAATCCAAATTGCAGCTTTCGGCTGATGGCTCTGTCATCTCGAATGCCACAAAAAAGAGCATGATAGAAACACTTACTAAAGTTGACTCTTATAAGCTTAGTCAAGCTAAAACATTAAAAGATTCTATGAACTTGGCAGTCGCTTACAATTTAGAGAGAACTATAGATACAAGTGATTTAGATGAAGCTGATGATATTGCTATAGATATTAATGAAACAGTTGTCATGATATCTATTTCTGATAAAATGCTTTTCAATAGCGGTAGTTATAGAGTGAGTTCTAAGGCTGATAATATTCTTAAAAAGTTAGCCAATGTCATTAACTCTGAACCTAGTTTGGATGTTATGGTAGAAGGGCATACTGACCCAAGAAGTATTAACACTGATGTTGTTAAAGACAACTGGGACCTTAGTGTATTGCGTGCAACGTCTGTAGTTCGCAGACTTCAAAACAAATTCGAAGTATCTCCAGAACAACTTATAGCTTCTGGCAGAAGTAGTTTCCAGCCATTAACTGAAAATGACACAAGAGAAGGTCGTTCTAGAAATAGACGTACACGTATTATCTTGCTTCCAAACATTGATAAGTTCTTCGCTTTGATGAGCGCAGGCAACTAATCTAGATCAATAATTATAGAGTATAAAAAAAGCAGCCAGTGGCTGCTTTTTTTATTTAACACTTAATCAAATTACGATCCACACATTAAGCAGTCGTCTCCTTCTGCTTCCTTAGCCTGCGCAATCAAGGCTTTCATCTCATCGGCAGACATAGGTTCCACTTCTACTTCTGGTTTTGAGGCCGTTTTACTAGCAAATTTTTCGGCAGTTGTTACTGCTTTTTGCTTTTGTTGAGCTACAACTGTTTCTGCTACCTCAACAACTTCTGCAACTGGTTCTTGCTTCTTCGTGTTATCCAGTGTAAATTTAATAGCATCTACTGCACTCTTAGTACGTAAATAATACATTCCTGTTTTTAGGCCACTTTTCCATGCATAGAAGTGCATAGATGTTAATTTAGCCATAGTTGCACCTTCTAAGAATAGGTTTAACGATTGTGACTGATCAATAAAATAACCTCTTTGTCTTGACATATCTATAATGTCTTTCATACTCATCTCCCAAACAGTCTTATACAAATCTTTGATATCTTGAGGAATTTCATCGACATGTTGTACAGAACCATTGGCTCTCATAATTTGTTGTTTCAAGTTCTCATCCCAAAGACCAAGTTCTACAAGGTCCTCCAATAAATGTTTATTCACAACGATGAATTCTCCAGACAATACACGTCTTGTATAAATATTAGATGTGTAAGGCTCGAAACATTCGTTATTACCAAGGATTTGAGATGTAGACGCTGTTGGCATTGGTGCTACTAACAAAGAGTTACGAACACCATGTTTTAATACTTGCTTACGCAATTTAGCCCAGTCCCAAAGACCACTTAATTCTTCATCTTTTATGTTCCAAAGATTATGCTGGAATTCTCCTTTACTAATTGGAGAACCTTCATAAGATTCATAAGGACCATCTGCTTTAGCTTCTTCCATAGAGGCTGTAACAGCAGCGTAGTAAAGCGTTTCAAAAATATCTTGATTAAGTTTCTTAGCTTCATCACTTGTAAATGGCATACGTAATGTGATGAAGGTATCTGCCAATCCTTGTACGCCTAAACCAATGGGTCTGTGACGCATGTTAGAGTTTTCGGCTTCTTTTACTGGATAGTAATTTCTGTCAATTACTCGGTTCAAGTTCTTAGTCACACGCTTCGTGATTCTGAATAATTCTTTATGGTCAAACTCGCCATTCTTAATGAACATTGGCAAAGCAATAGATGCAAGATTACATACCGCTACCTCATCTGGAGAAGTATATTCCATAATTTCAGTACACAAATTTGACGACTTGATAGTACCGAGGTTTTTCTGATTGGATTTACGGTTAGCAGCGTCCTTATATAGCATATAAGGTGTCCCTGTTTCTATTTGAGATTCTAATATTTTCTCCCAAAGTTCACGTGCTTTAACCGTTTTACGTCCTTTTCCTTGCTCTTCATATTTGTGGTACAAGGCTTCAAATTCTTCGCTATGAACATCACTAAGTCCTGGACATTCATTAGGGCACATTAAGGTCCAATCACTATCTTCTTGTACACGTTTCATGAACAAGTCAGAATTCCACATCGCATAGAACAAATCTCTTGCACGCATTTCTTCTTTTCCGTGGTTCTTTTTTAAGTCTAAGAAATCATAGATATCAGCATGCCATGTTTCCATATAAATAGCGAAGCTTCCTTTACGTTTTCCACCGCCTTGATCCACGTAGCGCGCTGTATCATTAAATACACGAAGCATTGGCACAATACCATTACTAGTACCATTAGTTCCCGCGATATAACTTCCAGTAGCACGAATATTATGAATAGATAAGCCAATTCCACCAGCAGATTGTGAAATCTTTGCTGTTTGTTTTAAGGTGTCATAAATTCCATCAATACTATCATCTTTCATGGTTAGTAAAAAACATGAAGACATTTGTGGTTTAGGTGTTCCTGAATTGAAAAGTGTAGGTGTTGCATGTGTAAAATACTTTTTAGACATCAACTCATAGGTTTCAATGGCTGCATCTAAATCGTTCAGATGAATTCCTATAGACACGCGCATTAACATATGTTGTGGTCTTTCGGCAATCTGACCATTCAACTTCAATAAGTAAGAGCGCTCTAATGTTTTAAAACCAAAATAATCGTAGCCAAAATCTCGGTTATAGATAATTGTAGAGTCTAATTTTTCCTTATTTTCCTGAATTACATTATATACTTCATCAGAGAGCAATGGTGCATCTTTTCCTGTTCTAGGGTTTACATATGTATAAAGATCTTCCATCACCTCACTAAAGCTTTTCTTAGTGTTTTTGTGAAGGTTAGAGACAGAGATCCTAGCTGCTAATTTTGCATAATCAGGGTGTGCGGTAGTCATTGTAGCCGCGATTTCGGCAGCAAGATTATCTAATTCACTTGTAGTAACACCATCGTATAGACCTTCGATAACACGCATCGCTACTTTAAGCGGGTCTACAAGTTCGTTCAAGCCATAACAAAGTTTACGTACTCTTGCGGTAATCTTGTCGAACATTATTACTTCTTTCCTGCCGTCTCTTTTTACTACATACATGGGCTACTTAGTTTTAGTTTTATAAATGGATTAGTTAGTCTTATTGAGCGAAAACACCTAATAAGTAGTTATTCTTGATTGATTCCCCTAATAAATCAATCTATTTTATATATACTTTGAGTTGATTAAAAATCTGCGTCGAAATTGAACTTATCAGCCTCTTCTTCTTTGTTCATAACGCCTGCCTTTTGGTATTCTGCCACTCTTTTTTCAAAGAAATTAGTCTTTCCTTGAAGCGATATCATGTCCATAAAATCAAATGGATTGGTCGCATTATAAACCTTTTCACACTCCATTTCTACAAGTAATCTATCTGTCACGAATTCCAAATACTGTGTCATTAATTTAGAGTTCATACCTATCAAGCTCGCGGGAAGCGACTCTGTAATAAACTCACGCTCGATGTTTAATGCATCGACAATTATATCTTTAATGCGCTCTTTTGGCACTTTATTTATTAGGTGCTTGTTATGCAAATGCACTGCAAAATCACAATGCACGCCTTCGTCTCGAGAAATTAATTCATTTGAGAAGGTCAAACCAGGCATCAAACCTCTCTTCTTTAGCCAAAATATTGAGCAAAACGCTCCTGAAAAGAAAATCCCTTCAACAGCTGCGAATGCTATTAGGCGCTCAGCAAAGCTTGGGGACTCTATCCACTTAAGCGCCCAATCTGCCTTTTTCTTAATCGCTGGAAATGTTTCAATAGCATTGAAAAGCATATTCTTCTCCTTTTCATCCTTAACATACGTGTCAATTAGCAAGGAGTAAGTTTCACTATGAATGTTTTCCATCATAATTTGAAAACCATAGAAGAATTTAGCCTCGCTATATTGCACTTCATTAACAAAATTCTCTGCTAAATTTTCGTTCACAATACCATCACTAGCAGCAAAAAATGCCAATATGTGTTTAATGAAATAACGTTCGTCGTCATTCAGTTTTGTAGTCCAATCTGTTAAATCTTGATGAAGATCTATTTCTTCTGCAGTCCAAAAACTCGCCTCAGATTTCTTATACCATTCCCAAATGTCATGATGTTGTATTGGAAAAATGACAAATCTTCCTTCATTTTCTTGTAAAATTGGTTCTACTTGTTGAGACATCAGCGCACTAGTTTTTTAAAAAAATTGAACAAAAATTTCAGGTGATTTGGGACTAACAAAGATTCAAAAATGTTAAGGAAAATGAAAGATGATTTTATAAACGTTGTCAACAAGTTTTTAACAAGTCCCGTCTTTTCTACAACTTGAGAGCTTTTTGATTAATTATAATTAATCAATTGATTATCAATCAGTTAAAATATTAAATTCTTGCTCACGTGCGGTAAAATAAGGGATTTTGATTTTGCTGAAAAAAGAAAAAAACCATCAAAAAGAAGCTAAATTGAGGCTTGATATAGGTGTATAAAATAAAAGTGAGGACCGAAGTCCTCACTTTCTCCCAATAATTAACTAAACTAACTAAAACTATAAATGTTTAACTAATTACCCTTTAACAATTAATAGCATCATAAATGTACTGGGTAATGTAATATAAGTCAACGGGGAAAAACCCCCTTTTTTCCTACTTTAAAAAAAGCCAGACACTAGCCTGGCTTTCAATCGATTAATAGCATTCAATCTAAAAGCGAATCCCCATTCACTTAATATTTTCGTGTACTTTCAAAAAAACGTGTAAGTTTTAGACTACGTATAAACGCTTAATAACTTAAATTCAATGTAAATATCATAGAAACGAAGCTCTAAGAAAACACTTAATGTATAGTTGGTAGCATTTTCTGTATGGATGGTAATTAAACTCCTTCTCACTAGCAATTCTCGTTCAGAATCAAATAAAAAGAGCTAACTATACAGTATAACATACCAACCATACATATAATGAAAGACAATGGATGTGATCTTTTATATTTACATAATAATTAATAGCAATGTTAAAAGCCGTTATTGTAGACGATGAGCATAAAGCCATCCAGAGTCTTTCTTGGGAACTTACTAATTTTAGTAAGGAAATAGAGATTATCTCAACTTTTACAAATCCAGAATTGGCGTTAACTTATCTAGCTAGTAATAAACCTGACTGTGTATTTTTAGACATACAAATGCCAACAATGGATGGGTTTCAATTCTTAGAACGTCTGGGCACTAAAGATTTTGCTGTTGTTATTACTACTGCATATAATGAATACGCCATTAAGGCGCTTAAGCATGAAGCTCAAGACTATCTATTAAAACCAATAGATACGGATGATTTAAAAGACACTATTGAAAGGGTAAAAAAATATAATGCCAAATTTATTCATTCTGATAAACTTGAACGCGTATTATTAGATTTTAATAAAAAATATAATCACAAGAAAATTACGATAAACACAGATGGAAAACTCATTTTTATATCATCAGAAGATATTATTTTTGTTGAATCTGACGGCAATTATTGTACTATTTACTTAGCTGAGAACCAAAAGAAAGTAGTGACCAAGAAACTAAAGGAAATTGGAGATCTTTTACCTGATAATTCATTCTTTAGAATTCATAATTCATATATAATTAATCTTAACAGAATAAAAGAATTCCTGAAAACTGATGGCTATGTAATTATGCAATCCAATCACCGAATACCAGTAGCAAGGCAACGTAAATCTGATTTTTTAGGCAAATTAGAATAATATAAGTGTCATATTTAAAACACATAAACCAATTGCCGAGACAAAGAAAGCTCTTTCTTTTTGTTGCAATTCTTATGTTTCAAAATGTGATATTCTCTCAAGATATTAAAGAAGATGACACCTATTTAAAATTAATTGAAGAGGTTATTACCAAAAGACCTAAAACTTTTATCGCTATAGATTCTGCTTTCTATAAAGTTAAAAGAGACACTCTCAAAATGAAATACTTAGCTACAAAAAGCAAAGAAGTAAATTATCTAGAAGGTGAGAGTTATGCGCTGAATATGTTAGGCATATACTACAGAAACAAATCTTATTTTAATCGTGCTATCCAGACGCATGAAAGAGCTGAAAAGCTTGCTATTGAAAGTAAGAATCTAGATTTACACATTACCAGTTTAAATATGCTAGGCGTTGTTTACAGGCGTATGGATGCAGTAAAATCTGCTTTAGATTATCATCAACAAGCACTAACTATTGCAGATAGCGTTAAGAATCCATCAATCAACATTAAAAAGAGCATCGCTGTATCTCAAAATAGCATGGGTAATATCTATCTCGCTTTAGAACAATATAATCTTGCTATACAGCAATTCAAAAAATCCATGGCTATAGAGAAATCTGTAGACAATAAATTAGGCCTTGCCATCAATCATCATAATATAGGATACGCAAAAGAAGCTACAGGTTTCTTAGATGATGCTCTAAAGAATTATCAGATTTCGTTAGATTATAATAACCAAATCAATTCTAAAGTTGGTAAAGTTATCTGTAATAATAGTATTGGACAAATCTACTTACAGCAAGGGAAAATCCCAGAAGCTTATAAGATTATTAAATCTACTATTGTTCCCGCAGAAGAGATCAATGACAAGTTCTATATTTCATCTACTTACACCAATCTAGGATGGGTACAAACAGAAATGAAACAGTACAGAAAAGCAGGCGACAACCTATTTCATGCGCTGGATGTTGCAAAAGAATTTAATCTAAGGGGATCTGAAGCTGAGGCTTACCAAAGACTCTCTTACCTAAACGAAAAATTAGGCAACAACAAAGCCGCATTAAAACACTATAAAGAATCGCAAGACATAACCAATAGCATCAAGAGCACACAGAACACACAGTACATTACAGAATTAGTGCTGAAATATGATGCAGAGAAAAAAAGCGAACAAATTAAGGACTTAGCCAGCGAAAACGAAATTGTGAAACTAAAATTAGCGCAGAACAAAAAGACATTGTGGTTTGGCTTAATTGGCCTTTTGTTACTTTCAGGAATTCTGTTTGGGATTTATAAGCAACGACAACTGAAAAATGATAAACGAATACTTACTTTGGAGCAAGATATGTTGAGAGCACAGATGAATCCACATTTCATTTTCAATTCTTTGAATTCCATTAAGCTATACATCATCAATAATGAAAAAGAGAATGCCGTGTATTATCTCAACAAGTTCTCCAAACTTATTAGGAAAATATTAATAGCATCTACCGAAAAGGAAATTTCTTTGGAAGATGAGCTTGAAACCATGCAGCTCTACATGAATATAGAAAACATACGTTTTAACAATGACATAAACTATACAGTTACTGTTGCTGAAAATGTTAATACAACAAACATAAAATTACCGTCACTAATTCTCCAGCCATTTCTAGAAAATGCTCTTTGGCACGGATTATCATCAAAAGAAGGTGAGAAGAACATCCATCTTAATGTTGCCAAATTCAACGGCGGTTTTGTACGCATGGAAATCACCGATAACGGTATTGGTCGTGCTGAAGCTGCAAAAATCCAAAAGAACAAAATCTTAAAACGTAAATCCGTAGGCATAGAATTGACCAAGCAGCGTTTGGCAAATTTCTCAAAGGATTATTCTGGTTCTTATAACATCGATATCCAAGATCTTCATACCCATGGAGTCGCCTCAGGGACCAAAGTGGTTATTAACATTCCGATACATGACGTAAACCTTAAGACCGCGTGATGATGGTTCACATCTTTGCTGCCACTTTCTCTAGTTCCATATACCAATCTTCCCCAAACTTTCTAATGAGTGCTTCTTTTACAAATTTGTAAACAGGAACTCGTAATTCTTTTCCTAGAGTACAGGCGTCGTCACAGATTTCCCATTTGTGATAGTTCACTGCGGAGAATTCTGAATAGTCTTTAACACGAACAGGATACAAATGACAAGACACTGGTTTTTTCCAAGACACTTCACCTTGATTATAGGCTTCTTCAATGGCACATAGGGCTATACCTCTATCATCAAAATTTACATACGCACAATCTGCACCATTTATAAGCGGCGTTTCTAATTCTCCCAATCCTGTGATTATACTCGTTCCTTGCGCTTCAACTGCTTCAATACCTATCTTTCGCATGAAGGGTTTTACCTTAGGATAGATTTCCTTTAGAATTTCAACTTCTTCCTTCTCCAAGGGTGCGCCAGCATCTCCATCTATACAACAAGCACCTTTGCATGCAGAAAGATTGCAAACAAAATCCTTTTGTATGATGTCTTCAGAAACAATGGTTTTACCTAGTTGAAACATATATTAGTATTTCTAATTCAGATACCAAATTAGCAGCAAAAATAGATAAACTTTACTATTATTTAATCTTGAAAATCAGTTATTAATGCCGACCTTTGCGGCGAATTTTAAACTTAAATTGTCATGCAGTTAAGCTTTAAGGAAATATTTACGGCATTTATGGTATTGTTTGCTGTGATAGATATCATAGGAAACATTCCAATCATTATTGATTTAAGAAAAAAGGTTGGGCATATCCAGAGCGAAAAAGCCTCATTGATCGCTGGAGTAATCATGATTGTATTTCTATTTTTAGGACAGAGTCTTTTATCACTTATTGGTATTGATGTTAATTCCTTTGCGGTAGCTGGGGCTTTTATACTCTTCTTTATTGCTTTAGAAATGATTCTTGGCATTACTCTTTATAAAGATGACGAGGGTGGAGCCATAACAGCTTCTGTCTTTCCATTAGCTTTTCCTTTAATTGCTGGACCAGGAAGCTTAACAACCTTGTTATCTCTTAGAGCAGAATACCATGTTGAAAATATCATTATAGCCGTGGTATTAAATGTAATATTCATTTATATCGTATTAAAAACATCATCCAGAATTGAAAGAATTCTTGGTCCAAATGGAATCAGTATCATACGTAAAGTTTTTGGTGTAATTTTGTTAGCAATCGCCGTAAAATTATTTGCACATAATATTAAAGCGTTGTTAGTCTAGTTATGAAGATATTCTCAATTATATTCACAGTTCTTGTTATAGCGTCTATTGTATTCAGTGCAACCAAAATTGACATGTCTAATCCATTTGAAGGAGATAGCGTTATAGCGCTTATTATGATTATGGCGGCTCTTTGTGCATTGGCATTGATTTATATATTAATGACCTCAAAAAAAATACAAGATAATTTAAAGAAAAAAAGGTAATGCTTGATGCCTTAATTATTGGTGGAGGTGCTGCCGGATTGTCTTGTGCGCTTGTGCTTGGCTCTGCTAAAAACAAGTCATTTGCTTCAGAAAAACGAATTGGCATTATCACACACCAAAAGACATCGCATCTACAAAATGCTTTGTTTAATAATGTTCTTGGACTCGAGCCAGGAACCACTGGTGCTTCCATTTTAGAATCTGGTAAAGAACAACTTTCCAATTTATATCCTCATATAGAGCAAATTGAAAACGAAAAAGCCGTGTCTATATCTAAAACATTGACAGGATTTGCCATTGCCACGAACAAGAATTTATACGAAAGCAAATTAGTTGTAATAGCTGTTGGGTATACTAATTTGATGACTATTAAAGGTCTTGAAGCTTATACAGAACAACATCCAAGAGCGGCGCATGAAAAACAACGTGTTTGGTTGAAAAATACCGATCATTTTATTGAAGAAGGACTATATGTAGCAGGAACACTGGCTGGATGGCGAAGTCAATTCGCTATAGCTTCTGGAAGTGGAGCTCATGTCGCCACAGATATATTAACGCTTTGGAATAATGGAAAGCATACGAAAGTGCATGATAAGATTGGTTGATTACTCTCCTCTACTCAACTTAATAACTTCCTCTATAACATCATCTTTTTCACCAATGATGCGTTCAAAGACATTTTTGTCATATAGTTGTTCTCCAAGAGTAGCTTTTATGTATAACTTCACTTCTTCATTATAAGCAACGAACGTTATTTTTCGCTTAAACATCGTATTAAGATATTCTTGAAATCTCACTACAATGTCATCACTAACTTCAAAATTCTTAATGAAATCCTCAGCTGTTACCCCTTTGTAATAACTACGGTCTTGATCTAGTTCGCGAAACACGAAATTACTTATTATTCCTCTTTGCAGCATATAAGATATAGTTTCATTCTGCATACCAATATCTATTGGAACAAACACATCAGGAATAATTCCTCCACCTCCATACACTGTTTTTCCATTAGGCGTTTTAAACTTGAGCGAATCATTCACTTTAATATTTTCTGGGTTTAGTAGTTCACCACTATCCAATCTATCGAAATACTCATCATAATAATCTCGATTGCCGTTCTCATAAGATCGTTGAATCGATCTCCCTGTAGGTGTGTAATATCTTGAGACTGTTAATCGCACGGCGCTGCCATCACCTAATGACATTTCACGCTGCACTAGCCCTTTACCATATGAGCGCCTACCAACAATAGTTCCTTTATCATTATCCTGTAATGCCCCAGCAACAATCTCGCTAGCAGATGCTGAATTTTCATTTATAAGAACGTAGACATGCCCTTCTTCAAAATCACCTCTACTTGTGGCAAAACTTTTTTCAATTTTCCCTTTCTTGTTTTTTGTATAAAGAATAAGCTTATCGTCTTCTAAAAATTCATCCACAATTTGCTCTGCAATTCCTAAAAACCCGCCGGGATTATCACGCAAATCTATGGCCAATTGCGTCGCACCTTGATTTTGAAGTTTATTTAATGCTTTCTTAAATTCTTTATATGTAGATTCAGCAAATCGATTAATCTTGATGTAACCAACATTCTCTGTTAACATAAAAGAAGCATCAACACTCTTAATAGGAACACTTCCTCGCTTTACTGTAAAATCTAGAAGTTTTGGCTCTCCTCTTCTGTATACTTGAAGCTTGACTTTTGTGTTAATTTCGCCCTTTAATTTTTTTATAATATCATCTTCTGTCCAATTTGACCCATAAATAGAGTCTCCATCTGCAAAAAGAATGCGATCTCCACCACGTATACCTGCTTTAAAACTCGGTCCATCTTTAACTGTTCTAATAACCGTAGCTGTATCATTATACTTGTAAAAACTGATTCCTATTCCTACAAAATCACCTTTCATGTTTTCAGAAACACGCTCCATTTCGCTCTCAGGAATATACACAGAATGGGGGTCAAGGTTGTCTAGAATTCCATTGACAGTAACATCTACGATACTATCTGTATTAACTTCATCTACATATTCATAATCAATATAATCAATCAAACGATTGAGCTTGTCTTTTTTAGAATTGGATGTAAACAAACGATCAGACGTATCTGTAAACCCTAATTTGCCTCCAATATAAACACCTGCCGCAAGAGCGATGCCAATAATCAAGGGTAAGAATATTTTTTTATCAGTCTTCATTAAGATCTTCTATCAGTTTTAAATCTATACCTGCCTTTTCTAAAAAACGCAAACCAGAATCGTCCTTATACGTTTCTCTATAAACAACTCTTACAATACCTGCTTGGTGTATTAATTTACTACACTCCTTACAGGGAGATAATGTAATATACAATGTTGCTCCTTTGCAAGATTGTGTCGAGGATGCAACTTTTAATATGGCATTGGCCTCAGCATGTAATACATACCATTTTGTATAACCTTCGTCATCCTCACAAAAATTCTCAAATCCAGATGGTGTGCCGTTGTAACCATCAGAAATAATCATTCTGTCCTTTACAATTAGTGCTCCTACTTGCTTTCGCTTACAGTAAGATAGCTTTCCCCACTCTCTTGCAATCCGAAGATATGCTTTATCGTATTTTAATTGTTTTTGTTTTGGCATTCTCCTGTTTACCTGTCTCTATTAATTTAGAATGAGAGTAACGAATATATAGGGTTAGTCCATTATTTACAACTCTTTGTTAGTTAAAGTTTTACCAATCTTTAATTTAGCAATTCGCTGTTAATAAGCATTGGAATAACCAACCCAACCACAATTGCTGAAATAATCATAATCCAGTCTCTCTTAGAGAACCTAAAGATTGTTTGACATAAAAAGCCTAAAAATAATACTACAAACACAATTATGACTTGAGAAATTTCTATTCCCAATGCAAACTCAATTAATGGCAATAACTTGTTTTCTGCCTGTCCTACTAACATTTTAAATTCTCGAGCAAAACCGAGGCCATGGATTAACCCAAAAAATAGCGTGGTTATAAAAAGTATTCCGACTTTTTCTTTTTGAGCACCTTTACCAGATGTAAACACGTTAAACAATGCGGCAATTAAAATGGTAATAGGTATCAAAAACTCTATGAGTTTCCCATTTACACTAACAATTCCGTACGAGGCCAATACTAATGAAAGGGTATGCCCTAAAGTAAATACTGACACCAACAATAGGACTCGTTTCCAATCCTTAAACATATATGGTATTGTGAGCACTATTAAAAAGAGAACATGATCGTAGGCATTAATATCGAGAACATGATTAATGCCATACTTTACGTTAAACCAAAAATCGTCAAGCATAGTAAATTTGTTTAATGGGAATAACAAATTTACGATTAATTTATTGCTGTATTTCTAATTGACGGTCTTTTCGATAAAAAGAAGACACATCAAATGTTTTCTTGGTATTTCATCTTGAGTTGACGAATCATCTCATCGGTCATTGTTTCAAGATTATATCGATGATTCCAACCCCAATCTTCTCTTGCTTTAGAAGCATCAATACTTTTTGGCCATGAATCTGCTATTGCCTGTCTAAAATCAGGTGTATAGCTCATTTTAAAATCTGGAATATGGAAGGTTATTGATTTAGCAATTTGAGAAGGTGTAAAACTTATGGCAGCAAGATTATATGATGATCTTATTTTAATGTTTTTAGATTCGGCTTGCATAATATTAACCGTTGCATCTATAGCATCTTCCATAAACATCATAGGCAACTCAGTATCTTTCGACAAAAAACATTCGTATCTCCCGTTTTTAATGGCTTTATGATATATTTCAACGGCATAATCGGTGGTGCCACCACCTGGCATGGTTTTCCAACTAATAATTCCTGGGTATCTTATACTTCTTACGTCAACACCATATTTATTGTGATAATATTCGCACCATCGCTCACCTACTTGTTTTGTTATTCCATACACTGTAGTAGGTTCCATAGTTGTGTGCTGTGGTGTATAAGTCTGAGGCGTTGTGGGTCCAAAGACAGCAATACTCGATGGCCAGAACACTTTATCTATAATGCCATCTTTTGCTAAATTAAGTACATGAAATAAAGAATTCATATTCAAATCCCATGCCTTTTCAGGAAATTTTTCTCCTGTTGCACTCAATAGCGCTGCCATGAGATAGACTGTTTTTACATTATATTTTTCAACACAAGATTTAATTCCTTGAAAATCTGTAGCATCTAATATCTCAAAAACTCCAGAATCCATTAACTCATCATTGCATTGCCTTATATCACTTGCAATAACTGCATCAGCTCCATATAATTGTCGTAGTCTTTGTGTTAGTTCAGAACCAATTTGACCACAAGCACCAATAATTAACACTTTAGAATTCATCAACATTAAGATTAAGTCACATCGGAGTCAAAAATAACATCTTTTTAAAGGCAATCCTCAATGTTCAGATAAAAATTATAATTTTCCTTTCAATAGTTCAAGTTCATTGCCAATAGCAATATATTTGCATAATAATTAGTTATCTAAAAATGAGAGTATTTATTATACTTATTGGTTTTTTAACCTTTTTTACTTGCAAAAAAGACACTTCTAAATTAAACGAAAACATTAAAACTGATACAGCGCAAGAGATTTCAATAGTTAGAATTACTAAAAAAGAGGTTGAGGATATTAATTATATTGAATATGGCCTGAGCAGTACTTCAAAAAAAAGAGTAAGCAACTGGGCTAGTTATGGTGAGTTGGAATCTCAAATTTTATCCATAAAAAATGGAGATTTATCTTATTTTAAAGGTGACGAAAAAATTATAGGCGCCTTATTAAAAGATTTAAAAGCGACCATACCAAAGAATATTTTTTCAGAATCGATCATGTCCAGAATAACCGCTATTGAAACAAAATTATATAAGTTAAAAAGCGCCGTTAAAATCAATCAAACCCCTAAGAATGAACTCCTTCAATCAATAAAGGAATTTTTTGTAGCTTTTTCAAATCTTAACCTTCAAATGAACAAAAAGTTTGAGAAAGAAGCTCAAGATATTTCAAAATCAGGGCTATAGCTTTTTCTTTGTTTAAAAAGAGTCAATCTATTTTTTGTCGTTTTATCGAATTTCCGTTTAGAATACCGTTTTTTATTGTTTTTCGGCTATTTTTGAAGTCAAATTTTATGAAAAATGAAAAAAATACTATTACTCATTACATTATTCTCATTTTCATTTGCTATCGCACAATTTAACCAAGATGCGCCATGGATGAAAGATTTAAACGCAGAGAATCGTGGACAGTCATTGCAATTCGATGACATAGTTGAAGCTTTCGATGCCTATTGGAAAACTCGAGATCCAAACGTAAAAGGAAGTGGCTTTAAGCCATTTAAAAGGTGGGAAACCTATTGGAGTCATTTTGTTAAAGAAGACGGCACTTTACCGTCATCTCAAGAATTTTGGAATTCCTGGGAACAAAAGCAGTCAAATAGTGCTGCTAGAATGGCCGATGAAAGCAATTGGCAAGCAGTAGGTCCATTTACACATACTAATACAGGATCTTGGTCTTCTGGACAAGGTCGAATAAATGCTGTTATAGTTGATCCCAATAATACTGCGAATGGTACGAATATAGTATATGCTGGAGCTCCTGCAGGAGGTATCTGGCAATCGTTAGATGGAGGAGCCACTTGGAAAGTACTTACAGATCACTTACCTCAAATAGGGGTGTCTGGTATTGCAATAGATTATAATGATTCTGATATCATATACATTGCTACTGGTGATGATGATGCAGGTAATAGTTTTAGTGTTGGTGTTTGGAAGTCAATAGATGGAGGAACTACTTGGAATGCAACTGGCTTAAACCCAAATAATTCTCCTAGTAGAATGAACGACATATATATTCACCCAACAAATTCCAGCATTCTATGGGTTGCCACTAACGCAGGTGTATATAAAAGTACTGATGCTGGTGCAAATTGGACTAATACTCAAGGTGGTAATATCCGTGATATAAAAGTCAAACCAACAGATCCAAGTGTATTGTATGCCGTATCTTCAAATGCTTTTTTCAAATCTGAAGACGGTGGAGATTCATTTACAGCAACAGGAGTTGGCACTAATTTACCAAGCGCATCTTCAAGATTAGTGATTGATGTTACACCAGCGAATCCTGAAATAGTTTATGTCTTGAGTGCAGCAAATGACAGGTCTTTTCAAGGCATTTATAAATCAACCAATTCTGGAGTTGTTTTTACTGAAACTGCTTCAAATGCTACCGTAGGCAATATTTTTGAAAGTAATCAGTCATGGTATGATATGGCATTTGCAGTTTCTGATCAAAATGAGAACGAGCTTTATACAGGCGTCCTAAATATCTGGAAATCAGATACTGGAGGCACCATTATGACAAAAGTAAATAATTGGAATCAGCCGGCATCTCCTTCTTATTCTCACGCAGACATACATTTATTGCGATTCTTTAATGGTGATTTATACGCTGGTACAGATGGAGGGATATACAAAACTTCTAATACTGGTGTAAATTTCACAGACCTTACAGGAGGCATGCAAATAGGGCAGTTCTATAGAATCGCAGTCTCAAAACAATCCTCCGATAACATGGTTGGAGGTCTTCAAGACAATGGTGGGTACTCTTTTAATAATGATCAATGGCAAAATTATTATGGTGCGGATGGTATGGACACAGCAATTGATCCAGGAGATTCTAATTTACATTACGGATTTTTACAATTTGGCGGCGCTTTAAATATTTCAACATCAGCTGGGGGAAGTTTAAACGGTCAAGTTGGAGCTCCTACGGCAGAGACGGATCCTCCTAACGGCGACAGTGGAGGTAACTGGATTACACCTCTCGTGATGAATTCTGATGGAGAATTGTATGCGGCATATTCCAGATTATATAGATTAGATGGTACCACATGGACATCAATCTCAATTAATTTTAATGCAGATGTAGATGTTTTAGAAATAGATGAAAACAATACTGACAATATATTTGTTGGTGTCGATGGCTTATTACGAAGGAGTACTGATAAAGGTGTTGTATTTTCGATTGTAGAATCATTTCCTGCTAACATAACGTCTATTGAGGTCAATAATAGTGATAGCAACATTATCTATGTTACCACTTCTGGATTAGGTGGAAGAGTATATAGATCTTTAGATCAAGGTGATACTTTTGCTGAAATCACTGGTAGTCTTCCTGCAGTAACAAAAAATATAATTAAACATCAAGGTCAGAGTGCTGACAATCCACTTTATCTAGGAACACATTTGGGCGTTTATAGATATGATGATATTACAGGTGATTGGGAAGTCTTTGAAAACAACCTTCCAAATGTGTCTGTAAGAGATTTAGAAATTAATTTAAATGATCAAATTGTTACTGTAGCTACTTATGGCAGGGGTGTTTGGCAAAGTCCTTTAGCACCAACGAGTCTGGCAGACGACGATGTGGCATTAATTCAAGTCGAAGGTGTTAATAGCACTTTCATAGCCTGTGGAGATGTATTTCCAAAACTCGTTGTGAAAAACAACGGAGCAAATACCATTAATTCTATAGATATTACATATACGGTAGATGGAGGAACTCCTGACGCCTTTACTTGGAATGGTACATTAGCCTCTTTAGAACAAACAACAATTGATCTTCCAACGCTAAACTTAGACAGAGGAATACACCAATTTGTAGCGAGCGCCAATATAGCTAATGATCAATTTTCAAATAATAACAATTCATCTAATCTTACATTTAGTGTCAATGATAACGGGATTGCTCAGCAAGTAAATACATTCGAAACCGCTAATGATGAACTCATAGCATATAATGAAGGAACCACTACTGTAATGTGGCAAAGAGGTGTACCTACTGGTACTGACCTCAATACAGCCACATCAGGAACAAGTGTTTATGGCACAAATCTATCTGGTAATCATGCGGATGCTACAAAAGGATTTTTAATAAGTCAATGTTATGACTTAACGACAGTACCCAATCCAATTTTAAAATTCAATATGGCATTTGAAATTGAACAAGACTTTGATTTAGTATATGTTCAATATTCTACAGACAACGGAAATAATTGGAACCTTCTAGGTTCGGCCAATGATCCCAATTGGTACAACAGCTCTCGTTTTGGAGGTGATGGTGTTGCTGATGATTGTCAAAATTGTGTTGGCGGACAATGGACAGGCACTAATACAACCATGACGGAATACAGTAAGGATTTAAGCGCACTCTCTACAGAATCGAGTATCATGTTTAGATTTGTATTTCACTCAGATCCAAATACAAATGCCGAAGGTGCTATTATAGATGATTTTATTATAGATGGCACGAGTCCAGATGATGATAATGATGGTATTCCTAATACAGCTGACAACTGTCCTAGTGTGGCAAATGCAGATCAATTAGACACTGATAATGACGGCATGGGAGATGTTTGTGATACCGACGATGATAATGATGGCGTATTGGATGCTACTGATAATTGTTCTTTAACAGCTAATGCTGATCAAGCAGATGATAATAATGATGGCATTGGTAATGTTTGTGATACCGATAATGACACCATTCTTAACGACGATGATAATTGTCCTGATAATCCAAACACTGACCAAGCCGATTTTGACAATGATGGCATAGGAGATGCTTGCGATGATGATATAGACAATGACGGTGTTCTTAATGTCAATGATAATTGTAATGATACACCTACTGGAGATATTGTAGATGCTAGTGGATGTACCGTCTTTATTTTGCCAACGGATAACTTCCAATTGCTTATTACAGGCGAGACTTGTAGAACTAGTAATAATGGTAGTATTGAAATCACAGCAAACGAATCTCATAACTATACAGCACAATTAACAGGTAATGGTTTGGATATTAGTAACGATTTTACGGCAACTACTGAGTTCGCTAATTTGGAAGCAGGGAATTATATGATTTGTATTACCATTGCCGCGCAACCAGATTACGAACTATGTTATAATGTTACTATAGTTGAGCCTGAAGATTTATCTGTATTCTCAAGAATAGATACTGAGGCTGGAAGAATTTCCTTAGAGCTTAATGGATCTACAGTCTATCACATTGAACTTAATGGAGTTGTTACTACTACTTCTGATAGCGATATTGTCTTGGATCTTGCTCAAGGTGTAAATGTATTAAAAGTTTCAACTGATAAGGATTGTCAAGGAATCTATACCGAGACCATTCAAAACTTTGATACTATAAAAATATATCCAAATCCAGTTAATGGTGATATATTAACTATTAACACCTCAAATTCTATACTAGAGGCCTTAGATGTGAAGCTTTATTCCTTGGTTGGCCAGGTAATACTATCCAAGACTTTTAATTTACAAAACGGAGCCGTCACAATAGATATGTCTAAAGTTTCGCAAGGTGTTTACATACTTGATGTTAACGACGGTAGTGTTACAAAAAACTTCAAGGTCATTAAAAAATAAAAAGAAAATGAAAAAATTAAGCATAATATTCATATTAGCAGTTGTTTTTAACTGTAGCAAAGATGATAACGGAGGCGATAATGGAACCCCACCACCACCGCCAGTAGTAGACCCTTCTGCGGCCGTATTGACATTTCCTGATAACAATCAAGAATGTAACCAAGGTGTAGATGTAAGCACCTCTCAAAGCAGAGTCACTTTTACTTGGAATACTGCTGAAAATACAACCTCATATGAAGTAGTTTTAAAGAATCTTGATAATAACAGTACAACAAACCATGTGTCGAGTACTAATCAAGTGGAAATTACATTACTTAAGGCAACACCTTATTCTTGGTACGTTATCTCAAGGTCAACTAGCACTACTAATACTGCACAAAGCAGTACTTGGAAATTCTATAATGCTGGCGATGGTGTACAATCTCATCCTCCTTTCCCTGCTGACGCAATAGCTCCAGCTATGGGGGCAAGTTTAACAGGAGTTACAAACGTAACACTTGAATGGTCTGGTAGTGATGTAGATAATGATATTACAGGCTACGATGTGTATTTTGGTACTGCTACACCACCAACAACTCAGCTTGGAGGCACACAAACAACTACAACTGCAGATGTGACAGTAAGTGCTGGAAATATATATTATTGGCGAATAGTTACTAAAGACTCTCAAGAGAACAACTCTCAGTCCATAATATTTGAATTCAGGGTCGATTAACACAGCATATTGAAATTTTCAACTGGCGGCTTTATATCATCAAGATATTTAGCCGCCTTTTATATTAATGTTTTGTTAATGTGTAACAAAAAGCCAATCTCTTCTTCTAATTAATAATTAACTTGTTCGCACACTAAATAAATCAAAAAATGAAAACCAATTACAAATTTTCGTTTTTACTGGGTTCATTCGTCCTTTTAGGACTTATCTCTTGTAAAAACGATAGCAATAAAGACATTGCTGAAAACACGGCAGGCATTGATCTTTTGAACATGGATGCTGAAGTAAGTCCAAAAGACGATTTTTACAATTATGTTAATGGCAATTGGATGAAGACTACCACAATTCCAGAAGAAGAATCTCGATGGGGAGGATTTGGGGTTTTGCGTAAATCAACACGTAATGATGTTTTAGAAATTGTTAAGACTGCTAAAGAATTAGGATCTTATACTGAAGGTACAGATCAGAAAAAAGCACTCCTCCTTTTTGAAACAGAGCTCGATACAGTCGCACGTGACAAAGCAGGGATGACGCCTTTACTACCTTTACTTGATGCCATTGAAGGTATAAATTCGGTTGCTGACTTGCAGTCTGTTTACGCTAATACTTTAGGGGTCGACGCACCTTTTTTTGGCTTTCAAGTGTTTCCTGATCTTAACGACAGCAGCATGAATGCGCCTTACATTTCTCAAGGTGGTTTAGGTCTACCTGATAGAGACTACTACATTTTACAAGACGACAAATCTAATGAACGTCGTCAGCAGTATGTTAATCATATTACACGAATGCTTCAGTATATTGATTATTCAGAAGCGGAAGCAAAAAAGGCTGCTGAAATGATTTTAAGAGTAGAAACTAAGCTTGCAGAGCCACAATTAGATAAAACTCAAAGTCGTGACATCAGTAATTTTAATAACCCAAGATCAATTGCTGAATTGACAAAAATGGTCCCAGCCGTCGACTGGACTAAATTTATTTCCGAATCAGGTGTAAAGCAAGAGTTGGATACTGTTTATGTTTTAGAGCTTAAGTATATGAAAGAGCTTCAAAAGGTATTAACCTCAACACCAATTGCGGATCTTAAGACTATAATGAAATGGAGCACTTTAAATGGTGCGGCTGGTTTCTTAACCACAGAACTTGAAAAAGCCAATTGGGATTTCTATAGTAAAACTCTACGAGGAACAGAAGCACAAAGACCTAGAGAAGACCAGGCAATGGATAACGTTACAGGTCGCGTAGGCGAAGCTATTGGTAAGCTTTATGTAGATGCGAAATTTCCGCCAGAAGCCAAGGAAAAAGCTGAAAAAATGATTGCTAATGTGATTACCGCATTTAAGGCACGAATTGATAAATTGGATTGGATGGGTGCTGAGACCAAAATAAAGGCAAAGCAAAAACTTGATAAGTTCACAGTTAAAATTGCATATCCAGATCAGTGGAAAGATTATTCAGAATTGATGATCAAAGAAGGCAATAGCTATGCAGAAAACATGATGGCCCTTTCTGATTGGAATTTAAAAGAAAATATTGCAGATTTGGGGCAACCTGTTGACAGAAAAGAATGGGGCATGCCTCCACAAATGGTCAATGCATATTTCAATCCTTTCAACAATGAAATTGTATTTCCAGCAGCAATTCTTCAACCGCCATTTTACAACTATAAAGCAGATGATGCTGTAAATTATGGTGGTATTGGCGCCGTGATTGGGCATGAGATATCACATGCATTTGACGACCAAGGAGCACAATTCGATAGCGATGGCAATTTAGTAAATTGGTGGTCTGAAGACGATTTAGCCGAATTCAAGAAAAGAGGCGATGCACTTGCGGATCAATATTCTGCGATAGAAGTATCAGATAGTTTATTCATTAATGGCCGATTTACATTAGGTGAAAACATTGGTGACCTTGGAGGTGTTTTAGGTGCCTATGACGGATTACAATTATATTTTAAGGAAAACGGAAGACCAGATGATATTGATGGATTTACAGCTGAGCAGCGTTTCTTTATGTCTTGGGCTACTGTTTGGAGAACATTGATCAGACAAGATGCATTAGAGACACAAATCAAAACCGATCCACATTCTCCAGGAATCAATAGAGCAATACAACCTCTTAAAAACATAGATGCTTTTTATGAAGCATTTGATATTAAAGAGGGAGACAAAATGTATTTATCACCTGAAAAACGTGTAAGAATCTGGTAGTACAGGATAATAACAATAAAAAAAGCAGCCAATTGGCTGCTTTTTTTATTTGCATAATATTTAACTCTATTCTTTTGGTTTTTTAGCAATCAATGCATCTTTACTTATACTTGCCATATTAAAGTTAGGTTCTATTTGCAAAGCTTGCTCTAATAAAGCAACGGCAGCATCAACATTATTAGCTTGATCTTCATTAAACGTTACTAGCGCTTTCAAATACAAAAAAGCAGCCTTTACAGGCACTTGATACGGTGTTTGCATTTCATAAAAACTACGTTTTTGATCATCCTTTGCATTAGCTATTCCGTATTCAATATGAGGTTTAGCGCCTACTAAATCACTAATCTGGGTTTTTAAATCTGCTAACTCATAAGCAATCAAAGCATTTGGATTGCGTGAAAACATCACCTCAAAATGCTCTACAGCTCTTTTTGGTTGACCTACAGCTTTTAATGCCAGAGCTTTGACCTCAACAGCAATATCAGAATCTGATGCATTTTTCTCAATACCAATAGTATTTAATGCCTGTACATTTCGCCCTTCAGACAGGTACAAGTAAGCCAAAGTGTCTTTTTTCGCCTGAGATGGTTGAAGAATATCTAAATGACTTAACCCGTTAATGGCCCCTTGAACATCACCGCGTAATTTCATTTCCTTATAATAAGCCTCAAAATGCTTAAGTAATTCTGTGTTGCTTTGTGAGAATACCGAAGTACTTCCAACCAACAATGCTAATAGTAATATCTTTTTCATGTGTTCTGTGATTTTGTGCGCCAAAACTATAAAAAATGAAGCAATTTTATCTTAAAATAAGAAATAAATCTATTCTATTACAATCGTCTTCATCATCATCACGGCATCATTCAAGACAAAAGGTTTCGGAATCATATGATCTTGTCTTTTTGGGACTGTAAATTGTACATTTTCTAATAAATCAAAAGAAGCTTCATATAAAGTAAAAATAGTTTTCTGTTCCTTAGGAACACTAAATGTGAGATTTAATGAATCATTATTAGATACATAAAAACTAAACAATCGATTACGCCATCTATTTTCAAACGCATAGGCATCTTGGTCTTTCTTGTAGACATCGACACCATTAATATTAAAATCCTTGAAAATAACCGCCTCTTTTGCAAATAGCTCTATCCTATTTACAGGTCTTTGTGGAGATATAGATATATTGATATGGCGTAGCTCGCCAATAATAGTATCTTTTTTAATATCTATAAATGGTTGCTGTATTTGTTTGACAGGAGCCGATTTAGTAAAGGAGTAGCCTGTACCGTACTTACTCCCAAAAGTATTCCCTGTTTCTTGAATGGCATCAGGGTCATCTCCAATGAAATTCTTGGTCCAATCATCTAACACATCGTCGTAAGTTGCCCAAACAGCAGTGTTGTCGTCTGCATTCAAGGCATATACCAAACTATTTGGTTTCGGGTTATCTTTGGTAAACCCTGAATTAAAATGCGCGCTCAATAATAAAATAACGGTCACTAGCAATATACCATAAGACCATCGTTTTTTATGCTTAAAGAATCCGAATACAGGTAATAGTAATCCAAAAATCAAGACAACCAGTACCATAGAAACGACCTTGAGAGAAATTGACGCACCACCAACCCCCATATAAAATCCTAGCCCAACAGGAAACATCTTTATAAAAGGTGACATAATAAAGAGTACTGGAAACGATAATAAGGCCATTAAAATTAGGTTCGGTTCTTTCTGCTGCATCAATACAAATAGGCTAATCAAACCAAAGAGTACTGGGATGATAAAAAAACTAGCTCCATTAAGCTTTATGGCAACTAAGGTCGAGACGATGATCCACAACGTCAACGGTGCAACCAACATACTCGCAGTATTTCCTGGTTTATAGAATTTATGATAAAACCAAAAACAAATGGCTAGTGCTAGCATTGCAAAGGCAGCAATATAAGTATGCCCATTATAAGTAAACCCATGAAGTATTTCTGAATACTCTGGGTATATGCTTTTAAGTAACTCCCAAAGCACATAACCAATAATAATAACTCCTAAAAGAGAACCGAATAGAGGCACAAAACCACGCCCTATTTCAGATCCATTTAATTGGCGTTTTTTAATACCATAAAACACTAGTCCAAAAAACAAGATAATGGTTACAAAAAGCATTGGAAATATCCAAGTATAAGGGTATGTAACCATACCAAACAATGGCATATTGACGTAAATATTATCATCTTGACTTTTTAAATTATTGAGATTGGCCTCCGAAAAGTGATGTAATAAAGGCATTAAATAAGAACCTTGATGTTCCAAAGTATTCCTATCTAAACGCTCGTAAGAATCGTTGGCAGTATGATAATCGAAATGGTCATCGATAAATGCGAAATTAAAACCTTCTATATCACCATCACGTCTAAATACAGTCAAATCAGTATCGTTAGGAAGCATTTTGTATATACTATAAGCCAAAGAATTTGCTACAGGATATTTTGGATTTGCTGCAACAAATTCTTTCATCAAGTTAGCATTACCTCCATTGGTTTCAATCAGCATATAACTTGGTCCACCACTCCCTCTAGCCTCAAAATTTAACACCAGTCCTACGTCTTTAGACCAAGGATGTTGATTTACAAATAAATCGGCGCCATTAAGTCCCAATTCTTCGGCATCAGTGATGCCAATAATCAAATCATTTTTTGGTGTTTTTCCCTCTGAAAGATATGCACGTAAGCCTTCAAGAATTGTTACAACCCCAGAACCCGCATCGCTAGCTCCAAGAGAACTATGTGGACTACTATCATAGTGGCTTAACAACATTAAAGCCTTTCCCTGCTCTCGCCCTTTTATGCGTGCCAAAATATTTTTTGGCTTTGCCATATTCCCCCATTTACTAATGCTATACCCCTCTTGTATTTGGGTTTCTAATCCAAGCTCCTGCAATTGCTTTACTATATACGCTTGCACTTTGTCATGTTCAGGGCTTCCAACATAATGTGGTCTTTGGGAAATAGCCGCTAAATGCACTAAAGCTCTTTCGGTCGAAAAGGTGTTTTTGTCAGCGTTAAGTGTAGATATCTTACTAGGCATTAAGGCTGAAAAACTCCAATAAATAGCAATAATAATTAGGAGAAGGGCGATTAGTTTTCGTAACATAGGTGATGCGTTAGTTATAGTTTTATAAAAGTACTAAATAATCACCATTAGCTTTACTCGTCAAAAATTCCTAACTTTAGTTAAAACAAAAACACATTAATTATGGGAATCAAGAGTTTTCAAGGCGCAAGAAAGAACGCAGAGCAAAATCAAGAATCAGATCATATTAGAGTGTTTAGTTATATGACGCGTAAGCTCATCACTTTTAAACCTGAAGATACCATAGAGCAGGTTATCGCATCATTAATAAAGAATAGAATTTCCGGGGCTCCTGTTGTTAATGACAATTATGAGTTAATAGGGATGATATCTGAAGGTGACTGTATCAAACAGATAAGTGAGAGTCGTTATTTCAATATGCCAATGGGAGATAATCGTGTTAAGAATCATATGGTAGAAAACGTAGAGACGATTGATGGCCGTATAAGTATTTTTGACGCGGCCACTAAATTCATAGAATCTAAACGTCGACGTTTCCCTATTGTTGAAAACGGAAAATTAGTTGGCCAAATTAGCCAAATGGATATTTTAAAAGCAGCTATGAAATTAAAAGGGCAGAAATGGTAAACATATATGAGTGCTAAGAAGACAAACGCTTTTGCCTAGACGACGAATTCACATCTAAATACCTCAGTGATTTTATTCCATCAAAAGCCTTTGGGCTATCCGTAATAATAAGTCTGTTCTTACCATCGTCGCCAAACATCGATACAATACTGGAGTACGAATAATCCGCTATATTGTTTTCTAAATCCATCCATTTAACCTTTCCAGCAACAGTTATGCGCTCCCCAACTTCAATAATGGCTTCTTTATATCGTAACTGTTTATTAAAGCCAAAAAAACCTTCACTCTTTATGTTAAACATATTTAATACGTTCATAAATTCTGGAGTAGGATCGTTAAATGTCCCTGATCTAATGGTTCGATCTGTATCTAAATGGGCAATGAAATTTCTTGGGTTCGTTTTTGGCAAAACAATACAACGCTCTCCTTTTTGTATTATAAAAAAATCTTGGATTTTTTCCTCATCTACCAAGGTTTTCCAATGCGAATGTTTTCCTCTTTGAACACGTTTTTCTATTAGTATTTGGTAAAATACACACTCACGGCCACTCAATGGCGCAACTAAAGGCTCTTCAATACTAAGAGCTTTCCCTTCAATTTTGCTGTAAGCATTAGTTCGCAAACTTCCCAAACGCTGAAAAGGTAATCTCCCTAAAGTTCTTAAAACAACACGTTTAGAACTATAATAGTAAAAAAGAAATATAACTACAACTGCAATTAAAATAAGTGTTATAATGACAAAAGGTTGATTCATTTTGGGTGATAAAAAGTTGGTTATAAAAGTATCAGCTTTAATCTATTAGTACTTAAATTGATGCTAATGTTACGCAAACATGAATTTAAGAGTCTCTTTTTATAAGTAAAATGTAATCGTTTTCAAGTAGCAAATATCCTTGGTCGTATACAAAATAGTATACGGCTTCTGCTTTGGTTGTATAAATACTAGTAAAATAATTAAAATCAAATCCTTTCTCAATTAACTTAGCTCTCGAGGTCTTAGTTTTTTGCTGTGGATTCAACGCTTCCAGAACTCGATAGTTCTTTCGTAGTCTATTATTAGTATTACGAATAAGGTTCTTGCTGTCCTTATTGATCTTGTTATTGTATGCATTTCGGCATCCATCACCGCAGAATTTCTTGTCAATCCTACCTTTAAACGCATCACCGCATTCTAAACATTCTTTATTCATAATGCTCTTGTTTCAGTTCATACCAATTAATCATTTCTCCTTCGTACAGAAATTGCTCAACATATTTCAGCCCAATTTTTTGCAGCACTTTATTGGAGGCAATATTACCTATCTCTGCAGCACCAAAAATAGTGTCAATGCCTAATTCCTTAAAGCCAAAATCTAGCATTGCGACTGAAGATTCTGTGGCATAACCTTTTCCCCAATAACGAGGGATAAATCGGTAACCTATATCATGGAAATCACTCTTATCGCCTAACGTTTCTTTATCTCCGGTATTCAATTTTAATCCAGTCCAGCCAATAAAATCTCCAGAAGATCTTTCTACTGCCGCAAAACGCCCTATGCCACGATCTATATATTGTTGCCTGATAAATTGGATTGCTTCTTTAGTTTGCTCCTTAGTTTTAACTGGTTTGTTACCTAGATATTTATGGACTTCTGGGTTTGAATCCAATTCGAACATTCCTTCAAGATCGCTCTCCATGAGTTCCCTTAAAATAAGGCGTTCTGTTTCAGCAAATATTTTCATTTATATCTTTTATAATTGAATTTGATTTCTTCTTCTTTGCCTTTCTCTGAAATGACCACATAGATATTTAATTGATTATCACTAACTCTTTCAAAAGTAAAATCGTCAAAATACACCCTATTCTTCTCTATCTTAATAAGCTTGGCATCCACTGTTTCATCTTTCTCTTCCCAACCCTTAAAATCATTGCCGAAATGTTTTAATTGAAATATCAGCGTTTCGTCTGTTTGCCTAATACCGCCTACCTCATAAAACTGAACGGCGTCATCCGCGACCAATTTAAAAACAAACATCATAGAATCTCCCAAAGGAGGACTCCATATCTCTTCTGTAACTCCTCCAAAAGCTTCCCCTTTCCAATGCCCTTCAATCCAAGACACATCAGATAAATTAGCTTTTGGTGATGTCATGTTTTTTGTAAACGACAATGTGTTTTGAATCTTTTCTTGTGCTTTGCAATTTATCGAACACAAAAGGACAAAAACAAAAATAAGACGCTCCATACTATTATTTATCTATTGAGTACTGAAATATATTCTCTCCAAGGACCAACCTCATCTTTATATTGCTTGGCCATAACTCTTGAAATTTGAGCAATATGCCCAAGATCATGAGTCACCCATGTTGCAAGCAATTGCATTAAAGAAACTTCACCTAAGGATGGGTGTGCGGCCTTTAGATTAAAGTCTTTATCTGTTAAATTCAATGTCTTTAAATACGTTATATTTTGCTGCCGAAGTGTTTTAAATTCATTCAATAATTGACTCATTGACTTTCCTTTGCAATCTTCAAATTGAGCAAAGCGATCAAAAGGTTCGAAAGTTTTGTTTTTTCCGTCTCTATAAATGATATTTAGCCTTTCTACCCAATCTGCTTTTTCTCCATGGATCAAATGTCCAATCACGTCGAAAGGGCTCCAAGTGTTATCTCCTTCATTACTATAAATCCATTCATCAGATAAATTTGATAGTAATGCATCCAAAACAACTGGACTGCGTTCCAAAACCTCTAAAGCCGTATCAATACTAAATTTCATTGCGATAGCAATATACAAATTATTCGTTTACAAATGACTACAAATGTTTACAAACGAAATTAAATACTTATCAACCGATTATAATTTACATCCAATCGCACCTTTGTAGTGTTGAATCAAAGTGGTTCAATAGTATTAACTGTTTAATCTATAAAATTTAGTATTATGAACGCATTAAAAAACAAAGTACAGTTGATTGGTAATTTAGGAAACGACCCTGAAATCATTAATCTAGAAAGTGGCAAAACATTAGCAAAATTCTCAATTGCTACCAATGAAAGCTACAAAAACGCTCAAGGAGAAAAGGTAACGGACACCCAATGGCACAATATAGTAGCTTGGGGGAAAACTGCGGGTATTGTTGAGAAATACTTAGCTAAAGGTAAAGAAGTTGCCATTGAAGGTAAGCTGACTACTCGTAGCTACGATAACAAAGAAGGAGAAAAACGCTATATAACGGAAATAGTGTGTAATGAGCTTTTGATGTTAGGTGGGAAATAAAATAACACCTAATTATCAATTATATATTTAAGCCTCTGTAATCGCAGAGGCTTTTTTAATGAGATAAATTATTTTTTGGACGGCATGAAAACAATTTGTAACTTGGTGTATTCCAATAATTTTCTTTAGCACATACTTAAAACATTTATTTGTTTTTATTGATTATTAAAAAATAATGTTACTGTAATAACTTTTGCAGTGAAATTGTTTTTGAAAGTTTTAAGTATGACCAAAAAATCAATAAAAAACATCACTAAGGCTCTGGCCCAAACTCTCGCCACAGAAGGTAATGCCGCATTAAACATAGGCGACTCTTTTCACCCCATCTTATTTCCGAATAATTATAGTCACACAATCACACGTCATATCACTGCTGCCAATAAGGACCCGTATTTAAATGTTCTTTTTAGTACAAAAAACAAGCAAATTGAAAACCAAAAGCAAACTATGGAATGATATCCATTATTTATGGACTAAATCAACTGGTAATCCTATTATAAAAATCGCCATATTGGATGGCAAGGCTGATTTAGAACATCCGTCTTTAAAAACAGCCAATCTAACTTTGTCTTATTTATATGATGAGACAACGTTCGACCATTCTTTATCGCATCATGGTACTGCTGTCACAAGCTTAATATTTGGTCAACATAGCGGACGCGTTAAAGGCATCTGTCCAGATGTATCTGGAGTAGTGATCCCATTGTATAAGAAGAAAGGTGAACCTTGTAGTCAAGATCGACTGGCAGATGCTATCTCTTTAGCAATTAAAGAAGGAGTCAACATAATTAATATTAGTGCTGGAGAAATTACTCCTATAAATAAATCAAGTTTAAAGCTTCAGAATGCCATAGAACATTGCAATGACATCGGTATCATTGTAGTTGCGGCGGTTGGCAATAATGGCTGTAGTTGCAGTCAAATTCCAGCAAGTATGCCTTATGTGTTGGCTATTGGAGCTATAGAGGAGAACGGTATGCCTTTCGAATTCAGTAATTATGGCGAGCTCTATAAAAGTGAGGGTGTTTTACTTCCGTTCTCAACATTAACAACCGCAGGTTTAGATGGGTCTTACAATGAATCTTGTTCAACATCTGTGGCAACACCTATAGTATCTGGAATCATAGCCCTTTTACTTTCATGGCAAATAAAATTAGGCTTTCCTAAAGATGGTGTTTCTGCAAAAAATGCAATAGTAGCCTCTTCCCTGCCGTGTAATATCAATAAAGATTATTGTGATAAATATTTAAAAGGAATATTAGATATAGGGCGTACAGCAAAATTATTAAAATTAGAAAAAGATTTATTCAAAGACATAAATAATGCCGCTAAAGAGCAAATGGACGCAAACAATAAACCGCTAGCAGAATTAAATAAAATATTGAGTTAACCGACATAGCATTGAATAAAGTAGTTTAAGTAATAATATAAATAAACAAGTAATTTCTACAAAAGCTCTACATATAGAACAAATTACACCTTCCGATGTAAATCGATTGGTCAATCATATAGCAATTATACCTGATGGTAATCGCAGATGGGCCAACACAAATGGATTGACAACTTATGATGGTCATAACCGTGCATTTCTAGGAGTTGCTCCTGCGATATTGGAAGCACTTTGGAAAGAAGGAATACGCACAACGACACTATGGTTGTTTTCTACAGAAAATTGGAATAGATCAAACATTGAGGTACAAAATTTAATGACTATCTACTATAAATTCTTAAAAATAGTTCATGAAATGGCTGAAACCTACCAGTTAAGAATTGTCCATTTAGGAAGAAAAGATAGAATTCCAACGGATTTGTTATCTAAGGTCCTGGAGATTGAGCAATCTACTAAATATAACAACAGATTAATCTTCAATTTCGCCTTAGATTATGGAGGATTAGATGAGATTAATAGGGCCACAAAAGCAATGATGTCATTTATTAAGAATCGGAGCTCCTATTTTAATTTACAAGAACATTTAGATACAGCTGGACAACCTTTCCCAAATCCCGATCTTATTATCAGAACCTCTGGAGAACAAAGAGTGTCTGGATTTATGCCTCTGCAATCCGTTTATTCAGAGTGGTTTTTTATTAAAAAATATTTTCCGGATTTATGTATTCCTGATGTATTAAATACCATCCATTCCTTTTCACAAATAAACAGACGATATGGAAAGTAAAGTCCTATTTCTTAATGCATATACGATTGGACACCAATTGACGGACGGAGATGTGAAGGTTTCAACCAGTTACAAATTTATTGATTCGAGCATTCAAAGAAACAGATATTTTTTACAATTTGGCGAAGAAGGAAGAAAGAAAATTAAGATAAAAATAGAAGTGCTACTGGAAAATTTGAAAGCTCCAAATTCCATTTCAGAAATCATTCAAAATAGATTCTCTAACAAAGAGATAACCTTTTTAGGTGCTACAGAAATTGACAATCAAATTTCCTATAAACTATATTTTGGGTTTTCTGAATTACATGAAAAGAAGAAAGAAGATACGGCCTATGCTGTCGGCTGGGCACCCAACCAAAAAGATCATAAGATATACCTTTATGAATGGCATGAAAAAATTAAAGCTGAAATCGCAATTGGGCAGTTGGAAGACGTTTTTTCAACAACAAAGACAGTAAACAAAAATGATGAAAAAAAGTTATTAAACGCATGTCGTTCAATTATTGAACGTTGTGATTTTACATCTAATTACCTAAATGTTAGTGAAGAAGAGAGCTACAGGAGATCTGTAGACTTCAGTTTGGTGGAAAATAAGCCCATACAAGTTGCCCATTGCCTTATAGACATTCAAGTAATTTGTAATGAACTTGGAATACCCTACAAAGAATTTGAAAAATGGAATTTTGATTTAGATCATGGCGCAATTATAGAACATTTAGGAGCGGGATGTGATAATAAAGGAAGCCCATTTGTTACTTTTTATATAGGACATCCCAAACAACCTACTTTTTATGAACCAATTATTAATCAACTGAAGGCAAAATTGACACCTAACATCGTGCAAAATTCAATTTTAGACCTCATAAAAACTAGGAAAAATATGGAAAATGAACAAGTAACAAAATCTATTCAAACAGACATTTCAGCTAATTCAAATGTCGTTGTTCAAAACACCGATGATAACAGATATGAGCAACCGACAATTATTGTTGAGAAAGAAGTAAATCGTCAGGAAGAAGACAATAATGAACAATCTATAAAACCTTCATCCTGCTCCTGTCATTCCAAAGAGCAACATGATGGCGAATCGGTGTATGCCATAGGTCATCTTCATTTTGATTTTTTATCAGACTCAAATAAGGACTCATTTACGCATCATTTAGGCAAAGAATTAAGCTTAAAAGCCATCATTGAACACATGAAGAAGCATCCTTATATCGCTGCAGAGTTAGCATGGGTGTTATTGATAAATGACGTGCCAATTTATGCAATTAAACCTCGAGGGCCATTTGCAAAAGAAGGTTATGAAATGCTCATCGATTTCTTTATTGATTTACATAAAACTGGCAGTCATACTGAAAGAATAGCCATACCTGGAACTATAGATGGAAAAACAACGCTTCTGTCTGGTCAAGAAGTACCTACTGTAACTCCTGTTTTAAGAGGTATGGCATCTTGGAATACAAAGGCTTTATTAGAATCTGTAAAAGTTAAAGGGAATTCGAAACATGCAAACCAGTTAAATGACTTCCTATCTCGTATCTATTTTGAACTTCAGAACATGGGAAGAAGCTCAGCAGAAAGAGCATTAAACTACTCTGCAACCAATCTTTTCCAAATGTCAAAGATTTTTGAAGAAGCTTTAAAAAGCAATCTACAACTATCAGACATTTCAGTAGAGAAAAGCAAATTTGTGCGCCCTGACAGAGATTTATGGGATGTCGAAGTTGTCTTTTTTAATCCTTCGAAACGCTTGGAAGAAGCTCGTAAAGTATATGGATTTACCATAGATACTACAGAACCTGTTCCAACCACAATTGGGGATATAAGACACTGGTCAATTTACTAAACATTAATACAAACCTTAAAATATTTTAATTATGAAACTTCAAAATCCAAGTAAACCGTTAAGCAAATTCGGCATTTCGACAAACTATTCTAAAATTTCACCTTCCGATTGTCCAGATGGAGATCTTAATGTTACACTTCCTAATGGCACCACAGCTAAACTTCATAATGCTATAGGATGCTGTTACTCCTACCCAACCGGCTGCCATCCATGCCGCGGAAGCAAAAACGCTTACTACGACAGAATCATAGGGGAGCATTTTCCTGATACCTGTGGCACAAATAATGTGAATGACTGCTACTACTATGTTAACTGCAATGGCCTTTAATTGAATTCTTTGCAAATGCAGTGTCGCCATAAATCGGCACTGCATCACTTATCAACCAACCATAAAATCAACTGCAATGGTAAATCAAAAACAAATCATTTCGCTTTTCTTAATATTGCTTTTAGCAGCATGTCATTATGTAGAAACGAATATAGAAAATGACACTACCATTACTTCCACCAAACAATTAATTGGGGCGACAAATGTTAAAGTTAATGTCGGCAAAAATGGAGGTGCTAATCTGTCAATCCCGATTAAAGTGCCTCCTGGAATTGATGGAGTAAGTCCAAAATTGGTGCTATCATATTCTAGTCAAGGAGAGAATGGTAAATTGGGAATGGGGTGGAATATTGGTGGCCTATCAACAATTAACAGAGTTGGAGCAATAATGGCAATAGATGGTTTTACAGGTGGAGTTAGTTATAATTCAAAAGATAGATTTACAAAAGGTGGATCAAGATTAATAAGTATTAAGGGTACCTATGGTGCCGATCAAACAGAATACCATACAGAAATAGAATCTTGGGCTAAAATCATTTCTAACGGACAAAGTGGGTCAGGGCCAAATAGTTTCGTAGTAACAAGTAAAAAAGGGAAAATTCGTGAATATGGTGGAACTGTAGACAGTAAAATACTAGCAACAGGTCAGAAGGATGTGCGTCTTTGGGCGATAAACAAATTAACCGATTTAAACGGAAATATTATAGAATACAAGTATATCTCCAATCCCATTGATATTAATACTAACAAACCTATTTCCTGTCCAGGAAACTATTACCCTTTAGAAATTGCTTATACTAGTAATGGCAATATATCAGCAAACAGATATGTGAAATTTGAATATGAATCAAGGGCAGATGTTCAAGACAAATATATTGGCGGTTATTTAATTAGGTCAGGAGCTAGATTGACTGCTATCAAAACGTATATAGACAATCAATTAGTGAGACAGTATAAGCTCGAATATCAAGCCCAGACTTCGCCAGTTGACCGCAGTAAAATTGAAAGTATTCAAGAAATTGCGACGGCTAGTAGTCTTCCCAAAACAATCTTTAAATATCAAAAAGGTGCTAATAATTTTGCTGCGACTCAAACAGCCTTAACTAATGCCTTCACACCGAATTCGGGATGGAATAATTTGTCAAGTTTTCCAGTGACCATGGCTGAAGTAAATGGAGATGGCCGAATGGATATTATTGGTTTTAAAAATGGAACTCAAGTGTCCCTTGCACAAGTAAACCCTTCTTCAGGCTCACCTCTTTTTACAAATACTCAAACTTGGTCCTCTGGATTTAGTATGGATGGCACAAATTGGCAAAACGCTTCCAAAACACCAAGATACATGGCAGATGTTAATGGGGATGGACTATCAGATATTGTGGGTATCGGAATGAATGGTGTACTTGTTGGACTTTCTAAAGGAAGTCTTAATAATGGCGGTTTTAATACCTCTGGCTGGAATGGTGGAAAGACCTTCCCATATTTTGGTGTTAATCAAGGGTGGAACCAATCAGGGGCCTTTCCTGTGACAATTGCTGATGTTAATGGCGATAATAAAGTTGATTTAATAGGGTTTAAAAATAATGTCATGGTAGCTTTATCAAACGGGTCAGGTTTTGATAAACCAAAAGCCTGGTATCCTGGATTTACCGTTAATCAGGGTTGGCAAAGCAGTAACACTCGAGTGATGGCAGACGTCAATGGTGATGGTTCTGCTGATGTGGTAGGGTTTAGTAATGCTGGTGTTGTAGTCGCACTTTCAAACGGCACCAGTTTTGACACCAAAGTTTGGAATGGCGGAAAAGTGTTCCCTTATTTTGGAGCAAACCAAGGATGGAACAATCCAGGAAATTTACCTGTTATGATGAGTGATGTTAATGGAGATGGTCATAGTGACATTATCGGTTTTAAAGATAAAATAATGGTCTCTATATCTACAGGTAAAGAGTTTTTAGCTCCAGTGCCATGGCTCACAGATTTCACAAGTAATCAAGGGTGGACCTCTAGTACACCACGATCTCTTTCAGATGTAAACAACGATGGCATGGCAGATGTGGTAGGTTATGGAAAAAACGGTGTTGAAATTGCGATTTCCGATGGTAGCTCGTTTTCCAAATCCTATTGGAATGGAGGAGCGACTTATTCAGATTATGGCATTAATCAAGGATGGACAACTAGTAATCCACGCATGATGGTAGATATTACTGGAGATGGAATAGCCGAAATTGTTGGGTTTTCGAAAAGCTCTGTAAAAGCGTCTTTAAATACTGGTTTATATCCTGATCTGTGTTCGACAGCAACCGATGGTCTGGGGAATCAAGATTCTCTGACTTATTCTACGATTTCTAATCCAAAAGTATACTCATATGATGGTACCGCTACAGCTACATCAGCATCATTTTTAGCACATACATCACTTTCTTTGCCGGTTAACCCAAATGTTGCTGTATTTAATCAAAGACGGGTTAAAGGGGGACGAATCAATGTGGTAGCATCGTATATAAATCAAAATGAAAGTAGTGTTAACGCTTTTGATTATTCATTAGAAAAAAAATATCACTATAAAAATGCGCTGTATAATCTTCAAGGACGAGGTTGGTTGGGCTTTCAAACTGTAACAATTGAGAACTTTGGCTCAGGTAATATTACAAAAAAGAGTTACCATCAAACATTTCCATTTACAGGATTAATGAAACAATCTCAGGTGCTTTGTGGCAGCACATCAACAGACCCCAAATGCTCTGCAAATAAAGTTATATCAAATAAATGGACAAAATATTTATGCGAACCAGGCACACCTTGTAGCGGACAAGCTAGCCTTATATATCAACCATATCCTAAGGTGTATCAACTACAAAAGGCTAATGAAAATACAGACATGTACGATTATGGTTCATACAAATTTTCGATTGGCAAAGCGTATACTCATGATCTATATGGCAACGCCATATTAACTTCTAACCTTAATTATACTAACCAAAATGGTGATGATATTGATGCAAGCGATAATGTATATATGCATAAGACCTTCACAAATGATGTTTCAAACTTATGGCGGTTAGGATTTATGAATCTTGTAAAAGTTACATCCAATAAGACCACAACAGGCTTAAGTGCAATCAATTGTATCAGCGTGAATCCAAATTTTAATTCTTTACAGGACTTTTCACTTAAGTATATGAGTTATGATTCAAATATGAATGTCGCTACGAGATGTAGCTGGGACAACGATATTAATGAAAACACATGGCTGACTTATTCATACAAATACGATCAATTTGGGAACACTATGGATATTACTGACCCATCAGGAAATACAGCATCAAGAACTTATGACAAAAAGTATAACACCTACGTTGATACAAAAACTACCGAAAAAAATAATCAAGGGGATGTGCTAGTATATAGCTATGGATATGATCCAAGATTTGGTAAAAAATCTGCAACCAAAGGACCTAATGGAAATGTGCATATTTTAACATTTGATGAGTTTGGGAGAAAGTCTATAAACCAAGGACCGCTTCCTGATATTGTACAGATAAAACCATCTACAAATGAAGTGAACCCATTAGTTACAGGTACAACATCTTTTGCGACGGCTAAAGTGGTTACATTAAAAGAATACGGCTTTGGGAAAAAGGGTAAAGATTCTATTTATTTAACTGAGTCCATTCTTCAGAGTTGGCCAGAAAACGGGGTTGCTGCATTTAGTAATTTAAAACATTACTTGAGTGGCGTAGGTGTAACTTATAAAAATGAGAAGACATCCGATTGCAATGGTGATGGCAATATTATTGTTGATTATTATTTTGATGGCAGAGGGAACATATCTAAACAATCAACGCCTCACTACTCAAAAGACAATAATATATTATACATTCACAAAGTACATGATGCTTATAATAGAGTTATAAGTAGTTCTTCTCCTTCTGGTGTAGCGGCTAAAGATTCAAGTGTCACCTTGACCTCATATACCTATACAGCAAAAGGTTACAATATGACAATCAAAAGAGCTTATGGGTCTTCAGAACAATATGATAAAACCTTAAAATACACTTATGCTAATGGCAAAGCTATAAATAAAACTATGATATCAGGAACTGTTTCTCCTGCTACTACCACTTTTGGATATGATATTCTTGCACGAAAAACAAGTGCTACAGACCCTGCTACACTTTCAGACCCTAACGGACTTACTAATACTTTAAAGTTCGATTCCAAGGGAAGAAAAGTCTACTTATACAATCCGGCACAAGGCAAAATAACTTTTGACTATACAAAAGAAGGGAATCTAGGCACCAAAACAGATGCTAATGGCACAACTACGTTTGCCTATGACCAATTAGGGAGAATTGTCTCAAGAAGTCTGGATGATGGGACAAAAATGAGTTTTTCTTATGATGCTAAAACAGTTGCTAATGGGTTGGGTAAACTGACTGGAGCAAAAGTAGTAGACCCCAAAGGAGTTACCACCACTAAATACATTTACTCGTATGATAATTATGGTAACAGAAAAAAAATTAGCTTGGCAATTGATGGACAGGCCAATCCGTTCGTTACCCAATTTAAAGTAGACCCTTCCGGTCGCACCTATGAATATACGTATCCAGACAATAAAGTTTTAACGAAGAAGTTTTCAGCCTGTTCTTTGGATTCTATTAATCTAGCAGGCAAAAATTTTATTGCATATAGTGATAGAAATGCCAATGGTGCACCTCAAAAAATTACTTATGGAAATGGCGTTGAAGCTTCCTATACTTATACACCAGATAAACTTCCGACTTCGGTTTTAATAAAAGATATTAATAGTAATGTCATCCTAAATGATAGTTTGGTCTGGAATCAATTGAATCAGATTGAAAAAATTACCGACTTGAATGTTTCAGGTTTAAACTATAGCCAAAACTTTACTTATAGTGATTTGCGCTTAACAAACGCTACTTCAAGTGGGACTTATGGAAGCTTAACGTATGATCATGACAATGCAGGAAATTTAATCAAGAAAAACGATGTAACATATACTTACAAAGGACATCAAATGTTAAATGGCATTAATACGGCAAACGACACGGTATTTAAAGCCAATTATAATAACATTGGAAATATCACTTCACAACTCTCAGGAGGAAATTCAAATCGTTTTACCTATGATGGTGAAAATCGTCTTATAAAAATAACCAACCCGAGTACAAACGATTCAGTCTTATATACTTATGATCATACTGGAAGACGAGTGAAAATGACAGCTTCTGACGGTAAAGAACATTACTACATTTCAAAAAATTATGAATTGATTATAAATACTACCCATAAAAAAACTATTAATTATGTGTTTGGTGCCTCTGGAAAAATAGCAGGGGTATATACAGATATTTCTGGATCTACAACAAAAGAAAAGGCAGTGTATTTACACCAAAATCAAATTAGCAGTACGCGACTTCTAACTGATGAATCAGGAAAATTAGATAAAACCCTGTTCTACTTGCCGTATGGAACACTCTATAAACCGAATAACGCGATAGCCAATACACCTACATACACCGGAAAAGATTTCAGTGCCACAACTGGGCTTTACTATTATGGGCAACGCTATTATAACCCAGAGATTGGTCGTTTTATGACTGCAGATAATGGCTTAGGCGCTAGTAGTAAGACACAAGATGCTTTTAATAGGTATCAATATGTGTTAGGCAACCCTATTAAATACAACGATCCAACGGGTAAAATGAGCTGTCTAGGAGCCATAGTTGGCTATAGTATTGGAGGGGCCATTGGAGGTGTATTTGCTGGTGTAGGAATGTACTATACCGTCGTAGGTGGCGCAGGACACGTACCGGCCTTAGGATGGAGTATTGGTGCGGGAGTTGCATCTGTAGGTGCTGGCTTAGCAACAGGTATTGCAAAATGTATACGATTGAACAGAGATCGAAACAACGGCGATAACGATGGTAATGAAGGCGGCGATGAAGGTGGTGATGAAGGTGGTGATGAAATGGAACAATTAATCCCTGATAGATATAATGAAGGATATCGAGATGGATACCGAGATGGACGGGAAGATGCTCAAGATGAATTTGATGATTCATCTGACGAAATAGTAGAGCAAGATGAAACAAGTACGGACACCATAGAAGAAACAAGTACGGATACGGTATCGGAATCAGGCACAGGTGATAACGTTACAGGTTGTTTTATTGCTGGTACGAAGGTATTGATAGAGAACACCACTAAAAATATTGAATCGATTCAAGTCGGCGATATGGTTTGGAGTTTTAATGACCTGACACATGTTGTGGAGCTTAAAAAGGTTACTAATCTTATACGTAGAAAAAAACAACAGCTATACTTAATTGAGATTAAGGGCGAACATATATATACAACGGAGGAGCATCCATTTAAAATTAAGAATGGCACCTATAAAGCGGCTTCAAAGCTTCATATTGGTGACATTTTGTTGAACAAAAAAATGGATGAAATTCCCATCATTGGCATCAAGATTATTGAGAAAAACGTGGCTGTTTTTAATTTTGAAGTAGAAGACAACCATAATTATTTTGTAAGCAATTCTGGAATTTTAGTGCATAATGATTGTACTGGATCACAGGATGGTTTGGGCGATGATACAGAAATGGGAGATGGTGATGTAGCCGAATCTAGCCTGGATGCCAGTACAGAGGCCGAAGCCGATATAACTAGTGAATTAGGCTCTGAGGTAGGAGCTGATGTAGGAGCTGAAGCTGGCGCTGAGATAGGAACTGAAGTTGGTGCTGAGATAGGTGCCGAGATAGGCGCAGAAGTTGCGGCCGATGTATTAGCCGAGGTTTTACCTGAATTATTGTTATTATTATTATTACTTTAAAAATCATATTATGAAAATACCAAAGCAAGTAATGCCAATTAAAGGAGCTAGATTTATTCAAGTCGGAATCCAACCGTCAGAATGCCCTCAAGGGGATCTTATGGTGGTACTTCCAAATGGGAAAACATCAAAATTAAAGGGTGCTATAGAGTGTAAATACTCGTATCCAAAATGCACCTCTGTTTTGAAAGGCAAAAATCCAGCATATGATAAATTAATTGGTCAACAATTTACAAAGGAATGCGGTCTTGATAATTCAAAAGATTGTTATTATTGGACCAAATGCAGATTAATAGGAGATTAAATATAAAATGTTTTGCCTCAGTCATCCTTAAATCAAGAACTAAAATACTTTGATCTATGCATATATAAGTAAGATATATATTTAGGCTCTGACTCTCATGTTGGGGCTTATTTTTTGATTATTTTTGGAATTCAATTGTAATTATGAAAATACTCGTTACCGGAGGATTAGGGTTTATTGGGTCTCATGTAGTGGTTGAGCTCCAAAACCAAGGCTTTGAAGTCATCATCATTGATAATTTATCTAACTCATCAGAAGATGTACTGGTTGGCATTGAGTCCATCACCAGGAAAAGACCTGTGTTCAAGAATATAGATCTAAGGGATAAGACCTCCGTCTTGAGTTTTTTCAAGGAATATAATGACATTGATGGTGTTATTCATTTCGCAGCCTCCAAAGCCGTTGGTGAAAGTGTAGAAAACCCACTTCTGTACTATGAAAACAATCTAAATACCCTAGTGTATCTATTACAAGAATTGCAGAAAAAAGGGAATGGTAGTTTTATATTCAGTTCATCCTGTACTGTGTATGGCCAAGCAGATGATATGCCGATTACGGAGAGTGCTCCTGTAAAACCGGCAGAATCTCCTTATGGCAATACCAAACAGATAGGAGAGGAAATCATACGTGATACTTGCAAGGTTTCGAAAGACATAAAGGCAATAGCCTTACGTTACTTTAATCCAATTGGAGCACATGAATCAGTTAAAATTGGTGAATTGCCAATTGGCATCCCTCAAAACTTGATTCCATACATTACCCAAACAGCGATTGGACTTAGAGAGCAATTGTCTGTTTTTGGGGATGATTACCCTACACATGATGGCACTTGCATCCGAGATTACATACATGTGGTCGATCTAGCCAAAGCCCATGTCGTTGCATTGAAACGTCTTATTGAAAACAAAAATAAAAGCAATTACGAAGTATTTAACATTGGTACAGGAACTGGCTCTTCTGTATTAGATGTCATTAAGGGTTTTGAGAAAGTATCAGATCAAAAGCTTAACTACAAAATAGTAAGTCGACGAGAAGGCGATGTGATATCTGCTTTCGCTGATACTGCCAAAGCAAATACAGAATTAGGGTGGACTGCAAAATCAACACTTGAAGAGGCTCTTAAAAGTGCTTGGGATTGGGAACAGAAAATACGTTCCTAAAAAAATCCTTATAAATGTTTATAAGGATTTTATAATGTTTGCTGCTCAATGTTTTAATTCTCTCCTGCCTGTTTTTTAGCGTCCTCAACCATTTTATCATTTGGCAAAATAGCGACATTAACACGCCTGTTTTTAGCACGCCCAGTAGATATCGAATTATCATGCATTGGCTGAGATTCTCCAAACCAATTAGTTACGAGTCTCCCTGTGTTAATACCCTTGTTCGACATGTAATTGGTCACCGCATTAGCCCTATTTTTAGATAAAGTCATGTTATAATCTTCTGCGCCTACATTGTCCGTATGTCCAACCACCAAAATATTGGTGTTAGGATATTCTTTAAACACATTGATTAATTTATTTAAGGTCGATTGAGAACTTGCATTTACACTATATTTGTTCGTCGCAAAATAAACACCACTACTTTCGTCAAATGTCACTACAATTCCATCATCAACACGCTCTACTTGAGCTCCAGGAATTTCTTCTTCAATTTTTTGAGCTTGTTTATCCATTTTTGCTCCGATAAGAACACCTGCCGTACCGCCAACAACGCCGCCAATTACCGCGCCAAGCTCACCGTTGCCTCCTTTACCAATGTTGTTACCAATAATGGCTCCTAAAACGGCACCACCAGTTGCACCAATAACAGCACCTTTTTGCTTATTGTTGGCATTTTGTATGGCTTTACAATTTGTAAAGCTTATTGTAAAAACGATTGCTATAGCTACCGTGACTATCCTGTTTGTAGTTATCTTCATAATATCTTATTTAGAAAAATTCATGTTTATGATAAAAGGGTTTCCATCAACTAGAACCGTTTGCTGCCAAATCATTTTAGAATCTGAAAGTGCCGTTAGGTTGAGTCTAAACCCTTTGTTCGTATCACTTTTACCTTTTTCGTTTGTGGGTTTTAACAAAAAATCATAAAGTCCTGTGGCTTCATCCATTTCTTGAATTGTGAAAATAAAATGACGTTCGCCTATTTTACAACCAGATTGATCAATGTTATAAACGCCTGTATTGTTATTCGGAATAAATTGCCATGTACTGCCTTCAAAACACGTTTTAGTCTCATCATCTAATAAGGAAACATTATAGGTTCCAGCTTGGTTATACGTAATACTATTTAATATCCATTGACCTTTAATTACTTTTTTTGAATCTCTTACGGTTTTTGAAGTGCCACAAGAAAGCATGCCGATTGATAATAAAATAATCACTAGTTGTTTCATAAAAAATGTATTAAGTTGACTTATTTGCAATAAATAAGTGAGTGCAGTCTTACTATATTTACGAAAATAGATAAACTATGGACGTTTAATATAAGACTTGTTTTTTAACTAACTGATTTTCAAATCATTATTTGTGCTTGTATCATCAGGATCAACAAAACTCTTTTTGGTTTGAGTAAATGAAAGACAATAAATGTAGCTATAAGCTATGTTATGAATACTTAAACTCTTTAGTCTTCAAACTTCAAAATCTTGTATTGCCTCTTCGACTTGATAAAATAACCTAAATACGTGCTGCCATGAGCCCCGAAGACAGTTTCGGCCGAAACGTACAAGTCATTGTCGTCGAGATACAAATCAATCTTATCAAATACATTGTCTTGTATGTCACCTTCAATATGCTCAAAACCCTCATCAAACAAACAATTAATATATGTTGATTTTGTGCTAGTATAAGAACCGAAAGCAGCCATAGTTGGATTAAAAGACATTTGTAATGGTCCAATAGCACCCATAGGAATACCGCCAAATCCGGGCGTCATTGGTGCTCCTCCTCTGCTAAGAGTTTTTACACCTCCCAATGTAATCTGAAATGAATTGTTAATCTTGTAAACGGAAATGCCCACATCACTTGATGTAATCTTACGTAAGAATCGCTTGGTTTTTTCCAACTCTCTATACTTTGCATAAACTCCACCTTCTTGAATGATTGGTGAATTCTTGAAGATAATAGCCTCATCTTTCTTAATACTATATTCCTTTTTAATGCTTTCATCTTCAAGATGCTGAATTCTAAACGTCATTTCATCTGAACAAGAAACAATAGAATAAATAAACTTATCATGTATAAATGAGTTGCTTTTCTTGAATTCTCCTGAATAACTAATAAAAGGCATCTCCAAGGTCCTAAGCTCATAGGTGTAGTTATTTATATCTAATTTTATTATTTGAGTGAATTCTTTGGAACCATCTAAAGTTATAATTATTTGATTGTCAATAATATAAAGTTTTGATTTGGAAGAAGTCGTCTCTATCGAATTAGGGTTTTCATATTGAACCTTCTCTAGTGTATAACTCGTAGCTCCTCCTTTTTTTTGAGCCATAGCGCTATATAATGTCACGCGCTTGTTATCTTTATCGAGCATTCTTTGCATACTAAAATCAAGAGTATGCTTTTTATAACTAGCGTTTTCGCCAAATTCGTAAACATTCAAAAGAGATTGACCTTTAGTCGTGGAGAGAATATAAAACTTATTGTTGAGAGATACCGATTGAACAAATTTTTCGTTTTTAAGCTTCAATTCTATTTCCTCATTCACAATATTACCACCATCGAATGAAAAGCCAATAACGCTAAATTTTGTTTTTCGTTCATTAGATAAGTAAATATTTTTGCTTTTTCCTTTAGAACTACTACCCAAAAACACCTTATATTTTCGAGCAAGATTGGGTAATTGGACCTTGCCTAATTGATTGAACTCTTGGTCATACAAATAACCATAAACGTTCTGAGGATCCTGCAAGAAAACGGCCAATGTATTATCAGCGTCATCAAAAATGGTATAGGATTCTTTTATCGAATAAGATGACGTCTTTAAGTCGTTACTGAACACGACCTTCTCTTCTTGGGAGAACAAGATTAGGTTTTGTAGTAGTAAAAACAAGGCAAAAATAATTTTTTTCATACACAAGTAAGTGTTTTATTAACTTATAGATAGACCATTTTTAGTGTTCGCATCATCAGGATTAACAAACACTAACTTACCTTCTGGAGTTTCGGTCATTAATATCATACCTTCACTTTCTACACCTCTTAATGCTCTTGGCGCTAAATTAACGAGGACCGTTACCCTTTTTCCAACTACTTCTTCTGCTGTAAAACTCTCAGCAATACCTGAAACAATAGTACGCACATCTATACCGGTATCGACTTTCAATACTAGAAGCTTCTTTGTTTTTGGCATTTTCTCAGCAGACAAAATGGTTCCTACTCTCATATCAAGTTTAGAAAAATCTTCATATGTAATAGCCTCCTTTTGAGGATCTACAACGGCATTTGCTGCCTCATTAGCTTTTTTACTATCAAGTAATTTATCTATCTGTTTTTGAATAGCCTCATCTTCTATCTTAGAAAATAGCAGCTCAGCCTTACCAATCTGGTGACCAGACGGAAGTAAAATTGTTTTTAAGGAAACATCGTTCCAAGATGTCTCGAGTCCACTCGATGTTACAGATAAGATAGTCTTTAGTTTTGCAGACGTAAACGGTAAAAAAGGTTCACTTAATGTTGCTAAGGCATTTGCTATTTGCAATGCAACAAACATAATTGTTTTGGTACGTGCTTCATCATCCTTTATAATTTTCCAAGGCTCTTCATCCGCTAAATATTTATTACCAAGACGAGCTATATTCATCAATTCTTGGCCTGCCTCTCTGAAACGATAGCGCTCAATAGAACTTGAAATAACGGATGGGTATGCTTGTAAGGCTGTTAATGTTTCCTGATCTACTTCAGTAAAATCTCCTGCTTCGGGAACAATTCCATCATAATATTTATTAGTCAACACCACAACACGATTAATGAAGTTCCCAAAAATGGCTACCAGTTCGTTATTATTTCTTGCCTGAAAGTCCTTCCATGTAAAATCATTATCCTTTGTTTCGGGTGCGTTAGCCGTCAATGCATATCTTAAAACATCTTGCTGATTCGGAAAATCTTGTAAATAGTCTGGCAACCAAACCGCCCAATTCTTAGAGGTTGAAAGCTTATTCCCTTCTAAATTCAAGAACTCATTTGCTGGAACATTCTCAGGTAAAATATAACTGCCTTCTGCTTTTAACATAGAAGGAAAAATAATGCAATGGAATACAATATTGTCTTTACCAATAAAATGAACAAGTTTAGTGCCTTCATCTTTCCAATAGGGTTCCCAATCTTTTCCTTCTCTTTCTGCCCATTCTTTTGTGGCCGAAATATAACCTATAGGGGCATCGAACCAAACATATAGTACTTTACCTTCTCCGCCAGGTACTGGTACTGGTATTCCCCAATCTAAATCACGTGTAACAGCTCTAGGGCGTAATCCATCATCTATCCATGACTTACATTGTCCATATACGTTTGGCTTCCAATCTTTTTTATGATTTTTCAAAATCCACTCTTTTAAGAAGTCTTCATACTGATCTAATGGCAAGAACCAATGTTTAGTCTGTTTTAAAGTTGGGATGGCTCCTGTTATAGCAGATTTAGGGTTTATAAGGTCCGTTGCATTATGGCTGGTTCCGCAATTCTCACATTGATCCCCATAACTTTCTTCGTTACCACATTTAGGACATGTACCAATTACAAAACGATCCGCTAAAAACTGATTAGCTTCTGCATCGTATAATTGCTCAGTAACTTCTTCAATGAATTTATCATTATCATAAAGCGTTCTAAAAAACCCTGAAGCCGTATCATGATGTATCTTGGCTGACGTTCTTGAATAATTATCAAAAGTAATCCCAAATTCTTCAAAAGAGGCTTTGATGATAGCATGATATTTATCGACAATATCTTGTGGTGTCACACCTTCCTTTTTTGCCTTTATAGTAATCGGCACACCATGTTCATCACTTCCACATATAAAGGCGACATCATGACCTTGCAATCTTAAATAACGTGCATAAATATCTGAAGGCACATAAACTCCTGCCAAATGACCAATATGAATAGGGCCATTTGTATATGGTAGTGCAGCGGTTATAGTATATCTCTTAAATTCTTTAGTCATTCTTGGTAATTAAGCCACAAAAATAAGGATTTTGCCTTGAGAAAAGGCAAAAGAAAAACCCTTAGATAATCTAAGGGTTTTTAACTTTTGAATGCCACATTTATTAGTGAACAAGAATGGACTTGCTATAATTCTTATCGCCTACAGAAATCCTATAGATATATTGACCTGTATCAAGACGTCTTTGTGCTACTTGCTTAACATCGATTTCGTGTTCACCAGCCATTAGCATTTCATTCTGAAGTGTGGAAATTTCTTGTCCAATGATATTATATAATTTCACAACAGTATGTTGAGTATTTGGATTATTAAATTTGATGATGGTTTTATTGTCTTCGTACAAAGCATAATGACTGAAGCCACCTGTGTCACCATCCGGAGAAGTTCCTTCACAATTAAACCCTAAATTTACAGACATTTGAACACCTCCTAAAAGTGCTTGATCTACTGTTGCTGCGTCAACACAAAGCCATTCCTTCATAACCGTAGCATATACTTGCCTGAAATCAACATTATATACTAAGTTTCCGTTATTATCTAGCGTTGTTAAACTAGGATGGTTACCAATAAATCCATTCCCATTCAATCCAGGGCCAAATAACAGTAATGGTGCTGCTGCGCCATGATCTGTACCATTAGATCCATTTTCATCAGGACGACGTCCAAATTCAGAAATGGTCATCGCCAATACGTCTTCATCATGACCAGTTATTTCTAAATCATCAAAAAATGTCTTCACTGAATTCGATAAATCGTTAAGAATTCTCGTATGATTTTCTTTTTGATTCGCATGAGTGTCAAATCCACCTATAGTTACCATATACACTTTTGTACCTAGGTTACCTTTTATCATTCTAGCAACTATAGCCAACTGCCTTCCAAGTCTCTCATCTAGATACTCAACGCCATTAGTCGAAGCTGAATAAGCGCCATGAATAGCTCCGGCATAAGTAAAGGTCGTATTCGTTGTGCCTCTCATAAACTGAAGTTTCTCACCATAGGTACAATCTGGTAAATCTATCATATTATGTAGTGTCCCATTTTCAGCGATATTCTCTAATTGATTAGGGTTAGCTACTGAAAACGCATAGTTATTTTCGGTTCCCTCAAAAATCAAATTACCAACACTTCCTATTTGCACAGCTGCAGGTATAGAAGGAGGATTGACAATATAATCTGGATATAGATCCTCAAAATAACGACCAAACCATCCTGTATCTTCAATCTCATTTTCTACGGTAGAAGCCCAAATATCTGAGCCTCTAAAATGAGATAAACTTGAATCGTCATATCCAACTCCATGCACTACTTTCATAGCACCTTTACCCCACATGTTCTGCAAATCAGTCATAAAATCAGGCAGACCAAAATCAGGTGACAGGTTATATAAGGTGTTTTCTGGGAGTCTAATAGTAGGTCTTAAATTAGCATATACATCGTAATCATACACGGGCACTATGGTATTCAAGCCATCATTTCCGCCTTCTAATCTTATGAGTATTAATACTCTATCAGATACAGCTCGGCTTAATGCTGCTGCTAAAGGTGATGGACGTGATGCGGTAAGAGATGACCCTCCAAGCATCATAGTTCCTCCTCCAACGAGCCCTAAGGCTTGAAGGAAAGAGCGTCTATTCCACTTTTTATGTTCTTTAGAATGCTTTTCTGCATCCGATAAATTCTTATCGTTATTATGAGTATCGCACATGATCTTTAGTTTATTTGGAGTTCTGGCATTTTAGCTAAATGAAGTAATAACAGTACTACTTGATACGGCACTTGATCCCAATACAAATCCCATTGGCCGTCATCGTAATAATTTTGTGGGATATTAGCCTTAAAAACATCGGTAGCATTATCATAATCTGTGGCGGAATAGAGTTCTTTAGGAACAAATCTATCTACCACGCTTTTAGCTACCACGTATGGGTCACTACTATTATTAGACGAATCTATAGCTAATGTTCTTAACTCTTCTCTTTGATTGTTCCATACATACCAAACATAATACTCTATAATTTGCCAACGTCCTGTAAGTGTACTAGAATTAATCCAAAATTGGTCTCCTTGCCACCCAGCAACATTCGGAGGGTCTAAAAATCGTTGTCCAATAGCATCAGTGAAATAATGTATTATCATTTTCTGCTCGTCATCAATGGTAAAGTCACCAACTTTTAGGTATTGTAATATTAGTTCATACGGACTCTTCAATTGTGTACCTATAGCTCTTTCATCGAAGAAATGTTCACTCTTAAATAAAGTGCGCAATAGGGTTTCTATATTCCAATCAACTTGAAACGCTGTGGTCATTTCTGCGACGACATCTTCATTCACATTTACACTAACGAAATAGGTATACAATTTTTTACAGATAAAACCTGCAATAAGCGGTGCTTTTTCTTCAAATAAGATAGTAATGACATCATCATATCCCCAATTACCAACACGCCCAAAAATAGTCTTATTTTCATTTATAAATGTAGAATTTGGCTGTCCAGGCTCTATGAAATAAATAGAGCTACACCAATCATCAGACCAGTGATTATATCCTGTTAGAGCCTTTGCAGTTTCAACAATATCTTCTTGAGTATAGCCATTGTTTTCTCCGAGCGTAAAAAGCTCATATAATTCTCTACTATAATTCTCATTAAGACCATACAATCCGTTCTCAAAACCATTTAAGTACAACAACATGGCCTCATTCACGCCAACTTCTCGAACAAAATCCTGAAAATTTCCAAGGATATTTCGTTGTAGCATATTATAATATTTATAGAGATAACTTGAACAGTGATATTGATTGAGTTCCGTTACAAAATGATTGCTCCAAAACAGAATCATTTTACCTCTAAAGCTTTGGTCAAAAAACCCGTTAATGGCATCTAACCTAATTTCATTATGGTTATTCTGGGTTTCTTCATCAAAATCAAGGCCAGCGGCTATATAGTCATTGTATGAAAAATTAGCCCAGCTCGGTTCTGGAAATAATGGAGCGGCTAAAGCACCATCTATCATAGTATCAACAAGTTCTGATGGAGATTGAGTGAGTGCTTGGTCAACATCACTTTTTGTAGCTCCAAACCCTAAGCGTCTAAATACATGATTCACTTTATTGGCATCCCACGGATTAGTGGAAGAAGGAACATAAGCATCTAACGCGCTTATATTACAGGAAGGCATAATTTCCATAGGCAGTTCATTTAAATATCAAATTACGTAATTTATTGACTTTTAGTATTTTGATTGAAAATAAATCGATGAGGGAGTCAAAATTTTAACATTTTAGCACAAAATTGCGTATTTAAGGATTATATTGATAATATATACGAGTAAAGAATCTGTTTGGGATTATCCTAAATGAAAGAAAAATCTTTAAAAAAATTGAATATCACTAAATAAGTCATTATCCAGACTATTGAATGAGATACATATTTATTCGCATTTATTACTTTTACCAAAACACATAACATGTTCTTTAATAAAAGCCTTTATCTACTTTTCTTTATTATTTTTATAGCATCTTGTAATCATTTAAAAGGCCAAGACCAACCAAACACAGCATCGCCAAAAATGAAGCAACCACTTATACAACCTCATTTTTTAAAAGTTGGTGATTCTGTCGCTATTGTCGCTCCTTCAGGCATTTTAAAGGCAAAGACAAGAGAAATAAAACAAGCGATTGCATTACTTAAAAGCTGGGGATTGCATGCAAAGGTAGGAGATAATGTTTTTAATCAAGGTGGTCATTTTGCAGGTACAGATACTGAAAGAGCAGATGATTTACAAAAAGCATTAGATAACCCAAATATTAAAGCAATATGGTGTGCTCGTGGCGGTTATGGAACTGTAAGGATTCTTGATGCCTTAGATTACACTAAATTCCGAGAGCATCCTAAATGGGTTATTGGCTATTCAGATATCACAGCGCTTCACAATCAATTGCATAATGAAGGATATCAAACCATTCATGCAATTATGTGTACAAGTCTTACGGAAGATTTAGAAGAGATTGCCGAAAATGTAGAAAGCTTAAAAAAGGCAATTATGGGAAGCTCCCTAAGTTATTCGTTCACAGGCTCAACTTACAATAAACCTGGCATTGTAACCGCTCCTATTGTAGGTGGCAACCTAACTATATTACATTCTATGCTAGGTTCTAAAACAAGCATTGACACCTCTGGAAAAATTCTGTTTTTTGAAGAAATTGGAGAATATGCTTACCACATTGATAGAATGCTGCAAAGTTTGAAACGTGCTGGCTATTTTAGAAATTTAAAAGGCCTTATGGTTGGCGATATTAGCAAGATCAGGAAAAACACAACTGAATTCGGTCGTACCATTGAAGAGATTATTTTGGATGCCGTTGCCGAATATGATTTTCCAGTGACATTCAATGTACCAGCTGGCCATGAAAAAGATAATCGCGCTTTGATTCTCGGTGAGATTATTGAGTTAACTGTTACCAAAGATAAATCTTCAATTAATTTCAAACATTAAATTCATGTTTTCAGATAAAATAATATGGCGCAGCACAATGAGCTTGGTAAAAAAGGAGAGCAATTAGCAGTAGATTATCTTTTGAAAAAAGGATATGACATCATTGTGCGTAATTATCGTTTCGATAAAGCCGAAGTTGATATAATAGCACAATTAAAGGACACACTTGCTGTTATTGAAGTAAAAACCAGATCCACTACAGATTTTGGGAATCCTCAAGATTTTATAAGCCCAAAAAAGATCAAGCGTCTTGTAAAAGCGGTTGATGAATATGTAAATGTCAATAATCTGGATGTCGATGTGCGATTTGACATTATTGCGATCGTAAAACAAGGAAAGATATTTGATATTGAGCATTTAGAGAATGCTTTTTATCATTTTTAGTTGTTCTTTTTCTCTTCCTTAATTTTATCATCCAACAATTTACCCATGCCTGTTTTTGGTGTATTTCCTTCCAAAAATGATTTTAATGCCTTGAAGTCATATGGCTTGCTGATCACTTTCTTGTCCTTGTCTAGAATAAAATAGGTTGGTGTTTCTACAACACCATAAGCATCACCAATTGGGTTATCCCATTTACCTTCTCCATATACATGAATAAAATCAGGGTAATATGTGATTTCATTATTCCAACGATATGGCTCCTCTTCTAAACCAACAGCAATCACTTTTAACTTCCCTTCTTTAAGATTAGAAATATATTTTTTGAGTTCAGGTAATTCTTTTAAACAATGAGAGCACGTGCTACTCCAAAATACTACCGCATAGTTTTCTGCAGTTTCAATAGCTGATAACGATGCTGTTTCCTTTTTGCCTTTCACCCCTGTTTCCCATTTAAAATCAGGAGCCTTAGCGCCAATAGATGTATTTTTATAAACCAATAAAGTAGACTTTAATTCATCATCATTAGTCGTTTTTGCTATGTCTAATAGATAAGAATTTGTCAAATAATTAGCCGATTCTTCAAATTTAAAATCTACTAATTGTTGCCAAACAATCTGGAATAATGTCTTTTTTAGTTCTGGTTGACTAGTAGTCATTTTTTTTGCTATATCATCAATTGATGATTTTAAAAATTCTTGATCATCAGGATTAACACTCATGCCAAAAATATAAGTAAGCATACGTTCAATCAAAAAATTAGAACTTTGTAGTGTGTTGTTATTAAAATCTACCGAACTAAAGTAATTTGCTCTAATATTCTTTGAGTAGGTTTTTACATCCTCATAACCTACTGGAATGTATGGTCCATTGGCTTTAATAAAGTTTGATGCAAGCATACCTTCCGAAGCTTTTTCGAAATTAGCTTGAGTCTCTTTCAAGGTTTTGAAAATTGCCTTGAATGCTTTTTCTTCTTTACCATCTTCGACGTAGTAATTATTGATAGCTTGATTCACTAAATCCATACTTTTCATATACGAATTGAATAGCTGGTTTTCTCTTGAAACTTTATAATCTACACCATCAGTTCTATGAAACGTGAATTCGATGTCTTCCTTACCGTCATAAATCAAATCAAAATTGTATTCTTCTTGTGGTAGTGCATAGACTATTCTGTAAATGCCTTTAGTAATTGTAGAATCTAACTTGAAAATAAATTTTCCTTCATCATCAACTGTTGTGTTTTGCACATAAATAGATGTTGTAGGTGTGACTTTATATAAAATAGCCCATTCGTAGTCTTTGGCTGGAGAGAAAGTTCCCTTAATAGAGTTTTGTGCTATAATTAATATAGGCAACAAGACAAATAACAAAAGTAATTTCTTGGTCATTTTGGTTCTTTATTTTGATTTAGGCAAATATCACGCCAAAATCGGTTTTAACACTTCTAAGGCTTTTTTGATTGACTTAATATTCTCAAAAGTAAGCAATAATCTCAAACCTTTACGAGTTTGTTTCTCCTTCATCTTGCAAATTGAGGCATTGTTTTGAACATATTGCAGGACTTTAGTAAACGGTTGGCTTTGGTAAAAACCAGATGTTTGGTCGCCTATAAAATAGCCCACTAATTTGCCATTTTTCATAATGATTTTCTCAAACCCGATCACTTTTGCTAGCCACTTGATCCTAACACTATTTAATAAGTCAATCACTTGAATAGGCAATTCACCAAATCTATCTTTAAGTTCAGCTTCAAATGTGATTAATACTTCTTCGGTTTTTAGCTCATTTAATTTTGTATAAAGACTCAACCGTTCAGTAATGTTATTTACGTAGTCATCTGGAAAGAGCAGTTCAAAATCTGTATCAATAGTAATGTCTCTTACATAATTTTTTTGATGCTTATCATCTTTATATAGCTCTTTAAACTCTTTTTCTTTAAGTTCTTCAATAGCCTCGCTCAATATTTTTTGGTAAGCATCGAATCCTATTTCATTAATGAATCCACTTTGTTCTCCACCCAATAAATCGCCAGCTCCACGAATCTCTAGATCTTTCATGGCAATATTAAACCCACTTCCTAATTCGGTGAATTGTTCAAGAGCACTAATTCTTTTTCTAGCATCATCAGTCATTGCAGAATATTCTGGTGTAATAAAGAAACAAAAAGCTTTTTTATTACTACGGCCAACACGTCCTCGCATTTGGTGCAAGTCACTAAGTCCGAAATTGTTTGCATTATTGATAAAAATAGTATTGGCATTTGGTACATCCAAGCCGCTTTCAACAATAGTGGTAGACACTAATACATCAAACTCTCCGTTCATAAAAGCTAACATCAAATGCTCTAATTTTTTTCCATCTAATTGGCCATGACCAATTCCTATTTTTGCGTCTGGCACCAGTCGTTGTATCATGCCTGCTACTTCCTTAATATTCTCTATACGATTATGAATAAAAAAGACTTGGCCACCACGCTGTATTTCATAAATAATAGCATCACGAACAAGTTCTTCATTAAATCGTATGACCCTGCTTTCAATAGGATAGCGATTTGGTGGCGCAGTATTAATAACTGATAAGTCACGAGCCGCCATTAAACTAAATTGAAGTGTTCTTGGGATTGGTGTTGCTGTTAATGTGAGCACATCTACGTTTTCCTTAATGGTTTTCAATTTCTCTTTCACTGCTACCCCAAACTTCTGTTCTTCATCAACAATAAGTAATCCCAAATCTTTGAATTTTACTTTTGGGTTCACTAATTGATGGGTTCCGATAACAATATCTAAGCGGCCGTTCTCAAGATTTTCAAGTGTCGTTCGTTTTTCTTTAGCTGTTCTGAATCGATTTAAATAATCAACATTAACAGGAAGCTCTTTAAGTCGTTCTGTAAAGGTTCTAGAATGTTGGTACGCCAGAATAGTGGTTGGAACTAAAACAGCCACTTGCTTGCCATTATCTACAGCTTTGAAAGCCGCTCGAATTGCAACTTCTGTTTTACCAAAACCTACATCTCCACAGACAAGTCTGTCCATAGGTTGTTCACTTTCCATATCACGCTTAATGTCTTCTGTAGCCTTGCTTTGGTCAGGTGTATCCTCATAGATGAATGAGGCTTCTAACTCATGCTGCAAGTAACTATCTGGGTCATACTGGAATCCCGTTCGCATTTTTCTCTTAGCATATAACTTGATAAGATTAAACGCAATTTCCTTAACACGAGATTTTGTTTTCTGCTTAAGAGCCTTCCACGCTTTGCTTCCCAGTTTATGAATTTTTGGAGGCTTACCATCCTTTCCATTGAATTTAGAAATCTTATGTAATGAATGAATACTCAGATACAAGATGTCTCTTTCTCCGTAAATTAACTTAATAGCTTCTTGTTTTTTACCCTCAACATCTATTTTTTTTAATCCACCAAATCGTCCTATCCCATGATCTATATGAGTTACATAATCGCCAATCTCCAAATTAGTCAATTCCTTTAAAGTGATAGCCTGCTTTTTTGCATAGCCATTCTTTAGATGAAATTTATGATAACGCTCAAAAATCTGATGATCCGTATAACATACTAATTGTAAGTCATCTGCTACAAAACCCTGAAATAGCGAAAAGACAATCGTCTTATAATGTACCTGCTGCGCTACATCTTCAAAAATGTCATGAAATCGTTTTGCCTGTTGTTCTGTAGAACAAAAAATATAATTTTTGTATCCTTTAGTATGATTATGCTTTAAGTTCTCTATCAATAAATCAAATTTCTTATTAAAAGAAGGTTGAGGTTTAGTGATGAATTCTATATGGTTATTATTAGATAAATAGTTCTGTGAGCCAAACTCAACTAAGGTGTAATCTAAAAGCTGTTTCTTGAGTAAATCAGCATTACAAAAAAGCGCTTCAGGTTTGGTGTGCTTTATCTCTATGGACAACTTCCCAAATGCTTCCAAAGCTTTAGCATATAATCCATCGACACGAGATGCCATTAGACTCACATCCTTAACAAAAACTACGGTTTTTGCAGCAATATACTTTAGAAAACTCTCTCGAGACTCTTGCACCAACTTATCAGACACATTGGCTAATATGTTGATCTTTTTATGTTGTTCTGTAGACAATTGTGTTTCTACATCAAAAGTTCTAATACTGTCAATATCATCACCAAAAAATTCAATTCTATAAGGTTCGTCATGACTAAACGAAAACACATCCACTATGCCGCCTCTTACAGAAAATTCTCCAGGTTCTGTAACAAAATCGACACGTTTGAATTTATATTCAAATAAGACTTCATTAACAAAATCCAATGACAATTCTGAACCAACAGAGATCTTCAAAGTATGTCGCTCTAGTTCTTTTCTAGTCACTACTTTTTCAAATAAAGCATCAGGATAAGTAACAATAATAGCCGGTTTTCGTTGCGAATTGATTCTATTGAGAACTTCTGCTCTCAAAAGCACATTGGCATTGTCGGTTTCCTCTATTTGATAAGGTCTACGATAACTTCCAGGATAAAACAACACGTGTTCATTTCCAACTAATTGTTCTAAGTCATTTAAGAAGTAAGCAGCCTCTTCTTTATCGTTGAAAATCAGCAAAAAAGGCTTCTCCGCGCCTTTAAAAACTTCAGAAATTACAAAAGACAATGATGACCCGACAAGACCTCTTAAATGGGTTTTTCCTAGTGTTTGAGCAATAGTTTCCCGCAATTTCCGCAGTTGCGAAGACTGTTCAAAAAACTGAGAGATAAGGGTTTTACTCAACTAATCTTAGTTTGATGGCAAATATAGAATATTGGGCTTTATTATTTTGAGATTATGTCTTAAAAAACTTTCAATAATATTTATATTTGCAACGTAATATTTAAATACATTTATGTCTATACTTGATATATTCGATAGCGGATTCCAAAAAAGAAACAGAGACCATTTTGCAGCCATTGTAAGAGTGGCCATGAGTGATGGTTCAATAACCGATCATGAGCAAGCATTTTTAGATAGGTTGGCCCGAAAACTAAATATTTCTGAAGCTGATTACAAGCAAACTCTAAAAGATTATAAAACGCATCCAATTAATCCTCCAATATCTTATGATCGTCGACTAGAAAGGTTATTTGATCTCTCTAGAATGGTTTACGTAGACCATGAGCCTGGTGTGAAACAGACCGGCCTTCTTGAGCGTCTTGCCGTAGGGTTAGGCTTTAATCCTGATAATGCAAAATACGTGGTAGATAAAGCGCTTGCTTTGGTAAGCAATGGTGTAGATCTTGATACTTTTGTCGAAGAAGTAAAGACTATGAACAGATAAAAATATCTAAATTATAGTATAAAGGCGAACCTATTGGTTCGCTTTATTTTTTCTAATCAAATTATCCATTTTACTAATTAGTTCGTCTTCTTTATATGGTTTGCCTACGTATTCGTTCATGCCGATACCTAAACATACTTCTCGTTCTAATGGCGACACGTTAGCAGTCAAGGCAATAATAGGTATATTCTTTATAATATCTATTTCTGATTGCCTGATAAACCTTGTAGTATCATAACCATCCATTTTAGGCATTTTAAGATCCATAAGGATCAAATCATAATCTTGCTGATGCAATCTTTCAATCACTTGATCTCCGTCACTAACGATATCCACAAAATACTTGCCAGTACTAGCTAGGATTTTCATTATCAACAATTGGTTGACCTCTACATCTTCTGCCACTAAAATATTGTGTTTATCTGAAGTTCTTGCGTTTGTCTTTATCGTTTCAATTTTATCATCAGTTTGATTAGAAGACACCTTAAACCCTAAACTAAATACAAACGTTGTTCCCACATCCCTTGTACTCTCAACAGAAATGCGGCCTCCCATTAAGCCAATCAATTTCTTAACGATTGACAATCCAAGACCTGTACCTCCAATTAATGGGTTATCATGTACCTGGATAAAGCTTTCGAAAATCGAGTCAATTTTATCTTTATCAATACCCAATCCAGTGTCTTTAATTTCGAATTGAACTTTTATATCACTGCTTTTTCGTTCGAGTTTTAAAATATTAAGTTGAATATTCCCTTTGTTAGTAAATTTAAAGGCATTGTCTAATAAATTTGTAAGTATCTGATTAAGGCGAAGTTTGTCTCCAACCAAAAACTGAGGTAAAGAACTGTCTATTTTGATATGCAATTTAACATCCTTTTCCTTACTTTTTAATGAATATTGAGACTCCAGGTGCTGGCATAAGTTTTTGACGTCAAATCTATCATGCCTTATCTGTAAACGTCCCATTTCAATTTTAGAAATATCTAAAATGTCGTCAATAAGATTTCTAAGATGCTCTCCAGAAGATTTAATAATATCTAAATAGTGTAATTGCTCGGTAGAAATATTTGATCGTTGCAAAATGGTTGTAAACCCCATGATAGTGGTCAAAGGTGTTCGTAACTCATGACTTGTATTGGCTAAGAAACGATTCTTGAATTCTTCTTTCTCTTGTAATAGCTGTGTCTGGATAATAGACTCATTCTTCTCTTGAGAAAGTGTGTTAGATTCTTTATAATGATCCGTAAAATCAAAGATTGCTACAATAAAACCTTCGCCTTCGCAAAACACTTTAACATCAAAAATACCACTGGTTTTGCCTATTTCCAGATGTACGCAAGGAATACTGAACTCCTTTTTTACATCTTCCATATAGTAAGGGATACTTTCAAAAAAAGGATGAAGCTCAAAAATAGAATCTCCTTCTTTAAGCTCGAAAAGATAATTGTCAGTACCTTTAATTCGTCCAGATTTGTCTATCTGTATAAATTGTATTTTGTCTGCAAAAAAAGATTCTTTTATTTGATAGATCATATCTACATTATTTCTTTGGCCAGTGCCTCGAACATGTCATTCACCATTTCACCCGTTTTGGCACTAGTGAAATAATCGCACTTGATTTGCTTTGTGGCCAAAAGATCTTCTAATGATTTTTTATTTACCATGTCAATCTTATTGGCTATGGTCTTAATTTTTGATTTAGGATATTGACTTTGCAAGAACTCAATCTCCTCATTAAGCTCATTAAATGTATCTATTCTAGTGGCGTCAAACACATAAATGAACCCACTAGTTCCAAGAAGATACGACGAACGGGTGTTTTTTACCGTTGTATTGCCTTCGATGTCCCATATAATCATTGACAATGTTTTTCTACCAGAAAGTTCAATTACTTTTTTCTGAATTTGGACCCCAAGAGTTACTTTATAATCTTCAGAAAAGACATTCTCGACAAAACGTCTCATCAATGATGTTTTGCCAACACCAAAGTGTCCCAATAAAACTACTTTCTTAGAATTACTCATCTTTAAAGTATTTTTCTAGTTCGGTAGATAGATTTTCTTCAGAAACATGTTGTTTCATGATGTGTTCTGAAAAGTCTAATAATTTGTTTTCTAACATATTTTTGTAGGTGTTGTTGTAGGCGCCTGATATTATCACAGCAATATAATAAAAGTGAAAATTTTGCACGTGAATGTTGTATGTTTCATATTCAATGGATTCTAGATTTTGCTTACCTGCATTAAAAGCATCCTCTACAAAACTTTTAATAGCAGTAAGCATGCCAGAAATCATATCTTTATCAATCGTTTCTTCCTTAGAATAGTTAGCCGACATTAATCCAGATTCTTTTTCAATGATGAAAATTTGTTGAATTTCAGGTTTAACCAACTCACTTAAAATAATTTCCTCCTCACTAACTCCCGTAAAAATTGCTTTGAATTTTCTTTTTAATGCATCAGAAGAGAAATTATTCTTCATCTGCGCATTGATTTTTTCAGTTAGCATCTTCATTTCATTTTGAATGTACCTCTTTATCATCTTCCCCATAATAGGGTATAAAGCCTCTACAACGGCATCTTTAGAGTTCTTGATCTGCTCACTCAAGGTCTTTGTAATAGTTGGGCCTAAAGTTTCTGGCATTTCTTTTATGAATTCATCCAGTCTATCATCAATGATTGGGTCCACTCTTTCAGGAAGTTTCACCTTTTGATTGATATCTAGATTCTTCAGTTTTTTGGCAATGGTTTTGTCAAATTCTCGCTCTTCAGTAAGCAAAATTTCCTTAAGAAGTTCTAGTTTTTCGTCTTCTGTCATTGCCAACAATAATTTAATTATTATTTCGAGGCAATCTTCTCACCGAGGGAAATAAGTAGGTCACCAAGAAGTTTTCGGTCTACTTTTTTATCATCTAATTGATCTGCTTTATCTTCTAAAGCATTCTCTAAATCCGTAATCCTGATATTTACATCTGTACCCAGATTATCGATACTTGTCATTAATTCTTGACGAGCATCATCAATATAATTCTTGAGTTCCTTGCGTTTTGCGTCTATCTCTTTCTTTAGAGAAACGAATTCAGAATTGTACTCTGCTATATTATCACCAAAGATTAAATTCTTGATGACTTCAATTTTTGAAGCTGGGTCCGCTCCAAGGTTATTAGGGTCCTCTTTTTTAACTTTTGCCATGAGTTGATTGAATACGTAGTTGCTATTAATGCAATAAATGTAGTGAAAAAGTGTTAATTTTTAAGCTTTTACGATTGGTTTCTCATAAACTCTTCTGCTTTCAATACCATGTTCTTACTACCACAAATAAAAGGAACACGTTGATGAAGTTCTGTTGGTTCAATATCCAAAATACGAGTAAAACCATCACTAGCTTTACCGTTTGCTTGTTCAGCAAGAAGTGCCATTGGATTGCATTCGTATAATAAGCGCAGTTTCCCATTAGGATTTTGAGAACTCCTAGGATATAAATAAATGCCTCCTTTTATCATATTTCTATGAAAGTCAGATACTAATGACCCTATATATCTCGATGTATATGGCCTATCTCCTTCTTCCTTCTGACAGTATTTTATGTAATCCTTGACCCCTTGAGGAAAATGAATATAATTACCTTCGTTTACTGAATAAATCTTACCATCTTCAGGAAATTGCATTTTAGGATGAGACAAATAAAAAGTTCCGATGGCAGGATTCAATGTAAAGCCGTTGACACCATGTCCTGTGGTATAAACTAACATTGTGGATGTGCCATAAATAACATATCCTGCTGCAACTTGCTGACTCCCTTTTTGAAGAAAATCTTCTAGAGTGACGGGTGTACCAACCGGAGTAACTCTACGAAACACAGAAAAAATAGTTCCTACTGATACATTAACATCAATATTAGAAGACCCATCCAAAGGATCTATTAAAACCACATACTTATTTTGATTGTTTTCATCTTGGCTATTAATACATATAAAATCATCCTCTTCTTCACTGGCAATACCACAAACAATATTTCTATTAGTGAGCGTTTGAATGAATTTATCATTAGCATAAACATCCAATTTTTGTTGATCTTCACCTTGAATATTCGTATCTCCCACAGCGCCAATAATATCAACTAACCCTGCTTTGTTTACTTCGTGATTAACGACTTTGGCAGCTAAGCGAATGGAGTTAATAAGTCGGGATAATTCGCCAGAAGAATATTTAAAGGACGCTTGATGTTCAATAATATATTCACCTAAGGTTTGATTCTTTCTTGACATGAAGTTGGGTTATTTGCTGGGCAAATATCGTATTTTTTTGAACAACTTAAACGTTTTCGAGGTTTAATGATCTCTATTAATGCTGTGTTTGAACTATATTTGAATTTAATTTCGCAAAAATGAATGTCATCATAAGAAAAGCTAATCAAAATGATATGCCCCAAGCATTAAAACTCATTAAAGAATTAGCGCTGTTTGAAAAAGAATTAGACAAAGTTGAAGTCTCAGTAGACCAGCTTAAAAATGATGGTTTTGGTAATCATCCCGCCTTTACATGTTTTGTTGCAGAAATTAATAATACTATTGAAGGTATCGCTCTAGTCTATAACCGATATTCAACTTGGAAAGGTATCGCGCTCCATCTTGAAGACCTTATTGTTAGTAAAGAAATGAGAGGGTCAGGATTAGGAACTTTATTGCTTAATGAAGTGGTTAAATTTGGTCATCAACTTGGTGTTAAGCGCATAAGTTGGGAAGTTCTTGATTGGAACGAACCTGCTATCTCTTTTTATAAAAAAAAGGGGGCAACAGTTATGCGCGATTGGGATGTAGTACAGTTAGACGAACACGGAATCAAAAATTATCTTATAAATATTTAATTAATGAGAATATTTAAATTTGGAGGTGCTTCGGTAAAAGATGCAGAGAGTGTAAAAAACGTTGTCAAGGTTTTACAGACTGTCGGTCATGATAACACTCTGGTTATAGTCTCAGCTATGGGGAAAATGACAAATGCATTTGAATCGCTGATAAACCACTACTTTAATAATAAGAGTCAAGTAAAATCATCATTAGCTGTCATTATAAACTACCATACTAATATTTTGAATGGGCTATTTAGCAGTGAAAACCATATCATTTATACGAAAATAAAGATGTTCATGAATGAAATGGAGGCATTCCTTAATGTGAATAAGTCTCCTGATTATAATTTTGTATACGATCAAGTAGTGGGTTATGGTGAATTGGTATCCACTACAATTCTAAGCACATACCTTAATGAAGTAGGGTTAAAAAATGAATGGTTAGATGTCCGAGAATTAATTAAAACAGATAATTTCTATCGACGCTCCAAAGTAAATTGGGAAGTCACTCAAAGCCTTATTTCTAAAAACGTTAACACTAAACAACTTAATATTACACAAGGATTTTTAGGAAGCGACTCTAATAATTTCACCACAACTCTCGGTCGTGAAGGAAGTGATTATTCCGCTGCTATTTTGGCATATTGTCTAAATGCAGAAAACGTTACAATCTGGAAAGATGTTCCTGGTGTGCTTAATGCGGATCCACGGTATTTTGAAAAAACTCAATTATTGCATCAAATATCGTATCGCGAAGCCATTGAATTGGCTTTTTATGGAGCATCTGTAATTCACCCAAAAACACTTCAACCATTACAACGTAAGGAAATCCCGTTATATGTAAAGTCTTTTGTCAACCCAGAAGCTAATGGCACATGTGTTAGTAAAGGGAAAGATCTAGATCCAAAAATTCCTTGTTTTATAGTGAAGAAAAATCAGGTGCTCATTTCTCTATCAACCTTAGACTTTTCTTTTATCGTTGAAGAGAATATCAGCGAAATATTTAATTTATTACATCTCTATAAAATGAAGGTGGATGTGATACAGAATTCTGCTATTAGTTTTTCGGTATGCATTGACAATAATTACAATAACCTTGAAAAGTTACTGCATCATCTTAAAGCAAAGTTTAAAGTAACATATGATGATAATGTCTCTCTTTATACTATTAGACACTACGATAATGAAGCTATTAAGAGTATAGAAAAACATAAAGACGTACTACTGAAACAATTGTATCAAGAAACCGTTCAAATAGTAACCCAATAAAGATATTCATTACCTTTAACCCTCTCAATCAAGAAAAAAATGGGATTAGTCACCGCCAAAGAAGTTGCCAAAGCTATAAAACTAGACAAGTATGGTTTTGTCGGTACTTTTATTGGTTGGCTCCTTATGAAGGTTTTGAAAATCTCATCTCTCAATAAAGTCTATAATAAGAACAAACATTTAAACGATGTTCCTTTTTTAAATGGTGTTCTGGATCAGCTCCAAATTAAGTTCGAAATCCCTGAAGAAGATCTTAAGCGTCTTCCAAAAGACGGTGCATATATTACTATCTCCAATCATCCATTGGGAGGTATAGATGGTATTTTATTGCTGAAATTGATGTTAGAACAGCGCAGTGATTTCAAGATCATCGCTAATTTTCTTCTACATCGTATCGAACCCTTAAAACCATACATAATGCCTGTTAATCCGTTTGAAGACAGGAAAGACATTAAATCCAGTATTTCTGGTTTCAAGAACGCTATTCTTCATTTACGAGATGGGCATCCGCTTGGAGTTTTTCCGGCTGGGGAAGTCTCGACATATAGAGACGGGAAATTGGTCGTTGACAAACCTTGGGAAGAAGCGGCTATGAAACTGATACAAAAAGCTGAAGTGCCTGTCGTTCCCATTTATTTTCACGCAAAGAATAGTAAACTCTTCTATAAGCTTTCCAAAATCAATGACACATTCCGTACGGCAAAATTGCCTTCTGAGGTATTCTCTCAAAAAAAGAGGGTTATTAAAGTACGTGTTGGAAAACCTATTTCCGTTAAGGATCAAAAAGAGCATTCTAAACTTGATGAATTTAGCGAGTTCGTGCGAAGAAAGACATATATGCTCTCTAATCCTTACCAAGAAAAAGACAAGAAATTAAGTAATATCTCATCTAGCCTTAAGGCTCCTAAAATACCAAAAAAAATAGTCACCCCTATTAAAGGTGAGGTCATGGAAAAAGAAGTGGAAACACTTCGTGAGGATGATTATCGTCTTTTAAAAAGCAAGAATTATGAAGTGTTCTTGGCTCCTGCAACCAAAATACCAAATATAATACGTGAGATTGGACGATTGCGAGAAATAACCTTTAGGGAAGTGGGAGAAGGCACCAATGAAGCCATCGATTTGGATACTTTCGACACCTATTACCATCATATGTTCCTTTGGGACAATGATAAAAAAGTCATTGCTGGCGCGTACAGAATGGGATTAGGGTCTAAGATTTTTGAAAAATATGGTATTGATGGTTTCTACCTTCAAGATTTATTTAGATTTGAACCTGAATTATACGATATGATGAGCAAGTCCATAGAAATGGGACGTGCTTTTATTATCAAAGAATTCCAGCAAAAACCTATGCCTCTATTTCTGCTTTGGAAAGGTATTGTGCACACAACCTTGCGTTTCCCTGAACACAAGTATTTAATTGGTGGTGTAAGTATTAGTAATCAGTTTTCAAATTTTTCAAAATCACTCATGATAGAGTTCATGAAGTCTCATTACTATGATCCTTATGTCGCACAGTATGTACATCCTAAAAAAGAGTTCAAAGTAAAATTGAACGATGCTGACAAGGATTTTGTCTTTGATGCCACTGAAGCTGACCTCAACAAGTTCGACAAGATTATTGACGAAGTGGAGCCAGGTGCATTGCGCTTACCTGTTCTACTAAAAAAGTACATAAAACAAAATGCAAAATTGGTGGCCTTTAATGTGGATCCACTGTTTAATAATGCTGTTGACGGTTTGATGTACATACGTATCGCTGACTTACCAGAAAGCACTGTTCGCCCTGTTATGGAAGAGTTTCAAGCAGAGTTAGAGCGCAAGTTCATGGAGAATCATGATAAATAAATATCTTTACTTCCTTTTTTTTATCTTAAGTGCATCCTCTGGTTTTTCTCAAAACATCACTGGTATTGTATATGATGCTAAAACTAAGGAGCTTATTGAAAGTGCCTCTGTATATTTTGACAATACTACAATAGGCACTACTACAAATGCTAAAGGCGAATTCTCTATACCATATAATACAAACATAAAATCACCACTGATTATTTCTTTTTTAGGATATCAAAAAATAATCCTCGGTGGTTATTCGCCTAACAATATTTATAAACTAGAATTACAAGAAGATATCAATACCTTAGACGAAGTTCTAATCACAGATGATGATGGCATGTCTAGAAGGCTCAAACTATCTCAATTCAAGAAACAATTTCTGGGCTCTTCTAGGAATGCGCAATCATGTAAAATCCTGAATAAAGACGATATTATTTTAAGGTACTTTAAGAAAGATATGCAGTTGATTGCGAGTTCGAGAAAACCAATAATTATTGAAAATCGAAAGTTGCAATATCGTATAGCCTTTGAAATAAACGACTTTAAGATTCACTATCGTCATTTGAATATAGAAGAAGGGAAATTTAATCTTAAGTCCGTTATCTATTCAGGCACTTCAAAGTATGAAAATCTCAATGTCAATAACAAAGAAAAGATCATTAAAAAAAGACAGGAAACCTATAAGGGTTCTACCTTACATTTTATGCGTGCCTTATCTAAAAAAGCTTTAGAGGAAGAAGCCTACGAGGTGTTCAATAAGGGGTTTATCGTGAATCCGTATGATTTTTTCACAGTGACGTCGAATAAAAACAGTCGTTTAACTACCGTAAAACTCAAAAACAAAGTAATCATTCGCTATGCTAAAAAGCAATCGTCTATTGAATCTAGAGTAGAGACGTTTACCATTGATCAATATGGCAATCACACACCCATAGACAAAGTTATATTTACTGGAGAAATGGGCAATCAAAGACTTGGAGATTCGTTGCCTTTGGATTATGATATTAACGAAGATTAAACTTTGTGACCAAATCTTCAAAATACTCTTTAATCTCTTCCCTAGCTCTTAAAAAAGCGGCGTGTTTTTCTTCTTTTGTGCCTTGTAATTTAGACGGGTCATAGAAATTATGATGCAAGCGTTTCGCATTTTCACTAGGGATGTAAGGGCAATTTTCATTAGCATGGTCACACACTGTAATGATGTAGTCAAAATCTACATCTTTATATTCATCCACATGATTAGATGTATGTTGGGTAATATCAATCCCATCTTCTTTCATAATAGCTGCAGCACCTGGATTAATACCGTGTGTTTCAATGCCTGCACTATATACTTTGATACTTCTATTATCTAAAAAATGATTTAAATAACCATGAGCCATTTGGCTTCTGCAAGAATTACCTGTACAGAGTACTAATATATTTTTCATGCTTAATATATGTTTTTACTTCGTCTTTCAAGAACATGATTATCATACCATTTCCCATTCAATTTTCCTATTTCTTTCCGAATTCCAACGATTCTAAAACCACATTTTTGATGCAAATTAATGCTCGCTATATTCTCCGAGAAAATACCAGCCTGTAAAGTCCAGAATCCGTTTGCTTCGCTTTCTTTTATGAGTTCATTCAATAGTATCTCACCTACACCTCTTCCTTTCTGTTGGTCACTAACATATACACTTACCTCAGCCACGCCCATATACACATTACGTTTGGACACTTGGGACAATACGGCAAATCCAATGACATTGGTATGGATACTTGCAACAATCCTACAAGAATCAATATACTTCTCGTCCCAAGTTGGCCAATCCGGTATTTCGGTCTCAAAAGTAGCAATTCCAGTGGCAACGCCTTCCGCATAAATATTGGAAACTGCCCTGAAATCTTCTTTTCGTAATGGTCTTAGATTCATTTACTTTGGTAAATCAGCAGCAGGTTATTCGAGCTCTTTGAGAATTCCATAAGGATTTTCCTTTTGGAAACATTAACACAACATGAATCAATGCTAATACTATACTTCCAGGAATAATATTTACTGCAATAAACTGCACCATTTCTTTTCCAAAACTATTTGAAATATAAGTAGCAAATCCAAGAGCGTTATTGTCTACAGTTATTCTTGTTGCAATAATCAGTGCTATAGCTGCAAAATGAAAACTATTAGAAAAAAGATGAATTATGTACTCCCATTTTGGCAAACCGTTCATGAATTTTCTACTGTCTTCTTCTGCATAAGCGTCTATCGCAAGTGTAATAAGATCTATTATGACCAATCCCAATCCAATGTAAAAACTGGATGGAATATTTGTATCAATAAAAAGAAACCACACAATCAAAGGAAACAAAATAGCTCTGATCGTATGTGTTTTATGCTCATATATACTCTCTCTTTTGTTAAAGAGTTCGTACTTCCACAAATGAAGGTAAAATCCATCATAAGTGGCTAAAACCATAAACAATATGAGAAAAGCAGAGGAAAGATAAAATAGTATTTCCATGATTAAATAATTATGATTGGTGTTTGTTTTTTAACAGCAGCCTCCTCCAGGTGTACAACAAGATTCATCTGCATCAGCACCTACAGTTTCAGGAACACCGCATTCCTCTTTAGCTTTACAATCAGTTTTTTCAACAGCTAATTTAATTATCAAGTTGTTATTCTTGATGTCGAAATCGTTAACAAATAGCTGTGCTGTATGAAATAATGAATTCCCATACTCAATTTTGACAATCGCATCAAGTTCATAAGATTTCATTTGACCAACTTTTTTCAATATCTCAAGAGCTTTGTAACTTGACATGAATTCAGTTTTACCGATTTCACTAGGGCTTTCCCATAATTGGACAATGGTCTCTTTCCAAGCATCTGTTCTTGCACCACAATCTACAGAATCAATAGTGACATGCTTTACTTCAGTTATATGGTAATTCGCCGGTACTATTTGGCCAGGAGTGTACTCGAATAATAGTGGTTTATCTTGGTGCTCAGTGAGTAATGTTAAAAATTCTTGAGTTTTCATAATATTTGTTTTTGTTTTTTTATCGGTTTGAGTGAGGTAATAAAAAACCCATTATGGGTTAGCAGCAGTTAGATTTGGTTTTATTAAAAAAAGCGTTGAATAATTCTTGAAACTCTTGAAAGCGCTTTATATTCAAGCAATAACAAACACTCTTGCCTTCAAAAGTGCCTTTCAAAAGGTTAGCGTTATTAATAACTTTTAAGTGTTGTGATATGGTCGGCTGCGATAAGCCTATCTCATCAACAATATCATTGCATATACAGGATTCTTGCTTACTTATGTACTGTAAAATGGCAACACGTGCCGGATGTGCGAAGACTTTTGCCATTTCGGCAATATCGTTCGCTGCTTTTGTATGAATGTGATCTTTAGTAGCTCCCATTATTTTAAATGTTATATTGCAATATTACGATAATAAACTGAAACAAAAAAGCCAGAAGATAATTTTCTGGCTTATATTTTATTTAGAACCAAGGTTTCTGGCCTACTTGATACGTATTATAAAATTCTTCATCCGACTTAGTCAAGTAAATAATTCCCTCAATCAAACCGACAATTCCAGTTAATCCGACTCCAATACCACAGGTAAAAAAACCTACAATCAATGTAACGGCAAGTAAAATAATACCTTCTTTATTATATCCTAAAATAAATTTGTGAACCCCAAGAGATCCAAGAAGTATTGCCAAGACCCCAGCCATAACCTTCTTATTGTCTCCAGAAGCACTACTAAATGCTTCTTTAGCGCTATCTGCGAATTCAGAAGCTGCTTCTTTTGCATCTTCAGCAAACTCAGAAGCTTTTTCTTTGGCTTCACTTGCAAACTCCGCTGCTTTCTCTTTGGCCTCACCAGCTAGTTCACCAGCTTTGTCTGCAGCCTTTTTTGCGCCTTCTTTAGCGCCATCCAGCATATCATCTAATTCGTCTCCTAAATTTTTATCTTCTGACATTTCAATTTTTTAATTGGTTAGAAAACTAAAGATACTAAAAAATATGAATTATTTAAAAGCACTATCTACAGGTTCCCAAAGCTCTATCTTATTACCATCATTATCCATGATATAGCCAAATTTTCCATATTCGAACTCTTGGATATCGCCAATAATGGTCACGCCTTCTTCTTTTAACACCTTTAATAGTTCAACTAAATTCTCTACTCGGTAATTAAACATAAACTCCTTTTTTGAAGGCTCATAATATTTAGTGTCTTCAGGAAATGGACTCCATTGTGTTGTGCACTCTTTGCCATCTTTGTCTTTCCACCAAAAGGTGCAGCCCCAATCATCTGTATTAAAACCTAAATGTTTCTTATACCAATCTTTAGTGGTCTTTGGATCTTTAGTCTTGAAGAACAATCCTCCTATTCCTGTTACTCTCTTATCCATCTATTTCTTTTTTATATTAGTTTCGTACAGATCAATCCAGTCTTTAGAAGAAAATTTTGTAGCCAATTCCCCAATAAGCTCATACGGGATATCATCCATTTTCTTAAATCGAATACAGCTTTTGCCCATGTCAAGTTTACGTTTGCAATGTTTTGGGTACTCTTTGATAAACCAATTCATTGTTGGTTTATGAGCATACACACCCATATGGTAAACAGCAACAAAATTCTTTTGAGATGCGAGATTCATAAATGGCAAGGGTAATTTAGGGTCGCAATGATACCCGCTTGGGTATTCTGAATGTGGTACATAAAACCCAATCATCTTATAGTTAATGCCTTCTTCAAATCCTTTAGGTAAGTTCTTATTAATGACTGCTCGTAATTTCTTGATGACCTCCTGACGTTCTTCAGGAAGTTGATCGATGTACTCTTCTATAGTATTCGCTTCGTATTGCATAGTGAAAATTATATATGTTGATCTATTAAAATGGAATTTCCGTCTGGATCCATAAAAACAATGCTTCCTGGTCCTGAAGCATTGTCGTCTGTTTCTGTGTCCAGCTTGATGTTATTCTTCTTGAGTTGTTGTTGTATTTTTCTAATATCTGCAAAAGATTCTAGAGTGTTAGCACTTTCATCCCAACCCGGATTAAACGTCAAGATGTTGTTCTCAAACATACCCTGAAACAATCCCACTAAAGCATTTCCATTCTTCATAATGAGATAATTTTTTTCTAGATCTCCAGCAAAAACACTAAAGCCTATGTTTTCATAAAATGTCTTGGAAACTTGAATGTCCTTGACACTCAAACTAATTGAAAAAGCTCCTAATTCCATAAATTCTAATTTTTTCGTTGTAAAATTAATCCAGAAATCAATGATATAATAAACCCTATGATCATGACACTTGCAAACATCATGAAAGCCATAAACCCTGAACTTCCATAATCTTTCATTTGCTGCGTTAACTCGGCACTCTTAGTTTTAAATTCTTCAGTTGGTAAGGTCTCTTTCATTTTTTGTATTGAATACTCCAAGTAATCATTTACAAAATCAGGATTGATCTGAGTTGTATAAATATAATCCATAATAGCAACCCCAAATGCCGCGAACAATGCTATTAACATCCCAATGCCAATGGCTTTTCCCAGAGATACTTTTCCGTCATTTACTTTATCACGATAGTATTTAATTCCAAAATATACAAATAGCAAAGAGAGAACCATTGCCGAATAGCCAATGACTTCTCCATAATCAAAGCTCAAATCCATTCCTAATAAAAAAGGAGCTCCGAACAGTACAAATCCAGTTATCATTGCATAAAGTCCGTACTTAATTACAGTGTTTTTCATTTTATAAAAATTTAATTGATTCGTTAACCAAAAGTAGGCAGAAGATGACAAGGATGGCTCATACTAAAGTACTAAATTGCTCATACTTTAGTCCTAAATCCTAATACTTAAATGATATTTATGTCTTTTGCTACCTGAATTGCCTGTGTACGGCGTTTGGCATTCAGCTTTACTAGAAGGCTAGATACGTGGGTTTTGATCGTGCTTTCTGAAACGAATAACTTATTAGCAATTTCTTGGTTGGATAATCCCATTGCAACTTCTTGAAGGACTTGGTATTCTCGTTTACTTAAACCAAGATCTTTTATTTTTTGATGATCTATCGTTTTATGCTTTCTGATTTCCTTTTGAAATGTTCTTTTATTGATAAAGCTTCCAATAACAAAAAAAATAACGGCTACAACAGATATAACGATCTCTATTTGAAAATCTCCACTGATCAAAGCATATTTACTCAACCTAAATAGAAGCAGTAATGCTAAGATTAATAGACCAAAAATGAATATTGTTTTTCTCACTCCTTAAAGTTAAAAAAATCGTGCTTTTATTTTATCTACTATCGTTTGGGCCAATTTTTCTTTACTTTCCTTTGTCCAACCAGCAATATGAGGTGTCATTATCACATTATCAGATTGTGTTAAATATTCGAAAGCTTCTGGTAAATTGATTTTTTTACCTTTTCTCATCCACTTAAATTTTGGGGTTTCAGTTCTGAAAAGATATTCGAATGAAGATTTTTCGTATTCCAACACATCTAATCCAGCGCCTTTAATCTTACCTGTATCTAAAGCTTTAACCAAATCCTGAGTAACAACACTTTTACCTCTTGCCGTATTTATAAAATAAAAAGATTTACTGAAAGCGTCAATAAATTCTGTATTAATCATATTACGGGTCACCTCTGTTAGCGGCGTATGCAAACTCAAGACGTCTGCTTTTTTTTGCAGCTCGATTAAAGATACTTGTTGAGCATTGTTATCTGTAACATCTTCTTTGATATCGTAACATAATACTTCAACATCAAACCCTCTTAGTTTTTTTGCAAAAGCTTTTCCCATATTTCCATACCCTATGAGTCCAACTGTTTTTCCATCCAACTCTTCTCCGCGATTCGCTTCACGATTCCAAGCACCGGTTTTAACTTCTTTATCGGCAGTATTTAATTTATTCATTAAGGATAATAACATACCAAGTGCGTGCTCTGCAACAGCATTGCGATTGCCCTCAGGTGCAGAAATTAAATATATTTCCTTTTGCTCAGCATAGGCAACATCAATGCTCTCCAATCCAGCACCAACGCGTCCAATAAATTTCAAATTCTTTGCTTTATCTAAAAATTGCTTGTCTATATTGAAACGACTTCGGATAACTATACCTTCGTATTGGTCTATGATTTCTTCAATCGCTTCTTTCGTAAACGTGTAGTTTTCATGATTAATACAACCTAATTCCGATAGCTGTTTAATTAAAAGTGAATCGTTCTTGTCAAGATGAAGAATTTTCATTTTAGATAGATATTTTGACTACACTCAATGTGACATTACATTAAATTTTCGGGTACTCCGTTTGGGTCTTTTCATGTTGCACGTTACCTGTATGTGCTGTGTTCAATTTTTCAAACAATAGAATGTGAACTTCTTCTTCATTCTTGGTCATAGGATTATGTTCAACGCCTTTAGGAACTACTATAAATTCGCCTTCATTAACAATTTCTGTCCTGTCTCGAAACTGCATATGCAAGGTCCCTTTGATGACCTGAAAAAGTTCGTCTTCATCATCGTGACTGTGCCATACAAACTCGCCTTTTATCTTGGCAAGGATGACTTGCATATTGTCTACCGTTGCCACCTGATGAGGATGCCAATTCTTGCTAAAAAGTGAGAATTTTTCTTTAATGTTTATTGATGTCATAATGAAAAGTCATAAAGCTTAAGATTATATTCCAAGTATTGTCATAGCTATCATTAAATAAATTACAATGCCAAATATATCGTTACTTGTTGTAATGAAAGGACCAGTAGCAATAGCTGGATCGACACCTCTTTTATCTAAAAACAAAGGTACAAACGTCCCTACGAGTCCAGCGACAATAATAACTGCGACCAACGACACAGAAATAGCTATGGCAAGATTAAGTTCATCCGTCCAATACCAAACAAATAAAAAGAGGACCAGTGCTAATATAACACCATTTAAAGCTGCCAAAAGCATCTCTTTTATCAATCGATTATTAATACTTCCCTTTACATCATCATTAGCCAAACCTTGTACAATGATCGCACTAGATTGCACACCAACGTTGCCAGCCATTGCTGCTATTAAAGGCGTAAACAAGAATAGAATAGAGTAATTTTCTAATTTTGCTTCAAAGCCTTCCATTATTAAAAAAGCTCCAACACCACCTATCAATCCTAAAAACAGCCATGGTAATCGTGCTCTGGTAAGCTCAATTATACTGTCATCCGCCTCTACTTCTTGTGTAATACCTGCTGCTAATTGATAATCTTTATCCGCTTCTTCCTTTATAACATCAACAATATCATCGATGGTAATTCTACCTAAAAGCGTGTTGTCTTTATCAACCACAGGAATAGCTTCTAAATCATATTTCGCCATAACTTTGGCCACTTCTTCTACATCTTCATCGGCGTTTACATAATCGACATCTGATTTATATATATCAGCGATTTTTTGTTCGCTTCTAGCAGTAATCAAATCTTTGAGAGATAAACGTCCAATCAATTTTTCTTCCTTTGTAACAACATATACAGAATGTACTCTTGTCACATCTGCAGCTTGACCTCTTATACGTCTTAAACATCCTGCAACGGTCCAGGTTTCATACACCTTCACCAACTCTTTTGCCATAAGGCCACCTGCAGAATCTTCGTCATAGGTTAACAACTCTTGGATATCAGCTGCTAATTCTTCGTCCTCAATCTGTGCAATTACACGCTCCTGGCGATCTTCTGAAAGTTCTGCAATAATATCAGCCGCATCATCAGTATCTAGCTCTTCAACCTCTTCTGCTATTTCTTTTGCAGATAGCGATGCCAATATTTTTTCGCGATCATCATCATCCAACTCCATCAAGATATCCGCTGTCTTTTCACTATCAAGTAACTTGATAATGTAAGTAGCTTGATTGATGCTTAAACCATCAAAAATTTCTGCAATGTCAGCTGGGTGATATTCTAACAAGAGATCAAGCGTGCCTTTATCGTCCTTACGCTTCACAAAAGACTGCACTTGCTCAATCAACTCATCGCTGATTTTGAATTGGATGTTTTCGTTATTTTCTGACACCGTTTACCCAGCTTTAAGGTCCGCTTCAATCTTAGTAGTTAATTCAATGAATTGAGCTACACTCAATTGCTCAGGACGCTGGCCAAAGATAACATCTTCTCTCAAATTATCGCTTAGATTCAAAGTTTTTAGGCTATTGCGCATGGTTTTTCTACGCTGTTGAAAAGCCATTTTGACAACTCTAAAGAATAATTTCTCATCACAAGGCAATGATATATTCTCTTTTCTTATCAGTCGAAGAACACCTGAATCTACTTTTGGTGGTGGGTTAAAGACCTGAGGTGGCACAGTAAATAAGTACTCTGCATCATAAAATGCTTGGACTAGTACAGATAAGATCCCATATGCTTTTGAACCTTCTTTATGGCAAATACGTTCCGCAACTTCCTTTTGGAACATACCGGTAAACTCTGGAATTTGATGTCGAAACTCAAGGGTTTTAAAAACTATTTGAGTTGAAATATTATACGGAAAATTTCCAGTGATAGCAAAGGGTTCATCCCCAAAAATTTCTGTAAAATCATACCTAAGCACATTTTTTTCGATAATACGAGAGGCGAGATTAAGATAATTAGCTTTTAGATAGTCTACAGATTCTATATCAATTTCAATAACGAATGTAGTCGTGTTTTTTTGAAGCAAATACTTAGTCAACACACCCATTCCTGGACCTATCTCAAGAACTTTATTGTATCCTTTTAAGGTTAGTGTATCTGCTATTTTTTCAGCGATATTTTCATCATTCAAAAAATGTTGTCCAAGATGTTTTTTTGCTTTAACGCTCATTTAGTTTGAGATAAACCCTAATTAAAATTTACTGTGTATTCATCAATAATCTGTAATTCTGTTCGAAATGCCAGCATTTTGTCTGCAAATCTTTTCATACCATCCGTTCTTAATCTCTCTGCATCATCCTTGTAATATGCATCCAAAGCTTCTCTAGAGTACGATCTATACTGAACTGAATAGGTTTCTCCGCCCATATCTTCTTCAACCAACACCTTAGTCAATGTTGCTTTATCAAATTTTCCAGTCGCCAATACTTGAGGTATGTGTTCTTTTATCCATAAAAGCCATTCGTCATGAATAGACTCCTCTATATTTACGGTAACGTTATATATAATCATCATTATGAGTTTTCAAGAATAAAAAATGGATTCCTGCTTACGAAGGTATGACAAGGTTTTTTGCAAATAACAACAGTTCTTCATCATCTTCAAAAAGAACGACTTTTTTTTCATACTTCAACCCCAATTTCTTCAATAATTTTATAGATGATTCATTTGTTGGTAATGTGATTGCCGCAACTCTTTGAAGTTTAAACGCATGCTCAGCCAGAGTTAATATTTCTGCAGCCGACTCATAACCAAACCCATTACCTTCATATCCAGGGAGCAACGCGAAACCAATATCTACATCATCCAAAGCCTCTCTTTTTATAAGTCCTGCAGTACCAATAGGCTGTAAGTTTTCTTCCTTTAATAATACTTTATAAAAGCCAAACCCATAGTTTTCATAACTCTTCAAGTGCCCTTCTTTTATTCGTTCTTCAGCATGCTCAATAGTTTTAATACCTCTATCTCCAATATAGGTTAACCACGTAGGTGTATTCACTAATTCCAAAAAGAACGGAGCATCACTAACTTCAAATTTTGAGATAACAAGCCGAGGTGTTTCTGCTATAATCATGACCTTAATTTATTGCATCACCGCGAAGTGCTCTAAACGCTTTTCGTGCTTCAACAAAATATATACTGTCTTGATGGTCAAAAATGATTTGTTCGTATAAGGACTTGGCCTTTTCTGGATCAGACAAGTGCTTATTATAGAGTTCAGCTAAGTAGAACAATGCATCATCTGCAAGAATATCGTCGCCAAAATTAGTAATGATTTTTTGGTAGTTATTAGCTGCATCTTGATATCTTATCTTTAATTCGTACAATTGCGCTTGCATAAATAAAGCTTGGTCCTCTATAGTTTCTCCTTTATGGTTTTCCAACACTTCTGAAAGCGTTAAAATAGCCTCGTTTTTTTTGTTTTGAAATGCTAGTAAATCTGCTTTAGCATATATACGTAATGCCGTTTGCAAAGAATCTTCAAATTTATTGTCCGAAATGAGTAATTTAAGATCCAAGGCGTCATTGGCAATTAGTTGCGATGTTGAGGATTTCAAAATCTTTAACTGTGATTCAGCCCAATCAAAATCTCCTTTATAATAGCTAGTTTTTGCCACTTTAAAACGCGCTTCTTGTGCTAAAGTACTATTCTTAATATTACGTTGTACTTGAGTGTAATAGATAAGTGCTTCATTAAATTTTTCTTGAAGTGCTAGAATATCTCCCAGCTCTAACTTGACTTCTCCTTCTTCTAATCTTGACAATCGAAGATTAAGGCTTTTTTTCAAAAATGATGTGGCTTTTTGCGTGTTGTTTCTATAAAATGCTAAGAAATGAGCATAGGCAATTTGTAGGTCTAATGTTTGATTGAATGTTCCAAATTTCTCAAATAACTCATTATACGATTCATCTATTCTAGTATATTCTTTAGGCTCTAATGTTTTGGTTTCAATATCCAACAAATATTTATGAGACTCTAAAACTACTTCTGTATTTTGCGAATTCTCAATAATAAAATTAAGAATGTTCTTGGCAATACCAATCTCATTTTCTTGCATGGTGATCAGTGCCAAATCAACCATACGCTGTAGGCTTTCCTGTTCTCTTTTATAAATTGCCTTTTCTTGACTGAATGCTTTTCTATAATCTCGTTGTTGAATGAATAACCAACTCAATAACTCATTCCAAAGGATATCTGGCTGGTTCTGTATCTTCTTTAAAAGTGTCTTGCGGAGTAACACATTATTGCCGCTCTGGCCATCTTCACTAATAAAACCACTAATAGACCTTTTGGCGTTATTGACATAGCTTCTATTCCGTTGAATGAAATCCATATAACCAACAAACATCTTTTCAACATTACCTTGCTCGCCATATATTCTAGCTAGCTGTATATTAAAATTAAGTTTAGGGTTAATATTCATTGCTAACTCATAAACGGCAATGGCTTTATCAAGAAGTGAATGTTTTTCAAAATTCTGCGCTATACTATATGCATAATTGGCGTTTTCTTTAAGTACATCTAAGGTTTGATTATAGTGCTCTTCAGCTTTGACCATATTACCTTTAAGTGAATAATTATATCCTAGCTCTACTAATAGCATTGGTTGCTTTCTTTTTCCCAAGATTTCTAACAATAAGAATTCGGCTTTATCAAACTCTTCTAGTTGCTGATGAATCTCTACAATCCTTGAAACATAACCATAATTTCTTGGATTTTTTTTAAGTAGTTTTTGGTAAGAAACTAGCGCTTTTTCAAATTCGCCGCGAATAAAGTAATCCTTGGCTATTTCTTCAGATTGACTGAAAGAAGCCGTTATAAAAAGAAAATATATAGCTAGTATTAAACGCATAGTGGTAAATATAACAAATGTGCTATGTACTTATTGTAAATAAAATGATAAAAAAAATGCCTGAACAAAAGTTCAGGCATACCAACCAAAATAAATGTGCTATTAATCAAATTTTATTTAAAAATGATTCAATTATCCTGTCATTGGCGCTTTTTATAGATTTGTTGAACTGAACGTTCATTTTTATACTGTTAGAAATAATAGTCCATGAGTAATCTGTAAGACTAAAAGATTTCACCTCAAACATCCCGCCAACATTTGTCTTTCCGTCTATGTTGAATTGCTTCGTTTGGTTAATAAATACTATATGGTCGGCACCGTTATCAATTGCTATTTGGTACATTGCATTAGGAAATTTACCAGATAAAATGGCATAATCAGCTTCAATACCTTTAGCAGCTAAATCCTTTTTAAGTTCAAACCCATAATTATCCATGAACTTCTTAGTAGCAGATGCGCTTTTTACCACAACATATACTTTAGATACTTTAGCCTTCTTTGTAGTCGTAGTTTTATTCTGGTCATTACCATTATTTGCAAATGATATTTGACTGACCATTACTATTAATGTGACAAGTAGTAGGATACGTTTTAGGTTCTTCATGATGTTGGTCTTTAATTTGGGACTACTAACATCTACATTATTTTCAGTAAAACAAAAAAAACCACTATAAAATCGTTGAACGGCGTATTTACTACACATTTCATCGATTAAATCTGTATTTTCTTACAATAATAAAATTAGAAATTTTACGTTAGTTTGCTATCAATTGCGCAAAATCTTGAGGTGTTTCCGAACTAATTTTTAGTTTATTTCTTAGTTTTTGGATCCTATATAATAGCATTCTAGTTTTTTTTCTCTGAACTTCAATCTTTGCAACTAAATTATAATATTGAGCCATATCTTCGCTCATTTCACTATCAGTACTTCCTACAACTTCTATATCACCTATAGGGAGGGCTATTGACCCCTTTTTTACATCTATTGTCTTTAATATCTTATCTGAGAAAGCTTTTAAAGACAAATCTACAGATATATTACAATTACTATCTCCATGATCAACCCACGTATAAGGAGTCTCTTTTAGGTTATATGAACGTATTTTATATTTACCTCCCATTTTTATCATAGAATTTGTCACTCTATTATCTATAGTATATTTAGCAACTTGCTCAATGAGGAGTAACACATCGTAATTACCTGAATAAGCAGTTTTAAAAATTTTTGCCTGAGGAAGTGGTTCAGAACGTTTATAAGTAGTAATATCTACAATTACATTCTGCAATTTCAAATCATTATTAATCTGTTCTTTGAATTTTTCCAGTTGAAATTGATTCTCTTCAGACCTGATCAAGATAAAAATCTTTTTCGAGGAGGAAGATTCAATATCATTGCTATTTGATATAGCAAATGAATTTAGGTTAAGTGCAGTTGAGAAAAGGAGCAGCCAAATTAGTTGTCTGCTTTTCATTTCGAGAGATTTTGCTATTAATTTTAAAGGGAAGGAAAATTAACATTTTTTTTGACAAGTTTTTATCTTTCTTGAAAATTTATTGATGATTTGTCATATTTTTATGTATTTCATTTTAATTAATTGACTATGAGTTAAATACATGGTTTTATTTCTACCTCATAACGTCAAAAAATCATCCAATTACACTTAAACCGTAGTCATTTGTAGAAAAAATATTACTTAAAAAATCTGGAAAACGCTACAAACCTTATTGTTGCATTACTTTTTTGGTAAATCGTTTAGAAAATTTGTCAAGCTCTTTGTCCGAACCCAAATCACATGAATCTGTTCCTAAATCTTGCCAAATATCATCCTTCCCTGGTTTTAAGAGTTTGATTTCCATTTCTACTTCACCTAGATCTGAATAGCCTTTTAAATCTAACAATACAATGTTTCCATATTTCTTTTTTAATGAGGCTAATATGTTTGACAAAGACACTTTATCATTCTTACCATAGATAACAGTTTTAACATCAGCATTTGCAGTCTCAAAATCAAATTCTAAAAATTCTTTCAAGTCTTTGAACAACCTCTTCTCTTCTTCGTTTCCTCTTATTATTATATATGTGCGTTTGCTATCAGCTAGCTCTTCTTCCTCTTTAACCTTAGCGGCCTTTTCTTCTTCACGCTTCTCTTTAATAAGCCGCTCTTCTTTCCTCTTTTGTTCTTTAGCCTCAGAGGCTTTACGTTTCTTTTCTAACTCAGCTTCTTTCTTTTTCTTTTCTACTATGAGTTCCCATTGGCGGTCAATATTCTTTTCTTTTTTACGTTTAGCCTCAGCTTCTTGAGGTGTCAATTTATCTGCTCGTTTTTTCTCCTCAAGTGTCAATTCTTCTTTAAGGCTTTTTACTTTTTTAGAAACTGGCTTCAATACATCATCATCAATGTTTTTAAGTCTTTCTAACTCTAATCTCTGAGATGCGCGTGCTTCAGCTTGTGCCTTTTCCAACTTCAATCGTTCTGCCTTCTGTTGCTCTTCCAATCTCTCAACTTCCTTCTGCTGAGCAGCTAATAATCCAGTTTGATGACGCTCTTCAGCGAGGCGCTCCAGTTCTTTTTGGTCTACAAGTTTTTTCTCTTCAGCAAGCCTTCTAGCTTCTCTTTGTTGAGCAGCCAATGCTTCTGCCTGTTCTCTTTCTAACCTCAATTGCTCCGCTTGACGTTGTTGCTCTGCCAATCTCTCCGTTTCTCGACGCTGTCTATCAAGTTCAGCTGCCTTTTTCTCATTCGCTCTTCGCTCTTCATCTGCTAACTTTTTAGCCTCTCTCTTTTGAATGGCTAATAATTCAGCCTGACGTTGCTCTTCGGCTATACTTTCTAATTCTTTCTGTTTTTCGAGCTGTGCTAAACGTCTTGTCTCTTTTCTTTGAAGCTCTAATTCTGAAGCTTTTCTTTGCGCCTCTATTTTTTTCTCTTCTGCGAGCCTGCGAGCCTCTCTTTGCTCAATCACAAGAGCCTCTGCTTGCTCTCTTTCTAATCTTAACTGCTCCGATTGACGTTGTTGCTCGGCCAATCTCTCGGCCTCTATACGTTGTCTCTCAACTTCTGCCGCCTTTCTTTCATTCGCTCTTCGTTCTTCATCAGCAAGTTTTAAAGCTTCTCTTTGTTGAGCAGCTAACAATTCCGCTTGTTGGCGCTCTTCAGCCAATCGTTCTTGCTCTTTTTGTTGGGCTAGATCAGCTAATCGCCTTGTCTCTTTTCTTTGATTTTCAGCTTGCTCTCTTTCTAACTTTAATTGTTGTTCTTGTATCTTTTGTTCCGCTATTCGAACAGCCTCCTTACGCTGCCTCTCAAGTTCGGCTGCCTGCTGAAGGTCTTCCCTTTCTTTTTGTTTAGCCAATCGAGTAGCATTTCTCTTCTCTTCTGCTAATAATCTTGCTTGTCGCTGCTCTTCTATTTTGTTCTCTTCTGCAAGTCTTCTAGCTTCTCTTTGCTCTAAAGCTAAAGCTTCAGCTTTTTCTCTTTCAAGTTTAAGGTGTTCTTTTCTTCTCTGTTGCTCAGCAAGTCTTTCAGATTCTTTTCTCTGTCTCTCTAATTCTGCTGCTGCTCTTTCTTTCTGCCTTCTTTCTACTTCAGCTAACCTCAACGCCTCTCTTTTTTGAGCTCCAGTTAATTCAACTTCATTGTCTTCTCCTATTAATCCCTGTGATTCTGCGCTTTCAGATTCCAGTTTTATAGATTCTTGATTCGTGTCTAATGCTTTCTCTTCTGTCGTTGAAGATTCAGCAACTCGCACATCAGACTTATCAGAAATTGCTTCTTTAGCATCCTCTCTTTTACGCTTTTTAATAGTTCTCTGAGATGCTAGGGATTTCTTTAAATCTTCCCTTAATTGTCTGGCCTTTTCTCTTCTGGCCAATTCTTTTAGTCTATTTTCTTCTCTTTGCTGTACTTTTAACTCAGCAGCCAGACGTCTCTCTTCAAGTAATTTAGCGCGTCTATCTTCTTGCTCTTTTCTGAGCATTCTCATGGCATTAGTGGATTCGTTTTTAACATCCATCTTTGCATTTGCAACATCAGCTAGCTTAGCAGCTTTTAGCGCAACAGCTTCTGCCTCGTGTCTTTTTCTTTCATCTATTTTTGCCGTATAAACTTCGGCTATTTTCTTTTGTTTATCGACTTTCGATTCTTTCTTGATGAGTTCTTCGACCTTCTGTTCTGCAATTTTCAATTTTTGCTTTTGGGTTTGCATTTGCAACGCCAATTTGTTCTCAGCAATCTTTCTTTTCTTTTCTTCGGCAACAACACGTTTCCTTTCTTGTTCTAGTTCACGGCTCAGTTTTTCCAATTCTGACCCATATGAAGCCCCATCAAAGCTCGCCAATTCATCAATAGACTTGCTAATTACGGCTTTATTGCCGAGTGTGTTCTTTATTATTTTTTTTGAAAATTCTAAAACTGAAGAAGCAACTTCTATATCACAGCTTTCTTGAGTAATGCCAAGTAAATCTTGGTTTTGGGGTTTTACTTTATACGATCTTATTTGATATGTACTTTCGCCTGTGTCAGAGGATTCTGTAACTAAATCTATAATAACTACATAATCATAGCTTTCGTCTTTTGCTTTGATAAAAACATCTTCAGGCGTCCAGTTTTCATAGGGTTTGTACAACTTAAAATCTGTCTCAATACCATTATCGAGAAAATCTGATGACAATACAAATCTTAGATTCTGCAAATTTTCTTCAAACCCTTCCAGACTTAATACAATATATACCTTGTTTTCTTTTATAGAATTCTCTTCATTAGGAACAAAAGTAGGTTTACTGTAACTAAAGAAGAAAATAAAAAGACTGCAGGTGACTAAAAATATCCTCATAATTTAAAATAGCGAACCCCAAGTTATGAAAAATGCTTCAAATAACTAGTTTTTAAGGTGTTCGGCAATTTTCTTCGATAACTGCTTCAAATCGGCCTTGATATCGAGATTATACCCTTCTGACAAGACATTTTTCCAATTTCTATCAGTCTTAGTTTTTACAGACATTATTTGATAAGTAGATTTACCATTTCCCAAATATTCTTTCTGATCTACAAGAATGATAACGTTGTGTTCATCAAAAATATCTGTGGAAATATTTGCCAAAGAAATTGATTCGTCAGGACTTAAAATTATACTTTCGACCTTAGTTTTAATAAACATAAAATTAAATTCTATATAGTCTTCTAAATCTTCAAGCTGCTTTTTATCATCCTGTTTCCCCCTTAATATTACATAAACACTAATCAGTTTTGAAGATGTATTTATAGATTTCAAAACTTTTTTCTTTGAATTAGTTACAACAGGTTCTGACTCTTGTCTCTCTTTTGCTTGATTCTCTAAATCGGTAAGTTTTATTTGAGCTTCACGCTTTTCTTCCAAACGTTGTGCTTTAAGTTGAATTTCCTTTCTCTTGGCGTCTTCTTCACGAGCCATTCTTCTGGCTATACGTTCTTGTTTTTCTAGAACTTCTGCTTTCTCTTTTTCAATTCTTGTTTGCTCTTTTTGTTGAGCTTCAAGTTCTTTTGCTTTTTGCCTTGCTATTGTCTGTTCGGCTTCCGCTAATTTTTCTGCTTCCTTTTTTTGTTTAGCCAAAGCTTCTGCTTGACGCCTTTCTGCAGCTACTTTCTCTTTAATTCGCTTTAAATCTTCTTCTGCTAATCGACTCTTTTCTTTTCTTTGAGCTTCTAATTCTTCTTTCAATCTTCTTCGCTCTTCTTTTTCAAACTTTTCTAATTGTGCTCTTTCTTCTTTTTTTGCTGCCAATGTTTTAGCTGCTTCTAGACGTTTTGTTTTTTTCTCTTCTGCAATACGTCGTTTTGTTTCTTGACGTCTACTTAGACGTTCTTCTCGTGTAAGCTCTTTCGGTTTTGACTCGACAATAGGAGGGTTTTCTAGGGCAGCTTTGTCTTCGCGTTTTTTTATTTCCTTGTTCTTAGCTTCATATGCTTCGGCAATCTCTCTTTGCCTCTGTCTTATTTTTAGTGCTGCATCTTCAGCTTCTATCTCTGCAATCTTAGCTCTTTGTTTTTGTGTTTCAACTTCTAATCTAAGTTGACTCTCGAGTTTATTTCTTTCGTCTTCAGCTAATCTAGTTCTTCTTTTTTCTTGTTCAAGCTCCTTTCTTAATAGTTCAACTTCGGAAGCAAGATTTTTAGATGATTTGTTTTCATTAATGATATTCTTATCATCATTACTTGCTAGAGAATCATCATATTCAAAATCATGATTTTTAAACGCCGCTTTATTACCTACAATACTTCGAATTATTTCTCGAGAAAATTTTTGAACTGAAGGCACAACGGATAAATTGCAGGTAGCTTGCCCTAAGTCCAACCAATTAGGGTTAGGTGATTTAATGTGATACGACCGTATTTGATATTTACCTCCAACCTGGGTTCTATTATCAATTGTGAATTTTGCAACTTGATCTATAAGAACAATATAATCGTACTGCCCTTTATAGGCACTGTTAAAAATATCATTTTGATTCCATGCTTGTTTCGCTCTATATAAAGAGAAATTAGTAGATACATTGTTTTCTAAAAAATCTGAAGAAAGGATATCCTTCACTCTTTGTACATTTGTTGTGCCTCCTTCAGATCTAATGACTACATAAGCTTTACGTACTGGTAAGTTATGTAAATAGTTCTCTTCTGCAACTGGTAATTTAGTACCGCCACAGCTAAAGCATGAGATTACAATGTAAGTAAGTATTAAGGCCCTTACTCTTAAAAAATACATTATCAGATAGTTTTGAAACCGGCGTAAGGTACTAAAACTTCTGGAATTTCAATATTTTTATCTGTTTGGTAATTTTCCAAGATGCCCGCCAACACTCTCGGGAGCGCCAATGAGCTTCCGTTTAAGGTATGAGTTAATTGATTTTTTCCGTCTGTATTCTTATATCTCAATTTTAATCTATTTGCTTGAAATGTTTCAAAATTTGATACTGAACTAATTTCCAACCAACGATCTTGTGCTGTAGAAAACACTTCAAAATCATAAGTTAATGCAGATGTAAATCCAAGATCTCCACCACAAAGACGCAGAATTCTGTAAGGTAGCTTCAACTCATCCAAAATACTCTTTATATGAGCAACCATACCATCTAATGCTGCATAAGAATTCTCAGGATGCTCTACACGTAAAATTTCAACCTTATCAAATTGGTGCAATCTATTTAACCCTCTTACATGAGCTCCATAACTTCCAGCTTCTCTTCGAAAGCATGGTGTATAACCCGTTATTGTTTTTGGCAAATCGCTCTCATCGAGCAATACACCTCTAAAGATATTTGTTGCAGGAACTTCCGCTGTCGGAATCAAGTATAAATTATCTTCAGTAACATGATACATTTGCCCTTCTTTATCTGGCAACTGTCCAGTACCGAACGCTGAGGCTTCGTTTACCAAATGGGGTACTTGGTATTCTGTGTAACCAGCCGCAGTATTCTTATCTAAAAAATAGGCAATAAGTGCACGCTGCAATCTAGCACCCTTGCCTATATATACAGGAAATCCAGCTCCTGCAATTTTATTACCTAATTCAAAGTCTATAATATTATATTTCTTTGCAAGCTCCCAGTGTGGTAAAGCATTCGTTCCTAAATCGGGAATATCTCCCGCTCTAAATATCTCTTCATTATCTTCATCTGTATTTCCTGATGGAACAGATTCATGAGGCACATTAGGTATAGTATACAACAACTCGTTTAATGACTCTGTCTTAGCACTAAGATTATCTGCTTTTGTTTTAGATAGTTCCTTTAAATTCGTTGTTTTCTCTTTAAGAAGATTGGCCTTTTGTACCTCGCCAGATTTAAACAGCATCCCTATTTCCTTTGAAAGTGTGTTTGATTCGGAAAGTGCATTGTCTAATTGCGCTTGTATTTTGCGTCTGTCTTCATCTAATTGAATGACATCTTCAACAATCTGTGTGGCGTCAAAATTACGCTTAGCCAGTCCTTTAATGACTAACTCCTTGTTCTCCCTTATAAATGGTACTTGCAACATGGTTTCAAATTATAGAAAGGCAAAATTATAAAAGATCTTGGATAAAGAGTTATGAAACCTTGGTTATTCTGAAGGTAAAATCCAATCATTATGTTTAAACGCATCCCACTTAACTTCGGTTAAATCAGTTTTAGAGTCAATAAATTGTTTGAATGGTTTACCATTAACGCTAATTTTTGAGTCCACGAATACAGAAATGTCTCTACCTTTTTTAGCATATTCTCGATGTAATCTTTGCGCAAATTGCCAAATCACGTCAGCTTTAGATGCCGCAATTCGTTTTTGTTTTTTAGTAAGGTAGTCGTCTAAATTTATGAGAGTGGTTTCTCCTGTGTTTTTATCTACTATTTTATAGTTTATTATTCCGGTCTTGGAGCGCAGCATCATTCTCCAGGATAACCTATGACCTTCTTCGGTCCACAACACGGCGTCTTTAATAAACCAATGTCGAATTGGTAAGATTACCTGAATAATAAAATATATAGATAAAACTGTCATCCAAATATTTTTCTTTTTAGGAAGTATCACTTCATGCTTATCATAGAATTCTTTCTTTCGTAAAAAGAGTTTCTGAATTATTTCAGGTTCAAAAAAGAACACTATAAAGGCCAGTGAGAGATATGGGAAAATTCCTATTTGAAAGACTATAGAATTAAATAAATGAAAAAATATAGAGGCAAAAAACGCCCATTTTCTTGTCTTTTTCCATAGTAACAAGGGTACTATTAGTAAATCAAAGAGAATGCCTACATATGTCAAAATATATAAAAACCATTCTCTCTGTAAGATATCACCTATCAAGAAATAATCTTTACGTGAGTGCATCAGGTTTTTTGCAACGGTTAGGTCCAACCAATCTGGATACATTTTGGCAATGGAAGCGTATGTGTACACAATAAATAGTTGAAGTATGATTACTAAGCGACCCCAGTTTGGCATTGCCTCGCTTTTAATACTTGGGTCTCTATTAGCATCTATTGAGTAATTTTTATGAGCTGGCAACCATGCCATTATTGAGCCAATTAATATCAATAAATAATAATGATTATTATAGGATGCCTTTTGCATAAAATAAGTGCCGGCCCATAAAATAGTATATAATATCATTGCAAAACGATATTTATAACCTACCATTATCATAAGCGCCAGTATACCCATTACAACATAGTATACATACATACCATTGCCAGGAAGTGGCTGTAACCATTCAAACCCTATAAAGGAAAATGTGAATTCAGGTTCAACCAATGTACGCCTTACCCAACCAGTAAAAATAGCCCCAACAGATTCTAAAAAAAGTAGCAATCCGAAAATTACCCTAAAAACAATTAAGGCACTATTATCAATTTGCTTAAAAAGTAATGTTTTAAAAGGCATTTACTTTAAGAATATCAATGCGTTTTGTTTATCATCATTCAACTGCTGTTGCAACGCTTTTAACGAATCAAATTTTTGTTCGTCACGTAGTCTTTGATGCATATCTATTTGTAATTTTTCGCCATATATATCCTGATCGAAATCGAAAAAATTGATTTCGATAGATTGTTCTTTACCGTCAACAGTAGGATTGGTTCCAATGTTCATCATCCCATATAACTGAGCATCTTTATATTTACAAGACACTATATAAACGCCATTTTTAGGAATAAGTTTATACGTCTCTTCAATAAAAAGGTTTGCCGTTGGAAATCCAATAGTTCTTCCCAAACCTTTTCCTTTTTGCACAATACCTGTCAGCATAAAGTTATAACCAAGATAGCTGTTTGCTTTTTCAATCGCGCCTTCATTTAAAGCCAATCTAATTTTAGTCGAACTAATAGCTACTTCATCTATATCTTGGGCCGAAATCTGATTAACCTTAAAATTAAACAGCTCTCCAAAGTCGCTTAGGTCATCGATATTGGCAGACCTATTTCGTCCAAATCGATGATTATAACCAATAATAACGTCTCGTGCCTTTAACTTATTGACTAAAGTATCTCTAACAAATTCTACTGCCGTAACACGTGAAAATTGTTCTGTAAATTCTTCTACTACAAGATAATCTAAGCCCAACATATCTAATATTTGTGCTTTTTCTTCTAAAGTGTTTATCAATTTAATATTAGCATCTTCTTGAAGAACCATTCTTGGATGTGGAAAAAAAGTAAGCACTACAGAGTTAAGAGCATTGTTATGTGCTTTACTAATGAGCTCTCTTATAATCTTCTTATGCCCAATATGAACACCATCAAAGGTGCCAATCGTAATAACAGACCCTCGTTTTAACGAAGGTGTGTGTGAAAGTATATTCAATTCAACGAATTTTGGGCTAAATTAATTATTTACAGCCATTTTAATATCCAATATGGCGAAGTTATTTTTATAAAAATTTCTGTCACTTTATCGAGTTTAACAGATCAAATATTAAAAAAATCCTAAATAGTATTAAAAAAATCTTAAATTTGACTTCAATGATCACTAAATAAATAATTAATCAAGCTAATGAAGAAGAACTACTCTCTCACTTTTTAAAACATCTAATTTTCCCAAATTCTTATTTATTGATTCTTTATAGGATTAATATCAATTACGATTGTTGAAAAACTTTGGTCGGTTCACTTCATTACTTTTTCTAAAAACAAAACAATGAGAAGAAAACTTCACTATGTATTAGTTGCTTTTTTCTTGGTTTCTGTATCTATGTTCGCTCAAGAGCGAAATTGTAGTGCTATGGAAGTCTTGGAATTGCAAAAACAACAAGACCCTGGTCTAGAACAGCGCATGGCTGCTATTGAAACTTTTACTCAGAATAAGATTAGAGAGTATAGAGAAAACCCAAATGGTAGAATGGCGGAGGTTGTATATATACCTGTTGTAGTACATGTCGTATACAACACGGATCAAGAAAACATTAGCGATGCTCAAGTACTATCTCAAATCGATGTTATTTACAAAGATTTCAGGAGGTTAAATGATGATGCTGATGCTGTATGGTCTCAAGCTGATGATATGGAAATAGAATTCTATATGGCGCGTGTCGATCCAGATGGAAATCCAACCAATGGGATTACAAGAACTCAAACTAGTGTATCAGCGTTTGGCTTCTCAGAAGATATGAAAAGTGACGCAACTGGCGGAAAGGATCCTTGGGATACAACAAGATATTTTAACTTTTGGACTGCTAATTTAGGTGGCGGTCTTTTAGGGTTTGCACAATTTCCAGGAGGAACTCCAGAAACAGATGGTATTGTAATGGGTCCTCAATTTTTTGGATCGTCTGACTATGATACCAATAGCGATTTTTTCCTACAAGCTCCTTTTGATTTAGGAAGAACCACAACGCACGAAATGGGACATTATTTTAACCTTAGACATATCTGGGGAGATGGCGGTTGTGGTGTTGATGACTTTGTAAGTGATACTCCAGAATCTGATGCTTCTAATGGTGGATGTGCCCTTGGGCATATGTCTTGCGGTTCTGAAGATATGGTCCAAAACTATATGGATTATTCAGATGACGCTTGTATGAACTTGTTTACTACAGGACAAAAAGATCGAATAAGAGCGACAATAGATACTGGTGGACCAAGAGATCAATTAGTCATTCCACTTTATGATTTTGCAATGGTTCCTGGTCAACCATCATTAGATGCTTGTGTTACAGGAGGCGATATCACAATAGATTTCGACTATTACACATTTCCAACTTTTGCTGAGACTACAACATTTTCGGCGAGTAATTTACCTGCTGGTGTAACAGCAAGTTTTAGTCCTACTACAGCTACAACTGATGGTACGCCTGTACAAATGACGCTTTCAGGTATTGCTGGTGCTGGAGTAGGCAACTATACCATTTCTATTGATGGCGCAGCGACGTCTTCATCTGAAGCAATTGATATTACACTCAATTTATTTGACGCCACTTTTGCGGCATCAAATCTAACTGCTCCTGCAGATGGTGCTACAGAGCAGCCTGCTGCCGCGCTACTCATGTGGGATGCCGATTCTAACGCTTCTGGTTATGATGTAGAAATTGCAACGGATGCTGCTTTTACAGCAATCGTTGAAAGCGCTAACACTACAACTAATTCATATACAGCAACGCTGTTACTAGGTACTACAGAGTATTTCTGGAGAGTAAGACCAGAAAATGTTTGTGGAGATGGAAGCTTTAGTGCTCCAATTTCTTTTACAACAGCCGTCGTAGCATGTAGTTCTTTCGATTCTACGGATACGCCATTAGCTATTCCTGATAATGATGCTGATGGTGTTACTTCATCGATGACCGTAACAACACCTGTTTTAATAGACGATGTTAATGTTACTGTAGATATAACTCATACATGGACAGGCGATATAACGCTAACACTTACAAGTCCAGGCGGAACAGCTATTTCTTTAATAGAAAGACAATGTAATGCCAGTGGACAGCAAAATATTTCAGCAACTTTTGATGATGATGGTGTTGCAGTAACGTGTAATGGAAATCCTTCCGTAACTGGGACAGTGATTCCTGCGAGTGCTCTTTCTGTATTGAACGGGACTCCTTCTGGAGGTACTTGGACATTAACCGCTACCGATTCCGCTGGTTTTGATACTGGTAATATTACAAGTTGGAGCTTGGAAATATGTGGAGCACCACTACCAGATAGCGATGGTGATGGTATTGATGATGTAGCCGATAATTGTCCAATGATAGCCAATGCAGATCAGGCCGATAATGATGGTGATGGCATGGGTGATGTTTGTGATGACGATGACGACAATGATGGTATTACTGATGACGAAGATAACTGTCCAATGAATGCCAATCCTGATCAATTTGATGGAGATGGTAATGGTATTGGAGATGCCTGTGAGGTTGCTTGTATATCGGCTGATACAAATGCAGTAGTTCAAATTGAAGATGGTGCAATAGTTTCTACATCTGTTGATATTTCTTCTACCATAATGCCAACAGATATAAATGTAACTATTGACATTACGCATACGTGGGTAAGTGATTTACTTGTAGGACTTCAAAACCCTAATGGAGATATTATATTACTTTCTCCTGGCGTTGGTGCACCATTTGCAGATGATTATACAGATACTACGTTTGACGATAGTGCTACTGTCTCTATTGTAGATGGAGATGCACCATTTACCGGGTCCTTCATTCCGTTTGAGCCATTATCTACATTTAATTTTGATGTCACGGGCATGAATGCTCAAGGCACTTGGACCTTATTAGTGCTTGATCAATTTACTGGCGATACAGGAACTATAAACTATTTCAATATAGAAATTTGTGGTTTGAGAAATCCTGCAGATCTTGATGATGATGGCATTATTAATTTGGACGATAACTGTGCAGTAACACCTAATGTAGATCAAGCAGATCTTGATGGAGATGGTATAGGAGATCTATGTGATCCAGATATAGATAATGACACTTTACTAAATGACGATGATAATTGTCCAATGGCAGCCAATCTTGATCAACTTGATACCGATGGAGATGGCATGGGAGATGCTTGTGACGATGATGATGACAATGATGGCGTATTAGACGAAGAAGATAATTGTCCGTTAACGGTTAATCCTGGGCAAGAAGACTTTAATTTAAATGGTGTTGGTGATATCTGTGATGGACCAATTGCTAGTGAGATATTAACTCCTAATGGTGATGGCATAAACGATACTTGGATTATTCTTAATATCGAAAGATTCCCTCAAGCTAAGGTTCGTGTATTTAACAGATGGGGTAATGAGGTATTTAGCGACCAAGGTTATAACAACAATTGGGGTGGTAATTCGGATTCTGATGGTAAGACATTACCAGCTGGCTCATACTATTATCAAATAGATACCAATGGTAATGGTGGAAAACCTATTGAAGGTTGGATTTATTTAACACTATAACACTGGTAAAATTAATTTAAACAAAAGTCAAGAAATGAAATATTCTATAAATAAATTAACGATTGTTGCTTTCTTAATTGCCGGGACTATGTATGCCCAACAAGAATCCAACTACGCCCTATATAGATACACAATGAATGTCGTCAACCCTGCTTATGCAGGGGCTGATGGCCAAACTCAATTCACTGCTAACATTAGAAGTCAGTGGGAAGAAGTTCAGGATGCTCCAGAAACTCAAAGTTTCATTTTTTCAACAGCTTTAGGTGAGCGTGTTGGATTAGGTGCTACAATTGTAAATGATGAAACCTTTATTGAACGTGAAACAGGTTTCTTTGTTGATTTCTCATATAGGTTGCCTATAGCTGATAATACGAATGTGTTTTTAGGTCTTAAGGCTGGAGGAAGTACGTATAACATAGATAGAGCTGGTTTAGCAAACATCGGGTTGCCTGATGACCCTGCACTGGGTAATGTTGACACTGGTTTTAGGCCTAATGTTGGTATTGGTGCTTACTTGCATAATGATAAATATTTTTTATCATTATCATCACCTAATTTACTAGCAACTCAGGGTGTAAGTAATGATAATGGTGTTATCACTTACTCAAATGATAAAGCTCATTTCTACCTATCAGGTGGTTATAATTTTGATTTAGGTGGAGATACTGAATTCAAGCCTTCTACTATGGTAAGAGCGGTGAGCGGAGCTCCTGTATCAGTAGATATTACAGCAGCATTCAAGTTTTTTCAAAAGTTTGAAATTGGTGCTATATACAGAACCGATAAAGCCCTTGGTGGTTTAGCTTTGCTAGAACTAGCAGATTGGATTGATATCGGTTATGCATATGAAAGTTCGTTAAGAGATGAACTTACAAGTGTAAGTGACGGTACTCATGAGATATTGATTCGATTTAATTTCGGAGATAATTCGTCATCAGAATCTATGGATGATAACTAATCCATTATTATATTAATAAAAAAAGAGGCCTTCAAAAGCCTCTTTTTTTATTTCCCATTATAGGTGTTCATTGTACTATTAATTCCTGCCATTCCAAAAGATTTGATTACTTCAATACTCTTATCAAGTCTTTCGGGTAAACTAGCTTCTTCCTCTTTACTCCAATTTCCTAGAACATAATCCACTTGCCTACCTTTGGAAAAATCATCACTAATACCAAACCTAAAGCGATTATAAGTATTCATATTTAGTTTGTCTTGAATATCTTTTAACCCATTGTGACCTCCATGACTTCCTTTAGATTTAACTCTTAAGGCTCCAAATGGTAAATTAATATCATCTGTAACAACCAATACATTCTCCAACGCAATTTTTTCTTTAGCCATCCAATAGGTTAGAGCTTTACCGCTTAGATTCATATACGTACTTGGTTTAAGCAACACGAATGTCCTTCCTTTAAATTTATAAATGGCAATGTCTCCTAACTTATGTGTTTCAAACTCTAGATTTTCTTCACTAGCAAAATAGTCAAGTATCTTAAATCCGATGTTGTGCCTGGTATTAGCATATTCTTTACCAATATTACCAAGACCAACGATAAGAAATTTTTTCATATTATTATCTATTTCTTCTTGATTTGAAGAGAAGCAATTTTTAAGCCAATTAATTAAAACCCTAAACATTTCGGTTGATGTTTATGTAAAAATAAAAAAGCATCCTAAACTTTAGGATGCTTTTTCTGTTTAAAGTTATAAATGATTTATTCTTTTGTCGGAGCTTCCTCGGTTTTTGGCGCATCGCCTTCCGCTGCTGGAGTTCCTGCCTCAGTTCCTTCTGCACCTTCAACACCTTCTTCTTCTTCTTCCTCTTCTTCAATTGCTGCACGAGCTGTTTTAACCTGTACAACAACCTGACTGTCCGGGTGAAGAATAGTAAAATCATCACTTAACAAAGACTCTACCGCTATATTATCTCCAATTTTCAACTTAGAAATATCTATCTTAAAGAAATCTGGAAGATCGCCTGGCAATGCTTTAATTGACAATTTTCTTTTTCTGAACAATAATCTTCCACCATTTCTTACACCAGGAGAATTTCCTTCTAGTTTAACAGGGATGTTCATCGTTACAGTCTTGTCTTCGAACAGTTGATAAAAATCAACGTGTAAGATTCTATCTGTTACTGGGTGAAACTGTATGTCTTGCATAACTGCATTAAACGTTTCGCCATTTTCTACGGCAATTACAACTGTATGCGCATTTGCTGTGTATACAAGTTTAGAGAATGCCAATTCGTTTGCTGAGAAATGTACTGGCTTGTCTCCTCCGTATAATACGCAAGGAACCTCTCCAGCATTACGTAGGGCTTTTGTTGACTTTTTGCCCACGCTTTCTCTTTTAGATCCATTAATTGTAATCGATTTCATTTTTCGTGTTTATATTAATATTAAATTACATTAAGAATTTTGAACTAATAGAATTGTTATGATGTACTTTATGCATAACATCAGCAAACAAATCTGCACAAGTTAAAACTCTTATTTTTTTACTCTCTTTTCTTAGTGGGATTGTATTAGTAACTATCAATTCCTCTAATTTAGATGCTTCTATTCTTTCGTAAGCACTACCAGATAATATAGGGTGTGTACAAATTGCCCTAACGCTAAGTGCTCCTTTCTCCATCATCAAATCAGCAGCTTTAGTAAGGGTGCCCGCAGTATCTACCATGTCGTCTACAAGCACAACATTTTTGCCCGTAACGTCTCCTATCAATTCCATATGTGAAATAACATTGGCTTTCTTACGCTGTTTATAACAGATAACAACATCACTCTCTAAAAACTTAGAATATGCATATGCTCTTTTAGAACCTCCCATATCTGGTGAAGCAATGGTCAAATTATCTAAATCCAATTCTTTTAGATAGGGTAAAAATACTGTTGACGCAAATAAATGATCTACTGGCTTCTCAAAAAATCCTTGAATCTGATCTGCATGCAAATCCATAGTGATAATCCTAGTAGCTCCAGCAGCTTCTAACATTTTTGCTACCAACTTAGCAGCAATTGGCACTCTTGGTTTATCTTTTCTGTCTTGTCGTGCCCATCCAAAGTAAGGTAGCACTGCCGTAATATGCCTAGCTGATGCCCGTTTAGCAGCATCAATCATCAAAAGCATCTCCATTAGGTTTTCTGGCCCAGGATGTGTCGATCCAATTATAAAAATTCGTGTCCCTCTTATGGATTCTTCATAAGATGGTTGAAACTCTCCATCACTATAGGTAGAGGTGATAACATTCCCAAGGTCAACTCCATATGCAATTGCAATTTCTTTAGCTAGCTCCTCGCTCTGGGAACATGCAAAAATCTTGGCTTCCGTATTGGAATTTGGCATTGGTACTTAATGGTTTATAACCCTTGAAAATAAGGGTTTTGTTAAATGAGGTGCAAATTTATAAATTTATTTGAACTGCTCAAGCATAAAGTGTAGTAATTTTGGGGTATTACAGAATTTATTTATAGTTTTGCATTCCTTAATTTGCTCAAGTGGCGGAATTGGTAGACGCGCTGGATTCAAAATCCAGTGACTTCGGTCGTGTGGGTTCGATTCCCACCTTGAGTACAGATAAATCATCAAAAGATAAAAATGAGAGCGAGTTCCTTAAAGGAACTCGTTTTTTTTGGATAAAGCAAGGTGTGTTTCCTTTGATGGTTTTCAAAGCGACTCTTTGGGAAACAATGATTGTAGGCCGTTAATCCCCCCATGAACACGAACATCCTAAATCATCTTTAGGCACAATTACTTTAGAGCATCTGTTGGCTTTGGCACAAAATGCCCTTTCCCACCTGCTCTATCATCATCAAAAGTTATTGGTATGTCGTCATTTTGGGCTCGCTCATCCCATGTGATATGTTGAGTTCCGTCATCTCTCTTTACCATCGTAATACAATCTTCAACCGGACAAACCAACGCACACAGGTTACAACCAACGCAGTTCTCTTCAATAATGCTTGGGATTCTGATTTTAGAATCATCAGATAAGGAAATGGCTTGGTGAGCACCATCATCGCAGGAGATATAACAAAGCTCACAACCAATACATTTTTCGGGATTGATTTCTGCAACTACCTTATGCTTTAAATTCAGGTGCTTCCATTCGGTAACGTTAGGCAAGGCTTTACCAGCAAAATCATAGATGGTCTTATAATTTTTCTCCTCCATGAACTGTCTCAAACCTGCTTCCATTTCACGCACAATTCCAAAGCCATAATGCATCACTGCCGTACATACTTGAACTGAAGTCGCACCCAGTAAAATAAACTCTACAACATCGCGCCAGGTCTCTACGCCACCAATACCTGATATGGGTACCTTAGAGATTTCAGGATGTTGTGCTAACTCACGAATCATGTGCATAGCGATTGGCTTAACGGCAGGTCCACAATATCCGCCATTAGTGCCTTTGCCATCAACAATTGGTAATGGAGCATAAGTGTCAAGATCTATCCCGACAATACTTTTGATCGTGTTTATTAATGATATAGAATCCGTACCTCCTTTAACCGCTGCCAATCCAGGGTCTGTTATTTCTGAAATGTTAGGTGTTAACTTTGTAATTACAGGAATATTTGCTGCGTTTTTTACCCATCCAACAATAGTTTCTAAAACTTCTGGCTCTTGCCCAACTGCAGATCCCATACCACGTTCGCACATACCATGTGGGCATCCAAAATTAAGTTCGATGCCATCTGCTCCAGCGTTTTCTACATCTTTTATTATTTGTTCCCATTCCGCCTTGGATTCCACCATCAACGAAGCGATAACAGCATGGTCTGGAAAATATTTTTTGACCTCTTCCATCTCTCTAAGATTATCTGCTAGAGGCCTATCAGTAATCAGTTCAATATTATTGAAGCCCATCATTCGGGTATTTCTATAATTTACAGAACCATAACGACTTGAAACATTAACAACTGGAACACCCAAAGTTTTCCATACGGCACCTCCCCACCCTGCCTCAAAGGCTTTCATTAATTGATAACCTGAATTTGTTGGTGGTGCAGAAGCCAACCAAAATGGGTTTGGTGCTTTAATGCCTCCAAAATTTATAGATAAGTCTATCATGTTTTATATTTTATTTCATTAACCACTTATGCATTCCTTGGGCTGCCATTTTCCCATCGTAAGCTGCATTAACAACCTCTGCCCCTCCATTTATAGCATCGCCTCCAGCAAAATATTTAGGATTAGACGTTTGAAAAGTAGTTTCATTGACTTTTATAACGGCATTACGACCTACATCTAAATCATTAATCAAATCATATAAACGGCCCATTTTTTCTTGTCCTGTAGCCTTTATCACCAAATCACAGCGCACAATAAACGTATTATTCATATTAGTTTTTAGCTGACCATCTACCATTTCAGTCTTTGCAAATTTCACACCTTCTACTTTTCCATTTCCAACAATAGCTAGTGGTGTTACATGAAACAAACTATCCACTCCAGCGCTAATGGCCAAATCATATTCAAAACTATAGGCTCCCATTTTTTCTTTAGAATTTCTATAGGCCAAAACCGTTTTTTTGGCTCCCATTCTGGCAGCTTCAGAAGCTGCATCCATTGCCGTGTTCCCTCCGCCAAGCACCACAACTTTTTGAGGCACTTTCATTTTGTGCTGCTTTTCACGTAGCTCTTCTATAAACTCTACCGCGCCAATGACATTGTCTTTATCTTCTCCTTCTATACCTAATGTTCGGGTATTTCCTAAACCAACACCTAAAAAAATGGCTTCATAATTTTTTTCTAAATCCTGTAATTGCGCTTTTGTAGTAATAGCCGAATTATATTTGATGTGAAATCCTAATTGTTTTTGTAGATATTCTATTTCTTTTAAGGCTTCTTCATTTGTGATTTTATATGTTGCGACACCATGAACTGTTAGTCCTGAAGGTTTGGCTTTAGCTTCAAAGACATCAACTTCATACCCTAAGGTTCTTACTTCACATGCAAAAGCAATGCCTGCAGGACCAGAACCTATTACAGCAATCTTTTTTCCGTTTGATTTACCAACTTTAAAAATTACTTTATCAGCATCTATGGTATTGTTTGTAGCATAATTTTGGAGTCTACCAATCTGAATAGGCGGTACGTCCTGATGATTATAAACACAAGCACCTTCGCACAAAACACCGGTTGGGCAAACTACGCCACACGCGTTGCCAAGCCAATTAGAATCGAATATCGTCTTAGATGCTCCTGTGATATTATCCGTATGGATTTGCTTAATAAATAACGGAATATCAATATGAGTAGGGCAAGCCTGGACACAAGGTGCATCATAACAGAACAAACAACGCGATGCTTCAAAATACGCTTCGGTATCATTCATCAAGGGTTTTTTCTGCTTGAAATTCTTTTTGAATTCAGCTTCTGTATTTGGTTTGATATATTCAGCCATAGTTTATAAATCTGTTAATCTTCCATATGTCTCTGGTCGTCTGTCTCTATAAAATTGCCAAGTGGATCGTACTTCTTCAATAAGGTCTAAATCGAATTCAGCGACTAACAATTCATCATCATCCCGAGACGCTTCTGCAAATATTTGCCCTCTCGGATCTACAAAATATGATTGCCCATAGAACTTACCTAGATTCCAAGGTTTTTCTTCACCTACACGATTGATACAGCCCATAAAATAACCATTGGCTGCTGCATGAGCAGGTTGTTCAAGTTTCCATAAGTATTCGCTTAACCCTGCTACTGTTGCTGAGGGATTATAAACTATCTCAGCGCCATTTAATCCTAGCACTCTTGCGCCATCAGGAAAATGCCTATCATAACATATATAAACTCCTACTTTTGCATATTTAGTTTGAAATATTGGGTATCCTAAATTGCCTGGCTTGAAAAAGAATTTTTCCCAAAACCCAGTGGTATGTGGAATGTGATTTTTTCTGTACTTCCCTAAATAAGTACCATCTGCATCAATAACTGCTGCCGTATTATAAAAGACTCCAGGTTGTTCTTTTTCGTAGATAGGAACGATTATAACCATATCGTGCTTCTTGGCCAAAACTTGCATTTTTTCAGTTGTCGATCCTGGAACGGCTTCCGCGGAAGCATACCATTTACGATCTTGTCCTGGACAAAAATAAGGCGTATTGAAAATTTCCTGCAGACATAAGATTTGAACGCCTTTCTTGCCAGCTTCTTCTATAAATGGGATATGCTTATCATACATGGCATCCATTATTTCTTGAATACTACCTTCTCCTTCCGTCATAGGGAGACTCATTTGTATTAATCCAGATTTTACTTTTCTTGGCATAATTTCTTTATTCTAAATTACTCTTTTGACTTACGTCTCGCTTCTCGACTCCGCTCGAAGTGACAGCTCGACTTATTGAAATTTATATATGTCCCCTCAAGCGGAGTCGAGAGGTTTTTATATTACTGTTTTTGATGTTTTACTACGAGGTATGAATTGTCCGTGGCCTGCATTTAATAAGCATTCCTCATTTTTAATGGCAACTTCTCCTCTCAATATTACGGTTTCAGTTTTTCCTGTTACTTTTTGTCCTTCATATCCTGAATAATCACAATTCATATGATGTGTATCCGCAGAAATCGTGTGCTTCATATTAGGGTCGAATATCACGATGTCGGCATCGCTTCCAATGGCAATTGTTCCTTTTCTTGGGTACATTCCGAAGATTTTTGCCGCATTTGTCGAGCTCACTTCAACATACTTCGTCAAAGAAATTTTCCCTTTGTTTACACCTTCAGAATATAATAATTCCATGCGATGTTCAATGGCTGGGTGACCATTCGGGATTTTTGAAAAATCGTCCTTCCCCATTTTTTTCTGTTCCCACATGAACGGACAGTGATCTGTACCAACCACTTGAATCAAACCTTGATTGATTCCTGACCATAGCGCAACTTGATCTTTCTTTTCTCTTAAAGGTGGGCTCATGACCCATTTGGCACCTTCAAAATCGTTTTCATATAAAGAGGCATCGAGTATTAAATATTGCGTACAAGTTTCTACAAACACTTTTTGATTGCGTTGTGTCGCTTTTCGAACAGCATTCAAAGCACCTTCACAGGTCATATGCACAATATAACCAGGGCAACCTGTATAATGCAACATGTCTGCAAAACGAGCGGACGCTTCTGCTTCAGTGACTTCTGGTTGTGACAAATAATGATAAAGTGGTGATAAGTTTCCTTCAGCTCGATTTTTAGCAATCAATGAATCGATCATATCGCCATTAGTGGCATGAACCGTAACTAAACCACCATGCTTTTTAACCACTTTCATCAACTGAACCATTTGTCCATCATCAATCATTAAAGCGCCTTTATAAGCCATAAACGTCTTAAAAGAAGAAATCCCTTCCTCTTCAATCATCTGGACAACTTCTTTGGCCACCTCATCGTTAAAATCGGTAACCGCCATATGATATGAATAGTCTCCAATAGCTTTTCCATGTGATTTTTGCTGCCATGTTTTTAATGCATTATGTAAGGTATCACCTTGTGTTTGTAAAATAAAATCAATGACCATCGTCGTTCCTCCATGTAACGCTGCACGTGTTCCTGTTTCATAATCATCACTGGAATAGGTGCCCATAAAAGGCATGTCTAGATGCACATGTGGGTCGATGCCACCAGGAAACACCAATTTTCCTGAGGCATCAATGATTTCATCAGCCTGGTAATTCAAATCTTTACCTATGGCAACAATCTCTTCACCTTCAGTATAAACATCAGCTACATAGCTTTCAGCAGCAGTAACAATCGTTCCGTTTTTTATTAAGATTGGCATATTCTAAAAATTGAATTTAAGGGTTCCCGAGTTCAATAAATTTACAAGTTTTTAATCAGTATTACTGCTATTTAGTTCACTTTTTGGCATCTGTTTCGTTAAAATAGCGCTCACTAACATCCCAACAATAATCGCCAAAAGGAATGAAGGCCCAAGTTCGCCAAGTTTTTCAAAATAAATTCCAATTGAAGGTAGTGATGTCAATCCGAATTTAAAAAGTGGTATTGACAAAAAACCCGTTATCATTGATGCAATAGCTCCTTTTTCATTGAATTTATCCCAAAACAAAGAAAGAATGATTGTTGGGCAAAAGGTCGCAGCAATGCCGGACCATCCAAAAATTACAAACCAAAAAATTGTTCTTCCTGGAACTGCCAAAGCAACTATCATGGCAATAATAAGTGCAAAAACAGCTAGTAATAATGTTATGAATCGCGATGTTCTTGCTAGCTCTTTTTCAGTTTTGTTCGGCTTAAAGATCTGCTGATAAAAATCTCTTGAAATGGCACTTGAGGCCACAACCAAAAGAGAGTCTATCGTAGACATAATTGCCGAGAGGACGGCTGCAATATAAATTCCTACCAAGGTCAGCGGCATGACCCTTTCTACTAAAAGTGGTAATACGTTTTGAGCTCCATTTCCTAGAATAACTTCTGGATCAGCATCAATTGATGTCAACAAATACCTGCCAAAAACACCAATCAAAACCGCGCAAGAGTCTGTAAGGAGTGTAAATACAAATGCTACCCAACGTCCTTTCTTGATTTCAGAAGTACTTTTAATCGACATAAACCGAACGAATAGTTGTGGCGACCCCATAAATCCTAACCCAATAAATAAAAACCCTAAAATGGTAAAGAGATTGATCATGTTGAAACCACCGTCTCCCCAAATATTTAAAAATGAAGGATCTAATTTTGTTAATTCAGAAGACAAAGAAACATCTGAACTGATCGAAAAATAAGCCACTATTGGCAGAAGTACTAAACCAAAAAGCATTACCAAACCTTGAAACAGGTCTGACCAGGCGACAGCAACAAATCCTCCCGAGAAAATATAGGCTAAGACAATGAGGAAACCCACAATGGCTCCTGTAAAATAATTCCATCCAAGAAAGGATTCAAAAGCGGTACCAGTAGCGTCAATTTGAGCACTTACATAAATCACAACAAAAAGTGATAAAGCAGTAGCAGCCACTATACGTAAGGTGTTTGTTTTTGATTTGAATCGACTTACTAAATAGTCGGGTATGGTTATAGAGTTATATTTGTCGGTAAGCTGCTTGAATTTTTCCGCCATGAAAAACCAAGCTATACTGACTCCAATAATTTCACCAAGCACCACCCAAAAGGCAGAAACCCCAACCATTGCTCCAAGTCCGGTAAGTCCTAACAATAACCAAGCAGATTCACCAGTAGCTCTTGCAGAAAAGGCAACTACCCAGTATCCCAATTTTTTACCTCCAACATAATAATCTTTTGTCGTTTTTATGGTCCTCGAAGCAAAGTATCCTATTAAAAATAGGATTGAGAAATACAGGAATAATGTGATGTACTTTATAATCAAGCTATATGGATTTTTTCATGAGTAGATAATACAATACAAATGAAATAATGAAGCCTGTAAACCATGACAAGGAATACAGGAAATTCAATACAGGGACCCAATATCCTATTAGAGCTAAAAAGACACCAACCAATAAAGCAATCATTGCCGCTCTATTGAATCCAGATTTATTATAGGTATAAATTCCCTCTTCATTATATAGTTCTGCTAGTTCTAATTTCTTTCTTCTTATCACATAATAATCAGCAATTAAAATTCCTAAAACAGGACCTAACAATCCACTTACAAAAATCAAGAATCCAGAAATTTCATTTAGTAGCCACCAAGGCATAATGAGTATTCCGATTATTCCAGTAATCAACCCTCCTGTCCTAAAACTTATTTTCTTAGGCCATAAATTTGAAAATGCATTTGAAGGTGCAATCACATTAGCTGCAATATTGGTGCTCAATGTAGCAATTAGCATAAATACTTGAGCAATGACAACCACTACAGGGTTTTTGAACCGTGCAATTAATGAGACTGGATCCCATGGTGCATCATCTGCTATTAATATATCCTTAAAGTTAATAACTGCCGCGCAGGTAACAAAAATACCAACGAAGGAATATAGCATCATTGTTGCGGGCAATCCAATAAATTGGCCAGCCACTTGGTCTTTTTGAGTTGATGCATAACGTGTAATATCGGCAATGCTGATAGACATCGTCGCCCAAAAACCTACCATGGCAGTCAGCCAGATTAAGTAACTTAAAAGTTTACCATTAGAACTATCATTCTCATCTACGATACTCGCTGAAACTACACTTGACAAAACAGGTATTTCACTATCAGTGTTTCTGAATTGCACTTGTACGTTTTCAATATTACCAATTAATATTGGTTCTTCTGTAAAAGACTTCCAAGTGGTAATGTCATCTGAAACAACATTATATTCCGTTACTTTTAAATGTCCATCTTTATCTTTTAACGCATTCAAATTAAGATAATACTTATCTTCATCTGAGGTGATAATCACGGCTGTTTTTTCGAGTTGAACACCTTGATCCAATACAACTGAGAATCCTTCTGCTTTGGTATAGCCCCAGTAAATTAAAGCTACTCCCATAACAATAAGTATTGGAGCAGAATAGGTTTCTAGCCATTTAATACTTTCGGTTCCTTTCCAAATAAAATACATGTTGATCATCCAGAAAATACCAAAGCTCACAAATTTCCCAATGGATAACCCAAGTTCTCCAGTCGATCCTGTGATTGCATTAAAAATGGCATAAATAGCCAAGCCTCCAATCCAGGTTTGTACACCAAACCAACCGCAAGCAATTATGCCTCTTGTAACAGAAGCCAAATGCACGCCTTTGGTACCAAAAGCCGCGCGACCAATTACTGGAAACGGTATACCGTATTTTACACCAGCATGTCCATTAAGTACCATCGGAATTGTAATAATGATATTAGCAAGACCAATAATAATTAACGCTTCATACCAATTCAAGCCAGTTTTAATCATGTATGACGCTAGTAGATATGTAGGAATGCAGACGGCCATTCCCACCCAAATAGCTGCTAAATGCCATTTGTTCCATGTTCGATTCTCTTTAGAAACTGGCGCTAGGTCTTCACTATATAAAGAGGATTTGGAAACGTCTTCGTGTAATTCTACAATATCTTTACTCATAAATTAATTACAATATTCATCAGCTATAGCAATAGCTTGAGATATGATTTTAAAACCTTCGTCTACTTCTTCGTTTGTGATGTTTAATGGTGGCGCTATAAAAATCCAATTCCATCTTACAAAAGCGAACATCCCTAACTCTCTAATTTTCGCAGCCATTCTTGAAGTGGCTTCCATATCATTAGATTTTGCATTCCATGGCGTTGTAGGTTCTTTAGTTTCTCTGTTTTTCACTAGTTCAATACAACCTAATAACCCCGTATTCCTAAAATCTCCAATAGATGGATGTTTCACTTTAAGTTTTTCGACTTCAGCTTCAATATACAATCCCGTTTTTGCTGCTCGCTCGACTAAATTCTCTTCTTCAATGATTCGTATGTTTTCTAATGCTGCAGCGCATAGTGTTGGGTGCGCAGAATATGTCAATCCTATGGTCATTGGAACATCATTAAAATATTCCGCAATTTTATCGGTTACTACGAGTCCGCCTAACGGCAAATACCCCGAAGTCAATCCTTTTGCCAAACACATAAAGTCAGGAGTGACGTCGTGATGATCGATTCCAAACATTTTACCCGTTCTCCCGAAACCACTCATCACCTCATCATCAATCATCATGATACCGTATTTGTCACAAAGTTCTCGCACCTGTTTAAGATACATCGGCGGATACTTAATACAGCCGGAAGAACCAGATTCGCCTTCGAATAAAATACCTGCAACGCTATCTGGATTCTCAAATTGAATGACACGCTCTAAATGTGCAATGGCCAGTTCTCCACATTCTTCTATCGATTGAGAATTCCAAGGACAGCGATATGCATAAGGGTTTTCTACATGCACTACATTAGGCATTGCTTGGCTATCAATAGGAAATCGCCTAGGATCTCCTCCTGCGGTTATTGCTCCATAAGTGGCACCGTGATAGGCTCTATAATGTGCAATGACCTTATGGCGCCCTGTATACATACGAGCTAATTTAATAGCATTTTCTATAGCCTCAGCGCCTCCAAGAGTAAAAAATGTTTTCGTTAAATTTCCAGGTGTAATTTCAGCTATTTTTTTACCCAATTTCCCTCGAACATCCGTTGCCATTCCAGGATATACATAACTTACCTCTTGCATTTGTTTTGCTACTGCTTCAGTAATTCGTTGATCTCCGTGTCCAATATTTACATTCATTAATTGAGATGTAAAATCTAAATACTTTTTACCATCTCTATCATAGACATAAGATCCTTTTGCATGTGAGGCATTTATTGGATTCAGGCCACCTTGTTTTGCCCAAGAGAATAGTGTATAGTCAAGGTTGTCTTTTATTATTTGATTGTTGTTCATTAAATTGATTTAATTAGTACTTGAGAAAAACCCATTAGCTCATCCAATTGGTTTGTGCTTCTGGGTTCCATTTAGTAGTGGTCTTTTTGTTTTGCGTCCAAAACTCAATGGAACTCCGACCTGTGATATCGCCAACACCAAATTTTGATTCGTTCCAACCTCCAAAAGAGAAAGGTTCTCTAGGTACTGGAACTCCTATATTAACGCCAATCATTCCCGCACTTGCACGATCCATAACTTGTTTTGCCAAGCCACCACTTTGTGTGAATACAGCTGCCGCATTTCCATAATTAGATCCATTTTCAATTTCGATGGCCTCATCAAGGTCTTTTGCTCTTATAATAGAAATAACAGGTCCAAAAATCTCTTCTCTTGCCACGGACATATCGATAGTAACATGATCTATAATTGTTGGGCCTACATAAAAGCCTCCTTCTTTTCCAGGAACTGTTGCATTACGCCCATCTAATAAAATTTTTGCTCCATTTCTTTCGGCTTCGGCAATATATCCTTCTATTCGTTCCTTAGCTTCTGCACTAATAACGGAGCCTAAATTATCACCAGGAACAATATTTTTTGCCTCTTCGACCATCTTGTCAATTATATGTTGCACTTTATCGACGCCAACCATTACCGATGCTGCCATACAACGCTGACCTGCACATCCAGACATGGATGCAACAACATTGGAAGCCGTCATTTCTGGATTAGCATCGGGTAACACCAACAAATGATTTTTCGCACCTCCTAAAGCCACACATCGTTTTAGATTTGAAGTCGCTCTCTTGTACACTATTTTTGCGACTTTGGTTGATCCAACAAAAGAAACGGCTTCAATATCTGGGTGATCACAAATGGCCTCAACAACTTCTTTTCCTCCATTTACAATATTAAAGACACCATCTGGCAAGCCTGCTTCATTTAGCAATTCTGCCATACGTACCGTACTTAGTGGCACCAATTCTGATGGTTTCATAACCATCGTATTTCCAAGCACTAAAGCATTTGGAAGCGTCCAATGCGGCACCATATTCGGGAAATTAAATGGTGTGATCGACGCAACAACACCAAGAGGTTTTCGCTCGATTCTGCACTCTACTCCTTTGCTGACTTCTTGGACTTCATTCACCACAATTTGAGGCATTGATACTGCGAACTCACATAGTTCCATACTTTTTTCAACTTCAGCTTTCGCTTCTCCATAGGTTTTTCCGTTTTCGAGTTGCACTAATTCCGTTAATTCTTCCATATTTTTTCTAACAAAGAACGATATCTAAAAAAAATCTGTACGCGTTCCTTGAGCGTCATATTGGACCAGGCTGAAAATGCTTTTTTTGCTGCTTGTACAGCTGCATTTACATCTTGCGTTGTAGACAGCGGCAACGAGGAAATCTTGCTGCCATCTATAGGACTTAATACATCCATGGATTTTTGTCCATTTCTGTCAAATTTACCGTTTATATAATTTTTTACTTCGGGTTGTTTTGTTATTGTTTTCATGGCAATATGGTATTGTTAATGTGCTAAATTTCATACTATGGAGATAATTAATACCACAAGAAAAAATAGCAGCAGACATAAAGTTAAGCTTTATTTGAATACTGAGTGCACAATTAAGCTAAAATGGGAAAGGCAAGATACTATGGTCTTATTCTCCAATATCCTCGTTCCATAGCTTTGGATTTTTTTTAATAAATGTTTCCATAAGTGCAATGCAGTCTTCATTGTCCAACACCTTTATATCCACGCCTCGAGATTTTAGTAAATCTTCTTCGCCAAGAAATGTTTTATTTTCCCCAATAATTACTTTAGGGATACCATATAACAATATAGCACCTGAACACATCGAGCATGGTGACAATGTCGTATAAATCTCGCACTGCTTGTAGACGTTTGCGGATTGCCTCCCTGCATTTTCGAGAGCATCCATTTCTCCATGCAAAACAGTACTCCCTTTTTGTATTCTTCGATTATGGCCTCGACCAATAATTTCACCATTATGTACCAAGACAGACCCAATAGGTATACCGCCTTCAGCCAAGCCTTTTTTCGCTTCAATAATAGCTTCTTTTAAAAAATAGTCTGTGCTCATAATCATAACTAAATTGAGTGTAGCAATAAAGTTACATGAATTTGAATAAAGCAGGTATATTCTTTGTTTCAAGTTAAACATGCTGAAAGACCAAATATCCTTCGTGATTTCATCAGGGTTCGAATCTGGATCTAAAGTTTAGAAAACTTTTATTCTATCCCTTGAACTATAGAACCATAAATGGAGCGGATTAGCTGCTTTTTATAAGGAAACAACTGGTAAAGATGAAGTTTAACCCATTTTCGTAGAGTAATTACTTAGCTTAAACTCAAACCGTAGTTTTCTTACGGTTCAACCTTACTTAAGGTATGTCGAAAGGTCATATTTTTATTATAAATACACGATTATCTATCTACAAATCAAAGTAAAAGAAAATCAATTATTTCAAGTTGTAGAATATGAAAAAAATAGCTGGCCTAATTTGTATCCTTCTAGTATGCGCATCCTGTGAAGATATCATTGAAGTTCAAGATATTTCAGATAAAGTTGTCACATTGGTAGCTCCAGCTGATACGGTGGCACTAAATAGCGCAAATATCTTGTTTTTTGATTGGGAAACACTGGAAGACGCAGAAACCTATCGCATTCAAATTGCGACTCCAACTTTTGCTGAAGCAGTCCAAATAATTGCTGACTCAACATTGTCTGAAACTTCTTTTAGTACAACTTTAGAAATTAGCACCTATGAATGGCGTGTAAAGGCTGAAAATTCAGGATACCAAACAATGTATACTACTCAGAGTTTCACTGTTGAATAATTATCCATGAAAAAGAATACCAAAACATATTCGCTATTGGTTGTTGTTCTTGCTATTTGGAGTACCATAGGACATCAAATATTCAATGGCTTAAACGACAACATGCCAGATATTGTAGAAGAGAAAATCGATTTGGCATTCCGACCAAAAACGAGAACAGTTGCTGATACGTTCTCGATTCAATCATTAGATAGAGATCCATTTTTAGGTACTTTGCGTCATAGAAAAAAACCTTCTATTACAGAACAAACGAATAGGATTTTATCAGATTCAATGACGCCTATTTCTTATCATGGCTTAGTAAAACGACATAATTCTACTAATCAAATGTTTGTCATTAATATTAACGGCAACCAAGTCCTGATTAAAAAGGGTAGGGAAATAAATGGTGTAAAACTAATCCGAGGTAATTCTAAGGAAATCGTCGTGCGTCATAATAATATGAAAACAACCATCTCTAAACAATAGGATATGCTGAAGATTAGAGCTGGAGCGATACAAATGGCGATTTTTATCTCTGTGATCGTCGCATTACTGCTGTTTACTTTTATCGTGCTGATTCATACTCACAAAAAATTTGGGGCGGATTCACACTTCAATTTAGAAACAATTAAAAACGCAGATAAGGGTATCGCCTTTGCCCTATCCAACAAAACCGTTACTCGAGATACTGTTTTTGTTGATTTGAAAGATCAAGACTTTAAGAGCCTTAAAGTGTGTCATAACTTTTGGGGTGTATTTGAGACTGTGTCCTCAACAGCTACTATAAAATCGAAGCGCTTTGCTAAAATAGCATTGATTGGGACTAAGCAATCAGAATCAGACAGAACCGCTCTGTATGTAAAAGACAATAAAAAGCCTTTGGTGTTGGTTGGAAATACACGAATTCAAGGAGTTGCATTTTTGCCTAAACGTGGTGTGAAGACAGGTAATATTTCTGGGCAATCCTATTATGGAGAACGGCTAATATATGGATCAGCTAAAGCCTCGAATAGTTTTCCTTTATTAAGCTCTGAAATCCTTCAAAATTTAAATGCTTTTAAAACACTCTTAAATACAATTGCTTCTGACAAGATTTTAAACTTGAATAAAAAACGAAAGCATCAAAATTCATTTTTTGAACCAACAAAGTATTTTGTTAGTAACACTGATATTGAATTGAGTAATCTCCAATTGGTTGGAAATATCATGATTGTATCAAATACCAAGATTATTCTAAATCCATCAAGTAATTTAAAGGATGTTATTTTAATCGCTCCAGAAATTGAAATTATGAGTAACGTTTCAGGCACGTTTCAAGCCATAGCGACAAAAGAGATTAACGTTGGGAAGAATTGCAGGCTGAATTATCCATCGGCCTTGGTTCTTGATTATAATATAGTTTCTAAAAATCCGTCAGCCGTTAAGAAAGAAAATCCAGTGGTATATATCAAAGAAAAAACAGAAATAAACGGTGCTGTCGTTTTCTTAGGAAACATAAAACTAAACGACACAAAAACGCAAGTGATTCTGGAGGAAGGAGCCATCATACGTGGAGAAATATACTGTGCTCAGAATTTAGAACTTAAAGGCCAGGTATATGGAACGGTATTTACAAGCAACTTCATTGCTAATCAATCAGGATCTATTTATCAAAATCACATTTATAACGGAATCATCATTATAGATCAGCTGCCAGAAGAGTACGCGGGTTTAAATTTTGAAGATGGAAAGAAAGGAGTGCTCAAATGGTTATACTAAAAAAAGTAAAGGCATCTACCTTAATGGAAACACTGGTAGCAACAGTGCTAATTGTCATCATTTTTGTGCTATCAAGCTTAACCTTAAATGGCATGTTTTCGAATACTATAAAAAGTGACGCCTCGCAAATTGAAGTGTATCTGAACGAATTGGAATATTTATATCAAACAGAACGCTTGGAATTACCACATTATAGTCAGTATAAGAATTGGGAGGTCTCTGCGGAACGTATTATATATAACCAAGAAATCTCTATAGAGATTGAGGCTATTCATGATAAAAAAGTCATCTCAAGAAAACTATTTGAAAATTACTAAAAACATACCTGCATTTACTATAAGTGAAATGATTGTTGTTCTTATTCTGACAAGCATTGTTATTGGTTTAGCATTTACAGTATTATCTCTTGTACAAAAACAAATGCTAGGGATTCAATCTAATTTTCAAACTTCAACCGAGTTGAGATTATTGGAACAATCGCTGTGGTTAGATTTTAATCGATATACGAATATAGAATATGACGATTTAGAACATACACTGACCCTTAAGACAGAAATCGATTCCGTTAGTTATAAATTTCTCGAAAAAAGCATTGTTAAAGAACTAGATACATTTATGATACCATTAAAAAGTAAAACCTTCTTTTTCGATGGAAACACCGTAAACAATGGTAAAATTGACGCTATAAAAATGGAAACATTAAAAGAATTCCAAGAGAAATTAATGTTTGTATTTAAAAAAAATGATGCTAATGCATTTATGAATTAATGGCATTTCAGTTAGAGGATATACAAGCAACCAAAACCGTTTCAGAAACATCTGAAAACAAATCTCCTTCTATACTCAAGAAAGAAATTAATTGGTTCAACAAGCCTTTTGCGAATAAAATCAAAGAAGATTTTTATACCGAATTGAGTGTGTTATTAAATGCAGGCGTGAATCTTAAGAACAGCCTAGAACTGTTGGGTAAATCTCAAAAAAAGAAACGTAATAAGGAAACGTTAATCGCCATTGCCAATGATATTGTTTCTGGTAAAAGTCTATCGGAAGCTATAGAGAAACATAAATCGTTTACCGAATACGAGTACTACTCTTTGAAGATAGGTGAAGAAACAGGGACCCTTGCCCGAGTATCAGAACAACTTGGACATTTTTTTGCAAGGAAGAATGAACAGCGACGTAATCTTGTTGGTGCCTTGACCTATCCAGCAATCATATTAAGCACAGCTGTTTTGGTCGTCGTGTTTATGTTGCAATTTGTGGTGCCCATGTTTCAAGATATTTTTAAACAGCAGCAAGTAGAGCTACCGAGTATTACAAAATTCATTATTAGTGTTTCTGAATTTGTCAAACACTACGGCTGGTTTATACTCTTAATGCTACTTGGGTTATTTCTTTCGCGCTTCTTATTGAAGAAAAAGCAATGGTTTAAACAGACAAAGGATTCTTTAATGATGAGAATACCGTTTATTGGTGACTTTATCAAAACAGTATACTTATCTCAGTTTACACAAGCAGTTACCTTGCTTACAGCTTCCAAAGTGCCAATGGTGAATAGTATTCAGTTAGTCAAACAAATGATTGATTTCTACCCTTTAAAAACAGCTTTGGAAACGGTTGAGCAATCTATATTGACGGGTAATTCCTTAAGTAGTAGTTTGAGTCAGCACAAACTGTTTAGTGATAAAATGGTTGCCATGGTAAAAGTAGCGGAAGAAACCAACCAAACGGAATTCATATTTGACCGATTGAACAGTCAATATAACATTCAGGTGCAACAACGTTCTAAACTGCTCTCTACTGTTATGGAACCTTTTATCATAGTGATTGTCGGTATTTTAGTTGGGGTTATTCTAATAGCCATGTATTTACCAATGTTCAAATTAAGTAGTGTTTTGGGTTAATTTTTCAGATAAAGCCGTTTACCCAAAACTCTTCAACAACACCTTAGCTTGTAAATAATATCTACCAGATCTAAAATCCTTTTTCTTTTCGAAATGTAGATTAATAATCTCTCCAAACTTGGTTCGCTGTTCTAATACGTGGATGAGTTTAATAATACTCTCATAGTTGCCCTCAAGAGTAAAACTATAGGTTTTGATAATCAAATCATTATTAAGATGAGCATGAGGTTCTAAAAAAGAGATGACTTTAAGATTTTCGGTTTCGGCAAAAGTATTAATCACCTTTAACAGACTATTCTGTATCGAACTTCCATCTAATTTGTTCGACATCAAAATGGAGTCATAATAAATTTGTTTCTGCTTTAGTAATGCGAGCTGCTTTGGGGTGTTTTTAAAAAGTCCATCTTCATGTCTCAAACTATTATAACGATTCTTAATGTTCAAGGTTTTTGAAATCGCGAATTGATAGCAAACGAACAATACTATTGCAAAGCCAACGAGCAACGCTATGTTTTTAGTTTTATTCGTCATTCTTGAGCGTTATTTTGATAGAGAATTCAGAAGAATTAGTGATCTCAGAGCCATATTCTGATATAGCGACGTTGTCGATCCAGTCCTTGTTTTCTAGGCTGTTAATCCATTCTGAAAACACTTCAGAGTTATTTGAACCACCGGAGATGGTGACGATGTCTTTTTCTAATTCAATGGGTTTCTTAGGCTTCATGCGTTTAGAGAGAGGCTGATAGTTGTATTCTTCTAATACAATCGATTTAGGCAAATCTTGCATAATCACATTCGTATAAAAAGAGCTTTTGGATGATTGGCTATTGAGTACATCTTCAACCATTTTTTCAACTTTACCAACACTTTCATTAAGCTTTAAAACACTTTCTTTTGCGGTAACATTCATTTGAGCAGTTTGTTCTAAAGTATTCGCTTTATTAAAATAGTGATTAAAGAAAAAGAAATTAGTAAGTAATAATCCTAAAATGAATACAAGTCCGAATTTTAAGAATTGACTAAAAAACCGAGACTGATTAAAGTCAGTAGTGAGCATTTGCTTTTTAGCATGCAAGTTGGAATCTGAGACATAATTATTCAAGATAGAAGACAACGCACCACATAAGGACAGCAAGGTGTTACTTTTTGATTCAATCCCATTTACATTATATATGTCTATTGTTATATCCATTGATTGATTAATAGATTTAATACCGCCTTCTTCCATCTCAATTTGAGCGTTCGAAGTTTGTAAACTTTGAATCTCTATGAAATTAGAAATTGACATTATTAAAGAGTTACCTATAGACAGGTTGATAATATGAATGTTATGTTCCAAATAAGTTTCAACAATCCTATCAATATGCTCTTTTCTGCCAATAGAGACAAAAGAGTTCTCTTTTTGTTGGATAACCTCATAGTAAAAATCATCAAGCTCAATATTGGGGAAGGCTTTCCGAACAGTTTTCAAAGTGTTTTCTCTAGTGCTCTCGACTTTTTTTGTTAGGATATTAGCGTCATTAACAATTAGATAAGCGTGTTGGTTCTTCGATAATTGTTTCGCAAGTTTTTCAATAGATTCAGCTTTGAATTGATGTTCAATATCGACTTCATTCTTGTTCTTTTTTAGAATCACAGATTGAATCGTGTTTTCAGCGTCCATAGAAGTATGCTCAATACCGCAGAAGTGATTGCCAAATTTCAGATATGTGAGAAATCTATTAAGCATACTAATAGTATACAGTTGGCTTTAGGAGCACAGTTAGTTTTGATTTCCGTCCTTCACGTTTCCTTTTACTAAACAGCCATTTAATCACGGGTATTCTCGCTAAAATAGGAACACCTGAACTTGATCCTCTTTTAACTTGTTCTTCTAAACCCCCAAGCACAGCAATGTCTTGATCTTTCAAGCGGATAATGGAGCTAAACTCCCGGGAATTGATATCTGGTGGCGCATCTTCAGAGATACGATTACCAAAACTTGATTGAATCACAAAAATATCTAGGGTTATCTGTCCATCGCCAGCAACCGTAGGTTTGATGGTGATCCCAAGTTCAGCATCGATTGGATAATAATTCGTAATCTCGGAAGTTTGCGGATTATCTGTACCGTAAATATTTCGTTGGGTTACCGTGTAGTATGATGTTTGTCCGTTAGACAAGGTTGCACGATGCCCATTCAACGTGGTTATTTTTGGAGTCGATCTAATCTTGAGATCTCCATTGGTTTCCATGGCTTTTATGGTGGCAAAGAAATTAGGAACGACTTTAAACTTGCCAATACCGTTGAAACCACCGATCACTTTATTAATCGTTTTGCTTCCAAGCGTTAAATCTGTTTGCGGATAGATATCTCCACGTGTTTCAACGGGTTCATCGCCCAATCCCCAACTGACTCCAGTTTCAACCGTAGCACTTCTACTTACCTCTATGATCATGACTTCAATCAAGATCACAGGGACAGGTTTGTCAATTTGCTTTACGAATTTTTTAAAGCGCTCTATATTGGCACTTGGTCCATTAACATAAAAACTATTGAGTTCGTAATCGATTTTGATATCGAGGCCTTGTTTGACTTCGTCAGGAATGATACTCGTAAGATCTTTTTGATTAGAATCTAAAGCTGATTGATTACTCGAGAAATTTTGATTTTGAGGAGCTCTATTCCTATTCGTGTTATCAAATTGATTGTTATAATTTCTATTATTGCCGTTATTGAACCCATTAGTTGCTCCAAAATTTTGATTGGTGCCTCTTCTTGTTTGTCCGCCACCTTCAGGATTCTGTAAAAGCTCAACAGATCGGTACATTAGAGGAATTATAGCCACCTGCCTCACACTTAATTGATCTATAGTGCCAAAAAAGTAAACATTTCCCTCCTTCTTATAAGTGAATTGCTGTTTCATTGGAGTACTGTTAGCGGGTCTATTTGTACTGGTACCGTTTGTATTAGTAGGGGTTGAGACAACCTGGCTTTCGAACAATTTGATTAATAGGTTGTCAAACGTAATAGATTTCGCTTTAAATGACGCTACTCCAGCGTTATCAAGAGGCGTCGCTGTAAAAATGTCTATTTTTAACTCAGCACCAATATCATTTATGATATCAGCTATTGGCGTATTGACGAAATCCACTTCTAAAGATTTCGATTGTGCATCTATAATTTTAAAAAAGAAGTTCGAGTTTCGTCTGCGCGTGGGTCTCTCCGTTCGTTGGCTACTAGTGTTTTCAGGTACTGTAGCAGCATTATTTTCAAACATATAGAAACCATCCTTCGTTTTTTTCATGTACAAATTATTCGCGAAAGCCAATTTCTCCATGGCGCTATCAAAAGGCACAACTTGAATGTATACCGTTAAAGCTTTGTTTTCGAGACCTGGAGAAAAGACAAGGTTTTTGCCCGTTTTGTCCATGATATTCTTAAAGACATCATACAGTTTTTCTCCTTTTGCGTCGATTGATATTGTATTATTTATCGGATTATACGTTATGGGTATGACACGTTCTTCTTCTTTTTCAGGAGGTTTTTGATAAGTTTTTACTGAAAGTATATTGCCTGTAAAATCTATGGTAAGCTTATACTCTTTACATAAAAATAATAGAAGGTCTGCAACAGTAACATTGCTGAAATTATTTACAATGGCCGTATTATTAAGCTCAGGATTTACATTGATATTGACTTTATGCACTTCAGATAAAGCCAATAAGAAGTTTGACAAAGTAATATTGCTAACACTTATGTCCGTTTTAATGTTTTCTGAAAGCCCAGGATTATCGGCAGAGAGTATTGTTAACTGATTCTTGATGTTCATTAGACGCTGGTCCTCATTCTGAGAATACCCAAAAGCAAGAATAAAAAGGAATACTATGTGCAATGATTTTTTAAGTATCATGTTTCAGGTTTCAATCGGTTAATAGGGAATACACTTCATCAACGGAAGTGATTCCATCTTTTACTAATGCTATAGCATTCTGTTTGAGCGTCGTAATTTCTTGTTCTTTGAGATAATCATCTATTTCAAGATCATTCCGCTTTATAAATTCAATCAAAGTCTTGGTAATCGGAATGATTTCATAAATGGCTTTTCGGCCTTGGTAGCCCGTATGGTAGCAATCATTACATCCATTTGCTTCAAAATATGCGTCTAAGTTTTTAGGGATAGTGAAATGCTCAGGGAAGACGTCTTTTGTAACAGGAACTTCTTCCTTACAGCGGTCACATAGCTTTCGAACTAAGCGTTGAGCCACACTCACATTTAAGGTACTAGCAATGAGAAAAGAAGGAATGTCCATATCAATCAAGCGAGAAATAGTGGCCCAAGCCGAATTGGTATGAATCGTTGATAATACCAGATGCCCTGTCAATGCTGCACGAATGGCCATATTTGCCGTTTTTGCATCACGAATTTCACCAACCATAATAATATCTGGATCTTGTCTTAAAAAAGTCCTGAGCGTACTAGCAAAATCAAGGCCAATATTTTCTTTTAACTGTACCTGATTAACACCTTCTAGAGTGTATTCAATCGGATCTTCGATGGTTAATATGTTCGCCTCATCCGTATTAAGTTGTTTTAAAGTGGCATATAACGTGGTTGTTTTCCCTGAGCCTGTTGGTCCAGAGATAAGAATAATTCCGTTTGGCTTTCTAACGGTTTCGGTATAGATTTTTAGCTCTCTTTCAGTAAACCCTAGTTCTTCTAAATGAATGTGGTTGGCATCTTTACTTAAAACGCGTAGCACCATTTTTTCACCATGTAATGTTGGAAGCGACGACACACGAATATCAAATTCATCCGTATCTGTTTTTATTGTTATTCGGCCATCCTGCGGAAGACGTTTTTCAGAAATGTCAAGGCCAGCTTTAATCTTCAGTTTGTTTACAATAACAGGGTATTCATCTAAAGAAATGACAAATTGCGTTTTTAGTTTGCCATCTAATCGATACCGAACCCTACAAGAGTTTTCATAAGGCTCAAAATGAATGTCACTACTACCGATATCTTTGGCCGTAACTAAAAGTTTTTCTAGAAAATCACTGCTGTAATGCAAATTTTCGGTTTCGCGTTTGTCTCGCTTCCTGAAATTTAATGCTAGGTAATGTTCAATGTTTTCTTGACTTTCGGGAATGAACTCTATGTGCTTACCTAAAACGACTTGGAGTTCTTGTTTAAGTATTTCAGACGTATTGTACGCTTTAAATTTTAGAGTTCCATTTTGAGCTTCGACTGGGATAATCTGGTATTGATAAGCCTGCTCACTACTTATGAGCTGCTTTAAAGAGGTCGATATTAAGAAATCTTCTTTCATCCCTTAAATACTATAGATTGAATTAATAAATCCTGACCAATGAGCTATATACACTAGTGTAAAGAAAAGACTCATGTTACCAGCCAAGGGAATTACTTTATGAGTAGATATTTGCTTTAAAAGCATATGCAACACCAATGAAAAGATCAGAGAAAAAACGAATATGATAATAAACGAAACTGTGGAAAATGAAAACGCAAGCGCTAAAAAAAGTAAAACATCTCCGAGCCCTATTGCGTCGCTGAATGCAATTTTCATCTTGAGTCTAGAATATAGATATATCACAGATAGCAAAACACTAACAAATATTAAATTCATTACTACTGATATAGAAAAAAGAGATCCTAAGGTATTAGTGTAATGCAAAACGCCACAGCCAATCATGGCTATCAAGAAAAGAGGCCAGTATACCATGCGCTCTTTCAAGTCCTGAAAGAAGATCATAGCAAAGGTGATAACCAATATGATTTTAATTAGTATCAATCTTTTGTTATTTGTTTCGGGTTTCCATTCTCGTCGACTTCCCATACATTAAAAATACCATCGCCATCAAAATCTGTAATAGCTGTGGCTCTTGCTTTAAAACTAGCGTTGTTAGCTTCTAAAACTTCATACATATAGTTAGAGGATCCATTTTCTTTGACCGTTTTTGGAGCCTCAAAATCAATCTCATTTAAGTCATTCGAAAACCGTGAATACATATAGCGATTCATGGTTTGCGCATTATAGATATACTTTAATTGTATCTGCGCTTCATAGCTTTTGGTCTTCCCAATAAGCGGCATCAAATTAGGTAATGCCAGTAAGAGCAATATTCCAATGATGCATAGAACAATAAGAACCTCTTGTAAATTAAATGCAGGTGTTTTCATAATCTTTATTATATAAAACCTTTCTCTCGAGCTTTTTCAATTAGGAGTTTATCTTCGTTATGATCTGCGTCGAACAAATCTTTTAGTTTTCGTTTTCTCTTTTCTATTCCAGCTAGTGAGAGCGGAATAACTTTCGGGAGATCCTTGGTCATAGAACCAATAGATAGATGATACAGCAGTTGTCTATCTATATTATCAAGGATAAATTCATTAGAAATTTGATTCCTAAATAATTTCATGATTGCCTTACTATAAAACGGAGGATCGAAAATGACATTAGTTATCGCATCCACAAGATCTTGAAATGAAATATCTTCTTTGATAAGAAACCCTTCAGGATTCAAATTGTGTAATATGTTACTAATTCGATAATTGTCTGTGTAAGAAGTGAAAACAATGATTCTTACCTTACTAAACAGCTCTTTAATTTTTAACCCAATATCTTCACCAGACAAAAGGGTGTTGCATTTTGAATGTGGCAACCTGATATCTAATAAGACTAAATCAAACGGAATTCCGTTAACGGCATTTTCAATTTCAAAATTAGCCGTGTCGCAGTCACCAGCGGTTCTAATTTTAAAACTAAGTTTAGGATGATTCTTTTCAATTTGTTCTAAGGCATTTTTATGACATCTAATAATTAAAGGGTGATCATCAATGATCAAAACATTCCATTTCTTAAGCATACAAAATTTCTTTTTACCTATACCAAAGCCTTGTCAGAGCCATATACCAATGTCTTCATTGTCGCCGAATAGGGTCTACGGTTCGACCATAATAAATGTATGGTTGAACATTACTTTGGGTAGAGTTAATTAAGCTTGCAATATAGAAAAGAGGATTAGAGCCCGTAAGAATTGTATGCTATTACTGTTCTAATTGTACGGCTGAACCGTAATGCTTCTGTTCTCATTCTAAATAATTTTAGACGGGGGAAAAGCTATTTAAAAACTGCTAAGAAGTATTCTTTATGAGTTATAAATGACTCAAATCATTTTTTAGGCGGTCTTCGAATAACAGAAAAGCGATTCTCCATACTTACGCTTTAGATATTTACAAATTTTAATATAAGCCATTATGATGTTTAGAAAAACAGCAATCGTTTCCTTAATCACACTTTTTCTTAGCCTAAATTTAGTAGTGGGCCAAAACAATGCCATTGACCTTCCAGAAGTAATCAAACCCTCACCAACAGTTGCTAATTTGATGCAATTTGAGGAAGTTCCAATAAGTCATTACACAGGGCAACCAAATATATCCATACCGCTTTTTAGTAAAGGTTTGAATAAAGATCTGGGTCTAGGCCTGACCTTGCAGTATAATACGCAAGGTATTAAGGTCGATAACCGCTCGAGTTGGACAGGTACGGGATGGTCTCTATTTGCTGGAGGCAGTATTTCTAGAACCGTTCGTGGTGGTATACCTGATGAAATAACTAAAGGGAGTTCTGCCTCAGGCAAGGAAACTGGTGTGTTGCACAATGATGATTATTGGAACTATGATAACCTGTCAATCCCAGATAAGGAAGAATTCAACTGGAAAGCGGTTGGGAGTAGCGCCGATAGATATGATACGGATCCAGATCTCTATCAATTCAATTTCTTGAATTACAGTGGGCGTTTTGCCATTGTAAAAGTGGGGAGTGTCTTGACACCAAAACTGATCTCGAAGAATGCGAACATCAAGATTGAGTTTAATTTCAATGCAACGACCTATGTCATTAGCAGTTTTACAGTGACCGACCCTTACGGCTATAAATATGTGTTTGATATTATAGAAACAACGAAAACACACCCTTTTAGTGGCTCAACACCACAAGGTGGTGTGGGTAGCATTCCTGCTTCTGGAGGCTCGAATTATTTTAATGTCAATTCTGCTTGGCACCTGTCCAAGGTCAAGACCAGCAATAATGTGGAGTTAGCGACCTTTAATTACACTTCGGTAGTAGAAGATTATACGGCATCGGTGTCTAGAACCACCAATGACATTACAAATTTACTACATAGGACAGATAAACTTATTAATGATTATAATGTGTCCATTCTCAAACCAGAGTCCACTATCTCCTATAATACCATTCAAGCCACCACCAAGAAGTTGTCTAGTATTGTCTTTAAGGATGGCACTAGTGTTTCATATACATTGTCTACTACAGCACACCCAGAAACAGGTGGTAAGTACTTGACCGATGTGATCATAAAGGATGAGAATAGCGTCGAGAACAAGAGGTTCACTCTCACATATGAAACGACGACAGATACTTCAACATCGCCAACGTCCTATAGACTATGGCTTATGAAGGTCGAAGAGAAAGCGGGCACATTGATTAATGAGTACCAGCTTGCATATAACAATAAAGAAAACTTACCTGGGTTTGATTCTTTTGAACGCGATCCTTGGGGTTACTATAGTGGCATTTGGCTATCTGTATCTGGTTGTACAACGGCCAGTACATATAATGATCACACTGTAAAAACGGGATTGCTATCCAGCATTACCTACCCTACAGGTGGCATCAAAGAATTCAATTTTGAACATAATAGCTATTCCTATCTGCAAGACCAAGCCATTGGATATGATGACTATATGCAAAACCCAAGGAATGTTGTCACACAGCAATTCAATGGATCATTTAGTTATACCTACCCTTCATCGCTTCCATTGCCAAGTGTCATCGGATCGATCACTTTAGATTTTACCCAAGACCTCAATATAGATATTGATGTCACTGCAGGAAACGCCTACGAGAATATCCATCGCATCTCATTAAAGGATGGTAATGGCTTTGAAAAAAGAATACCAATGGATGCTGATTGTTATGTAACGGGCATTCCTGCTGGCGCCTACGATATCAGTTTAGAGTACCATGATGATATATTAGCAGATCCTTACAGTATTTCCGGGAATATTACTATTAATTATCAAGAAGAAGCTGCACAGCTAGATCAAGAGATGATCGGTGGTGGTGTGCGCATAAAAGACGTCATCTTTAAGAATGATGCTTCAGGACCAGACCAAAAGAAAATCACTTACACTTATAACGATGAAACTAATGCCAGTGTATCTTCAGGGGTTCTCGATACACCTTCTTTTTATAAAGGATTTGAGAGACGATATTCATTAAATAAAACGCATTATTTATTTAGGCGTCAATTCAATATTTCTTCCGAGTTCGAGCCTGCAACTGCGACCTATAGTATTGTTGAGACGGGCTTGAATATTGAATTGTCGCAAGGCAATTATGTGGGGTATCGACATGTAAAGATGTCTGAACAAGGTAATGGTTATTCAACTTTTAGTTTTACCTCACCCTATGAGTATCCGAGTCCATTTGGTGTTTTTGGACTCCCTTATTCGAGCCCTGCACCCAATCTAGATTATAAACGTGGACTGCCACTCAAACAAAAAGTGTTTGACAATGCCAATAGGATATTAAAGGAAGTGAGTAATTTGAATACGAGCAGCTTGCCTGATTATGAGTTTACCGAAGATGCCATTTTTACATCTAGGGCAACATATAAAACAGATTCCTGTCCATGGTTCCAGTTTTATGATCATTATGCGTTTTATGAAAATAAAAATGGAGAGATCAATATTCCTACTTGTGGAGGTCAGGGAACTCCTTGTATTCTTACTTTTGATGATTGTGGTCTCGGTGCTTTTACACATTTGGATACAGGTTTCAATTCTGGTTGGGCAAAACTATTAGGATCCACTACTAAAGACTATTTCTATGACACGTTGGGCAATCAATCGGTGACCGAAAGCCGTCAAACATTCGAATATAACAGCGTGAATTTTCAGCAAAAGCGCGTGCATAGTTATATGGATGTTAGTGGCGTTGAAAAGCATTATAAAACAGAATTGTTCTATCCTGTTGAATCGTATCCTACCAGCGATTACACAAGTGCCCAACAAGCAGACATTGCCAAGATGGTGGTGCTGAACAAGATCAATGCGCCCATTTATAAACGGGAGTATGTCGATGGTGTCATACAGTCAACATCACAGAGTATCTATAACGAATTCCATACAGATCTTGTGGAACTAGAGGAAATCAAAGTATCTAAAGGGACATCGTCTCCTGAAAAACGATTGGCCTATCATGGCTATTATAGTGATGGCAATATCCAAGAAGTCTCTAAAGAACATGGCGCTCATGCGGTGTACATATGGGGTTATGACGAAACCTTACCTGTTGCCAAGATAGAAAACGCAAGCTATAATGAAGTATCGAGTCAAGTAAGTAATATTCAAAACCTGTCTGATCTCGATGATGATCATTGTATGGATTCAGGAAGCTGTAAAGAAAAAACTTTAAGAGCCGTTCTCAATGCGTTGCGAGATTCCTTGCCTAATGCCATGGTAACAACCTACACCTATGACCCCGCAGTTGGTATTACCAGTGTGACGGATCCAAAAGGATACACCTCCTATTACTTCTATGACGATTTAAACAGATTAGACTCTGTAAAGGACGCCGATGGCAACATCTTAAGTAAGAACGCTTACAACTACAAACAATAATTAATAACAAAAACATATATCTCATGAAACATATGATTAAAGGCGCTTTATTTCTATTGTTATTAATGTCTTTTGAAATGAACGCCCAAACAGGAAATACAGATTTTACACTTCATAGTGAGCTGGTACAAGTGAATGGATATGATACCGCTATTAGCTCTAGTATCAAAAGAACGGGTAATGTTATTAGGTGGACCCAGCATGCCGCTGACCAAGACCACCACCTTGATTTTGTGATCAGCGATAGCTCGGGAGATTGGGACATCACAACAGACATCGGTATGGTAACATATGATCTCATGGTAAACGGCCTGCCCTTCAGTTTGTCATTAACGGGTCAAACTACGGGGATTTCCGCTACACTTACACAGCCCAGCAATACTCAGGCTACACAGTACATATTCATAATCGATTCTATAACTCGCTCATAAAACCTAGGACCCATGTTAAAAACAACATACAGATCATTTCCAAAAACAATCGCTATAAGCGTATTACTCTTATTGACGTTTGTTCAAACAGGTTTTACGCAGAACATTACTGGCCCTACACCAACAGGTGCTTATAGTACACAAACCTATGAGTATGCTAGCACATTTATGCTAATATCCCCTAGTTGGACCATAACTGGAGGCACTTTAACGACAAACGGCCTTTATGCAGGCACAACCACTTACTACGCCACAGTACAATGGGGTGCTGCAGGTTCAGGTACCGTGACCATTAAAAACGGCTCAACTACGTTGAGTACTTTAAATGTAACGATCAGTACAGGGTCCTCATCAACGGGTTTGAGCAATGAGAATTATGTGCATACGCTAACCCCAAGAATTGCCACCACAGATGTGACGCAATTAGATGATGATGACAAACTGGAGAGCGTCAACTATTTTGACGGCTTGGGTAGAGCTATGCAAAGTATTGGTATTCGTGCTGGAGGCAATGAAGAAGACATTCTTACCCATATGGAATATGACGCTTTAGGAAGGCAAACCAAAGAGTATATGCCTTATGCAGTAACTAGTAATGGCGGTTCTTATGCTACTTTGGCAGGATCGGCTACGACGGCATTCTATAATACCACCAAGTATGAAAACACCACCAACCCCTATTCAGAAAAAGCCTTTGAAGCTTCCCCTCTTAATAGGGTCACCAAACAAGCAGCTCCTGGATCTGATTGGGCTATGGGCCAAGGCCATGAAATAGAATTGGGCTATCTCACTAATGCGAGTTCTGAAGTGAGGAACTATACTGTCTCACTATCTTTTGCCAACAATACCTATACACCAACCTTAACGGGTGGCACAGGGTATTATGCAGCTGGCGAATTGTATAAGTCTGTTACTAAGGATGAAAACCATACTGGTACAACCAAAAATCATACTACCGAAGAATTCAAGGACAAACTAGGTCGCGTTATTTTAAAGCGAACCTATGCCGATGTTGGTAGTGTCTCAACAGCTCACGACACCTATTATGTGTATGATGATCATGGTAATCTTTCTTATGTGTTACCGCCAAAGACCGAGGCGAATACAGCACTACCAACGGCAGCAAAACTCGATGACTTATGTTATCAATATGTATATGATCACAGAAACCGTTTGGTAGAAAAGAAAATACCCGGCAAAGGTTGGGAATATATTGTCTACAATCTTCTGGACCAGCCTGTCATGACCCAAGATGCAAATCAAAAAGCCAAAAGCCCAGATCAGTGGAATTTTAGCAAGTATGACGCATTTGGCAGGGTAGCTTATACGGGATTCGTCAATAGCAATGCTTCTAGAGTAGCCATACAAAATTCAGCAAGTAACGCTAATTATGTTCAATACGAAACTAGAAGGTCAGAGCATACTGTTGTTGGAACAAACATTTACTATACAGATTCAGCATTTCCCTCCGTTGCCGTTGGTTCTGGCTTGGTAGAAATACTAACCATCAATTATTACGACGACTATAACTGGGACACTAACCAATCTTATGAAGCATCGTATGCTATTGACACACCGCATACTGGACTTACTATAAGCGGAAACACCATAAGCAAAACCAGTGGTGGCAATAGCTGGAATGCTGGATTCAATACCACAGCAACCATCGATGGCGATGGCTATATACAATGGACAGCAACACAAACAGACAAGCTTTTTATGGTAGGTTTATCTGAAACTAGCTCTGCTGAAAATGATAACTATAACACAATTGACTATGCCATTTATATAGGCCCTTCTAATAATAAAAGAGTCTATATCTACGAGGAAGGGGTAAGTCAATATCAACCTAGTATTTATTTTGAAATAGGCGATGTCTTTCGAGTTGAACGTTCTGGAGATCAAATCCTGTATAAAATAAATGATATCGTAGTTCATACCTCTATAACGCCCAGCGTAGGGACATTAATAGGTGATAGCTCTTTTGCAACAATAGGAGCGGCTATTGAGAATGTTTTTATTGGTTACTCTGCATTAGGACAAGCCTTCACCAGTAATGTCAAAGGCCTCGCCACCGGAAGTAAAGTTCGTGTTTTAGGAACGGCAAATTGGACAACTTCAAGTACATATTATGATGACAAAGCAAGGCCAATCCATACGTCTTCAGTAAATAGCTTTTTAGATACTGAAGATGCCATAAGTACTCAATTCGACTTTATTGGGCAAGCATTAAAAACTCACAGTACTCATAAACTTGGTGCAAATTTACCAATAGTTTCGAATAGTAAATTTAGCTATGACCATGCAGGCAGGCTCTTGACACAGACCCAAAAAGTCAACCTAGATAATGAAGAATTAATTACGAAGAATAACTATGACGCCTTAGGACAGTTAGTTCAAAAACAAGTTGGAGGAAATATATCCACACCAACCAATTATATAAATATGGCGAATGTTAGTGCTTCTGGCAATGATATTACCAAAACTTCTGGCACTAATGCTTGGAATGTAGCTGGTGTGGCCACTCAAGAAACAATTCCGGGAGATGGCTACATAGGTTTCAAGGTGACCAGTGTTCTTGAATCTTATATGGTTGGTCTCTCTTATACCGATTCGAACGTACACTATAACACCATCGATTATGCTATATATATAGTGTATGGTAGTACCAGAAGAGTTTTTGTTTATGAAAATGGAGTCAATAAAGGAGAGAAAACCAAATATGTAGTTGGTGATGAATTCTCAATAGAGCGAAGAGGAACCACCATTCATTACCTTAAGAACGGGGAAATTTTCTATACCTCACTCGCTCCAACCACTACTGCGCCTATGTTAGGGGACGTCTCTATTTATCATACAGGAGCCCTTATTAAAGACTTGTTGCTAGTAGATTTGGAAAAAAGCTTGCAAGATGTAAATTATACCTATAATGTGCGTGGCTGGCTCAAAGGCATCAATAACACTGCAGGTAGTAATGCGGCGATCACGCTTGGATCTGGCGACTTGTTTGGCTTCCAGATAAATTACAATAACCCAACAGACGCGACCAAAAAACTCTTTAATGGCAACATTAGCCAAACGCTATGGAACACGACAAGTGTCAACCCTGCGCCATACAACACAGTGAGCAACAAGTATACGTATACGTATGATGCTTTGAATCGTATTACAAGTGGATCTGATAGTACCGGAAAGTATGATCTTTATGGTTTGACTTATGACAAGAACGGAAACATAAAAACATTAAAAAGAGATGGAAAGACCCACGCCACCAATAATACCTTTGGGCTCATGGACGACCTTACTTACCACTATGACAAAAGCGGTGAAAGCAACCAACTCATAAAAGTCATAGATGCTTCTGGCACAGAAGGCTTTAAGGATAGTGTAGCCACTACTAATGATTATTGGCATGACGTAAATGGCAATATGAAACAAGACAATAACAAGGGTATTGTAGGCATTAACTATAATCATTTAAATTTACCAACCTTGGTTATTTTTTCTGCGACCAAAAAAATTGAATATTTTTATGATGCCACAGGTGTAAAACTAAGAAAAAGGGTTATTGACAGTGGTAATCCTGATGTTTATACCTACTATGCAGGTAATTATATTTATGAAGACAGTACGCTAAAATTCTTTAGTCATCCGGAAGGCTATGTAGAACCTGATGGTAGTGATTTTAACTATGTATATCAGTATAAAGATCACTTAGGTAATATCAGATTGTCGTACTCAGATAATAATGATAATGGGCTTGTAAATAGCTCAGAAATTATTGAGGAGAACAATTACTATCCCTTCGGACTCCGTCACAAGGGTTATAATAATGTGATAAACGGCACAGACCACCCGTATGGATTTGGAGGAAAAGAAGAGCAAGATGAACTTGGTCTTGGTTGGATAGACATTACAGCTAGGAACTATGATCCTGCTCTTGGTAGATGGATGAACCTTGACCCATTGGCAGAACAAATGAGAAGACATAGTCCATATAATTATGCTTTTAATAACCCTATTTTCTTTATGGACCCAGATGGGATGTCTCCTGATTGGATTCGTACTGTAGGTGATAATGGCACAATTACATATGAAGCCGAAGCAGGTGATAGTGCTTGGTCATTATATACTCAACACGGAGAAAAAGATGGATTTACGGCTGAACAAGCTGATGAAATAGTTCAAGACGGTCATGGCCCAAATAGGGTTGTAGATGGAAAAGAATACTCTAATATTAGTCCAGAAGATACAGTAGCTATTCATACAGATACAGGGCAGGAAAGTACTGAAGCTGAAATCAACACTCCTGAAGAGACATCAGCTGAAGGGTTAACAACAAGTACAAGCACAGCTACAGAGTTAGAAATTCCTAATATGGGATTATTTGGAGATGTTACGGGTGCTAATGCTGAAATGGAAAGAACAGTTATTGATATGAATCAGTCTTTAGATATTTATGAAGCTGAAGGATTAATGCCATACTTGTATGACCAAATTGGCAATGCACATTCCGATATTGGCATCAATTTTGGACAAAGAAAAACATCTAATAAGTCTTCAAGTGGTAGTAGAGGAACAACGAGTGCAAAAGCTACGAGTTCACAAACAGTTACTGTTTCAGGGCAAAAGAAAACAATACAAACTGGTTCTAGAGGAGGCAAATACTATATTAATAAAAATGGAAATAAAACCTACTTGAATAGAGACGGGACTAAGCGAAACTAGAATGGAATAAAGGTAAAATATACGTTCTATTAATATTTAAAAATCAAGAGCAATCTTTTTAATAAAGATTGCTCTTATATTTATTTTTGTCTTGTAAATTTGAGATATGAAAAAAGTTTGGGTTATACTATTTATAATAATTTTAATAGTCTCTCTTGCCATTTGGTTTTATAAATCTAATTTATTTAAGCCAGAAAAAGAATACATTCCTACTGAGCATGAAATAAAACTGATAGATTATTTTAATGAAATTGCCCTTAAAAGTGAATATTTTGACAATCCTGAAAAAGTAACTAAATGGAGAAAAACAATGTCTCTCTATATATATAAAGAGGCAGATTTGAATGAACAAATGAAGACAATAAATAATACGATTAAAAACATTAATAGTATTTCTTCTGATGGATTCAAAATAGAAATTACTCAAGATTACAAAAAGGCTAATGCTTTTATATATTTATGCAATAAAGAAAAAGTAAAAGGAATAGCGCCTAAATTTTATAAGTTATTAAAAGAGTCAATTAACTATGAATATTCTGGGTTTTCTTATGTGGAATTTAAATGGACAAATTTTGTTATAACTAAAGCATTAATGTTCATCGACATCGAATCATCAGTAGAAGAGCAGAAACTAGCAATTATCGAAGAGGTTACTCAAAGTATAGGTCTATTGAATGATTCTGATAAATATCCTGATAGTGTTTTTTATGAAACGGATACTATTGATAGCTCAGGCAATTATGAATATTCAAAAATGGATATAGCATTAATAAATTTCTTATATAATCCCAAAATGAGACCTGGCTACAATAAAAAAACTGCTGAAATAGTTATAAAGAAGATTCTAAGGGATGAGAATAGAGCCATAAATGGTAATGATACAGATTAGTTCTTGGCATTCTATCTTACCACAAAGTAACAATAAGAACCACGACGAAAGTTGTGGTTTTTTTATGCGTAAGTATTACGAGCTTGTGCATCACGCAAAAGCGCATTGATGGTCGTGAAGATGTGTTCCTTGTCCTCGGTATTGAGACCTTGCAGGTCATTGATGATATTTATGACACTCTCGTTAAGTTCTAAATCAGACAAGCCAGTTAGATAGTCCAAAGACACTTCAAGGGCTTTAGCAATTTTAAAAGCAGTCTCAATGGATGGCTTTACTTCATCACGTTCATAACGACCAATCACAGGCGCATGAACACCAACCTTTTTGGCAAGTTCCTCTTGCGACATCTTCATCTTTTTACGAGTGCTTAATAACCTTTCGCCAAACAACATAAGTTCTAAATATATCAGTTAAATAAAGTAATAGGCAAATATATGAAACATAAATTATCTATCTAAATATCATATTGTTTGATTAATAAGAACATATTTTATACTTTTGGACAATATATGTTCTAAAAAATATTTTTCAACAATGTTAGATACCACCAACCCGAACAACTACGAATACAGTACAAAGCATTTAAAAATCCATGTTCTCGGAGGTATCAAGACCAATAAATTAGAGAGTTTACGGATAACGTTATCAATCCAAAAGCCGAAACAGCATAATATCTTACGACATAGTATTGACCTTTACAACGATAACCAGTTAGAGAAATTTACAAGAACCATCGCAGAACGTTTGGAGATTGGCACAAGTGAAGTGAGGCGAACATTACAAAGCTTGACCAAAGAACTGGAAAACTACAGATTTTTACTGCTGGAAAAACAGCATGAAGCCAACCAACCGTATTTTAAAGAACTCACAGGAACAGAACTGCGAGCCGCAGAGGCATTCTTGAAAAAGAAAAACTTATTACGACTAACAAACGAACTCATAGGAAAGTCTGGCGTAATCGGAGAACAGAACAATAGACTTTTGATGTATCTGATTTTTACCAGCCGTTTAACGGCCAATCCTTTACATTGTATCAGCTTGGGAAGTAGTGGTGTCGGTAAAACACATCTACAATCCAAAGTATCGGAACTCATCCCGGAAGAAGATAAAGTAGAAATAACAGTCTTGTCTGCAAATGCTTTTTATTACTTCAATAGAACCGAATTACAACACAAGTTAATATTGATTGAGGATTTAGATGGTGCTGAAAGTGTACTCTATCCATTGAGAGAATTACAATCTAAAAAGCGCATTACAAAAACAGTCGTTCACAAAGACACTAAAGGCAATACCAAAACCATACACTTAACGGTTGAAGGTCCTGTAAGTGTTGCAGGATGCACCACACAGGAAAGCATTTACGAAGATAACAGCAATAGGAACTTCCTGTTGTATATCGATGAAAGCGCAGAGCAAGACCAAAGAATCATGCACTATCAGCGGAGAGCCTCCGCAGGCAAATTAAATGAGCAAGACGAAATAAATGCAAGAGAATTATTAAAAGATGTACAACGAGTTCTAAAACCAATCAAGGTTATCAATCCTTTTGCAGAATACTTGGAACTCCCACAATCGGTATTCAAACCAAGACGCACCAACTCACACTATTTACAGTTCATTGAAGCCATTACATTTTATAAGCAATACCAAAGAGAACAGAAAGTCAACGAAGATACAGGCGAAGTATTTATAGAGACCACGATTGAAGATATACAGGAAGCCAATGAACTGATACAAGAAGTGCTACTCAGAAAAAGTGATTTACTCAATGGTGCTTGCAGACAGTTCTTCGAGCGTCTCAAAACGCACTTAAAAATAAATGAACAATCAACTTTTACGAACGCTGAAATCCGCAGAGTATTACGGTTGAATCCAAGCAACCAAAAGCGATACATGGTACAACTACAATTAGCGGAACTCATACGGAAAGCCAAAGGCGACAAGCGTAAAGGCTATGTCTATGAAGTAGTGAACTATGAGGATTATGAGAATACTAACAAACAGATAGAAGCCCTCTTGCAATCTACTTTACAGAGTTTAGAAGTTCAAAGTAGTTCATAATGGTTCAAAGCCTAAAATGGACTAATAGTATATCTGAAAATCAATTAATTATATAAGTGGTTCACGAAATCCTAAAAATGCAACCGAAGTGAAAAAATTAAAGCTACAGAATGAGGTCTTTAAAATGTTCGTTGTCAACTACAGAGAATGGTTAGATGTACTTGGGTATGCAGAAAGTACAGCCTATTACTTGCCAAATCATTTACAAGAGTTCTTCTATTATGTGGAGCAACAAAACATTAGTACGCTAACCGAAATCACTCCAAAGACCATAAAGGATTATTACAGGGAACTCAAGCAAAGAGCCAACGAAAGACGAAGCGGAGCATTGAGTAAAAGCTATCTCAACAAGCATCAACAAGCCTTAAAGAAGTTCAGGGAATACTTGCAGAACCATAATTACAAAGACTTTAACGTACATCTAAAATCCGAGGCAAATCCAACGGAAGAAAAGCTAAATATATTAACCATAGAAGAAATCAAAGAACTCTTTGAAGCCACAGAATTTAGTCATGCAGAACCTAGATTTAAGTTAAGAGACAAAGCCATATTAACAATACTTTACAGTTGCGGACTTCGCAGAAACGAAGCAGTACACCTGAATCTTAAAGACATCTTTTTTGACAAGGAACGTGTATATGTTCGGAAAGGCAAGAACTATAAAGAACGGTTCGTACCAATCAATCGAAGAAACGCAGAGATATTGGAAGACTACATTTTTGAAGCTCGTCCAGAGTTCTATCAATCCTATTTAAGCGAAGCCTTATTCATCAATCAACAAGGTAAACGAATGCAAGGTAAGAGCTTTGCCAACAGATTAAAGGTCATTGTAGCATCCACCAACAATAAGAACATCATTGAAAAGAAGATTACGTTACATATTCTACGACACTCCATAGCAACGCACTTACTTCAAAAAGATGTGCCATTAGAAAACATTAAGACCTTTCTTGGCCATACGTCTCTGGAATCCACACAAATCTATACACACTTGCTTAGAACAATAGAAAATGAAGCCATACAACCAATACTTGCAAGAGCAGAATTATAGTGAGAGTACCATAACGAGCAATACCAAACAGATAGGACACTTCTGTAAATGGTGCAAATACCAATCGACATCTGCTACCGAAATCGATTATAAAACATCCTTGAAATACATTAAATATCTCACAAGAAAAGGCAACAGTAAAAAGACCATCAACCATAAATTAAGAAGTATAAAAATCTATTTTGATTACTTGATAGATGAAGTCTGTAGAAGTGATAATCCAATAGAAGACACTACAGTAAAAGGAACAAAGCGAAACATCAATTACAATGTATTGGAAGCTGACGAATTAGAGGATTTATATTACTCCTTTAAAACTGAAAACATCAAGGACAGCTACCATAAACTAACAGCAAAGCGAGATAAGGTAATTGTTGGATTAATGGTCTATCAAAGCTTGAACACAACAGAGCTCATAAAGATGGAAGTTGAAAACCTTAAACTCTATAAAGGAAAAATCTACATAAAAAGCGGAAAACGTAGCAATGCAAGAACGTTGGAACTCAAACCGTGGCAAGTCATTGAATTATTGGAATACGTTAAAGAAGTTAGAGAAGAAATAAAACAGCGTAGGAACATAGAGAGTGAACGCTTGTTTATCCCGAATAATGCACGTTTGGGAAACACGATTTATAACATCATCAAGAAACTCAAAAAGACCAATTACAAAGTAGAGAATGGCAATCAAATACGAGCATCAGTAATAACGAATTGGTTAGGTCAATACAACTTACGAAAAGTTCAATATTTAGCTGGACATCGTTACATCAGTTCAACCGAAAGATACTTGCAAGATGACTTGGAAAACCTACATGAAATCGTCAATAACTTCCATCCAATAAGTTAATTTAAAGACATTGTGACGCTTTGTTATAGCTCTGTGACGGTTAGTGACGCTTGTCTTTAAAAATCAGATTTTTTTATATAGAGTTGTCTCGACGAGTTGAATAGATTTTTTAAAAAGGAAAGTAAGGAAGTGTCATTCTTTAAGAAAGAATAAATCCCAAATATTGAAGATAAAACGCCTATGAAAGCCCAAAAATTCATTGCTTAAATATACGAAAAAAGTTATGACCATCTGCTTATTAGTCGGTGTTATAAAACGTACTATTAAGTAAACAAAAGGAGTAATTAAACGTAGAAAAAATCAAACTTGTCCGTAAATGTGTATTAAATGTACAAATAGAGACAAACTAGTTCATGAATTCATGAAATTAGATTTTTTTTTATAGGTAAGTAAAGAAGTGTCGTTCTTCAAGAACGATAAAAATTGCAGTAGAAATGCAAGAATCAGTATGATAAAAGTAGTTACTTCCACAACTCAAAGATAACTGAATAAGTCACGCAAAACAAACCCAGTTATTAACAAGTAAAAACCCTCTGTCTTTGCTTTGCTTCCTCTCCACACTTCACCCAAGCTATGTTTACATAACGTTGCATTATGGCAACTGTAGCGTCCATAATAACGCTATGTAAAATAGCCGCTTCGCCTCTGCGCTCCTTACTCGGACGTGACATTCAATCGGCATTTAGCCTATCATTTTAGGAAACTGAAGATTGCCTCTGCGCCCGAAACCCATCCTCGCCAAAATCTCCACCTTCCTAAAACGTAAATACCAGTTCTAATACTATGAAGTGTTATGGTCAAATTAATCCGAGCGAAGCGAGACCAAATCCCCCAAATCTACCAACATGGTTTTTAGCAAACGAACTAGTCCCCATACAGTATAACGGGGACTTACTCGACGGGAAGAATTACCCAAAATCAGTTAACTCATTGATAATATGTGAATTAACTAAAATCGATAAATTTTACAATATCGAGATTCAAAACATATCTTCGGGCTCATAACCCGAAAGTCAAATGGGGGTTCGAATCCCTCTTTCTCCGCAAGCCAAGAGTGTGTAGCTTCGCTACTTTACATAATGAGGTTATAGCTACGAGCACGGCTTGTACTATAACATCTTGTTATGTAAAAACGGAAAGAAAAGCATGTTCTATCAACATTTTTCAATGCTTATTAACAGTTAATATGTTAACTAAATAGTGGACAATGAATCCTAAAAATCAACTAAAATGAAATAGAAATAATTAATATAGCTGAACAGAAATAGTAAAGTAATGATAATGACAGTATTAATATTATCTGTGACCTTTTTGCTGGTTCTGGTGGCTTATTGGATTATGCCTAATAAAAAAATGAGAGAAGTAAATAAAGCTTTGGTATCATTACTGCAAATCCTCCCTATCAGCAAAGCAATAGAAGCAATCACAAAGAGCAAAAAAACGTAAGAAAAACTAAAAATAGATGTATCTTGAACCTACGTTCTTTTAAATAAAAATCTGTAGTGATTTTTTGGAGTAGTACCTTGAAAAAGATGACCGTTCTTGAAAAAAACGCATAAACTACTATCCTTTCGGCCTCAAGCATAAAGGGTATAATAACAGCGTTTCTGCGAACTCTAACTCAGTGGCAAAGAAGTTCAAATACAATGGCATAGAGTTCGAAGAGGCTTTAGGGATGAATCTCTATGAGATGGATTTAAGGCAATACGACCCAGCCATTGCCAGATGGACAAGTATTGATCCTGTGACGCATCATTCGATGAGTCCATACACAGCATTTGATAATAATCCTGTTTTTTGGGCAGATCCAAGTGGAGCAGATTCTGAGTTTACTGGTATGGATTCTAGACTATCATCAAGCAACTTGTTAGGTGATGAAGAGCAAGAAGAAGAAAATTCTGACTCTGAAGGTGATTGCCCTAAATGTGAGACATTTGAAGATTATTATAATTATTATTCAGCACTTTTAAAAAGTCCAGTTGTACAAGAGAAGGCTAAACAAGGCTTAAAAGATACAGGAACAGGCGCTCTAAAAGGTACTCTTCAAAGTTTTTCAGATATGCAGGAATCTGTTGGATTACATCGTACATTTGATATAACAAAAGTAAAAGAATCGGAAAAACTTGGGTTCGGTTTAGGTATTATCTTATTTGCTCTTTTAGAACCTGGGCCAGGAGGTGAAGCTAAGCTTTTACAAAAACTACCTAAAATAACAAAAAAATATGGACTCTTTAAATGTGTTCAATGTGCTGATGAAATGGTAAATTTGCTTAAAAGCGAAGGAGTTAAAGGAACGTTGTTGGAAATCAGAACAATAGGAAGTAAAGGGATGGCTGGAAATATTTGGAGCGATGTTATGCAAACTAATATCTCCACAAATGGTAGGCATCAAGCCGTTCAGGTTGGTAATATGGTATTTGATAATGTGCATAAAAAAGGAATAGAGTATAATAAATGGATTAAAGACTTTTTTTCTCCAACGGGGTATAACATAAAAAAAACAAAATTTTAATTATGAATTCTATAGTTGATATTATAAATAATATTCAAAAAAGACCAGCAATGTATATAGGCAGAAACTCAATATCATGCCTAAAATCTTTTTTAGATGGATGGTATTTGAGAAACCCAGAAGAAGTTGTTGATGGTATATTTATGGAACAATTTCAAATTGTAATCGAAAGAAAATATGAAGCTAAATCTAGTAAGTCATGGAGTGATATATTATTATATAACTCTCAAGATGAATCAAAAGCATTAGAATTATTTTTTAAAGAGTTTGATGAATATAAGAAAAAGATTTCTAGAGATGGGTAATGCCCCCTGCTGCCGCTAGCTTGTAGCTAGTGGTAAGAAAAAATAAAGCCCATGATGATATCATGGGTTTTTCTATACTATCAAAAATCTGTTTGCTTTTTGTTATTTCTGTTATTCTTGAGTAAGGATGAAAATAGTCAATTTGATAGTGAAAAAGGAGAGTTAGATTTTACTTTATGTGGCCCGAATAGGGCTCGAACCAAATCAATTAACTTACTGTAAATCAATATCGTAAATCAGCAATAATTATTTCTGGGCAGTTTTTGGGTAGTGAAACGATTTTTTTTTAAACCTGTCATGTTAGTGTTATGACAAATAGAACGTTTTTTTAAAGTGGTTAATAGAGAGGTATCATTTTTTACAAATGAGTAAATCCCTAAAAAGGAAGATATAACGCCTATTGTTGTCAAAACATCCATTAGTTCAAATATACAAAAATCGTATGACACCCTCCTTAGAAGGGAGACAGTCATACCTATACGGAAAGCCGTAAATAACTTTGTTTATTGAATTGTACTTTTCAACTTGTACTGTAAGATAATTATGGTTAAATTGCTGTATCCCTTTCCTTTAGCAAGAGAAGTTAATTCTCGAATCACTTACTAGCAATAAATAATATATTCAATATAAGCAATGTATAATTGTTTGTATTTATATTTTATTAGGCATAGAGCTTGTCAAAAATTTAATATTATGAAAGACATTAAAGAAGTGATATATGGAAAAGACTTCAGCGATAAACATAATCGTTTTATGGAAGCCTTAAATACTATTGAAGATAAATACAAAGACTTCTTTGAGAATAGACCTCCAAGAAATGAATTTCACGAGCATGATAGATTGCACAATCATTATGGTATTACTATTCAATATGGAGTTATTAGATTTGGAATAGATAAAGATTCTGAATTACCCGAGAATATTCAAAGAGAATGCCATCAGGCTTTCGATCTGATTTGGAATGAATCTGTTGATGAAGCAATAAAGTAGTTTATTTATAACTAGAATAGAAGATAATATGAATGAAAACATCAATTTACTTAGGTTAGCGTGTCTCTTACAGGATAGAGATAATCAAGACTTTAAAAGAGTAATTCTATCATTAATTTTTGAAATTCTATATGAGAATAGTAATATAGATATTAATGCAGATGATTTGTATAAAATAACTCTAGATAAGTGTAAAGAACCAATTGAAAGAGATTTCTTTAATGGATTGTTAGATAACTCAAAATCATTTGAACTAACAAACACAGGTAAAGCACCATTAGTAAAGCTAACCACTAAAAAATTAGGCGAAGTTGAAAAAAGCATTGTAGAGTTTTCAATAGAAAATCCAATTGAGGATTTTTTGAAGTTAAGAGATTACCCTACTGATTTAAAAGACACAATTATAAAGATTCTATATCAATCAATTTATGAAAATATTTATGCTTTCAATCCAACAAAGATAGATAGTTTGGTCCCAAATGTAATTAAGGAAAAATTCACTCAAAAAGAATTAAATATTTTTAATGAGTTTCTAGAATATGATAATCCTAAAAAAAATAGAATTCTTTATAACCAATTTGTCAAGGCAATTGAATTTGCCATTTTAACGTCGGGTAAAGGAGTTAAAAAATTCTCAAATGATATTTATACCAATAAAGTTTACTTGTTAGATACAAATGTCATTTTCAGAATGTTAGGTGTTGGAGGAGAAGAAGAAGAGCAGACTATTTTAAAATTAATTAGATTTTGTATTAATCAAGGAGTAAAGTTTGAATACTCATTGAGGACTCATGTAGAATTTGTTAATACTCTAGAGTCAAGTGTAAAGAAAATTCAAGTTGCAGAAAGAACTAAAAAAATAGATATACTTCAAGAACTTGTATCTGAAAATCCACATTTTTTTAATGATGACTTTACAACTCAATACAGTAGACTAAAAAGTGCTCGTAAAGTAAATAGTGCCGAACAATATGAATTAAACCTTAATGCAAGATTCAAGCAACTTTGCAAAGAATTGAATTTGAATCAATCAGAACATAAACCAAGGGTTGAAGAATATCAAATCAAACTACTTGCCAATCATTTAATTAAGGAACGAAAGAGGCTAATATATTCTTATTCGTACGCTATGAAGCAAGCAAAAGTAGATGCTTATAATGTTTTGTTTGTAAGAAAGATTAGAGGCGGTAATAATTATAATTATTCCGATGTGAAATCATTTTATTTAACAACAGATAGAGGTTTGAATAAAATATTATCTGAAAGTGATAAAATAATAATCCCAGCAACCATTCTTCCATCTCAGTTATTCGCAATTCATAATCCTTTAACAGACGATTCAAAAGATTTAGATTATGAAAGTTTCTTCAGTTTTATCAAACGAAGGACATCAGAATTTAAATATAGAGGTAAAGATATTTTTAGTTTTATTGAACAAGCCCAATTACATACTACTGATAAAGATGAAATTAAAAATTTAATAGTTACTTTTTCTGACGTAAGGTATAAGAGTTCTAAGGTTCACACTGTTAAAGAGAAATTACTTTTGAAGTTTGAAGATTTTAGTAAAACATATTTTGATAATAGATTGAATGAATTTGAGAGTGTGGAAAAAAAATATAGTTTGATAAAAGGAACTGGAGAAAAAGACAAAATTCGGATATTAAATAAGACGAGACTAACAACTAAACACCTCGATTTGTTATTAATTGTATTCATTATACCCATTTTGTCGATTGGGGTTGGACTGATAACCAAAATGATCTATTTTGTAATAGTATTAATATTACTTGAAGGGGTTAAGTATTGGTTGTCGAAAAAAGAAAATTTCAACACCCAGGTTTGGAAATACCTGTTTAGTAAGAAAATGAAAAAAACACCATTTTATAGAATTACAACAGATGATATTTTTATTCTCGAAGGTCTTGCCGAAATTGACAATATGAAAACGAATTAGATAACTCACTGTTTAGAGAGGGAATTAATTATTTCCATTATTCGTTTATTACTTCTTCATTACTGATATGTTTTCAACTATAACAAGTGTCTGTAGTCGAAGAATAATAGAAATAACGTTTTTTACTCAAAAACAATAGACTGTTACTATATATACTAGTAATGAAATCATGACAGTATCAAATTTCAACTCAAATTTGATTATTTTCGTTATTCAACAGATATTACATTAAAATCGGTTCTGTCGCATCTGTTTCAACTAATTTAGAGTAATTATATCTTTGAGTTAAAAAATAGATGTTCAAAGGCCATACGTTTCCGAAGTCAATTATCATTCAAGCCGTATACTTCAAGTTTAGATTTGGACTGAGTTATCGAGAGATAGAAGAATTGATGTCTATTCGTGGTGTTAAAGTTGATCACGCCACTATTCAACGTTGGGTTTTTAAGTTCACTCCATTACTGGAAAAGGAGTTTAGAAAACGAAAGAAAACCATTGGTAAAAGATGGCGAATGGATGAAACTTATATTAAAGTGAAAGGACAATGGTGTTACTTATACCGAGCAGTAGATAAGCAAGGAAACACAATTGATTTCTTATTAACTAAGAGAAGAAAACGAATGAGCGCACAATCCTTTCTTATTAAGGCTATTGAGAACAATGGTAAGCCTGAACTAATTAATATAGATAAGAGTGGTTCCAACAAACATGCTATTAGAATCTATAATAAGCGAACCTTATCTAAGATTCAAATTAGACAATGTAAATACTTGAATAACATTATTGAGCAGGATCATCGATTTGTGAAGAAACGAATAGCTAGAGGCTTAGGGTTTAAAGAATTTGAATCAGCTAAAAGAACGTTAAGTGGAATTGAAATTGTACATATGATTAGGAAAGACCAATTGACTTCGAATAGAACATCAATATTCAAATCATTTCATTCATTGGCAAGTTAGATAATTACAATTATTAGTTATCTTAGAATTTGGTTTAACAGATGCGACAGAACCTAAAGGATTGGCTGTAAAAAACATCAATGAAAATGACCAGAAATCTAAAAAAGATCCGTCTCTTAGACTTACCTCGGCGGAGTTTATATTGAGGGTAGTTGAAATGCCCAGCATAAACATCTCGCAAAAAGGGGTAAAAAGAAAAAGAGCCACACTTTCGTGCAGCTCTTTTATCGCTTTGCTCCTCCTCTTGGGCTCGAACCAAGGACCCTCTGATTAACAGTCAGATGCTCTAACCAACTGAGCTAAGGAGGAAGGTTAATTATATTTGTTTTTAAGCTTTAATGTAATTTCAGGATATTTCTTTAGATTCTGAATATACACTTTGCTTTTCATCTTTTTAATATGAATTTCTATTTTTCTTGCTTGCAATCTTGATTCACAATGTATTGTGTAAAAAAGACTCCAGTCATTTGCTTTTTTCGTAAAAGCCGAATCATAAAAACCCATATTGTGTTCTTCTAATCGTTGTTCTAAATCAATAGACTCTCCAATATAGAATTTATCAATTGTTTCAGAATAAATAATATAAACACAAAACATTTTAAAGAACGTTACTCACTTTTGCTCTAACCTCCCGATAGCTATCGGGATGAGCTAAGGAGGACTGTTTTCGCATTAGCGAGCGCAAATATAGGCGTTTTTTTATTTTCTTCAAATTAATACTTGAAATTATTTATTTAATTAAAAACAGCTTTTACAATGTCATTTCCATTAGCAAACAACACCAATGCAATAAGTATAAAGAACCCTACCATCTGTGCTTTCTCTAGAAATTTTTCACTTGGTTTACGTTGTGTCACCATTTCATATAACAAGAACATGACATGACCGCCATCTAATGCCGGAATTGGAAGCAAATTCAACACGCCAAGCATAATAGATAAAAATGCTGTAATTGTCCAGAAAACTTCCCAGCTCCAGACGTCTGGGAAAATATTAAATATGGCATAAAACCCTCCAAGTCCTTTGTATGCACCTGTACTAGGTGTAAAGATGGCTTTTAATTGAGCTCCATAACCAACGATTTCATCTACAAAGCGAGTTGATCCATAGCTAAAGCTCTGACCAAAATCATACTCTTTTCTCGCCACCTCATAATAACCAAGTTTTTCAAAAACTTGAGTACTCTTTGCTGGATAAATACCAAGTTTCCCAACGGAGTCTACAGCTAAAGTTCTTGATAGCACCTCGTCATCCCTCAAGATGGTAGCCTCTAAAGTTTTATTCTTATTATTCGCTAAAAAAGGCTCAAATTGATCGAAATAGGTCAATTCTGTTCCTCCTATAGATGTAATAATATCTCCTTTCTTAAGGTCTACTTGAACATTTTTTGATAAATCGTCAGCCTTGGCCACCATAAAAGGGAATCGCACTTTAAAAAGATTTTTTTCGCCAGAAGATGTTAATTGACCCAAGAAATCTTGAGGTAAATCTATTTTCAACTCTCTGTTTTCTCTTAAAACTGTGACTGATTTTGCTCCTATTAAATTTCTTCCAATATCTGAATCAAGAATTATATCTTCATTATTTATCTTCAACACCCTATCTCCTGTTCTAAAACCCAAATCATTAAGGAGGGAACTACTTATATGATAGCCTCCCTTAAGGCTGTCTGCTTTTATATCCTGAGTTCCATAACCAAACGCCATGAAAATGTATATTAACCACGCTAAAACAAAGTTAACAGTAACACCTCCAAGCATAATGATTAAACGTTGCCAAGAGGGTTTAGACCTGAACTCCCACGGTTGCGGTGGTTGGGCCATTTGTTCTTTATCCATACTTTCATCAATCATCCCGGCAATCTTAACATAACCACCAAGAGGCAACCAACCAATACCATATACAGTTTCGCCTATTTTCTTCTTGAAAAGAGAATACTTAATGTCAAAAAATAAATAAAATTTCTCAACCTTAGTCTTAAATAACTTTGCAGGAATAAAATGACCAAGCTCATGAAGAACTATTAATATTGAGAGACTTAATAAGAATTGAGATATTTTTATAACGACTTCCATCTATATATTTCAGGGGAATTATAATCGCACAAAAATACACTTTTCGCCACACTTAAAAAATCCAATCGATAAAGTGTAATCATATTTAACAATCCTTTGTGAATCAGAGACCTAGAGATGCTTTCCTGATTCTAGATTTACTTTGTTAAAAATGTGTGTTTCAATTCATTTCATATTATTTTTGTCACAAAATATATAAATGCTCGATTTTTTTAAGAAATACAAATTTTTCGCCATAGTATTAGCCATTCTTTCAGTTATCATCATTACTATTATCTATTCTATTTTAAGAAAAAAAAGAGTACTCGATATCTTCGAGCCATCTCATGTAAATATCGAATTGGTTGATAGCACCATTCAACATAAAAGCAAGTATCATAAGATTGCAGATTTTTCCTTGATCAATCAGAATGGCGATACGATTACTCAGGATGATTATAAAGATAAAATCTATGTGGCTGATTTCTTCTTTACTACCTGTCAAACCATATGCCCGATCATGACAGATCATATGCGAGAGATACAGAAAGAAATTAAAAATGATAATGAAGTCTTTCTAATATCTCACTCCGTAACTCCAAAAATTGACTCAGTAGCGCAACTAAAACGTTACGCCAAATTAAAAGGAGTTGATGACTCTAAATGGAATCTTGTAACGGGCGATAAAAAGCAAATCTATGAGCTTGCAAGACAATCGTACATGGCGGTAAAAACTGCAGGAACTGGTGATAAATACGATATGATCCATACCGAAAATTTTATGCTCATTGATAAAAAACGTCGGATAAGAGGTTATTATGATGGCACCAAAAGAGACGATATAGATCGTCTTCTCGAAGATATATCTATATTAAAAAAGGAAAACAAATAGATCTCTAACAATATTTAACTTCAGCTAATTTTTTTACTGTTTCAAATTATCATATTTTTGCTTCTTAGAATGAATCTAAATAAGCGTGGACATCACTTTAGCCGATCTTAAAAAAGGAGAAAAAGCAGTTATTAAGGAAATCTCTTCCAATAAAGTACCATTGAAGTTATTAGAAATGGGTTGCTTACCTGGTAACGAGGTAAAATTACTTCAATTAGCGCCGTTCAAAGACCCCATGTATCTCAATATCAATGGATGTCATCTAGCCATAAGAGAAGACACCGCTAAGTTCATTATCATTGAAAACGTAACGAATGGCTAAACAGTTAAACGTTGCTCTTATCGGTAACCCAAATACTGGCAAAACTTCTGTTTTTAATGCCTTGACCGGTCTTAATCAAAAAGTAGGGAACTATCCTGGGATTACGGTTGAGAAAAAGCAAGGTATATGCAAATTGCCTCGAGGTGTCAAAGCACATATCTTAGATCTTCCCGGAACCTATAGCTTGAATGCCTCTTCAATGGACGAGAACGTTGTTATTGAACTATTATTAAACAAGAACGACAAAGATTTTCCGGATGTAGCAGTCGTAATCAGTGATGTAGAAAACTTAAAACGAAACCTGCTACTGTTCACACAAATTAAAGACCTTGAGATTCCAGTTATTCTTGCTATTAATATGAGTGATCGTATGAATTACAAAGGCATTTCACTTAACATCTCTTATTTAGAAGAACAACTCCACACCAAGATTGCACTCATAAGCACTCGAAAAAACACTGGGATTCAAGAATTGAAAGACCTCATCATCAATCACAAAACTATTTCGACAACCCCTTGCGTTAATGCATCTGATATAGATGTAGAATATTTTGACCGTTTAAGAAAGGCGTTTCCAAATCAATTACTTTATAAACTTTGGTTGGTTATTACACAAGATGTCAATTTTGGAAAAACAGATCGAAAGGAACCAAACATTGAAAGTTTCAAGACAAAATCGACCTCTGAGTTAAAAAGACTACAACAAAGAGAAACTATAAAACGCTACCAATTCATCAACGGTGTTCTTAAAGAAGGGCAAGTCATAGATACTTCAAAAGCTAAAGATTTGAGAAGTAAATTTGATCGCGTACTGACCCACAAGGTTTGGGGTTATGTCATCTTCGGAATTATTCTCTTAACCATCTTTCAAGCTATTTATGATTGGTCTAGTGTACCAATGGAATTTATAGATAGTGCGTTTGCGTCATTTAGCGAATGGACAAAAAGAATGTTACCCGATGGTGCATTCACAAATCTTATTGCCGAAGGGATTATTCCAGGACTAGGAGGCATTGTCATATTCATTCCTCAAATCGCGTTCTTATTTCTATTTATAGCTGTATTAGAAGAAAGTGGTTATATGAGTCGTGTGGTGTTTTTAATGGATCGTGTAATGCGTCGTTTTGGACTTAGTGGAAAAAGTGTTGTCCCTTTAATTTCTGGAACTGCCTGTGCAATTCCAGCTATTATGGCCACACGCAATATTGAAAATTGGAAAGAACGATTGATTACCATTTTAGTAACTCCCTTCACAACCTGTTCTGCGCGCCTACCAGTATATCTCATTATTATTTCACTTGTCATTCCTGAAGGACGTATTATCGGACTAAGCTATCAAGCACTTACTCTTATGCTTTTATATCTTATAGGATTTGGAACTGCCGTATTATCTGCATGGTTACTCGACAAAATACTGAAGATACGAAGCAAGACATACTTCGTGATTGAAATGCCTAACTACAAACTACCTTTATTAAAAAACGTTGCTATAACTGTTATTGAAAAAACAAAATCCTTTGTTTTTGGTGCTGGTAAAATTATCTTGGCAATATCAATTATATTATGGTTTTTGGCATCTTATGGTCCAGGAAACGCGTTTAATAATGCCGAAGATATTGTCACTACTGAATACGCCTCTCAACATCTCGATAAAGAAGAGTTACAACAGAAAATAGCAGCCCATAAACTAGAGCATTCATTTATAGGTATCGCTGGTAGAGCTGTTGAACCAGCTATTAGACCATTGGGTTATGACTGGAAAATAGGAGTCGCATTAATAAGTTCTTTTGCTGCGCGTGAAGTGTTTGTAGGTACTTTAGCAACCATATACAGTGTTGGCAATGATAAAGTTGAAACGATTACCAATAGGATGGCCAAAGAAGTGGACCCAAAAAGTGGCAACCCGCTATTTAACTTTGCGAGTGGAATTTCCTTACTCTTATTTTATGCATTTGCCATGCAATGCATGAGTACTCTTGCCATTGTTAAACGTGAAACCAATAGTTGGAAATGGCCAGTCTTGCAATTAGTAATAATGACAGCTTTTGCTTACATAGTGGCGTTGATTGCCTATCAGTTTTTAAAATAAGGTTTACCTTTATAAAACGACAAACAAGACATGAATACTATTATACAGACCATCTTAGTTTTTGCAGCACTTGCCTTGGCAGTTGTGTTTTTAATGAAAAAATTCTTCTGGAAAAAAAGAACAAAAGCTAATAATTCTCCCGATGGTTATCGGGATTGCGGAACTGACGATTGTGGATGTCACTAATGAATCCTTAAATCCAAATAATACTTGTCATCAACAATTTTTCCTACACCTTTTGGATAGGGATACAAAGCCAATCCTTGAATATTTAAATAATCAGAATTAAATAGCTGCATTTGGATTACATTAACTACGCCAGAAGCATGAAAAACAAGCGTCTTCTCTTGCGTGAATTTACCATTCTTATAAATAGCTACTAATACCTTTGCTTCACCCGCACGAATACAATTCACATTCTTAGGGCAACGCGAATCCGAAATAAGCTCCACAAATTCTATGCTCACATCATCAAAGTGAATTATTTCTCCAAAATCAAGAGACGCAATTCCAGACTCCGTTTGCGAAAAAGCGTTTGTAGCAAACATTAAGACTGCAACTAAAAGTAAAAATCTTTTCATGATTATTCGGTTATGCCTAATTATACTCCCTAAATCATGCCAAAATAAGTATTTCTATTATAATTTGATTTTTTTAGTTACATTTGAAAAATATTTAAGTAAGCTTAAAAATTAATTAAAGTAATTTTAAATGTCAATAGCCGTCGAGAACTTTGTAAAAGCTATTTACAAAAACGATAAGCATGATGGCAATAATACCAAACCTGGTAATATTGCCAAGAAGTTAGGTATATCCAATGCTGCGGCGACAGATATGGCCAAAAAACTAGCAGCTAAAGATCTTCTTCATTATCAAAAGTATCAAGCGCTCCAGCTAACTGACAAGGGCACGAAAATGGCACTCAATGTCGTCAGGAAACATCGTTTGTGGGAAGCTTTACTGTTCAAGATGTTTGACATGTCTCTACACGATATTCATAGGGAAGCTGAACGGTTGGAGCATCAAACCTCAGATTTTCTTGCCGAGCAGATCAGTGCTTATTTAGGGCACCCTAAATTCGATCCTCATGGTGACCCTATTCCTAATGCGAATGGTGAGATAACAACTAAGGATACGTCTATATCACTTTCAAATACTGAAGAAGGAAAGGCCTATATAATTTCAAGGCTTTTGAGTGATGATAAGGAGTTTTTTGATTTCTGCGCTCAAAACGGCTTGAAATATGGCAACACTCTATTAGTGTCAAAGCAATTCACTAAAAATAAAATGACGCAAATAACTATTAACAATAACAACATTCTTCTTAATGAAGATTTTACAAAAATCATATATGTCAATGCAACCAACTAACCAATTATTATTATTTGTTATTCTCTTTCTATTATCTATTACAACATTTGCCCAAGAAGATGATTCACTTGGCCCATTAGTAACGGATAGGCCAGATGCCACTGAGGCATCTTCAACCGTTGGAAAAGGCACTCTTCAGATAGAAACAGGAGGTCTATACGAATCTTTCGAGGAAAACAACATCCAACTTGAATCATACACTTTTAATACCACCTTACTACGCTATGGGATTTTAGATAATCTTGAGTTACGCGTCGGATGGGATTTCACCGAAGGCATTGTTAAGGTCAATGGCAATAAATTAGATAATATCACTAGTGGATTATCTCCTTTACTCCTTGGAGTGAAAATCGATATTGCAGAAGAAAAAGATGGCATGCCAGAAATAGCCTTGATAGGTCATATATTTCCTTTATTTACAGCATCGCGAGATTACCGTCCAGAAACTACAGCCATAGATTTTAGGTTCTCTTTATCACATACATTAAGTGATAATTCAAGCATAGGATATAATATCGGTGGACAATGGGGAAATGATTCTTCAGAAGCCGCAGCCATTTACACGATAGCTTATGGGTATAGCTTTAACGACAAGTTAGGAGCTTATGCAGAATTATACGGAGATATGCCAGAAGACAGTTCTGCAAATCATTTTTGGGATGCTGGATTCACCTATTTAGTTTCCAATGACCTCCAACTAGATGCCTATGTTGGTAGCAGTATAACTGACGGGCAAGACTTATTAGTAGGCCTTGGAGCAAGTTTCAGGATTCCTTCTAAAAAACAATAAACACAACACAGATGAAAAAAAGTATATATATATTAATAGTTTTTGCGCTCGCTTTTAACTGTAAAAGTGATAAGCAAGTAAATGGAAAGCTAAATGTAGTCACAACAACCTCCATGATTACCGATTTAGTGAAGAATATTGGAGGCGACTTTATCAATCTGCAAGGGCTTATGGGAAGTGGTGTTGATCCACATCTATACAAAGCAAGTGAAGGAGATGTCTCTAAATTGGCGAACGCCGATCTTATTTTCTATAACGGATTACACCTAGAAGGCAAACTGGTAGAAGTTTTTGAGAAAATGGGAAGTCAGAATATCAAGACCATCGCCATTGCCGAAACTATTGATAAAAGCACCTTGATCGGTTCTGACTATTTTCAAAGTAATTACGACCCGCATATCTGGTTTGATGTGTCCTACTGGAAAAAAGCTACAAGCTTTGTGGTTAATAAATTATCAGAAGCCATTCCAGAACACAAAACTACATTTGAATCTAACGGAACTGCATACTTAGAAAAACTACATACGCTTCAGGCCAAGCTAAAATCAACTATCGAAACACTTCCAGAAGAGAAGAGAGTACTAGTTACAGCGCACGATGCCTTCAATTATTTTGGAAAAGCTTTTGGTTTTGAAGTTGTCGGTTTACAAGGTTTGTCAACCGCTACCGAAGCTGGTGTTCAGGATGTTCAAAAATTAGCGGCATTTATCATTGAAAAAGAAGTCAAAGCTATTTTTGTAGAAAGCTCAGTTCCTAAACGTACTATTGAAGCTTTACAAGCAGCGGTAAACTCCAAAGGACATAATGTTGAAATTGGAGGTACACTATTTTCTGATGCTTTAGGAAATCCTGACACAGTTGAAGGCACATACATTGGGATGTTTGAATATAATGTAAGCACGATTGTTAACGCATTGAAATAATGAATGAAAAAATTGCTGTAAAAGTCGATGATCTAACTGTAGCATACAACTACAAGCCTGTACTTTGGGATATAGATCTAGAAATTCCTGAAAGTGTTCTGATGGCCATAGTCGGTCCAAACGGTGCTGGTAAATCAACACTTATAAAATCTATATTAGGAATACTGAAGCCCATTGCTGGTAGTGTGAGCATTTACGGCAAGCCATATGAAAAACAACGTAGTCTTGTGGCTTACGTTCCTCAAAAAGGCAGTGTAGATTGGGATTTTCCGACTACTGCTTTAGATGTGGTAATGATGGGTACATATGGGAGTCTAGGTTGGATAAAGCGTCCACGACAAAAAGAAAAGAAAGCGGCTCTTGAAGCTCTTGAAAAAGTGGGGATGCTCTCATTTAAAAACAGACAGATCAGCCAATTATCTGGAGGGCAGCAACAACGTATTTTCTTAGCTAGGGCACTAGTTCAAAATGCCTCCATATATTTTATGGATGAGCCCTTTCAGGGTGTGGATGCAACCACAGAGATTGCCATTATCAATATTTTAAAAGAACTACGAAAAGCAGGGAAAACAGTAATTGTTGTGCATCATGACCTACAGACTGTTCCTGAATACTTTGATTGGGTCACTTTTTTGAATGTAAAGAAAATTGCTACAGGTCCGGTTAAAGATATATTTAATGATGACAATTTAACTAAGACTTACGGTATTAATTATAAAGTTAGTATTCAAGAATAATGGATATTCAAGAGTATTTTTCACTGGTCTTTTCGGACTACACATTACGGACTATTACACTCGGGACTGCCATCCTTGGAGCGGTGACCGGTATGCTTGGAAGTTTTGCAGTCTTGCGAAAGCAAAGTTTATTAGGCGATGCCATTTCACATGCAGCGCTGCCAGGAATTGCCATTGCTTTCTTGATCACTGGTACTAAAGACAGTAATATGCTTCTTCTCGGCGCATTGGTCAGTGGACTTATTGGTACCTTTTGGATTCGTGGTATCATCAAAAAAACACATTTAAAATCTGATACAGCTTTAGGTCTTATATTGTCTTTGTTTTTCGGATTCGGAATGCTATTACTTACATTCATCCAAAAACAACCAAATGCCAACCAAGCTGGACTCGATAAATATCTTTTTGGCCAAGCCGCTACGCTAGTAGAAAGCGATGTTTGGTTGATGGCCATTGTAACGAGCATTTGTTTATTGGTCATGCTTGTTTTCTGGAAAGAATTCAAGATCTTGCTTTTTGATGCAGATTACACCAAGACTCTAGGTTTCAATACTAAGTTCATTGACATCCTGATTACAAGTTTTATAGTCATTGCTATAGTTATCGGCCTGCAAACTGTTGGTGTTGTGCTTATGAGTGCCATGTTATTGGCTCCTGCCGCTGCTGCTCGGCAATGGACAAACAGCTTGGCAATTATGGTATTTCTTGCTGCGCTGTTTGGCGCATTTTCGGGAGTTTTTGGGACTGCGATCAGCGCTAGTCAAAATAACTTGTCTACAGGTCCAGTAATTGTTTTGGTCGCGGCAGTTTTCGTAATATTTTCATTCGTGTTTTCTCCAAGTCGAGGTTTGTTGTTCAAACAGATTCGATTCATTAAAAATCGCCGTGACCTCCAACTTCACAAAACCTTGGCCTTTATGTATAACATCGCTGAAACACATGATGATATCTCACATCCGCATGCCATTAAAATATTGAATAATTTTCAGGGATTCACACGTGGCACACTTCAGAAATTAGTAAAAAGAGATTATGTGACACTAACTGGAAACATGTGGAATTTAACGGAAGAAGGTTTTAAGATGGCATCTAATTTATATAACCAACAATCTAATAATAATGAGTAACGCTCAGATTGAAATACAACTCATTGCTAGCTTGGTAGCCATTGCATGCGCTATTCCAGGAACATTTTTGGTGCTCAGAAAAATGGCTATGATCAGTGATGCAATTAGTCATTCCATATTGCCAGGAATTGTCGTTGGATTCTTTATCACACAAGATCTTAACTCACCTATTCTTATCCTATTAGCTGCCCTAACAGGAATCATAACTGTTATTTTAGTAGAATACATTCAAAAAACGGGATTGGTAAAAGAAGATACTGCTATTGGCTTGGTCTTTCCTGCTTTGTTTAGTATTGGAGTTATCATGATTGCCAAGAACGCCAATGATGTCCATTTAGATGTAGATGCCGTTTTACTGGGAGAGCTGGCTTTTGCCCCATTTGATCGACTTATGATTGGCGGAACAGATGTTGGTCCAAAATCGCTATGGGTAATCGGTAGTATTCTATTGATTACTGTTACATTATTAATTGCCTTTTTCAAGGAATTGAAAGTCAGTACATTTGATGCTGGCCTTGCTGCATCACTTGGCTTCTCACCCGTTATAATGCACTACGGATTAATGACCGTGTCTTCTGTCACTACTGTAGGTGCTTTTGATGCGGTTGGCGCCATACTCGTAGTAGCCTTAATGATTGCACCCGCTGCGACTGCTTATTTGCTCACGACCAACCTTAAGAAAATGTTGATATTAGCCATAAGCTTTGGTGTTTTTAGTGCCATTTCAGGGTATTGGATGGCACATTGGCTGGATGCTTCTATTGCCGGTTCAATCACAACTATGTTAGGGTTATTGTTCCTTACTGTCTATTTATTTGCTCCAAGTAAAGGCATCATCGCCGTTATGTATAGAGAAAAACAGCAACGCACAGAAGTATCCTTATTGACATTTCTTTTGCATTTAAAAAATCATAAGGAGGAAGAAGAACGTCATGTAAATCATTTACAAGAACACATTAATTGGCAAAAAGTACGTTCAAAAACTGTGTTGGATCTCGCTCTTAAGAACAATATGATTCATATTGATAATAACATTGTTTCTCTCACCGCAAAAGGAGATGAATTCACCTCGCTGGCTATTGACTACATCATCACCAACGAAGATTCCCAAATTGAAGACATGAAGGATGATTTCTTTTTGTTTCGAGGTTGATTTAATTGCAATTTAAAATCGAATGCTAAGAATGAAAAAAGTATTTATCATTGATATTAAAGTGAAGAATCTCCTTAAATCAATCTTTAATTCTAAAAAGTTCTGATTCTTTTCCGTCTCTTCTAACCATGATGAGTTTGGAATTATCCAAATATTTGATACCATAAGAAGTCTTCAATCCATTAAAATCCTGTTCAATCTTGAATCCGTCTTTCGTCTTTAATATTTTGACCGTTGCTGTAGTCTGGTTTATTTCCTCTAAAACACCTTCTTCATTTTTTTTATAAGCTTCGAAGATTCCTTTTTCATTCTTAAATAAATAATGGTATTCTTTACCATCTTCATTTTTTTTCGCCCATTTCCCGTTAAGGTAAGAATGAACTTGCCATACAGATTTACAACACTCTACCTCTTTTATAATTGAAGTTGTATTAGCGCCTTTAATGAGTGTTCTCCCTTTGAGTCTAGAAATTTCTGTATTTATAATCCTAACAGAGGTTTTTACATCACGGTTGGACTTATCTCTTGGTGACTTGGTATCGTAACGAAGCTTAGTATTGTTTAGATTTAACACATGAGTTGCGTCCACATCACTATCTTCAACCTTCAATAATATTAATCGCTTAACAGAGGTCCAAGTACCTTTGCCATACTCAAGTCTTTCTCTTTGCATTCTTTCTTCTACATATGATTGAGAACGAAAAAGAAATGTCCCGTTCGGATTTAAGGTAAGCTTATCCTTTAAATAAAAATTATCATTATTACCTTTGTGAAATTCATAATTGCCAGCATGTTCTTTTGATTGAGAGAACATCGTTAGAGTAGAAATCAAAATTATAAATAGTAAAAGACGTTTCATATTGTGTTTAGTTAGTTATTCAAATTAAATATGATGTGTTTAACAAAAACTGTGCCTATATTCTTTTCACAAATACTGCTGTGTTCACAATCCAAAATAGTATAGAGCCTTCGACCAATCGTTGATAAAGTCCAATATAGCTTCCATTTGGATTTGCCATCATCAGCCATGCAAAAACAAGAGCTATAATCCCACAAACCAAAGTAAGCGTCGAATATGATTTAGTAACAGCCCACGATTTAGCTTTAAATCCAATAGCTATTACCACAAACGGAACTACTACATAGGTCAATCCTCCCATTAGATTGTGAATTATTTGCGACATGGATGGATCAATAAAATCACGATTACAACCCTCATCACATGGAAATATGCCAACGACAATGGTTCCTAATCCATAAAAAATAGCAAATATCCAAAAGCAAAATTTTATGAGTCTCGATTTTGGTAAATATCGTGGTGCAAAAAAAGCAAATAGAGCCAACATAATACCACTTGGTAAATACCCTAAGAAACGAAGTTGGTTACCATAAGGAGTTCCTATAGCATATGTTTCACTCAAGAATTGATGGATATGACTATACTCTTCAAATTGAAATCCGCCAAGAATTCCTGATACCACAAAAAAAAGCACACCTATTATCCCTAGCCAATATACAGTAGTTCTACCCATTAAAACCCACGCTCTTTCTGAATTTGTTCGTAGGCTTGTTGCACTTGCTTGAACTTTTCTTCGGCACCTTTTTGGTGCTCTTTTCCTAAATGGCCTACTTTATCTGGATGATATTTCTTGGCCATTTTACGATACGCCTTCTTTACTTCATCATCAGTTGCATTCTTGCTTACTTCTAATATTTTATAAGCATTTTCTCTGCTATTATAAAACATCGCTTTGATGCTTTCAAAATCGCGCGAGCTAATCCCCAAGTAACCAGAAATAGTATAAATTTGTCGTATTTCATCTTCGGTAACCATACCATCTGCCTTTGCAATACCAAATAGAAAGTGCAATAATTGCAAACGTGATGCATGGTCCATCATTTGCTTGATCTGCATACTTACTTTACGCGTAGACACATTCTGATTAACGATATTCTTAAATAATTTGAAAGCGTGATTGGCGCGGTCTTTACCATACATCTGTACAAAGTACTTGCGTACATAATCTAACTCGCTTTGTTCTTGTTTACCATCTGCCTTAATAATTATTGATGACAGAATAAGTAAACTGACTTCAAAATCGCCTGGTTGTGTTTGCGGGCGCTGACGACGTTTTTGCGGTTCTCTTCTATGTGTCGTTTGGTGTCTTTTATTTTGTTGTTGTCGTCCTGTTTGCCATTCACCCAAAAGTGGGTTACCCTTGCCTGATGACAATCCATCAATAACACTTCCTAATGCCAATCCAATAATAGCCCCAATAGGGCCTCCAAAAGACCACCCTAATGATGCCCCTAACCATTTACCTACACTCATTGTAATATTTAATTTTTAATACGACCTAAAGATAGTATTTGTTAGTTGAAAAATTAGTGACTTTGTTACAATCTGCCTAGATGTCAGTTTAACAATTGTTGCACAGTTTTTGATTATCTTTGCATGAATATTATGATACTTTAAAAACACATTATATGTACCCAGCAGATTTAGTAAAACCAATGCGAGAAGACTTGACGAATGTCGGGTTTCAAGAATTACATACAACAGAAGCCGTAGATACAGCGATTGCAAAAGAAGGAACAACTCTTGTGGTCGTGAATTCAGTTTGCGGTTGTGCCGCGGCCAATGCACGTCCAGGCGCCAGAACCTCTTTACAAAACGCAAAACGTCCTGATCATTTAGTGACAGTGTTTGCAGGAGTAGACAAAGAAGCTACAGATAAGGCACGAGAATATATGATTCCGTTTCCGCCAAGCTCCCCTTGCATGGCCCTATTTAAAGATGGCGAATTAGTACACATGCTTGAAAGACATCATATTGAGGGTCGTCCAGCTGAAATGATTTCGGAAAATTTAATGGATGCTTATAACCAGCATTGCTAAAACTAACAACAACAAAAATTAAAACCACGTTTAATACGTGGTTTTTTTATGTCTATAATTAATTACTTTTGACGTGCTAATTAACCAAACTCTTTCATGCGAAAACTAATTGCATATCCGTTATCCATTTTTTACTTTTTCTTTTTTGGATTGACGTTACTGGTTTTTCACCCGATACAGTGGATTTGTTTAAATGTTTTTGGCTATCAAGCTCATAAGAAAAGTGTTGATTGGCTTCAGTTCTTTTTAATGAGGTGTCTTAATATTTTAGGATCTCAATTCACTTTTGAAAATCCATACAACATATCAACCGACCAGCCTCTTATTATAGTTGCAAATCATCAAAGCATGAGTGATATTTCTCCCATTATGTGGTATATGAGAAAGCATCATGTTAAATTTATAAGCAAAAAAGAATTAGGAAAAGGGATTCCTAGTGTGTCTTATAATCTACGTCATGGCGGATCTGCTCTGATTGATAGAAAAAATCCAAGGCAAGCACTTACCGAAATCAAGAGGTTCTCAGAATACATTGAACACACAAAACGCGCTGCTGTGATTTTCCCTGAAGGCACTCGTAGTAGGAATGGAAAACCAAAGAAATTTCAAACAAAAGGCTTGGAAACACTTATTAAATATATTCCTAGCGCGCTCATTGTTCCGATTTCCATCAATAATTCATGGAAAACCCTTAAATACGGTAAATTTCCTATGGGTCTTGGAGCACATTTAACATTTACTGTTCATAAACCTTTAAAAGCCAGTGACCATGAAACAGGAATGCTTTTAGAAACCATTGAGAAAGTAATAAAAGATAATATTTACACTTAAATAGATTTAGTTATGTCATTGAAAAATGTAAGATTGGAAGTGATGCAGTTTTTAGAAAAAGACATTGATTCTTTAATAGAGAAATATCTTATTCCCATTGAAAAAATATGGCAACCAACTGATTTCCTTCCGAATTCTGAAAGTGATGGGTTTTTTGAAGAAGTCAGGGAGATTCGTGAACTCTCTAAAGAATTATCTTATGATTTTTGGGTGGTCCTTGTTGGAGATATGATTACGGAAGAAGCACTACCAACTTATGAATCTTGGTTAATGGATGTTGAAGGCGTTGGACAAACTGAAAGAAATGCTTGGTCTAAATGGGTACGTCATTGGACAGCAGAAGAGAATCGCCATGGTGATGTGTTGAACAAGTACATTTATTTATCTGGCAGAGTAAATATGAAAGAGATTGAAAAAACCACTCAGTACCTTATTGCTGATGGTTTTGATATAGGTACAGATAGAGATCCTTATAAAAACTTTGTATATACTAGTTTTCAAGAGTTGGCAACATATATTTCTCATAACAGAGTTGCCAAGCTCGCTAAAGAAAAAGGCAGTAAACAACTCAGTAAAATGTGCAAGATCATTTCTGGTGACGAGATGAGACATCACAATGCTTATTCTGAGTTTGTAGAGCGTATTTTTGAGGTAGACCCTAATCAAATGATGTTGGCGTTTCAATATATGATGAAACAAAAAATCACCATGCCGGCACATTTTTTAAGAGAATCAGGAAATAAAATAAGTACAGCATTCGAAGAATTTTCAAATACCGCTCAACGCATTGGTGTTTACACGTCTATTGATTATGTGAACATTCTTCAAAAGCTTATAGATCGTTGGGATATAGAGAAAATCACAGGACTGAATGAAGAGGCTGAAAAAGCTAGGGATTATCTTGTTGCTTTACCGTCTAGAATGATACGCTTAGCTGATAGAATAAAGATTCCTGAGAATTCTTTTCAGTTTAAATGGGTGGAGCCTGCAAAACTTTAAATCATGTCTATACAACAGGTTAACAATACCATTGATTTTGTAAAGCACGAATTATTAAATGCTGAAGGTGGGCATGATTGGTTTCATACTGAACGTGTTTATAAGAATGCACTATTAATTGCAAAAAATGAAAGCGTTGATGATTTAGTAGTAGCGCTTGGAGCTTTATTGCATGATATCGCTGATAGCAAATTCCATGATGGAGATGAAACTGTAGGCCCCAGAATTTCTCGAGAATTCTTGTTCAAACAAAATGTAGATAGTACCGTTATTGAACATGTGATCAACATTATTGAAAACATCTCTTTTAAATCATCTTTAGGTGGCCAACAAACGTTCTCTTCTCCTGAGTTGGATGTCATTCAAGACGCCGATAGATTGGATGCCATTGGTGCCATTGGGATTGCACGCTGTTTTAATTACGGAGGATTTAAAAATCGCAAACTTTACGATCCAGACATTAAACCAAACCCTAACATGAGTAAAGAAGAATACAAGAGGTCTCATGCCCCAACCATAAATCATTTTTATGAAAAATTGCTGCTCTTAAAAGATAAAATGAATACCAAAACTGGTAAACTGATTGCAAAAAAAAGACACGAATTCATGACTAGTTATTTGGAACAGTTTTATAAGGAGTGGGAAGGCTTAAAATAATGTCATTTGACCATCCTTATACTGCTCGTGTAATTCTGTATTCAAAGGTGGATTAGTTCCCTTCTTAAAATATTTCTGTTTTGCCAGCCTCATTAAACTATGCAACTGCTCTGCAATCTTACCTTCACCACGTTTTCGAACTCCAAATCTGCTATCATTTAAAGTACCACCATGACATGCTTCTATTTGATGTAATACTTTATCTGCCCTATCTGGCATAGCCTTTCTAATCCAATCGGTAAAAATATCTCCTATAGCCCCATTTAAATGAACAACAGTAAATGCACAAGATACAGCACCGTGCTCTGAAACCGTTTTTGCTAAGGGTAGGATTTCATGACTATTGATAGAAGGGATAATAGGTGCTAACATAGCATTAACAGGAATACCAGATTCAGATAACGTCTTTACAACTTCTAAGCGTTTTTTAATTGTAGCAGTTCTTGGTTCTAAAATGCGCCTAGTCTCTTCTGATAGCGAGGTAATAGATACATTCATACTGATCAAATTATCCTTTGCTAGCTCCTTCAAAATATCCAAATCTCTTAAGACCAACGCATTTTTACTGATAATAGCTACTGGATGCCTATACTTTAAAAATACTTCTAGGCATTGTCTCGTAATCTCGAATTTTTTTTCGGCTGGCTGGTAACAATCTGTATTCCCTGATAGGACTATTGCATGTGCTTTCCAATGCTTACTTTTTAGTTTCTTCTCTAGTAGTTCTGCAGCGTTCTTTTTTATTAAAATGCGCCGTTCAAAATCCAATCCAGCACTAAAACCCCAATATTCATGGGTGTTTCTTGCATAACAATAAATACAACCATGTTCGCATCCTTGATACGGATTCATGGAGTACATCATACCAACGTCAGGACTTGTTACCTTATTGACTATTGTTTTAGGAAATGTTTCAAGATATAAGGTTTTATTCGGGTCAGCGATTTCACCTTCCTTTCTGCAAAATTCAAGAAAATCATCCCTTGTTTCATGTTTATATTCGAAAAATCTGTTATGCACATTACGCTGTGCACCACGCCCTTTAATGGTCTCGTCACTCATAAAAACTACAATGCAGTATGGGATGTACTTTGAAGTACTTCAAAATTAATCAAAAAATGTACTCAACATGTTTCAATTTCGCTCACTTATCAACATTAACATTTTATAGCTTTTTTGTAACTTGATACTCTAATTAATTCAATCCTTAAAATGAAAAGAAGACAATTCATCAAAAAAACAGCAGGTGCTTCTGCTGCTTTTAGTATCGTACCGAGTTTTGTACTAGGTGGCAATTCACATATATCTCCTAGTGATACACTTTATGTAGCATCCATTGGTGTTGGTGGTCGTGGCGGTGGTATCGTTAAGGAGCTAACAAATACAAAACGCGTAAAATTCGTTGCATTATGCGATGTTGATGATCGAATGGCAAAAGGCAGTTACGAGTTACACCCAAAAGCAAAACGCTATAAGGATTTTAGAAAATTATTTAACAGTCATATCAAAGATATCGATGCGTTTTCTGTGGGTACGCCCGATCATATGCACGCTACAATAGCCTTACCATTTATGCGTGAAAAAAAACATGCATACGTAGAAAAGCCATTGACTCATAATATTGCTGAAGCCAGATTGATGGCTAAAGTTGCCAAAGAGCAAGGCATTGTTACCCAAATGGGAAATCAAGGGAGTTCCAGTAATGGTATTCGACAAGCACAAGAATGGATTGAATCTGGAGTCCTCGGAAATATTGAAAAAGTAGATTGCTGGACCAACAGACCTGTTTGGCCGCAAGGTTTACGCAATATTACAGAAGGGGAAGCAGTACCAAAAGAATTGGATTGGGATTTATGGTTAGGCCCTGCAGAGCAACGACCATATCACTCAGCTTATCTGCCATTCAAATGGCGTGGTTGGTGGGATTTCGGTACGGGAGGATTAGGAGATATGGGTTGTCATATTATGGAAACACCATTCAGGACTTTAGGACTAGGTTCACCTTACGAAGCTGAAGCTAGCTGCACAACCGTTTGGGCTGGAGATTTTGTTGAAGCTAATTATGCGAAAGCGTGTCCGCCATCATCTATAGTGAGATTAAAGTTTGATACACCTAAATATGGTAAAGTAGAACTTAATTGGTACGATGGTGGTATTATGCCAGACCTTCCAGACGAATTGAATGATGGAGAAACAATTGGTAATTGGGATGGCGGAAGTGTCTTTTATGGCACACGTGGTATATTGGTAACTGACACTTACTCAAGAAATGCAAGGTTGTTGCCTTCTAGTACTATGAAATACTTTAAAGCACCTGAACCGACAATTCCAAGAATAAAAGGTGAAGCTCATGTTCAAAATTTTGTTGAAGGCTGTTTAGACGGAGTGCCGACATCATCTCCTTTTTCTTATGCAGGACCATTAACAGAATCTGTACTAATGGGTAATTTGGCAATCAAGGCTTTCCAATACAAAGTGTTTAAAGATGGGAAAAAAGCTGGCGATTGGGCACCTTTTGATTATCCAGGACGTCGCAAATTATATTGGGATGGTCCGAATATGCGTGTTACCAACTACGATAAGGCCAATGAATGGGTGCAAGGTACCTACAGAAAGGGTTGGGAATTGAGTTAATTTATAGTTAATACTCCAGGCATTACATCACCCCTAACTTATCTCTTAGTTCGGAAAAAGTATTAAAGGGTCCTTTCACTAATAAACTATTAGTGACGAAAGGAGGTAAATTACCTTCTGGGTTAAAGTAAAGTTGTTGTGTCACCTTGATTTTATCACCTTCTCTTTCCAGCAACCAGTAGCCTTCTAGTTCTTTTATTCGAAGAGTTTTATTTATTGTTGGGAGTTCTTTAGGAGCTGCCTTGATATTTAATCTTATACTGTTTTCCGATTGTTGGCCCATTGTAAGTCTTGAAATAACATCACGGTCTCTTAGTGGCCAAGGTAGTTTGTTCTTGGCATAGAAAAGATATTCGATACCTGGATTTGTTGCTATTAAATGACTTACTCCTGCAATACAATTCTCTACGTATTTAGGTGCATCTAGCAATTCGTGGACAACGGCATCCATAGAGGTAATGATGTAGGTAACCGCTTTGTATTCTTTATAAGAGCTATCTTGAAAATTACGTGTCCATATGGCAATGCCATCTTTATCTTTGGCCAATTGCCAATTCTCTTGACCAATAATCGATGATGATATAAAAAATAATAGGACGTATACGATTTTCATAACTTGATAATTTCAAGTTTAATCGTATCATAGTCTTCCGGCTTACAATTTTAGGGTAGTTTAACTAAAATTTACATTTTCCTGTAATATGTTCTGGAGCTATTGAATCTAGGAATAACGAATTATTAATTGGGGTTATTCTCCAGGGAAATCCGCTTTTCGTTTTGCTAAAAAAGCCGAAGTTCCTTCTTTAAAATCGGAAGTTCCAAAACAATTAGCAAATTGTTGTATTTCGATTTCAAACCCATTAACACCATCTTTATAATTGGCGTTTACCGCTTTAATAGCTGCGCCGATTGCTACTGATGAATTGTTCTTTATATTCCCAGCAATCTGCTTGCAAAATGGCATCAATTCATCCAAAGCTGTTACATGATTTACTAATCCATAACTCCAAGCAGTTCCTGCATCGATCATACGTGCTGTCATGATCATTTCCATAGCTCTCCCTTTACCAATTAATTGAGGTAAGCGCTGTGTGCCACCATATCCAGGAATGACACCTAAAGATACTTCAGGCAATCCCATTTTGGCATTCTCACTAGCTACCCTGAAGTGTGCTGACATTGCTAATTCTAATCCACCACCTAAGGCAAAGCCGTTTACAGCTGCTATTACTGGTGTCGATAAGTTTTCTACAAAATCAAATAACAATTGCTGTCCTCTAGCGGCCAACATACCACCTTCATCCACATTAAAATCTGCAAATTCGCTAATATCTGCTCCAGCAACAAAGGCTTTTTCCCCATTACCAGTGATGATAATTACTTTGGTGTTCTTGTCATGATCAGCAGCTTCAAAAGCATCGTGTAATTCTTGAATGGTTTCTCTATTCAATGCGTTGAGTTTACTCGGACGATTGATAGTAATGGTTGTTATGTGGTCTTCGGTTGCAGAAAGTATATTATTGTAGCTCATGTTTCTTAATGATATTGATTTTCAGACATCTGGACTTAGTTCGACGTCATTGAATTATTCAGTTTTTGGGAAAGTAACTTTAAATACGGTTCCCTCTCCTAGCTCAGATGTAAAGGTAATATTTCCTTTATAGGTTTCCACGATATTTTTCACCATCGCCAAACCGAGTCCCATACCACTTGTCTTTGTGGTAAATTTTGGTTCAAAGACTTTAGGCTTGTTCTCTTCAGAAACACCTACCCCATTATCAGTAACGGTGATGAAAATTTCTTCGCCTTCAAGACCAACTGCAACCAATATATTCGGGATTGCTTCTTCAGGAATAGCTTGTATGCCATTCTTGACTAGATTCGTGACCACTCTAACTAACTGTGTTCGATCTAACTGCGCAATAATTTCCTTTTCCTCAGATGTGAACACAATATAATCTTCGCTAAAAATATCTAAGGCTAGCTTAACGATCTTAACAACATCTAAGGTTTCATTCTGTTGAGCTGGCATTTTTGCAAAATTAGAAAAAGCTCCAGCAATAGAACTCATAGTATCTATTTGAGTGATCAAGGTCTTAGTATACTCATCGACTTTCTCATGAATTTTAGGGTCTTCAGGGTTAAACTTGCGCTGAAAACTTTGTACACTTAAACGCATTGGTGTTAAAGGGTTCTTGATTTCATGGGCCACTTGCTTAGCCATTTCTCGCCATGCTTGCTCACGTTCGCTTTGTGCCAATTTTACAGCACTATCTTCTAACTGATCAATCATCGCATTATACGAATTTACTAAGGTGCTAATCTCTTCACTAGTGCTTTCAATTTCTATTTTTTCATTTCGTTTTTCTAATCGCGTAGCAGTGATTTTATCACTGATCGTCTTTAATGACCTTGTGATATATTTTGACAATAAGAATGCCAACCCAATAGCAATCAAGAACATAAAAAAGTAGGCGCTTCCTAAGCGTTTTAAGAACTCAATAAGTTCTCCTGAGAAAAAATCATCATCTTCTAAATATGGCAAATTTAAAATTGCTATGCGTTTAAATTTACCATTGTCTATATATGTGTAAGAAGATTGGTAGGTTTTACCATCTTTTTCTGTTTTTTCAACAAAGCGTTTATTTGATGTATCAGACAAGTTGTTTAGCACATCGGCATCCAAACACTTTGCAATAGAATCAATAACGATATCAGCTTTTGAGGTTTTTAATAAATTTCCATCTAAATCATAAAGATTTATTTGAAGACTATGAATATCTGCAATTTCATAAATTTCATTTCCAAATATAAAAGGGATGTTTTCGGTGGTTTCGTCAAAAGTAGTTTCCCGAAGCACAAAATTAATATGCGATTTAATTGCTGCTTCTTTACGTATTAAACGTTCTTCATGATAGTCTTTGGCTTCTTCTTGATATTGGTAAACAGCAACCAAAGCAATTAATATAGAGGCCAATAATACCAAGAGTATCATGGAAATAAATATGCGAACACGTAAAGATGGTCTGTTGAAATTCATTAATGCTTTTAACGTTGCATAAATATAGCAATTATTGTACCGAAGCGACTTTGGTTATGCATTTGGATTATTGTCTCTTATACGTTTGTATAATTTAATGCCCAACATCAATAAAATTGCCAAAACGACCAAGCCAATCAAACCATAAATCCAATTTCGAGCATCTTTTAAAATGGCTAGAAATACGACTGCAAAAAGAATTAAGGTTGCTCCTTCATTCCAAATACGCATAAATTTCGTAGAGTAATTAATGATATCAGTTTGGAGCTGTTTAAAGATTTGATGGTTCTTGAAGTGATAGATATAAAGTACGAACACAAACCCCAATTTAATTTGCATCCATGGTGCATACAATAGTCCAGAATTTAGATACAGCATCGAAAAGGCAAATACACTTGTCAAAATCATTGAAGGCCAAGTGATAATATACCACAAACGCTTGGTCATAAGCTTTAGCTGTTTGCTAAGAATCTCTCTTTCTGGAGAAGCCTTTGCAAAGGCTTCGATATGGTACATGAACAACCTTGGGATATAGAATAATCCTGCAAACCATGTAATGACGAAAATGACATGCAGGGCCTTAATGTATTGATAGTATTCCATTAATATGAATTGCCTATATATCGACTCCACTCGATAAGACAGAATGTATTTCGTTATTATTTCGACCTGTCACCTCGAGCGGAGTCGAGAGGCTTATATTTTATATTGTCTGAATGTGTTTCATTTCTACAAGCGGATAACTCCTTCAACAATCCAAATTCATTATTTACCAAAGCTAACTTTTTCTTTTCATAAAACTCTGCTTGGGTAAATTGAATAAATTCTTGAGAGTAAATAAGTTCCATAGGTCTTCTTGAATATGTATAACAATCTTGATTTAGTCCTAAATGATGTTCTTTAAGTCTTCTGTCCAAATTATTTGTCAATCCAGTATAAATAGTTTCATCCGAACATTAAAGCATATAGATAAAGTAGAATTTCATATCAAAATTTTAAGATGTGCCTCGACTCCGCTCGACATGACATGAATCTTAATTTAAAAAAGTAGATGCAGTCACTTCGAGCGGAATCGAGAAGTATTATTTAAATTAATCTTCTTCTACAAACAAGTAATTAAGTTGCTTAGAATTAAAAGCCGCATTGAAAGCCTTTATCTCATCGCTCACCAGCTTGTCAAAAGCTGACAGTTGCGCGTTTATCTTACCAGATAACTCATTTTTAACAGCAATATCTTGTTCTGTTGGTGGAAAATCTCCCATACTTACCAAGGAATTTAAGTGTCCTAATTTATTAGTTAATTTTATAGGAAAATTCAATGGGTCTTGACCACTTTTATTCTTCGTTTGATAGAGTGCTTTTTCTATATCAGAGAATTTTTCTTTTAGTTCCTTGGCCTTTTCTAATAAACCCTTAAGGTCATCTTTACCCTTATACTGAGTCTCAAATGCCGATAACTGTTTATTGATTTTCCTTATTTTTTTAATGGATTTGTGTGCATTATCCATCGTCTTATTCACATCCTTGATGAAATCAAATTGCTTTTGCATATCAGCTTGTGAACTCTCAGAACGAGGATCGGCAACTACAGTAAACTGCTGTGATTGTTCTTGGCCATTAACGTTCAGGCTCACTTTGTAATCTCCAGGAATAGCTTTTGGCCCATTTAAACTAGCCCACCATAAAATCATGCCAGGAAGTCGTTCTGCTCCTTTGTAAGACATGTTCCAAATATATTTATTTGCTCCTTTCTTTACTTCAAGCGTATTTTCCTTCTTGTTTTTCGTGTTTACTGATTTTATTGTATCTCCTTTAGAATCAAAATACGTGAGTGATATTTCATCTTCTTTTTCATCGTATTCTTTTATATTGAAATACGTGATGACTCCGTTTGGATGATTGGTTCCAGCAGTTTTACTCCCTTTTCTACTTCCGCCTCTCAAACGATATGTGTCTTTTGGCTTGAATAAAATTGAGCTCTTGTTCTTCATATCATTGTTCAATTGATGGATGACTGTCAAATCATCAATAATCCAAAGACTGCGTCCTTGAGTGGCGACGATTAAATTATCGTCTTTTATGGCTAAATCCGTAATTGGTACGATTGGTAAATTCAATTGAAATGGTTGCCAGTTTCTTCCATCATTAAACGAAATGTACATGCCAGTTTCTGTACCAGCATACAGCAACCCTTTTTGTTTTGGATCTTCTCTAACAACTCTTGTAAAATGTTCAGGATTGATACCATTGGTGATTTTAGTCCAAGATTTTCCATAATCAGTTGTTTTATATAAGTATGGTGCAAAGTCACCTGTCTTATATTTTGTGCCCGCAACATAGCAGGTTCCTGCGTCAAAAGCACTAGGCTCAATACTATTGATCATCATCCATTCTGGCATTCCTTTAGGCGTTACATTATCCCATGATTGCCCTCCATTTTGCGACATGTGCACCAAACCATCATCACTACCAATCCAAAGTAAACCCTCTTTGAGTGGAGACTCTTGAGCGGCGAAAATGGTACAGTAATATTCAACAGATGTGTTGTCTTGAGTAATTGGACCACCAGAAGATTTTAATTTCTCTGGATCATTTCTTGTTAGATCAGGACTGATAATTTTCCATGACTGTCCTTCATTTTCGGTCATATGAACATGCTGTGAAAACGTGTATAACCTGTTAGGGTTATGTTTTGAAAATATAATTGGGAAGTTCCATTGAAAACGATATTTCATGCCTTCTGCACCGTGGCCCATTGGGTTATCTGGCCAGACATTAATGGCCCTAACAGTTCCTGTTTTATGATTAAAACGCGTTAAAAACCCATCGTAACTCCCTCCATAAACAATATCATTATTCTTTGGATCGATAGCAATATGAGCAGATTCGCCTCCTGCAGTACTTTCCCAATCATCTTCATCAATTGAAAATCCGTCCGTTCTATGAGGGATTCTAATGGTTGAGTTATCCTGTTGCGCAACATAAATACGGTATGGGAAATGATTATCGGTAGTGACTCTATAGAACTGCGATGTTGGCTGGTTACGATAGGTACTCCAAGTTTCACCGCCATCATAAGTTACCTGTGCGCCGCCATCATCTCCAATAATCATACGGTTTGGGTTTTCTGGAGCAATCCATAAATCGTGATGATCTCCATGAGGTGCATTATGTGTGCTGAATGTTTTTCCGCCATCAACACTTTTATGATACCGAACATTCAATACGTATACTTTATCTACATCTTTTGTGTCTGCATACAGGCGCGTATAATACCAGGCGCGTTGTCTTAATTTACGTTCGCTATTGACTTCTTTCCATGTTTTTCCACCATCCTCACTCCTATATAAACCACCTTTATCCTTATTCTCAACAATCGCCCAGACCCGATCATTATTTACCGGAGAAACTGTCACCCCTATAATTCCCAAAGTGCCTTCCGGAAAACCTTCATGTTTCGAAATTTCTACCCATGTCTCGCCATAATCTATACTCTTCCAAAGAGCAGATCCATCGCCTCCAGAATTTAAACTGTAAGGTGTTCGATTAATGCGCCAAGTAGACGCATATAATATTCTAGGATTAGTAGGGTCTATTAATAGATCGACAACACCTGCATTGGCATTAGCAAATAAAGTTTTTCTCCAAGTCTTTCCGCCGTCAATACTTTTATAAACACCACGCTCTTGAGTTGGCTTATACAAATTACCCATAACTCCAGCATATACAATATTATGATCTGTTGGGTCGACAGCAATTCTCGGTACATGTCTCGAATTCTTAAGTCCAGAAGATATCCATGTCTTTCCTGCATCTACACTTTTCCAAATGCCATACCCAGAGGATACATTACCACGCACTGTTTTTTCACCGCCGCCTACATAAATAACATTTGGGTCGCTTTTAGATACTGTTATCGCACCGATACTTCCACCAAAATAACCATCAGACATACTCTCCCATGTGCGTCCTCCATCTGTAGTTTTCCAAACGCCACCACCTGTAGCTCCGAAATAAAATAGATTAGGTTTATTAGGAACTCCAGTTACAGCAGCACTTCGCCCACCTCTAAAAGGGCCAACAAGTCTATATTCGAGACCCGAATACAAGTCTTCATTATAAGTTTGTGCCTTTGTTTCTGAATTGATTCCGAAGAAAATGAGAGCTACGAGTAATAAATAGCGTAATTGCATGTTGATTGGTTTGATTAATTAGTTATTGAAGATTAAATTTAAGGATTAAATCTTATTCTGAAAGATTTGCGTTCAGTTTTAACTTCACTTCTCTTTGAAGAAAATAATACGTCACAATAGTTGCCAAAACATCCGAAATAGGAAACGACATCCATACGCCTAATTCTCCATAGAATTTAGGTAAAATGAATATCAACGGAATGAAAAAGAAGGCTTGTCTACACAAGGTCAATAACAATGCTGGTGTGGCCTTTCCAATAGCTTGAAAATACGCTGCGCCAATCAATTGAATGGCAATAACAGGAGTTGCTGCAAACACCCAACGCATTGCTGGTGGTGTTTCTTTAATAACGTCTGCATTTGTCGTAAATAATCTTGTAATGGCTTCTGGAAAAATCATTAAACCAATAAACACCAAAACACCTAGGCCTATGGCATATTTTATAGCTGTATAGATGCTCTCTTTTACTCGGTCATATTTCATGGCACCATGATTGTATCCGGCAATTGGTAGGAATCCTTGTGTAATGCCATAGACTGGAAATAGGGCAAACATGAGCATTCTCCCAACAATAGCGTACGCTGTAACCGAAGTTTCGCCACCAAGGTCATACAGAATGTTGTTCATTAATAAGTATGTAACACTCACTACAGCTTGCCTTGCCAGCGTAACAAAACCTAATGAGCCTATTTCGGAAACAATGTTTTTATCTAAGCCAAAATGTGACATATTAATTTTTAGCTCGGAGTTTTTTGACAAGAAATACCAAAGTATAAAAGTAAAACAAAGACCATACGATATAGTAGTAGCCCATGCAGCGCCGTGCATTCCCATGTCCATAAGGTTAATGAAAACATAATCCAATACGAGATTACCAACCGATGGAATCATCATGGCATACATGGCAAATTTAGGTTTCCCTTCAGCACGTATTACCGTATTCCCCATCATAACCAATGCTAGGATTGGTACTCCATAAAGAACAATGATATAATAGATTTTAGCTGGTTCGAAAATAGGACCTTTGCCTCCAAATGCTGGAATGATGTCATCTACAAAAAGCAACCCGAAAAACACAAGTACCACAGTAAATGAAATCGTCAGCATGATTTGATTACCAAATGTCTTCAATGCTTTTTCCTTATTATTTGCTCCTAGAGCTCGAGAGATAATAGAGGATCCTCCAACCCCGATAGACATTCCTAGCGCGGCAATGAAAAAGGACACTGGAAGCACCACGTTAATGGCAGCAATAGCCGTAGAGCCAATCCAGTTACCTACAAAAATAGTGTCAACTAGAATATTAAGCGACATCACTAAAATTCCAATAGAAGCTGGTACAGCCTGTTTAACCAATAGCTTTCCTATTGGTTGTGTTCCTAAATCGGTTGAGGAGACATTTGCCATTAAGCTGGACTCATTTCTCTGACAGCCCAGTCATTTATCCATTTAGCCATAAGTGCTACCCATTCTGCATCATCATTTAAACATGGGAGTGTCGTGAACTCTTTTCCACCCATTTCATGAAAAATCTCTTCACCTTCCATGGCGATTTCTTCTAAAGTTTCCAGGCAATCACTCACAAAAGCAGGTGTTGCTATGGCCATGGTTTTAATGCCTTTTTTTCCTAAGCGCTCAATAGTTCTATCGGTATAAGGTTGTAACCATGGATCAAAACCTAAACGCGATTGAAACGATGTTGAATAGGTTCCTTCCTTTAATTGTAGCTTCTCTGCTACCAAACGCGTTACTTCTAAACATTGGTGTCTGTAACAAAATTCATGTGCTGGTGATTCCGTTTTACAGCAGCTTCCGTCTATCTTGCAATGAGATTTTGTGATGTCGCTTTTACGAATATGACGTTCTGGAACGCCGTGATAAGAAAACAGCAGATGTTCATATTCTTTATCTTCTAAGCCTTTTGCAATACTATCAGAAAGCACATTAATATAGTCTTCTCGATTGTAAAAAGCTGGCAAGCTTTCGATGGACATATTAGGGAAATGTTCTTTTCTAATGGTTTCTGCCAAAACCAAAATAGTTTCGGTTGTTGCCATCGCAAACTGAGGATACAAAGGAATTAAATACACCTCATCCACACCCTTTTCAGTCAGTTCTTGAAGTCCTTTTTTAATAGTCATACTACCATAACGCATTGCCAGAGAAATAGGTAGGTTTGTCTGTTTTTGTATTTTGTTTTGCAATCGCTCGGATAGAACGATTAAAGGAGAGCCTTCTTCCCACCATATTTTCTGGTAAGCCTCAGCAGATGCCTTAGGTCTCGTGTTTAAAATAATCCCTTTAACTAACAATGTTCTTGCCCAAAGCGGTACATCTATGACACGCTCATCCATTAAAAACTCACCAAGATACTTCTTAACATCTTTTGGATTTGGACTATCTGGTGACCCAAGATTAACTAACAAAACTCCTTTCATTGATAATTTTTATTTTTGTAAAAATAAGGGTTTACCTTAATGAAATAAAGTTGTTTTACATTCAGTTTTGATAAATGAATAGATTTAAATTATAATTCGATCGAGGCCACAAAACTAAAGTTCTAAAGAATTGACACTAGTTATTAGGTTTACATGCTTTCATTAATAATCAAGAACATCTATAAAACAGGAGAATTAAAAGAATAAGTAAGAAACACAAGAGATTAGTTTTCAACAGAACCAAGTCCTCCTTCAAAGGTTATCTGGGTGTACCCTCTATTCCTATTCATATGTACTTCAATATCGTATTCTGGCTTTTTCCACGAAATAAATAATGGACCATCCTCAAAAGTACAATCTTTAATAGAATACGTATAACTAGTAGAGGTAATGCTATCTTTATCTCTTGTTGAATCATCACTGTTTTCTGTCAATGTTTCATCTTTTTTATACATGCGATTTGGATTACCATACTTTTCAACAAAACTATCATACAAGCCCTTATCATATACTTCAGGTTCCCATAAACTGATGGAAACGGAAGTAATAATTCCGTTTCCATCAGTTAAGAAAATAATCCGTCTATAAGCTTTATCCATAAATTGGAAATCTCCATTCATGGAATACATATTAGCATTTGCTGGATTTGCACCTCCCAAATGCCTAATACTATCAATATTGCTAATATGTTGGCCTAAGTATTTTTCAGGAGTGGGATTTGCAATACTCATAAAACTTATAAAAATAAACATTATCTTTATCATACTTAATAACAGGTCTTGAATTCGTCAGATGTAATTAAATATGGCGCTGGATTAGTCATTCCATGTGTATTGATTGTTGATACAGAACCACCAAGTGCTTGCATTTGTATTCTCATATTTTGATAAAACAATTGCTCCATTACAAGTTGATGTGTCAATGGATTAGCTCTAAAAAAAGCTCTTGTGGTTTCTATAGCTGCTTGCATAGCATATGCGGTTACCGTAGATGCATGCCCATTAGTCCAACCCGTAGGAGTAGTAAAATAAAGTGTAGGAAAATTTATTTGTACTCCAGTAATATAAGCGCCTTGACCAGCATTTGCCGCTCCATAAAATTCATCATGAAAACCACTTACAGCAGCTATTTTAATAAAACCACCAGCAACCGTCCTATTTGCGTACTCCCAACTTGAACAATCTGGGTAAAATAAATCAGCATCATCTTCATCACTACCGCCATTTCCACCACCATTGGAATCGTCGCTATCTGCTTCTGCTAAGGACACTGGACAAACTTCATAAGTGTAAAGAAGAATGGTTTCAGAAGTACCATCAGTATATGTTGTGGTCATGAATACGCCAATTGTAGTACACCCGCCTAAATCGTCAGGCATTCTTGATGTACTATTCCCTGAAGATGGAAAACCAACCTGAATATTTATTGATTCTCCCTCTTTAAATTCATAACGAATAAATCTATTATTATTATCATATCGAACAAAAGCACTCGTCATTGCTTCTTCATTAGTTTCTAAGTTTTCACTGTCAGTATTAACATAAACTTTGAGTGTTTCTTCATATTCATTTTCTTCATCCTCAGTCAAAACCAGAAATGATTTAGCATAAACCGAATGTTCTTCGTCAAAAGTTTCATTCGTCCTACTTGAGACTCCTGATTTAACCTTAGATTCTCGAATAAGAGGAAAATGCAACTCATTATTTACTCTTATTCCATTATTCCAGTCAGGTTTACCATAAAAACTAGGGTTTTCATCTAATTTGAGGCTATGATTCTGTTCATACCAAGATTGAGCTCTCTCATTAATACTCAATTCGTCAAGTGAAACTTCTTCATTTTGGCATCCAGAAAACAATGCTAAGAATAAAACGAAAATAAAGTAAAATGATTTTTTCATAAAATTATATTGATTAGTGGTTACTCGTTAAAAATACACAAACTCGATAAGGGTTTTAGTTTAGCCTCCCTTACAATAAGTAAGGGAAATCATTATTTCAAATATAAGTAAATGTTAATCAATAAACTACACTTAAAATGTTATTATGAATCACTGTCTCAGCAGTAAAAAGTATTGTAGATTTCCCCTTAATCATCATTTTAATGGCTGAATATTGAGACATACTCACACACCTTGCGAAAATGACATGTAGACCTGCGCCTCGTCAATGTAGTTCTTTGACTCTCAAGCGACCCTAAATTAACTAACAAAACTCCTTTCATTTACAATTTTAATTATTCGTCGTTGATGTTGTATACTTTTTAGGTGTAGTTCCATACTTTTTTTTAAAGGCAGCAATAAAATGGCTAGCCGTGCTATAACCAACTTTAAGTCCTACCTCATTAACATTATGGTTTCCAGATTCTAATAATTTTCTAGCAACTTCCATCTTATAATCGAATAAAAAACTATAGACAGAATCTCCATAAATTTGCTTAAATCCTTCCTTGAGTTTTTTTAAACTCAATGCTATTTCATCCGCTAATTCTTGTAAAGAAGGGGGTTCTGCCATTCTGGAAATAATAATATCTTTTGCTTTCCTGATTTTTATGACATTTGTTTCATCTACCAAAAAAGGACATTGTTCTACATTTGCATCTTCACTTCTATTAAAATATAAACTCAACAACTCGTATGCCTTACCTTTAAAGTATAGGCTTTTTATAGAGGAATTCAGATTGTAATTAATCAGCTGATTAAGCACTATTGCCATAGATGGTGAAATACTTCCGTCCTTATAATACTTCTTGTCTTTATTGTCATCACTTAAAAACGTAATATAATCTGCTTCTTGAGAAAATAGGCCGTGAAATTTTTTTATGGAAATCAACACAGACACCAACCAAGAATTTGGATGTACTTCTAAATGAATAGGTAAATCTCGCTGTGGATTATATAACAAAAGAGAATTTTCTTCAAGAATATCAAGCAAATAACGTCCCTCATTAAAATGAAATTTGCTAGCACCTTTTAAGCAGAAATGAAACTGAATAAAACTGCTATCTATATCTCTTTCAATAACTTCTACTGTATTAGACTCATTCTGATAGGTCAATACAAAAAAGCCTTCATCAATTTTCGTTTCTAAAAATGACCCTTTAGCGATACTTTTTATTGATTTAGTGTCATCAGATTCCATATTCTTATTTAGATTCATTCTAAACTAATTGATTGAAAAGCATTGATATGACCGCAAAAGTATGATATTAATCAAACTTTTATAAGAAATTGTCATAAAAAACCACAAACGACACTTAAAGTTCTTTAAGCGTTATTTTTTAAGTGACTAGCTGTATATTTTTGTTTTCAGAATTCCAAAACAAGTAATGGAGCAATATCACATTTCTAGAGGGACTTACTTTTACGCCATTGGCTTGAGCTATAAAAAAGCTGATGCCGAAATTCGTGGTCATTTTAGTTTGGATGATACTTCCAAAACTGCATTGCTAGAACAAGCAAAGATAGCAGGTATAGAAAGCCTTGTTGTGACTTCTACTTGTAATAGAACAGAGATTTACGGATTCGCTCAACATCCATTTCAACTCATTCAATTGCTTTGTGACAACACCCAAGGTACCGTTGAAGAATTTCAAAAAGTGGCATATATATATAAAAATCGCGATGCCATTTCACATATGTTTCGTGTAGGCTCAGGTTTAGATAGTCAGATACTTGGTGATTTTGAGATCATTAGTCAGCTAAAAGTAAGTGCTAGAGCTTCGAAAAAACATGGCTTATTGAATCCTTTTATAGAACGTTTAGTTAATGCTATTATTCAAGCAAGCAAACGCATCAAGACAGAAACGGAGATTTCATCAGGTGCAACTTCAGTGTCTTTTGCTTCTGTACAGTACATTATGAGGCAAGTTGAGAATATTTCAAATAAGAACATCTTGCTCTTCGGCACTGGCAAAATAGGTCGAAATACTTGTGAAAACCTGGTGAAACATACAAAAAATGAGCGCATAACCCTCATTAATAGAACTAAGAATAAAGCTGAAAAAATTGCAGGAAAATTCAATCTTATTGTCAAGGATTATGCCAATCTTCAGGAAGAAATAAACAGTGCAGATGTTCTAATTGTAGCAACTGGTGCGCAAAACCCAACTATTGACAAATATTTAATACAAGAAGAAAACGAGTTACTAATCCTAGATCTTTCAATACCAAAAAATGTCAACGAAAATGTGTGTGATTTAAAGAACGTGACATTGATCCATCTTGACCACTTATCTCAAATGACAGATGAAACTCTTGAGAAGAGAAAGAAACATATTCCTCTTGCCGAAAGTATTATTGAAGAAGTGAAAACGGAATTCAACAGTTGGTTAGAAACAAGAAAATTTGCACCAACTATTAAAGCTCTAAAAAACAAACTTCAAGATTTTAAGAACGCAGAATTAGATACACAACGCAAGAAGCATAAAGATTTTAATGAAGCACAGGCAGAATTAATAAGCAATAATATCATTCAAAAAATAACAAATCATTTCGCTCATCATCTTAAAGATGAAACTATCTCCACAGATGAGAGTTTGGAGCTCATAAAAAAAGTATTTCAGTTAGAAGAAGCCTCGGATGTCTAAAACCATAAGAATTGGTACGCGCGATAGCAAATTAGCTATGTGGCAGGCCAAGATCATTCAACAAATATTAGAAGATTTAGGTCATAAAACGATCTTAGTTCCTGTAAAATCAGCAGGTGACCTTAATCTCGACAAGCCCATTTACGAACTTGGCATTACTGGTGTTTTTACCAGAACATTAGATATTGCTATGCTAAATAACGATATTGATATTGCTGTACATTCGCTTAAAGATGTGCCAACACTTTTGCCAAAAGGAATCGTACAAGCAGCAGTTATTAAACGTGGAAATGTAAGGGACACGTTGGTGTTTAAAAACAACGAAGAATTCTTATCGCAAAGAGATGCTATTATTGCTACTGGCAGTTTAAGGCGGAGAGCACAATGGTTAAGTCGCTATCCAACACATACACTTGTGGGTTTAAGAGGCAACGTAAATACACGATTACGAAAACTAGAAGATAGCACTGATTGGAATGGTGCGATTTTCGCAGCAGCTGGAATTGGAAGATTGGATATTAGGCCCGAAGATGCTGTAAATTTAGATTGGATGGTTCCTGCACCAGCACAAGGTGCTATTATGGTTACGGCATTAGAAGAAGATGAAGAAATTCGAGCGATTTGCGCAGAAATAAATCATGAAGAAACTGAGATTTGTACAAGCATCGAGCGCAAATTCCTCAATCTCTTAGAAGGTGGTTGTACTGCGCCTATCGGAGCTTTGGCCTATATTAAGGATGAAAAAATATTCTTTCAAGGTGTTTTACTAAGTACAGATGGAAGCAAGAAAATAGACGTTATTCGGGAAGTTAATTTAGAGGATAAAGATGAGGTGGCGCAATGGTGTGCTGATTACATTATCGAACGCGGCGGCAAACGCTTAATGGACAACATTAAACGTGCGGAGAAACAAACTAATATATACTCGACAAAAGCTCTAACCGAAGGTCAATTACAGCTAATCAATGACGATGTGATCGTGGAGAGCAGTGACTTCATTCAAATAAAATTAAATAGAATTCCTAAACACTTATTGACATCTGAGATTAATAATGTTATCATTACCAGCAAGAACACTGTAGAAGCGTTAATTACAAATTTTTCGACAGATCAGCTGAAATTCAAAAACATTTATTGCGTTGGACGACGCACAAAAAAGCTCATTGAAAATAGAATTGGTAAAGTAGCACACTCCGAAAGAAATGCTAAACGACTCGCTGAATATCTTGTTGATCATATGGATGGAACAGAAGTGACCTATTTCTGTAGCGATCTTCGTTTAGATGATTTACCGACCATATTAGAAAAAAACAATATTACCGTCAGTGAAATTGAAGCCTATCAAACCGCTTATGCTTCGAAAAAAATTAACGACAAAACGGAAGGTGTCATGTTTTACAGTCCATCAACCGTTCAAAGCTATGTTTTGGAAAACAAAACGAATCAAATTGCATTTTGTATAGGAGAAACAACAGCAACTGAAGCCAAAAAACATTTTAAGGATATTAGGGTTGCTAAAGTGCCAACTGTTGAAAGCGTAATAGAACTAGTGAACGAGCATTATATATAAAACCTCTCGACTCCGCTCGAGGTGACATCATCCTGTCAGGTCGAGCGGAGTCGAGACCTAATTTAAATAGTCATATAATACTTATGATAAAGAACGATTTATTTTTAAGAGCTTTAAAAGGTGAAACTGTTGAGCGCCCACCAGTGTGGATGATGCGTCAGGCTGGACGTTACTTGCCAGAATTTATGGAAATAAAGGCTAAGTACGATTTTTTTACTAGGTGCCAAACACCAGAGTTGGCTAGTGAAATTACTGTGCAACCTATACGCCGTTATGGTATGGATGCTGCTATCTTGTTTAGCGATATATTAGTCATTCCTCAGGCTATGAACATAGAGGTTCAGATGAAACCTAATTTCGGTCCGTATTTACCAAACCCTATTCGTTCTCAAAAAGACGTAGACAATGTGATTGTTCCTGATGTAGCTATCGCCTTGGATTATGTATATCAAGCAATAAAAGCAACCAAAGAGAAGCTCAATGACGAGATTCCACTCATAGGTTTTGCTGGATCTCCGTGGACAATATTATGTTATTGCGTACAAGGTCAAGGCAGTAAGAATTTTGATAAAGCTAAAGAGTTTTGTTTTACAAATCCTGTGGCTGCACACCAATTACTTCAGAAAATAACAGATACAACTATCGCTTACTTAAAACAGAAAGTGAATGCTGGCGTGAATGCTGTTCAGGTTTTTGATAGTTGGGGAGGCATGCTATCTCCAACAGATTACCAAGAGTTTTCGTGGCAATATATTCAACAAATTATCAATGCCCTAAAAGATGATGCACCAGTTATTGCCTTTGGAAAAGGGTGTTGGTTTGCGCTTCAAGAAATGTCTAGATCTGGTGCAAGTGCTTTAGGAATTGATTGGACTTGCTCTGCTCGTAACGCACGTTATTTAACTGGTGGGAATATTACGTTACAGGGCAATTTTGACCCAACACGTTTATTCTCACCTCCATCAGAAATCAAGAAAATGGTGCACCAAATGATCAATGAGTTCGGAAAAGACAAATACATTGTAAATTTAGGGCATGGCATTTTACCAAATATTCCATTGGACAATGCCAAGGCATTTATTGATGCCGTGAAAGAATATAAAAGCCCTTCTTAATAAAAAAAAGGAGATGATCAAGAACATTCTAAAAGGCATACAAGCATATACGGGCACTTTTGGATTGATATCTAAGCTTGGCCTTTGGAAATATTTTGGCATCCCTATTTTAATTAGTGTTGTAACTGCTGCTCTTATTTTCATTACCGCTTATGGATTATCAGATAATATAGGCGCATTCATTGCCAAAATTTGGGTTTGGGAATGGGGGAAAGAAACGTTCACGACTATAAGTGAAATCATTGGCGGCATTACTGTTATAGCCATTGGACTTATTCTCTACAAACACATTATTATGGCCTTGTCGGCACCATTTATGAGTCCCGTCTCAGAAAAAATAGAGCGCCATTTATTAGGGTTGGATTCAAACCAAAAACATGTTCATAGAAACACGTCTTTTAAAGCACAATTGTGGCGAGGTATTAGAATTAACACTAGAAACTTGCTCAAAGAATTGTTGTTGACCATTCCTATTCTATTGATTAGTTTCATTCCTTTAATTGGGTTCTTGTCGTCCATTTTATTATTTTTAGTTCAAGCATATTATGCTGGTTTCGGTAATATGGATTATACATTAGAGCGTCATTTTAAATATCGTGAAAGCATCAATTTTGTTGGCAAACACAAAGGCATTGCTATAGGTAATGGCATTGTTTTTATGTTATTTCTATTGATTCCTATTATAGGTGTAGTTTTGGTGCTTCCATTATCAGTTACTGCAGCCTCAACTAAAACTGTTGAGTTATTAAAAGCAGAAAATCATCTTAAAATTGATACTGAATGATTTCGATAGGCGACTTTAATATTGCTCCCATTCAATTAAAAGATACGTGGAACATTTGCAATTTTGCTGTTGCAAATGAGGATAGATTAGGCCCTTACTTGCCTAAAACATTAGCGCAAAATTTAACACCTACTTTATCTAAACGTTTTGCTGAAAAAAAGGTGAAGCAATTCAGCTTAAATGAAGAATTCTTATTTACAATAAAGCCTAATGAATCTCACGAAGTAGCTGGGCTAGTGTACATAAAAGAATTGGATTGGGGTAAAAAACAAGGGGAATTTGCATATGCCATTGGATACTCATTCGAAGGAAAAGGTTTGATGACGCAAGTTGTAGAAGCACTTTCAAAGCATGCTTTTGATAAATTGGAATTGCAAACGTTGCAAATCATCTCTCATAAAAGCAATATCGGTAGCATTAAAGTGGCAGAAAATTGTGGCTTTAGTTGGATAAAAACCTTGCCGAATGAATTCACACCTACAAATCAATCGCCAGTAGATATGGAGTTATATGAATTACATGATGAAGGATAAGTTTTTTGCATATATACACGAACTTCAAGACACCATTACTTCTAAATTAGAAGCTATTGATGGCAAGGCTGAGTTTCAAGAAGATATTTGGACACGTCCTGAAGGTGGAGGTGGTCGGACACGTGTTATTGAAAACGGTAATGTTTTTGGAAAAGGAGGTGTTAATATTTCTGGCGTACATGGCAAGCTTCCTGAGAGTATGCAAACTTATTTTGGTGTTGAGGATGCTGATTTTTTTGCTTGTGGATTGAGTCTCGTTTTACACCCTAAAAATCCAATGGTGCCGACGGTACATGCTAATTGGCGTTATTTTGAGATGTATGACAAACAAGGTAATATAGTGGATCAATGGTTTGGTGGCGGACAAGATTTAACACCATACTATTTGTTTGAGGAAGATGCTGTTCATTTTCACACGACTTGCAAAACAGCTTGTGATAAACACCATCACGAATTTTATCCAAAATATAAAACACGTTGCGACGAGTATTTCTATAATGTTCATAGAAAGGAAGGAAGAGGCGTTGGCGGATTATTCTTTGATTATTGCAAAAAAACAGATGAGATGACTATGGAACATTGGTACGATTTCGTCACTGAGGTCGGTAATAGTTTTCTCGAAGCTTACCTGCCGATTGTGGAGAAAAGAAAAGACCTATCTTATACGAAAGAACAACGTGATTGGCAAGAGATACGTCGTGGTCGTTATGTAGAATTTAATTTAGTGCATGACAAAGGCACTTTGTTTGGCTTGAAAACCAATGGTCGTATTGAAAGCATCTTGATGAGTTTGCCACCGCATGTACAGTGGGTTTACGACCATCAACCCGAAGCCGGAAGCGAGGAAGAAAAGTTAATAAACGTACTACAAAATCCTGTTGATTGGATTAACAAATAAACAATAAAATGTATCCTTTAAGAAGACATAGACGATTAAGACAAAGCGAAGCCATTCGTGCTTTAGTTAGAGAAACTACAATCAATCCCAACGACTTTTTAGTGCCATTGTTTGTTGTGGAAGGTAAGGGAGTGAAGGAAGAAATTGCCTCAATGCCAAATTATTATCGCTTTAGTTTAGACTTGCTGGAGAAAGAAGTAAAAACCCTTTGGAAACTTGGCCTAAAAGCAGTTTTACTCTTCGTTAAAGTGCCAGACAACCTCAAAGATAATTCAGGCACAGAAGCCTTGAACCCTGAAGGTTTGATGCAACGGGCTATTATGACTGTTAAGAATACTTGCCCAGATATGTTGGTTATGACTGATGTAGCGCTTGATCCTTATTCTTCTTTCGGACATGACGGTATTGTTCATGGTGGACAGATATTAAATGATGAAACGAATTCAATCTTAGCAGAAATGAGTTTGTCGCACGCTCAAGCTGGTGCTGATTTTGTGGCGCCAAGTGATATGATGGATGGCCGTATTTTCGAGATACGTTCATTGTTGGAAGACGAGGGTTTTCATAATACAGGCATCATGAGTTATAGTGCGAAATATGCCTCTGGTTTTTATGGTCCTTTCCGCGATGCTTTGGATTCTGCTCCAGTTGATATAAAAGATGTTCCAAAAGACAAGCAAACCTATCAGATGGACCCTGCAAATCGCATGGAAGCTATTCGAGAAACACAGATGGACATTGACGAAGGTGCTGATATCGTTATGGTAAAACCTGGATTGGCTTATTTAGATATCGTTAGAGATATCAAAAACACTGTTGATGTTCCTGTTGCGGTATATCAAGTATCTGGTGAATACGCCATGCTAAAAGCTGCGGCTGAAAAAGGTTGGTTAGATCATGATGCCGTAATGATGGAACAACTAATATCTATTAAAAGAGCAGGAGCCAACATTATTGCTAGCTACTTTGCTAAAGATGTTGTGAAGTTGCTTTCATAATTCGTGTAATTCAATAGAGCTCTTTCTGTTAACAGGGATTTGCAAATTCTTGTTATATAGTGCATACTCTATGCTTTTTCATCTCTTTTAGGTTAATGATAGGTTAACCTAACGCGTTTTTTGTTTTTATTGAAATCTTCACTCTAGATTTGTAACATCAATCAATAAAATCAAATATTATGAGAACTTTAAACACAGATCAGATTACAGAAAGAGTAAATACCTCTAAATCCTATAACTGGAATATTAAAAGACGTTATAGATAATTATGGAATTGCCATTTACTTTGAATTCAAGCCTTATGAAATCAACGAAATTAATTCTGTTATTGCTAATACTTTTATGCTCTTGTTCTTTTGAAAAAGATGAGAGAATAAATGAAATCAATGAAATATTAGCAACGCTGCATTCAGAAAAAAGTTTCAACGGAAATGTCCTAATCGCAGAAAAAGGAAAGATAATTTACGAGAAATCATTTGGCTTGGCTAATTTTGAAACTGGACATAAACTAAATCCAGAGAGCATATTCAATATCGCATCAATTTCAAAAACCTTTACTGGAATTTCAATACTTATCTTAGAAGAGAAAGGGTTATTAAATTTGAAAGATAACATTAAGATGTACTTTCCTGATTTTTCATACCATCATATAACCATTGAAAACTTACTAACCCATACATCAGGATTGTATAGAATTCAAAGTAAATTGATTCGAGAGAGAATAGATCAAAAAGGATTAACGAACAGTGACCTTTTTGATGTATATAAAAACCTTAGGCCAGCCCAATATTTTGAGTCTGGAACTGGCTACAAGTACGCAAACACCAATTACATATTGCTCGCCTTGATTATAGAAAAAGTATCAAAATTGCCATATCATGTCTTTATTCAAAAGAACATCTTTGAAAAGGCAGGAATGAAAAATACATTTCTCAAGAAATCCAGAGTTCCTAAAAGGTTACAAAATAACATTGTGTCCTATTATAGAAAACCAAAGTGGTTATCCGATACTCTAATTAATGTTGACTCCATAAAAGAAGACAAGGAAGAGAAACTCACATTTATAAATAATTATGGAGAAAGTGCAATCCACACTACAGCTATCGACTTACTAAAGTATCATACTAAACTTCAAAATGGAGACATTATTAGTCCAACGGCATTGTCTAAAATGTATAAGCCGTATAAACTCAATAGCGGAGAAACGTACGTGGTAAATCCAAAATCAAATTATCCATCTCTTTCAGGGCTTTCATGGAGAATAGCGAAAGATGATAGGTCTGGTCAAACCGTGTTTCATGCTGGAGGTATAAGAGGTGGGCGTAGTTTTTTAATAAGGAACATAACAAAGGATAAAGTCGTTATTATGCTAACAAATAATGACTTGACAGATAGACATACATTTACGTTTCCCATGAGAATCTTAAGTGGACTGCCTTACCAGGTTGATAAAAAATCGTTACCTAAATGGTTCTCACTTGAGTATTCGAAAAACGGCATTAAGTCAGCACTGGAAATCTATAGGTCTCATGAAAATGATGAAAATTTTGAACCATTTATAGATTGGGATTTTGAGGAAATCGGTACAGAACTCATAGAAAAAAAGGCTTTTAATGCCGCAGTAGAGGTGTACAAGTTATATGCTGAAAAATATCCTCATGATGAATTTTCTTGGTCATTATTGGGAGATGCGTATTATGCGCTTAATAATAATAAAGAGGCGCTTCAAAATTTTAAAAAATCTCTTAACTTAAATCCTGAAAACAAACATGTTATTAACATGATTCAACAATTAAAAGACTAAGAAACTACATGAAGAAAAAAATAAACCTTCTGATCATTGCTTCAATACTTGGCCTAATTTCACTTTCAGTAATTCAAGGTTATCTAATAAATAATACTTACAAGCTTAAAAAAGACGCATTTATTGGTGAAGCTCGCAAATCTATTTCAAGAATTGATGACTTTTCTCCCGAGTTAGATTCCATCACCGATCAGTGGCAGGATTATTTTCTTAATCAGCTTATAGAATATAAGATTGGAAAAGTACGTACAGAAGATGCTCTAAAGAATTTGAAATTAAAGATTGATTCCTCAAATACTGACTATATAGTACAATATCAAAAAGAGCTTAAGAAAAGCAATATTGCTTACGATTTAAAATTTCAAAAAAAAGTTACTACCGTTATCCTTCTTGACAGCGTTAAAAACGATACCATTTTTGATTATAAAAAACACCCCAACTCTATAATCGTTGGTGATCTCTTTGAAGAAGAAGATGGCCATACAATTAGCAATTCTTTATGGCTAACCGATCACACATCTGATCGTAATATTGATGGAGAAAATGTATCAGTCTCTTTTGATTTACAATTTGGCATTAAAGACATCATCAATATTGATGGATGGGAAAAGATCGTTCTAAAGCAAATGACAGGGTTGCTAGCACTTTCTCTTTTAATCTTCTCATTCGTAATAGCCATACTCTATTATTCCATTAAGAGTTTAATCTCTCAAAAGAAAATTGCAGATGTGAAAACCGATTTCATAAACAACATTACCCACGAACTTAAAACACCTTTAGCAACGTTATCATTGGCTACTAAAATGTTGAAAAAAGATGTTATTCAATCTAATCCAGAAGCCACAAACACTACTGTAGACACTATTAATAGACAAAGTACACGTTTACAAAAATTAATAGATCAAGTTTTAAATAATAGTTTAGGATATAATGAAATCCAAATTAATAAAGAACAGGTTAAAGTGGAAGATTATATGAATACTATTCTAGATGATTTTTCTCTCTCTGTTAAAGATAAAAATGTCAAGGTAAACAGGGATGTGTTAAAGTCAAATCAAACTATTCCTATTGATAAATTTTACCTGACAACTGCACTATTTAATGTTCTCGAAAATGCCGTTAAATATAATGGAGATAATATTACAATTGACTGCAAAACATTATTGAACGACTATTTTGTCATTTCAATTGCTGATAATGGTATTGGCGTTTCAGAAAAGCATCAAAAACAATTATTTGATAAATTTTATCGTGCTGGAAATACAGAAGTCCATAATGTAAAAGGTCTTGGCTTGGGATTATATTATACAAACCAGATCATAAAAGCGCATCAGGGGAATATAACTATAAAAAGTTCTGAAGGTGAAGGTTCGACCTTTACGATTAGGCTCCCATTAAACTAAAATCCATGAAACACATTTTATTAGCTGAAGACAATCAAGATTTTGGAGGTGTTTTAAAACAATATCTTGAGATATCTGGTTATATAATTACCTGGGCAAAAAATGGAAAAGAAGCTTTAGAAATGTTTAAAAAAGATTCATTCAATATCTGTGTCTTAGATGTAATGATGCCAAAAATGGACGGTTTTACATTAGCTGAACATATTATTTCTTTAAACCCTGAAATGCCTTTTATTTTTCTAACCGCCCGAAAAATGAAGGAAGACAAAATAAAAGGATTGAAATTAGGCGCTGATGATTATATAGTCAAGCCTTTTGAAGCAGATGAATTGGTGTTACGGTTAAGTAATATCTTAAAACGAGCGTCCAAATCTATTCCCTTAAACCAAGATATACCTATTGTTAAAATTGGGAAATACCGATTCGACACTAATCGCTTACATTTAGAGATGGATGGTGCCGTTCAACGCTTAACGGAAAAAGAAGGTGCCTTGATCTTGTATTTATTTCAACATAAAAACCAGCTCCTAAAACGTGAAGCCATTTTAAATAAGGTTTGGGAAAATGACGATTTCTTTTCGGGACGGAGCATGGATGTTTTTATTAGTCGGTTACGTAAATATTTTAAAAACGACACCTCTATTTCCATTGAAAGCATTCGTGGAATTGGCTTAGAGTTTAAAGTAGGTTAATACACTAATAATACATCGGTTAATGCTAGGTTAACGAACGTCATTTCTTCTTTTTTTAAAAACCCCACCTATATATTTGTTCTATCAAATCAATAAAACGAACAGTATAATTTTTAAAATCAGTAATTATGAAAAATTCAATTCTAACATTTGCAGCAATCTTAATCATAAGTTTATCTGCATGTGCACAATCAACACCAGTAACGCCAGAGCCTCCAAAAGCAGATGGCACCACATCATATTCAATAAGTGTTCATGAAGATGACAATTCAATGTCAAACAGTTCTGTATCAGTTACCAAATCTGATGACGAATATAAATTTAGAGCCAGTTTTCACAAATCTAAAACAAATCGTGTTAAAGCTGTACTATTAGATAGATTGGGTAAAGGTAACCTGAGCGTCAATGGAAGTGTATACCTATGGACAGATAGTAAAAGTAGCGACGAAGTTTTTGAATGTAAACTTACTAAAGGAAAGCTTAGAATGTATATGGACAAAGAATTAGTATCTAACAGTTTTTACAAAAAGATAGAGGCATTAGGAACGGACCTAAAACATCTTATTTCTGGAACAAATGCAAAAAAAATGGCTGCTAAAGATGCTAAAAGAGCGCAGCAAGATCTTGAACGTGCACAACGAGATGTAGAACGCGCAAAAAAAGATCTAGAGCGTGCAAAAGAGCGCTTGGCCAAGAAAAAAAATTAGACCAATCATCTCATCAATCAATCACGAAAAGCTCAATAGTTTAATTCTATTGAGCTTTTTAATTGTTTAACATCTACTTATATGAAGTTCATTTCAAAATCTTTTTAACTACTTTAGCTGTTAGAAAAACTATTCATGGCTCTACTTATATTTTACGCTGTAATTTCCATTTTCTTTTCGTTTTTATGTTCCATTCTAGAAGCTGTGCTTTTGAGTGTAACACCTACTTTTATAAACGTAAAAGTAAATGAGGGTAAAACATACGCAAAAAACCTTGAAGCATTAAAAAAGGATGTTGATAGGCCGCTCATCGCTATTTTAACACTAAATACCATTGCACATACCGTTGGTGCTATTTTAGTTGGTGTACAAGCTGAAAAAGTATTTGGCAATGGAGACAACTCTATATTCATTGTATCTGCTCTTATGACGATTTTAATATTGGTGCTTTCAGAAATTATTCCAAAGACCATCGGAGCAACGTATTGGAAAGGGCTAGCTAATTTCACGTCGAAAGCGCTTAATGTTTTAATTTTTCCATTAAAATGGACAGGATTGTTATGGTTGCTTCAACTAACAACAAAGCTCATTGGTGGCAAAGGTCATCATGGTAGTGTGCTCAGTAGAGAAGATTTTCATGCCATGACGGACATTGCCCATGAAGAAGGAGTGTTTGCAGAATCTGAGAGCAAGGTTATTAAGAATCTTTTGACTTTCAAGGAAGTCATGGCAAAAGATATTATGACTCCTAGAACCGTCATGAAAACAGAAGATGAAAATACTTCTGTATCAGATTTTTTTGCAGCTAACCAGACATTACGCTTTTCTAGAATTCCTGTTTTTAGTGGATCTCCTGATAATATCAGCGGATTGGTTCTTAAAGATGAAGTCTATAAGGAAATGGCCAATGATAATGGTGAAAAGAAATTAGCAGATATCAAACGTGATATCATCATCATAAATCGCAACCTTCCCATTCCTGAACTTTTTGAGCAACTTGTTGAGAGTAGAAATCATATGGCTTTGGTTGTAGACGAATATGGTTCTGTTAGTGGGTTAGTTACGATGGAAGATGTTATTGAGACTCTTTTAGGATTAGAAATAATGGATGAAAGCGACAATGTAGCCGACCTACAAATGTTAGCAAGGAAAAGTTGGGAAACAAGAGCCAAACGCCTTGGATTAATTGAAGAAAAAAAGCCAAAAGAGTAGAAATAAAAAACACGACCTTGAATCAAGGTCGTGTTTTTCCGCTATTAATCAATGGCAAATAGAGTTCTTACCAGTTGCCATTTCTGGCCTCCTTTATCAAACTAAATTTACTGTTGAAATATCTATCAAATAATTGAATTACTTTTTTGGTTCTATTATTATCTCTTAACTCTCCTCTTTTAAGAGCAGCATCATCTATGTTTTCTACTAAATCACCATTCCAATTGAAGTTAACTCCTGTAATAGTTACTCGGTAACGGTCTCCTTTTTTCTGCAAATATCCTGTGTATTTCCCACCTGGTTTAAGGTAGTTTGGATAACTCCCTCGCTTGTACCCATGAGCACCAAGTTCATTACCGCTATCAAAAGTAAAAGTAAAAATAATTTCTTCTCTTACGATGTAAATTTTTTCGTAATTTCCATGTCCACGCAATGATTCATATAATTCGAAAACTGTTTGATCACTATCGTAAACTTTTTGCCAAATCAAGTTATTGCTTTCAACCTTGAAATTATGATTTGGACTAAATGTAGTAAATGATGAAAAGACAAATGCCGTGAGGATAAGTAGATATTTCATTTTAATAGCTTATTAGATTTGGGATTACGAACATATATAAAAATTGTATTTCATCCAATTTTTATGTCATTTAATCGATGAAATACATGATTTTTTAATAAACTAATGAGTAGAACTTAAAAATTGAATGAAAAGAGTAATAATTAATACGCCTTTAGGTTATACCAAAATAGAAGGTGACGAATATGGTGTTAAGTCGATCACCGTAAGTGATGAAGTATTGGAGTTATCTAAAAGCATTCCTCATGAATTGGAATCGTGTGTCCAACAACTCAAAGAATATTTCAAAAATGATCGAAAGAAATTTGATTTCAAGATGAATCCTAAGGGTACAGATTTTCAAAAAAATGTATGGCATGCTCTTTTAAATATTCCTTATGGTAAAACTGTGTCATATTTAAATCTATCAAAACAACTAGGTAATGTAAAAGCCATTCGTGCCGTCGCTAATGCAAATAGTAAAAACCCACTATGGATTGCCGTTCCTTGCCATCGTGTTATTGGCAGTGATGGGTCATTAACAGGTTATGCTGGAGGCTTGCACAGGAAAAAATGGCTGCTAGATCACGAAAATCCTGTCAAACAACAATTATTATTCTAATATTATCGTTAAATTGTAGAAAATTTACTATATGACTGCAACAAAAAAATTACTCAAGATCTTAGTCGTACTATTCGGAATTATTATTGCTACGCTTTACATTACTGATACCGATTATCTTATCAAAGCCGTACGTACCATTTACCTCCGCGGTCATACTACAGCCTTCCTAGATGATTACAAGAGATTTGATAATCAAGGCATCGCAAACGCAACACCTCAACCTTGGCCAAATCATAGAAGTTATAATTCAGTAAAAGAGACTGAAGGCTTAACAAAAGCGAATATTGATTTCGGAACAGTTGCCTATGTCATTATAAAAAATGATAGCATTTGGTTCGAAAACTACTATGACGATTACGATGCGAATTCTAAATCCAATTCATTTTCAATGGCCAAAAGCTATGTGTCTGGATTGATGGGAAAAGCCATAATGCAAGGCCACATAAAAAGCTTGGATCAACCTGTTTGCGATTTCATTCCAGAATTCTGTGAAGGGAAAGCTGCAAACATGACAGTAGGAGATTTATCAAGTATGGCCTCTGGCACTAATTGGGATGAGGCATATTACTCTCCTCTTTCCATAACAACTAGAGCCTATTTTGATGATGACCTAGAAAAAGTCATGCTCGGATTAAAAGTAGTTGATGAGCCCGGACAACGATTTAAATATGCTAGTGGTGATACACAAATGCTCGCTATGGTCATAGAAAAAGCCACAGGAAAGAAAATGTATGACTACCTGACCGAAAGTTTCTGGAAACCTTTAGGTTGCGAAAACCCAACTATTTGGCAAGTGGATAGTGAAGAACATGACCTCGTTAAAGCATACTGTTGCATAGCAAGTAATGCCAAAGATTTTGCCCGATTTGGAAAGCTATATAAAAATCATGGGAAATGGAATGGCCAACAATTATTGGATTCCGTATTTGTTTCAAAATCCTTGAAACCAAGGTTTCCTGATAGTCCAGAATATGGCTATGGTTGGTGGTTGAAAGAGCAAAATGGGAAAAATTTCTTTATGATGCGCGGTCATCTTGGGCAATATGTTATTGTACAACCAGAAGACAATGTTATTATCGTGAGGCTAGGTCATCAAAAAAGTCCAGATGCTGGTATTGGAAGCTATACAAAAGATATTTCCATATATATTGAAGAAGCTTACAAAATGATGTCGCGATGATTAGCAAGCTCAACCTTGAGAACATCTTATTCTTAGATATTGAAACTGTACCTGAACACAAGAATTTCTCTGAATTAACGAAAGAAAAGCAAGAACTCTGGGACGCAAAATCACAATACCAACGTAAGGATGAATTTACCGCAGACGAGTTTTATCTACGTGCAGGTATTTGGGCTGAATTCGGAAAAATTATTTGTATTTCCGTTGGATATTTTAATCTTGACAATGCTGAGAGGACCTTTAGAGTCACTTCTTTTTTTGGAGAAGAAGCTAAAATTCTTAAAGATTTTAAAACCCTACTCATCTCTCATTTCAGCCAAGCGAAACATTTACTCTGTGCTCATAATGGAAAGGAGTTCGATTTTCCGTATATCGCTCGACGTATGATTATAAATAATATTGAGCTACCATATAAACTTAATTTATTTGGTAAAAAACCGTGGGAAGTACCACATCTTGACACCATGGAGCTATGGAAGTTTGGTGATTATAAAAACTATACTTCATTAAAACTCATGGCTAATGTTCTAAACATACCCTCTCCAAAAGATGACATTGACGGAAGCGAGGTTTATAATGTTTTCTATGAAGAGAAAAATATTGATCGCATAGTGACCTACTGCGAAAGAGATACTATAACCGTTGCTCAAATATTACTTAGATTACGAGGAGATACTATTCTTCTTATGGACGAGATAAGGCATATTTAAAAAGGCCTGAACTTTCGTTCAGGCCTTTTGATTCTGGGATTACGTACTATTTACTCTTTGATGAATTTTTTACTTATTGAGCGTTGAGTGTCATTCACTTCTAGAATATAAACTCCGCTAGGCAACTTTGCAACGTTTATTATATTCCTGGAGACTTTGCCTTTTAATAATATTTGTCCCAAATAATTAATGATCTTAAAAGACGCTTTTCGCTCATCTACCAATTTAACATTGATTATATTATCTGTTACTGGGTTTGGAAACATAGTGAAATCATAAATAGTAGCTTCGTCAGTAAGTTCCCCATCAATCCTTGCAGTATCGCTAGTTCTAGCTGAAGACCCTCCAATATTGACTGTATAATCCTCCACTTCTCCATAAGTAAACGTTTGACAAGCCGTAGGCGGTGAATTATATTGCATGGAAACTCTCATTCTGGTATTTCCAGCCAACGCCGATGTTGGCACGGTGAAATTATAAGACAAATTACCAGCACTCGAGGTAGAACCAGCAACTATTTCTTCTGAAGCACCAAAAGTTCCGTCTCTATTATAATCTATCCACACTCTCCAATGCTCGGTATAAGCAGAACCGACAAAGCCTACACTTAGCACTATAGTATTTGCGCCGTAAGGCACGTTCCCAATTTGGCTCGTGAAATCCGCATAACCTCCATTTGCCCCAGTACTATTAACAATGCCTCCAATGCCTACATAATCTATATATTCAAAAGTGACGTTATTCCCTCTTGAAGTACAATATGTAATAGTGTTCTCTAATGTCGTTATATTGACCGTATTGCTAACTGTCGATATGTTTCCTGCAGCATCTCTTGCGTATACCGTAAACGCGTAGTTAGTATTTGCCGTTAATCCAGTAACATTATGACTTACTCCTGAAACAGTAGTCAATAATGCAGCATCTTGGTATACATCGTATCCTGTAACGCTCACATTATCTGTAGCTGCGTTCCAAGAAAGGTCAACTGAAGTCTGTGCGATGTTTGAAGGTGCTAAATTAGTTGGTGCAGTTGGTGCTTCAGTATCTGGTGGTGACAAAGTAGTTATATTAAGAGTATTACTGACTGCTGAAGTGTTTCCCGCAGTATCCTTGGCATATAAAGTAAATATATAGTTCGTGCTCGCAGTAAGTCCTGTAACGCTGTAATTTAGCTCTGAAAGCGTTGTCAACAAGGTAGTTCCTTGATACACATCATATCCGGTAACAGCTACATTATCTGTTGAAGCATTCCAAGAAAGATCCACACTAATCTGGGTAATGTTAGAACCTATTAGATTCGTTGGAGCCGTTGGAGCTTCCGTATCTGGAGTAGTTACACTCGCAGTATTGCTTGATGGTGAAACATTACCCGCTGCATCCTTAGCGTACACAGTAAAATTATAATTCGTGTTTACTATCAAGCCTGTAACATCATAGTTTGTTCCAGTAACTGTTTCCAATAGAGTAGTTCCTTGATATACATCATATCCCGTGACACCAACATTGTCAGTCGAATTACCCCAAGATAGTGTTAAGCTGACTTGAGTTAAATTGGAAGTCACAAGATTCAATGGTGCAGTTGGTGCTTCGGTATCTGGGGCAAGTGTTGTGACATTCACCGTGTTGCTTGATAGTGAAATATTACCCGCTGCATCTTTAGCAAAAACTGAAAAATCATAACTAGTATTAGCCGAAAGACTCGTTACATTGTAAGTCGTCCCCGTTACGGTGGTTAAAAGTGTCGCGCCTTGATACACATCGTACCCCGTTACATTTATATTATCTGTTGAAGCATTCCAGGAAAGATCAACGCTTGACTGAGTAATATTAGCAGCGGCCAGAACAGATGGTGCCGTTGGTGCTTCCGTATCTACTGTAGTAACAGTGATATTAATATTATCAATAGCCATGTCACTACTCCAGCTTGTTCCTGTAGTGCCCTTGAATTGTAATCTAATTACTGAGCCCGCATAGGACGTAAGGTCCACGGTTGATTGATTCCATGCATTTCCTTGGCTACCTGATTGTGTCCAAGCAGACATGAAAGTCAGCCCCTCATCATTACTGACCAAGACTTCCATGGTCCCCATTGCTGTACCCAACATATGATACCCAAATTCCAGCGATGCACTAGAAACACCTGACAAATCAATACAAGGACTATCCAGTAATGCTACTTTGTTAGGACTTCCTGCTGGAGTTACATTGGTAGACGCTTCCGTAAATAGATAAAAGGATCCATCTTGTCCGGTTGAAGGACCTGTTCCATTTGAAGGTGTCCCTCCTGAGTCTCGAGTCCACTCAATATCATCTCCTGCATTATTGGTCCAAACTCCAAGTCCAGACTCGAAACTTTCGACATATGGAAAATTAATGATGCCTGAACAAGGTGGCGGCGGAAGCGTATTGATAGCTACTGTATTACTAGAAAGTGAAAGGTTTCCAGCATTGTCCTTTGCTCGGACAGAAAATGTATAAGCCGAACTCGACGCAAGACCTGTAACATTATAATTGGTGTTTGCGACTGTTCCTAATAAAACTTCATCCCTATACACATCATAACCTGTTACACCAATATTATCAGTTGATGCAGTCCAAGATAGGTCTACTGTTGATGCCCCAATATTGGAAGCCACTAAATTAGTAGGTACGCTAGGCACTTCGGTATCTGGAATAACCGAAGTAATATTAATGTTATCAATGGCTAGATCGCTGCTCCAACTGGTTCCTGTTGTCCCTTTAAATTGAAGTCTAACGATAGACCCTGCATATGCATCTAGATTTACAGTAGCCTGATTCCATACATTGCCTTGAGTACCTGTCTGTGTCCAAACAGATGAATAAGATCCTCCATCATTAGTGCTTATCAACACATCTATGGTTCCAATTGCTGTACCGAACATGTGGTAACCAAACTCCAATAAGACGCCTGATGCACCAGAAAGGTCAACACATGGGCTATCAAGCAATGCTACCTTATTTGGACTTCCAGCCGGAGTCACATTTGTTGACGCTTCGGTAAAAAGATAAAATGAGCCATCTTGTCCGGTTGAAGGACCTGTTCCTGTAGATGGTGTTCCTCCTGAATCTCGTGTCCATTGAATATCATCTCCAGTAGCATTGGTCCAGACACCAAATCCGCTCTCAAAACTCTCAGTATAAGGTAAGCTGTTGATACCTGAACAAGCAGGTGTATCTGTTGTAGTAAAATTAATCGATGTACTATAGCTTGAACTTGCTCCGCCGGAACACTTACTCCTAACTTGTGCTTCATATTGGGTTAGTATTGTTAAACCTGTAATGTCAGTAGTATTAGTAGTCGCCGCCATTTCAGTCCATGTTGTACCACCAACTTGACGATAACGAATATCGTATTCTGCACCTTGAACTGGATCCCAATTTAATGTAGCCATTGTTGCTCCGACGTTCGAAGCAATTAATCCAGTTGGGATCGTATTTCCAATAGGTGTCAATTGAACATCTCTTACTACAGCCGTATGATCAGTTATTACAACTCCGGTTAACGTTACAGATTGATAGCATGGAGCTTCATATAAAATGTCGTAGGTACCCGCTTTAATAGGCCTGTAATAATCTCCTTCTGGAAGTTCTGTTGGAGTCCAGTTTTCATAGCTTTCGCGTCCTATAACAGTTATTTTAGCATCAAGTGGTTGACTCGTAACCGCATCGGTTACTACGCCTCTAATTCCGTAATTGACTTGATTCAAATAAGCAATAAGAGCATCTCTATTATAGTTCCAAAAATTTACTAATTGACTCGCAGCAGGTGTTTTTGCTGCAGAAAGCTCTACAGTTATCTCCCTTCCTTTTTTTTCGACAATCATATAATCTTGGCGTCCCCCTTGAACTTCATACCATGCAAAGCCATTGGTAATACCGTTACTTCTATCATCAAAATATCCTGCAGGACTATCGGCTTGAGCATGATCTCTATACTCTTCGGATAAATAAATATAATAATCTTCATCTGGACTTGCACCGGCATAAGTATCCCAAGGATAGCTCATTAATTCAATTCCACCATGAAAGTTTGCCGATAACACAAAATGTTTAGAATCTGACAAGGTCATAAAACGTTGTGTCTCTATTTGATAAGCATTGCCATCTGGATGTGGCCCGTCATCTGGATCAGGATAATTCCTGTTCAAATCTACATTGTTGGCATTTCCTCGTGTTGCATTGGCAACAGAAGTATTATTTGAACTATTTCTATAAGTTCCATCGGGGTTCGCCATTGGATTGATCCAAACTTCATTGTTGTCTAGTAGATTTTTGATTTCAAGATGCCTAGAATGATTTGTGTCACTATAAGCATCTAGTAAATAGTCAATTAGATTCAACATCATAGGAAATCCAGCTATTTCATCACCATGCATAGATGAAGTGAACATAACACGAGGTTCTTGCTCATCAGCACTTACATTATCTGAGAGCTTCACGAAGAGTATGGATTTATCTCCTTCAGTAGTCGTTCCAATATTCTCTACTTGGCACATCGTAGGGTAATCTGTTGCAAAATCATTCATCATGGTCACGTAATCGGCATATGTAGGATATGCCGTAAGCGGATATGAGAAGGTGCCTCTGTTTGCGATATCTGAAGTCATTGTACGATACCCTATAATATTGTCTTCTTTAACAACGGTAAATGGAATATTTTTCTCCAAGAATCTTGAAAACTGCTTTTTATCTGCCATGACCTTAACAATCTTAGAATTTTCGTCATAGTTTACAATGGATAAATTCTTGGTAATAGTGCTGAGCTCCGATTCTTCGTTGATTGAGAAACTCAAGATAACTTCTCCCTTTGTCTTTAAATATTCATTTGCAATGGTTTCGTAGCTGTTTTGAGCAAAAAGATGACCACTAATAGTCATACTTATTAACAGCAAAAACGTATAAATTTTTTTCATGATATATATTGTTTAATTAATAGCCTTGTAATAACTCTTCTTGAAGTTATAACAAAAAGTTGTAGGAGAGGCGGGGAGAAAACCTCCTTTTTATAAGGGATTATCCTGTTTTATTAATATTTACGGAATACCCGTAATTTTTATTAGGAATTCACCTAATTTTTATGGCGTCCAAAACTTTCACAAACTAATTAAGTGTTTTATTAAACAAAAAATGCCTGAATGAAAATTCAGGCATTTTTTATAGGGATTGGACTTTATCTATTCCTTAATGAATCGTTTTACAATTTTCTCTTCATTACTACTATTGAATTCAATAATATAAACTGCTGCATCAAGACTAGAAACATCAATTCTTTTAGAATTCAGTTTTCCATTAGACACTAACTGACCTACTATATTAAAGATTCTATAGTCTATATTATCAGAAAACGTGGAAACATTTAAATAATTTCCTTTAACAGGGTTAGGGTAGATACTTAATTCAAAAGCTTCATCGATTATATCTCCACTTCCCCTTTTCGAGCTAGAACTGCTTGTCAAATTCACGTTGTCAATAGCGATGTCTGCTTGCCATGTAGATCCTGTAACTCTATTAAAGCGTAATTGTACACTTCCTCCAGCATAGGTTGCTAAGTCAACATTAGCTGTCTGCCATGAATTACCTTTGTTTCCTGTTTCACTCCATATACTCGTCCAGCTAGCTCCATTATCTGCGCTAGCCTCTAAAGCTATACTGCCCATGTCTGTTGCCCCAAACATATGATAACCAAAACTGAGACTAGCAGATGATTGACCGCTTAGATCAAAGCATGGTGAATTAAGTATTGCTCTCTTGTTAGGGTATCCAGTTCCGTTAACAGATGCTTCAACAAACATATAGAAAGAACCTGCAGCACCACTAGATGGACCTGTTCCATTGGATGGTGTTCCTCCAGAGTCCCGTGTCCAATTAATATCATCTGCTGTAGATTGTGTCCAAGCACCAAGTGAAGATTCGTAACTTTCAGAATAAGGAAATGAAGAAATTCCACCTGAACATCCTGCTATCCCACCATTGGTCAAACTCACATCGTCAATGGCAATATCAGCTTGCCATGTAGATCCCGTAACTCTATTAAAACGTAGTTGTACACTTCCTCCAACGTAAGCTGCTAGGTCAATATTAGCCGTCTGCCAAGAATTACCAAGATTTCCCGAACTATTCCAAATACTAACCCAATTAGCACCATCATCATTGCTGGCCTCTACATTGATCGTTCCCATATCTGTAGCTCCAAATTGATGATATTTAAAAGAAAAAGTAGCTTCCGTTTCACCAGACAAATCAAAACATGGTGAATTTAAAATGGCTTGTTTGGTTGGATATCCAGTTCCGTTAACAGAGGCCTCAACAAATATATAATAAGTGCCTTGTGATGCACTTGATGGCCCAGTTCCATTTGAAGGTGTCCCATTAGTGCTTAGGTCCCAATTTATGTCATCGACTGTAGATTGCGTCCATGCGCCAAATGTATTCTCAAAACCTTCATTATAAGGAAATGACGTTATACCAGCACTACATCCTGTAGATGGTTCGGAAACGTTAACTGTTCTTGTAACTTGCACGGCTGCATTACCAGCTGCATCACTTACATTATAATTAATAGCGTACGAACCGACTACAGCTGTATTAACTGTTCCAGTCACTACTATATTAGATGATATATCACCATCGATATTGTCTGTGGCTGTAGCTCCTTGTTCATTGTAAGCGTCTCCAATTGTCAAGTTGATTGTTGAAGCGCCTATCAAGGTAATGATTGGTGGTGTCGTATCTACTATTGCATTTACATTTACGGTTCTAGCCTCTTGAGTTGCAGCGTTGCCAGCGGCATCACTTACATTATAAGTCACTACATAAGTGCCAACTGTATTCGTGTCAACTGTATCACCTGCAACTACAATATTAGCAGATATATCTCCATCAATATTATCGGCTGCAGTTGCTCCCTGTTCTGTATAAGTGCTTCCTTGATCTAAATCGATTGTAGAAGCTCCAATCAATGTAATCACAGGTGCTGTTGTATCTGGGGCAGCAGTCATAAGATTAACCGTATAGTCTTCGACCTCACCAAAAGTAAAAGATTGACAAGATGTTGGGATGGCATTATAACTCATAGTAACTCGCATTCTTGTAGAACCAATTCCCGTACCCGTTGGTACAGTGAAGTTTCCACTAACCGGAGTGGTTTGTGTTGGAGATTGCGATAGTACTTGCTCTCCAGCATCCGTGAAATCACCGTCTTTATTGTAATCAATCCATACCGCATACCCTTCATTGTATAAGGTTCCGGTCCATGTAGGCGTGATATTTATAGTATACTGTGTGCTTTGCGTTAAATTGGTTGAAATACCAGTGAAATCTGAATAAAATTGAGCTCCCGATGCATTGTCAATAGTACCTAATTGCACTCTACTGATAAATTCATCATTAACATTGGTACTCGCAGAAGCGCAATAATTGAGCTGCACATCTGTGGTTGTAAAATTAACAGAAGCGCTATAAGCGGAATTACTTCCACCAGAACACTTGCTACGTACTTGTGTTTCATATTGTGTCAATACACTTAACCCTGATAAAGATGAGGATATTCCAGCAATAGCATTTGTTGTCCATGTGGTAGTCCCAACTACTCTATATCTCAAGTCATACGTTGCCGCAGTAACTGTGTCCCAACTTAAAGTTGCCGTTGAAGAACCCACGTTAGAGGCTGCAAGACCAGTTGGCACATTAGCGTTACAAGTAACCTGTCCAGCAATAGTGAAATCGGCGTTAGAAATATCAAAAAAGACGTGGTTAGAGCCTCTCACCATAATCCTGTTCTGGTTTCCTTGATTGTTAGGCACGATTACATCATGAGAACCATCATTAGAAACTCCAGAAGCTAACGAAATTGGGTAGGTGTCTCCTCCATCAGTTGATAAGAAAATATCAACATTAGCGGCATTAACACCATTCGCTGTTGTACCTGCTACATTCCAGGTTACTGTTTGAGTAGTACCTGCATTCCAACTTACATTTGTATTGGGAGAATTTAAAACAAATGGGCCAGCTGTGCCATTTACGGTAATCACTGTATCATCACTATTATTTGTTCCTCCTCCAACGACATTATCTCTAACAGTCATTCTAAAGTTCAAGGTCCTAGCTACATTTGGAATTGCTTCCCATTGCCATGATGTTGCACCAGTCTTAATGGTCTCCAAACGCGGAAAGTAACGATCAGGACTAGTTGTTGGATTAAAGGATCTAAATGCAGGGCCTGATGTAGCAGTTGTACTTGGGTTTGTAGTTGAGGATGAACCATTGTTCATTTGTTCCCAACAAAAAGTCAATACATTTCCAGCATCAGCATCGGTGCCAGCACCTGTTAAAACAAAAGGTGTGCCTTTTGGAATGGTGTAATTAGATCCCGCATTGGCTGTAGGAACATTGTTTCCAGTATTTGTATTTGTTTGGCAACTTGTGGATTTGATATAATCGGTAATTTGCTCAATTGAAGCCGCATGGAAATATGGATCACTGTTTGATTGCACATCGGTTGCACCTGTTATTCCTGCATATCCCATAATTGTTGAACCACTTCCTGACTCCATTTGGACACCACTACCTTCATTTCCTCCGTGTGTCCATGTATGGTTTCCTCCAAATTGATGCCCCATTTCATGCGCTACATAATCCACATCAAAAGGATCTCCTTCCGGAACGGTGTGTGATGTCCATCCACTGCCTTTTTGTCCATTCACGCAAACACAGCCTATACAGCCCGCATTTCCATTATTCTGAAGGTTGGCAAATAAATGTCCTATATCGTAATTCGCCTCGCCGATCACACTCGTGAGTGTTGATTGTAATGCACTATTATATCCTCCTGTTGAATTACCATATGGATCACTACTCGTACTTGTGTAAATAACATCATCAGTATTGGCAATCAATATCATGGTTACGTTGAAATCCGTTTCATATATTCCATTGACTCTCGTCATGGTCGTATTCATAGCAGCCAATGCCAATGCTTTTGTGCCACCGTGGTATTGAGTATACTCTCCCGTTGCAGATACGGCTAGTCTATATGTTCTTAATATGGAATCGTCAGCGTTTCGCAATTCGCTATTGCCTGAGATAACACTCTTAGCGACGTCAGTCACTTCGCATTCAAAATTGCTAAAATCTCCTGTTTTATCCTGTCTTTTATAGATGGTGTATTGAGATAGGTCTTTTGTATAAGGTTCAATAAAAGAAGCTTCTTTATAGCTTGACAATCTCATACTTTGCAAACCTAATGGTGATATACTAAACCGGATTCTGGCTGTAGGGTCTTCAACTCCTTGTCCTGCATATGATTTAATATCAGGATATCGGGCAGCTAAATTGGGATGCATAACTGAGGCTTCCATGATCCTGAAATTCTCAAATTCTCCCTCTGCATTCGGAAAAGAAATGATCAAGTTGGAATTTCCAGAGAATGTTCCTCTTTCTGGGGCTGTACTTAATACTTCTTTAAGCGCTTGCAAATTTAATCCATATACTTCTTTTGTTGGTAAGTTTTGTCTGCTAAGCTTTGCTTCAGAAACATTTGCTGGTATTTGTTTTTGCCAAAACGCATTGTTTTGAGAAAAAACAAATGAAGTGCTCATTAAAATAATGACGAGTAGTGTTTTTTTCATAATAGATTACATTTGATTATTGATTTTAACTTTTTCCAGCTTGAAGTTAAAACAAAAAAACTCCATGTAAGTAGGGGAAAAACCTCCTTTTTCAAGGGGATAATCATCTTTTATTAACATTTACGGAATACCCGTAATTTTAATTAAGAATACCCCTATAAATTTCGTAATCCAAAGACTTAAAAAAAATCTTGTATCTATAGAAATAAAAAAGGCCTGGACTTTCGTCCAGACCTTTTCGGTTGATTAGTGTTAATTTATTGTTTAATTACTCTTTTATAAATCGCTTAGTGATTTTATGTTCCTTGCTAGAGAATTCTACGATATAAATAGCTGCCTTAAGTTCTGAAACATCTATCCTACTCGTATCCAATACTCCTTTGGAAACTAACTGACCTAGCATGTTATAAATACTATAATCGACATTGTCTGTAAAGGTTGAGACATTCAAGAAAGAACCTTTAACCGGGTTAGGATAAATACTCAATTCAAATGAACCTTCATTGTCTGATATCGAATCCCCTAATACTACGTTTGAGGTTACAGCCGAAGATGTCAAGCTTACGTTATCAATAGCGATATCTGCTTGCCATGTAGAACCTGTTACTCTATTAAAACGAAGCTGAACTCCTCCTCCAACATAAGCGTTAAGGCTTACATTAGCTGTTAACCATGAGTTAGCTTTATCTCCTGATTCATTCCAAATACTTGTCCATGTTGCTCCATTATCATTACTTGCTTCTAAGGCAATAGTTCCCATATCTGCGGCACCATTCATATGATAGTTAAAACTAAATGAAGCTGATGAAGCTGATGCTAAATTATAACATGGTGAATTAAGAATCGCTTGTTTATTAGGATATCCTGTTCCATTTCCTGAGGCTTCCACATAGATATAATATGTACCTTGATTTGCACTTGAAGGTCCTGTTCCAGTTGATGGCGTAGTAGATGAATTTATATCCCAATTAATATCATCTGCAGTTGACTGCGTCCAAGCTCCTAATGTATTTTCATACCCTTCAGAATAAGGATAAGAAGAAATACCTCCAGAACATCCAGAACCTCCAGTTGATCCTCCAACAGTTACATTAACATCATCAATGGCAATATCTGCTTGCCACGTAGATCCTGTAACTCTATTAAAACGTAATTGAACAGATCCTCCAGCGTAAGTATTTAAACTTACATCTACTGATAACCAAGCATCAGCTTTATCACCAGACTCATTCCAAATACTTGTCCATGTTGTTCCATTATCATTGCTTGCTTCTAATGCAATAGTTCCCATATCTGTTGCACCATTCATATGGTACTTAAACGAGAATGTTGCTTCTGTTTCTCCAGATAAATTAAAGCAAGGTGAATTTAATATGGCACGTTTATTTGGATAACCAGTTCCGTTTCCAGATGCCTCAACATATATGTAATACGTACCTTGGTTAGCACTTGAAGGTCCTGTTCCAGTTGATGGCGTAGTAGATGAGTTTATATCCCAATTAATATCATCTGCAGTCGATTGTGTCCAAGCACCTAAGGTGTTTTCAAAACCTTCAGAATAAGGAAAAGATGACACTCCTCCTGAACAACCTCCAGAACTTGGTTCTGAGACAATTACTGTTCTAGAAACTTGTGTAGCCGCGTTTCCTGCTGCATCACTTACATTATAATTTAATATATAAGTTGCTGCAACTCCAGTGTTCACCGAACCTGTAACTACAATACTTGATGTTAAATTTCCATCTACATTATCTGTAGCAGTTGCTCCAGGGTCTGTAAATGAATCGCCTACTGTTAAGTTAATAGTAGAAGCTCCTGTCAATGTAATTACTGGCGCCGTGGTATCGGCTGGCACAGTAACGTTAACTGTTCTACTTACCTGACTTGCAGCATTGCCTGCAGCATCGCTTACATTATAATTAACTGTATAAGTTCCAGCAGCATTGGTATTTACTGTTCCAGAAATTACAATACTTGATGTTAAATTTCCATCAATATTATCGGTTGCCGTTGCGCCTTGTTCCGTATACGTATCACCAACATTCAAATTGATTGTAGAAGCACCTGTTAATGTAATTACTGGTGCAGTAGTATCTGGTGTTCCTGCTCCAATATTCACTGTGTAATCTTCTACTTCACCATACTGAAAAGTCTGGCAAGACGTTGGCAATGCATTGTACTGCATCGATACACGCATGCGAGTAGCTCCTGTCACTGCTCCTGTCGGCACAGTAAAACTTCCGCTAACTGGTGTTGTCTGCGTAGGCGCTTGAGTCCATACTTGTTCTCCTGCATCGGTAAAATCACCATCTTTATTATAATCTATCCATACCGAATAAGCTTCATTATATAATGTTCCTGTCCAAGTTGGAGTTACTGTAATGGTAGCTGAAGTGCCCTTCGTTAAATTTGTAGATTGACTAGTGAAGTCTGAATAGAAAGAAGCTCCAGTAGTATTATCAATTGATCCTAATTGTACTCTACTGATAAATTCATCATTTGTATTTGTACTCGCAGACGCACAGTAGTTCAATTGTACTTCAGTAGTTGTAAATGTAGCTGAAGAACTGTAAGCAGAATTGCTTCCATCTGAGCACTTGCTTCTTACTTGAACTTCATATTGCGTTTGAGCAGACAATCCACTTAAAGAAGTAGATGTACCTGAAACTGCATTAGTTGTCCATGAAGATGTACCAGTAGCTCTATGTCTTACATCGTAAGTTGTTCCTGCCACAGCGTTCCAAGAAACAGTTGCGGTACTAGAACCAAACCCATCAATATTCAATCCTGTAGGAGTAGTTGCTGTACACTGTACAGGAGTTCCTGTCAGTCCAGTCACTACCAATGAGAAGTTCTGGCTTCCTCCTGTTAATGACCCTTTGTGAGTAACAGTAATAGTATAGGTTCCAGAAGCACTAGCCACGTCAACTCTCTCATATGGATCCTTAGTATTGTCTCCTGTACCGTTTGTAGTAATCCCTGTTAGTCTCCATGGCGAATGTGTTGTTCCTCCTTTAGTTACTCTAATATCAAGGTCATTCACCAATCTTGCTGTTCCAGAGTTAGTAGCTGTTGTAGCAGTACCTGCTCTATCTGTCCAAGAAATAGATGCCAATAAAGGACTTGATCCGTCTGAATCAACAGTTATAGAATAACTCTGACCCGAAGTTAATGTACGTTCATCTATTAAAGATTCGTTTCCGTTTTGAGTAACAGCTTCTGCTGCTCTCTTTGCATTCATTAGTCCCCATCCGAATATTGCATCTGGTCCATTGGAACCTGCATCATCGGCAGTATGAAGTGCTAATCCTTTTAAGGTAGCTGCCTTCATGAACGACCCATTTACATTGTTTGTATGTTGTTGTAAAAGCAATAAACTACCCATAACGTTAGGAGATGCCATAGATGTTCCCGTAATACTTGCATGATCATCATTTATGTTCCCATCTGAAAGATTTTGTCCAGTAGCTGCATCCCAGCTTGGAAAGTGAAAACTTGAATACACTCCACTTCCATTACCAGTAATGTCTGGCTTTATACGAAGGTCATCTGTTGGTCCTTCACTACTAGAGCTATTAATAGTTACAGAAACCAGATTTCCGTTTGCATCTATATTAGCATCCTGTGCATTAGCAACCACCAAATTATTTTTTGAAGTTGAATGTCCCGTAAGCTTATCGTAAGCGGAATTGCCTCCAAGAGGACTCCCGTTATAACCATCTTGATTCCCATCATTACCAGCAGCAACCACCATCAAATAATTAGGCGCATTGAACATGACCTCATCCCAATCTCTTGACTCGGTGATGTATGCTCCAAAATACTGATCAGGTACTAAGTCTCCTCTAAATCCGTAGGAGTGGTTAGACAGTAACATTCCATTGCCTGCAGCTGCTGTAGCTTCAGCTATATCATTGTTCCACATGTAACCTCTTACTTTAGCATGAGTTGCCATGCCCTTTGCATTTGCTTCAAATCCTGAAGCTGTAACAGTTCCAGTAACATGAATCGCATGGAAATTCAATTTAGTTCCTCCTTCGGAAGCTGCGTCTTCAACAGTAACTCGATTGTTTCCTCCTGGACCATCAAACTCTTCATGAGCTACGGTAGAATGTCCTCCATCCCAAACATAACCTGTCATATTTTGCCCATCGAGATTCAGTCCTAAAGAACCACCGCTATTAAGATGGTCTGCCCTAGTTGATTTAGCTGCTGCAACATTAAATGTCGTATAATAGATAGGTGATCCATCCTCAGCTATTCTTTGAAGCTCTGCAAATGTTCCATTTTCTTCAATCTTCAATGGAAAATTCTTGGTTGTAGCAATCTGTAAAGCCCTTTGCTTTTCTGTCGAAGCCTTTTGTTCAAATTGATCTTTAAGTTGATTTAGTTTCTCTTTATCATATCGACTTGTAATCTCTTCTTGTTGTTTTTGGGTTTGCCCAATAACCATCTGAAAAGAACACATCAACACAACAAATGAAAACAGTCTAAAATAGTTGTTTTTCATAATAAGTTGATAAAAAATTAATTAATTGGTTAGTAAAATTCGCGTGAAACTACTAAAATTTTGTTAAAATCTCAACGGCACGAAAACGTTTTCGTTGAAATGCAATTCTATACCAAATCATTCGGTTTTTGTTACGGTTTTACCGTAATGATATATAAGTAAATACCTTATTTTTATGATGTGAAAACTAAATCAATATTATCGATAAACGAGCTTTCTATTTCTTTCGTTTCAGAAACCACAGAGAATGAAGTGATAAAATCGATTTCATATGATTTGTATGAAAACGAGATACTAGGAATCGTTGGTGAATCTGGTTCAGGAAAGTCAGTGGCGTCATTAGCAATATTAGGTTTATTACCAAAGCATATTTCTAAAATTACCGCTGGAAGTATCTTATTTAGGAAAAACGAGCTCACTCAGTTGAGTACTAAGGACTTTGAAAAAATTCGCGGCAATAGGATTAGTATCATCTTTCAAGAACCCATGAGTTCCTTGAATCCGTCAATGAGTTGTGGAAAGCAAGTTTTAGAAATCCTATTACAGCACACATCTTTAAATTCATCAGAAGCAAAAAAAGAAACACTATCTCTTTTTGAAAAAGTAAAATTACCCGACCCAAAACGTGTATTCTCATCTTACCCACATGAAATAAGTGGAGGACAAATGCAACGCGTTATGATTGCTATGGCAATTGCCTGTAAGCCAGATGTGTTAATTGCAGATGAACCCACAACAGCGCTTGATGTTACCGTACAAAAAGACATCATTTCATTACTTAAAGAGCTTCAGCTAGAAACAAAAATGAGTGTTATTTTCATCACGCATGACTTATCATTGATCTCAGAAATAGCGAATCGTATTCTTGTTATGTTTAAAGGTGAAATAGTTGAACAGGGAACTGTAAATAACATATTTCAAAACCCTAAACATGATTACACTAAGGCCCTTATTAATTCAAGGCCACCTCTGAATAAACGCTTAAAACAACTCCCAACAGTAAATGACTATCTAAATAAAACAGTTCCAACTGAAATAGTAACTAAAAAACAAAGAACAGAGTGTCATAAAAAATTATATTCACAACAGCCTTTATTAGAAATAATCAATCTTGAAAAAGAATACATCTCTAAGTCAGGTTGGTTTTCTTCTCCAAAATCATTCAAAGCTGTAAATCGAGTCAGTTTCAAAATATTCGAAGGCGAAACCCTTGGACTTGTAGGAGAATCTGGATGTGGAAAATCCACCTTAGGTAATGCGATTCTTCAGTTAGATAGGGCAACTGCAGGACAAATTATATATAAAGGTCTTGATTTAGCAATGATTGAAGGTGAAGTGTTGCGTGAATTGCGAAAGGACATACAGATTATTTTTCAAAACCCATATGCATCTTTAAACCCAAGACTATCAGTAGGTGAAGCTATTTTAGAGCCCATGAAAGTTCATAATTTATACGCTTCCAATAAAAAAAGAAAGGAGAAGGTTATAGAATTGCTGGAGCGTGTTGGGCTTTCATCTGAACATTATAATCGGTATCCACATGAATTCTCGGGAGGTCAAAGACAACGCATTGGTATTGCTAGAACCATTGCCCTAAACCCTAAATTAATTGTTTGCGATGAGTCTGTTTCGGCTTTAGATGTTTCTGTGCAAGCTCAGGTGCTTAATTTACTCAATGAGTTAAAGGATGTTTTTGGCTTTACCTATATATTTATATCACATGACCTCGCCGTAGTAAAATACATGGCCGATCAACTTTTAGTCATGAATCAAGGAAAAATTGAAGAATTAGGAGAAGCTGATAAGATATATGCAAATCCTGAAAAAGAGTATACTAAGAAATTGATAAATGCTATCCCTAAAGGGTTATAACATAAATACTTTTTTAGCGAGAATCATCACACTGCGTGTGATTTTCATAGTTTCTTTAATAGTGTGTAGGAATTTGTAGGTTTTGGTTCGTGGTAGATTTGGGGCCGTATCCATAAGTAGCAGTTGTGGTAGTTTTAGGTCAAAAAAAGGTTCATTTAATTTAGGGACTACGAAGATGACATAATTTTTCAATTTGTCAGTTTAAAAGCATCATAAATCGATGAAATGCATAAAATTTTAACATTTAGAATGAAATAAGTTGCCAATTACGGTAAAACCGTAACTTTAAAAGATTGGAATTAGCGCAAATTACAACCTCATTTCAGGAATATCACCTTCAACCAATAGTGTTCCTTCGGTAGCCTTTTTAATGTCATCAATAGAAGTTCCAGGAGCTCGCTCCAAGAGTTTGAAGCCTTGACTGGTGATTTCAAGAACAGCAAGGTTAGTTACGATCTTCTTAACGCAGGCTACTCCGGTTAGTGGGAGAGAACATTTTTTTAAAAGTTTTGATTCTCCTCTTTTATTAGTATGCATCATGGCAACTATAATATTTTCAGCTGACGCCACGAGGTCCATGGCGCCTCCCATGCCTTTAACCATTTTTCCAGGAATCTTCCAATTAGCAATATCTCCATTCTCTGAAACCTCCATAGCGCCAAGAATGGTCAAGTCAACATGCTGCCCACGAATCATAGAAAAACTCATAGCAGAGTCAAAAAAACTAGCGCCAGGCAATGTCGTTATGGTTTGTTTTCCCGCATTAATGATATCTGCATCCTCATCACCTTCAAAAGGGAATGGTCCCATACCAAGTACTCCATTTTCACTTTGAAATTCTACTTCTATATCATCACGAACAAAATTGGCAACCAAAGTGGGAATTCCTATGCCTAGATTTACATAGTACCCATTTTTTACTTCTTTGGCGATTCGTTTTGCTATTCCGTTTTTGTCTAACATATTATTATTGTCTTTGTCTTACGGTTCTTTGTTCAATTCTTTTCTCATAATGTGCACCTTGAAAAATGCGTTGAACAAATATTCCTGGTATATGGATTTGATTTGGATCTAATGTTCCAACTGGCACTAATTCTTCGACCTCAGCAACTGTTATCTCAGCGGCTCCACACATATTAGGATTAAAATTTCTTGCCGTTCCTTTAAAAACTAAATTCCCAGCAGCATCACCCTTCCAAGCTTTTACAAATCCAAAATCGGCTTTAAAGGCATGCTCTAATACATACATTTTGCCGTCAAATTCTCGAGTTTCTTTTCCTTCTGCCACCTCTGTTCCAAATCCAGCTGGGGTATAAACTGCAGGAAATCCTGCTTGCGCCGCTCGACATCGTTCAGCCAGTGTTCCTTGAGGAATCAACTCAACGTCCAATTCACCACTCAACATCTGTCTCTCAAATTCATCATTTTCTCCAACATAGGAAGATATCATTTTTTTAATCTGTTTTTCTTGTAATAATAAACCGAGTCCAAAATCATCGACGCCAGCGTTATTAGAGATACAGGTCAAACCCTTTACGCCTAATTTCACCAATTGTGCTATAGAATTTTCTGGTATCCCACTCAAGCCAAAACCTCCAAACATAAAGGTCATTTGGTCTGCAACACCTTGAAGTGCTGTCGTTACATTATCAACTTTTTTATTAATCATTATGTATTGCTTTTACAATGGAAAATTACGAAATAAAAAAACCATTCTGAAACGAATGGTTTATGATTTTTAGAAGTCTAGATCGTCATCTGGATCGTCATCTTTCTTCCCAGAATTATCTCCTTCTGGTTTCTTAAAGCAATCCAGATTATAACTTAAATTTTTGGGTTTTTCAAATTCTTCTGTAGAAATATTCAAGTCTTTATCCTGATAACAACTTTTCATATACATGCCCCAAATAGGTAATGCCATAGAGGCGCCTTGCCCGTAAGCAGTACTAGCAAAATGTGCCGCTCTGTCTTCAGCACCTATCCAAACACCAGTTACCAAATTTGGCACCATACCCATAAACCAACCATCACTCTGATTTTGGGTTGTTCCTGTTTTACCAGCTATTGGATTTTGTAAATCATAAGGATATCCTGTCATAATTTCCCTAAATAACGGATCGTATTTTTCACGCCCTTTAGAACGCAGTCTAAATCCACCACCATATTGCGTAACACCTTCCATTAAATTAACAGTTACATACGCTGCTTCTTCACTTAAAACATCTCTTGTCTCTGGAACAAATTGATATAGAATTGTACCATTCTTGTCTTCAATACTCGTTACCATAACAGGCTTTGTATAGACACCTTTATTAGCAAACGTACCATAAGCTCCCACCATCTCATAAACACTTAGATCTGGAGTTCCTAAAGCTATCGATGGTACAGGCAAAATATCTCCTGTAATGCCCATTCTTTGGGCTAAATCCACAACTGGTTGCGGCCCAACCATATCGATTAACTGAGCAGTAATGGTGTTTTTTGAATTGGCTAGTGCATTCTTTAATGTTCGTTCTCCTCCATAATTTTTATTAGCATTTTCAGGGCACCACTCTTCGGTATTGCCGTGCTTACCTGCTTCTATACAAAATGGACGATCAGGTAATTCGTCACAAGGACTCATATGCAATTGATCAATAGCTGTTGCATACACAAAAGGCTTAAAGGTCGAGCCTATTTGACGTTTTCCTTGTTTTACATGATCATACTGGAAATGCTTATAGTTCATACCGCCTACCCATGCTTTTACATGACCCGTCTGCGGTTCCATTGACATCATTCCTGGCTGTAAAAATGATTTATAATAGCGCATGGAATCCCATGGCTTCATAACGGTATCTATTTCTTTTTCAGGATTAGTCCAAGTAAATACCGACATTTTCTTAGGCTCATGAAACGACGCCTCTATGTCTTTATCCGAAACTCCCTTCTTTTTCATGACTCTCCAACGTTCAGATCGCTTCATAGAGATTCTCATCAATGTATCGATACCACCTCGAGTAAGATCTAAAAAAGGAGCAGTACGGTTACGTTTTGGTGTGTTTTGATGAAAAAATTCCGCTTGTAACTTTGGCATATGTCGCTGCACAGCTTCTTCAGCGTACTTTTGCATACGAGAATCAATCGTCACATGAATTTTCAATCCGTCACTATTAATATTATACTTTGAGCCGTCTGGTTTTCTGTTGCCCTCTTCGTTCGCCCATTTTTTCATAAAATCTCTAAGGTATTCACGAAAATATGTTGCAATTCCATCTCGATGCGATTCTGGGGTATAGTTAAGATTAAGATCCAACTTTTGAAGAGAATCTTTTTCAATATCTGTTATATATTCGTATTTAGCCATTTGAGCCAACACCACATTGCGTCTGTTTTTAACTCGTTCTGGTTTTCTTCTTGGGTTAAAAAAAGAAGCATTTTTAAACATCCCAACTAACATAGCAGATTCATTAATGTTTAGATTTTTAGGTTCTTTACCAAAATAAATCCGTGCCGCTGATCTTATACCATCTGCATTATTAAGAAAATCATAAATATTAAAGTATTGCGCTATGATTTCTTCCTTGGTGTATTGGCGTTCTAATCGGGTGGCAATGACCCACTCTTTTATTTTCTGAGTACCCGCTTCGAATTTATTTCTGGATCTCACACCTACAAATAATTGTCGCGCTAATTGTTGTGAAATAGTACTCGCTCCTCCTCTACTGCCAAGAAAAGCAAAAGCTCTTAAAGTTCCTCTGGCATCAATACCAGCATGGTCATGATAACGCACATCCTCAGTGGCGATAAGAGCATCAACCAAATGTTTCGATAAGTCCTGGTATGCTATAGGGGTCCTATTATCGTTAAAGTAAAATTTTGCGAGTGTCTGTCCATCAGCAGAAATAATTTCTGACGCCAAATTAGTATCCGGATTCTCTAATTGAGTGTGATCGGGCATTTCGCCTAACGCTCCCCAAGATGCTAATACGAATACAAGTATTGGTATCAATACCCCTACGAGAAACAGTATCCAAAACCAGCGTATATACTTGCTAAAATCTAATGCTTTCTTTTTTGTTTTTTTAGTAGTTGCCATACTAATTATCTGTAGTTTTTTCTATTCTAAATCCTATGTCCGTAATCCCTTCGAGCGTTTCAACACCTTTTACCTCACCATTAACCCGCATAGCATGTTGTAAATTAACTATATAGTCTCCAGATTCACTAAAGACCACACCTTCTTTATACCATAATTTATTTTCTTTAATACTAGAAAAACCCTCTCCCAAAAATTCACCTGTAAGTTTCGCCATTTGGTATTCTAAGGTGTCTTTTAATACTCTTCCGTTAGGAAAATTCATTTCAACAATTAGAAATAAATTGCTGAATTTATAATCGTTGTTATTTCTCAGATTAACAAACAGATTATGTTTACTTGTTGCGTCAGGAGGCGAAATATTAAAGGAGATTATAGAATCTTTATGCCATTGATCAGGAACCGATTGATACTCATCAAAGATTCTTTTTGAATCGCATGAGGCTAGAATTGTGCAAAAAATCACAAAAAGCAAGGTCATTCTATTTTGCATTGTTCTGCGGTTTTCGTCTATTCTTGTTACGGTTTCTATTATTAGATTTACGTTTTTTATTGCTTTTTGGCCTATCAAAACGTGTTAAACTATCTTGACCTACAACGTTCTCGAATTCTACTTTAGTATTTTCAATAAGTTCCGCGGCATAATCTTCGAGGTTCGGTACTTTTTTCTTTTGCTTGTTTAGAGCAATAATTTCGTTAGCTTGACTTGTAGTAAGTGTGTGCCAGTTCATCCATTCGCCTTCATATGCAAACCACATATGACCTTTAAAAATGTCTGTTTTTTGGCAAACAGCAGTTCCTTTTTCAGTATAGAGCTTTACATCTGTTTTAGGAAAATCTTTTAATGCATCCATATAAGCATCAAGCTCATAATTTAAACAGCATTTTAATTTCCCGCATTGTCCCGCTAACTTTTGAGGGTTTAAGGATAGTTGCTGATAACGTGCTGCAGCTGTGCTTACAGATCTAAAATCGGTTAACCATGTTGAACAACACAACTCTCTTCCGCAAGACCCAATGCCTCCTAAGCGTGAAGCTTCTTGACGGAAACCTACTTGTTTCATTTCAATTCGAGTGCGAAACTCTCTTGCAAATACTTTAATAAGTTCTCGAAAATCAACCCGCTCTTCAGCTGTATAATAAAAAGTTGCTTTACTGGCATCTCCTTGAAATTCAATATCAGAAATCTTCATTTGCAATCGCAAATCTATGGCATATTGGCGCGCCTTCACTTTCATTGGCTCTTCCTTATCTCGTGCTTTTTGCCAGATATCAATATCTTTCTGTGATGCCTTGCGATAAATCTTTAGTGTTTCTTCACCATCTACTTCTACTTTTTTACGTTTCATTTGAACTCTTACAAGTTCTCCTGTAAGAGTTACCATACCTACATCATGTCCTGCTTGCGCTTGAGTAGCAACAATATCACCAATGCTTAAAGTAAGACCATCTGCATTATTGTAATAATTCTTTCGACCATTTTTGAATCGCACTTCTACATAATGAAAGGGTTTTTCGCCAGTTGGTAACGACATGTTAGACAACCAATCGAAAACAGTTAGCTTATTGCAGCTATCTGTTCCACAAGTTCCATTATTCTTACATCCACGAGGTTGACCGTCTTTTCCAGTTGAGCAACTGTTACAAGCCATTGAGTTTATATATTGATTCAGTCAATGCGATGCATTTTCCTGAAGAAAGTTAATACTTAGTTTAAAAGGTAAAGATAAGATTATTTATTGAGTTCTCTAAGCATGAAATTTTTATTGCAAAAGTACTTATAATCAAGCTATTATGTTTTATTTCTTAAAGTTTTCAAACACATTCCTTAAGTCCTTTTTGTAAGGTAAATGTTCCGCTCTCCCTTTCTTGAATATATCATTACTATTACCTTGTCCTTTTCGCATTGCTTTCTGTTCTTCATAAGGCAAACTATTTATTTCTTTACAATTTGATGAGCAACAATTATCCATTTCTGTTTTACAATTTTCACATTGAATAAACAATAAGTGACAAGCCTGATTAGCGCAATTTACATGTGTGTCGCAAGGTTGACCACATTGATGGCAACTAGCAATAATATCCTCACTTATACGCTCACCTCTACGCTCATCAAACACAAAGTTTTTACCGATAAATTTATTCTCAAGGCTTTTGGCATTGACTTGCCGAGTATACTCAATAATGCCTCCTTCAAGCTGATATACATTCTTAAATCCTTTATGTTTAAAGTAGGCGCTCGCTTTTTCACAACGAATTCCTCCGGTACAATACATGACCAGCTTCTTTTTTTCCTTATATTCCTTAATATCGTCTTCAATGATTGGTAAAGATTCCCTAAAAGTGTCAACATCTGGTGTCATGGCGCCTTTAAAATGTCCAATTTCACTTTCATAATGATTACGCATATCAACCAATATTGTGTCCTTGTCTTCGACGAGCTCATTGAATTTCTGTGCGTCAACATGAGTGCCCTTATTGGTAACATCAAAGCTATTATCATTGAGTCCATCAGCAACAATTTTATCTCTCACTTTTATTTTAAGTTTCAAGAACGCCATATTATCATGTTCGATAGCTATGTTTAACCTAACATTTTCTAGAAATATAATGCTATCTAAATGTGTTTTAAACTCGTCAAATTTTTCTGCAGGGAGCGATAATTGAGCATTGATGCCTTCATGAGCAACGTAAATGCGCCCAAGGATTTCCATATGATCCCAGTTAATGAACAAATGATTTCTAAAGAGTTGTGGATTACCAATTTTGGCGTACTGATAAAAAGAAAGAGTCAACCGGTCTTTGCCAGCATCTTGAATTAATTCGGTTCTTTCTTTAGCACTTAGTTTATTGTACAGTTGCATGCTATACTAATGTTAAAATGTTAAAAATAGATTCAGTTGCAAAGGTACATATTACATTCTAAAAATTGTTCAAAACCCGATTGAACTTCTATTGTATCCTGCCAAAAGAAGTAGTAATTTAGCAGTTATCCAAAATTGAAAAGACACATTAGATGAGTACAGAAAAAGAAGCGAAATTAAAGGCATTAAAGCTAACTTTAGATAAATTAGACAAGGCATATGGAAAAGGAACGGTCATGAAAATGAGCGATCAAGCCATTGAGGATGTGGATGCCATTTCTTCTGGGTCTTTAGGTTTAGATATTGCCTTAGGTGTTGGTGGATACCCTAGAGGTCGTGTTGTTGAGATATATGGTCCAGAATCTTCAGGTAAAACCACATTAACGCTGCACGCTATTGCTGAGGCTCAAAAAGCAGGTGGTATTGCAGCTTTTATTGATGCAGAGCACGCTTTTGATCGTTTTTATGCTGAAAAATTGGGCATAGACATTGACAACTTAATAATCTCTCAGCCAGATAATGGTGAGCAAGCACTAGAAATTACTGATAACCTTATTCGATCAGGTGCTATTGATATCGTTGTGATTGATTCTGTTGCAGCCTTAACCCCAAAAAGTGAAATTGAAGGAGAAATGGGAGATTCTAAAATGGGGTTACATGCCCGTTTAATGTCTCAAGCATTGAGAAAATTAACCGCCTCCATCAGTAAGACCAATTGTACCGTGATCTTCATTAACCAATTACGTGAAAAAATTGGCGTTATGTTTGGGAATCCAGAAACTACAACAGGTGGTAATGCTCTTAAGTTCTATGCTTCGGTAAGATTAGATATTAGACGATCAACACAAATAAAAGACAGTAATGGTTCCGTTCTAGGGAACAAGACCAGAGTAAAGGTCGTTAAGAATAAAGTGGCTCCGCCTTTTAGGATGGCAGAATTTGATATTATGTATGGCGAAGGTGTTTCTAAAGTTGGTGAAATACTGGATATAGCTGTAGAAAACGAGGTTGTTAAAAAAAGTGGCTCTTGGTTTAGTTATCAAGACACTAAACTAGGGCAAGGTCGCGATGCTGTCAAGGAACTTATAAAAGAGAATCCAGATCTTATGGATGAACTAGAACAAAAAATCCGAGAGATTATTTCAGCAAAATAATAACAAAAAATCCCAATAAAATTATTGGGATTTTTTGTTTCTATACGCAACCTTTCAATAACTTTTGCATCTAATATTAATATAAGCACCCCGAATAATGAAAAAATTAGCATTTGTCCTAATTATTACGCTGTCATTTTTGTCATGTAGCATCGATGATAATGGTGCTAATAATGTAGGTGATTTTTATTCGGAATACATTCCGTTCGAAAGTGTAAGTATGCCTCAAGAGTTCATGTTTGGCGAATCTTATGTTATAGAGTATACGTATTTCAGGCCATCAACCTGTCATACGTTTAGTGATTTGTTCTCTGATGTTAATAATAATACATGGACTATAGCCATTAGCAATATTGTTTCGGTTAATAATGGTCAATGTATGAACTTGCAGGATGAGCTTGTTACCCGAACATTCACTTTTATAGTAAACGGTACAGGTCCATATCTTTTTAGGTTCTGGCAAGGAAAAGATAGTAATGGAGAGGATATTTATTTAGAATTAGAAAGAACAGTAGTACAATAAATTTGGCTAACTAATACTTTAAGAAACATTGAGTTTAGAACAACTCATAACAAATTGTAAGAAAAACGATGCTAAAGCACAAAGTCAACTATATAAGCTCTTTTCGGGCAAATTGTTTTCGCTGTGTTTAAAGTATTCGAAAAACTATGCGGAAGCGGAAGATAATCTGCAAGACGCATTTATAACGGTTTTCAAAAAAATAAAACAGTTTGAAAACAAAGGCTCTTTTGAAGGTTGGATAAAAAGGGTGACAATTAATACCGCGCTGCAGCGATATCGCAGTAAAGGTGTTTATGAAATCGTTAATGAAGAACAAATAGAAGATGTTGTTGTTGAAGTTGAAGAAGACGATATAAATATGGACTATCTATTAGGCCTCATTCAAGAGTTACCAGATAGATATCGATTGGTTTTTAACCTGTATGCGTTAGATGGGTATTCTCATAAAGAAATAGCCGACATGCTAACAATTTCAATAGGAACCTCAAAATCAAACCTTGCTAGAGCAAGGATGATATTAAAAGGAAAAATAGAAAAACACAAAGCGAATGTAAATTCGCAGATTTTATAGTAATGAAAGAAAAAAAACATATAGATAGAATCTTCCAGGAGAAGCTCAAGGATTTTGAGGCGATTCCTAACGATGCTATATGGGAACATATTAACGCAGAATTGCATAAAGAAAAACGTGACAGGAAAATCATTCCTATTTGGTGGAAAATTGCTGGAGTTGCGGCTAGTCTTTTGTTATTGATTACAATTGGGAATGCGGTTTTCAATACATCTGATTCTGATTCTACTCCAAATGAGGTTGTAGATACTGTAGACGATTCGACTAAGGAAACTCAAGAGAAAACGACTCAGGATTCTCAAGAAGAAGATACCGAAAACGAAGCGCTGATCAACAATTTGGTTCCTGAAAATGACAATCAAATTACATCTGTAAAAGAAAGCAAAGATGGTAATACTAAACCTTTAGATGTTATAACCAACGGTGCTTCAAACTCAAAAAACAAATCGCATTCATACAACCAAGAAGATGCTGTTGTAAGTGCTCATAAAACATCTGAAAACAGTAATGACAACCTGTTGAATACTACTGATGATAATTCTAAGGCAGCTAATCCTACAAATGCTGGCATTGCGGATCAGAATCCTATAAACAATGCAGATAAAAACTCATCTAAGAATGCTGTTGCAGATAATATTTCCAAAAATCTACCTGAACAGCCTACCAGTAAAGAGACTGCTTCTGAAGGTATAACTCCTGTTCCTGCAAACACTACTTCAACAACTGAAGGTCTTGCTGCCACAGACGTTTCTAAAGAAGATGAAAAAGAAGAACATAATAATACCACAGATAAGGCTAACCCAACAATTGAAGAAGCCATAGCATTATCTGAAGATGAAGAAGATATTAATGAAAAAGAAAAAGAAGTGATTGACAGGTGGAGCGTTATGCCAAATGTTTCGCCTGTTTATTACAATACTTTAGGTAAAGGTTCTTCTATTCACAATCAGTTTAATAATAACTCAAAAAGCGGACAACTTAACATGTCTTATGGTGTAAATGCAAGTTATGCCATTTCAGATAAACTAAGTATTCGTTCTGGAGTCAATAAGGTAAATGTAGGTTACAATACGAATGACGTCGTTGTTTATCAGAGTTTAAATGCTCAAATAGGAGCTTTTCCGACGGCTAGTACATCGACCTTGCGAAACATTGACATAAAAGAAAGTGCTCAAGGCATTTCTATAATTAGCGGAGAGAATTTAGCGTTCTCTCAGGTGCCAGAAGTTGTGTCACAAAACTTACAATCGTCATTAGACCAAGAGATTTCTTTTATAGAGGTTCCTGTAGAATTAGAGTATAAAATTTCTGAAAAAAAATTAGGTCTTAGCGTCATTGGTGGATTTAGTACCATGATCTTGAACAATAACACTATTTACACTGATGTGAACGAACAACGCACACTTTTAGGAGAAGCGAACAATATAAATACAATTAGTTATAGTGCCAATCTTGGTGTTGGACTAGGAATAAAGGTGTCTGAAAAAATCGATTTGAACTTTGAACCTACATTCAAATATCAAATCAAGACATTCAACAATACTTCTGGAGATTTCAAACCCTATATTATCGGGATTACCTCTGGATTAAAATTTAAGTTTTAGGTTTTTAGTTGGTTAGATGTTTATTGCAACCTTATACAAGGAAGCAATGATGAACGAAAAGCTGCTCTACTCAAGGGCAGCTTTTTATTTTAAAAGCGCCTGGTCTTTTTGTAGCGCTTCCAAAATAACATCTTTCGCGTTTTTGTTTAGCTGCTTAGTATCATCAACGTTCAATCCTGAAGTTTCAAGAAAAGGATGGATCACCGCTCTCATTTTTCCAGGGCTGCCGCTAAAAAAAGTATATGGCAATCGTTTTTTGTTGTCTAAAAAAGTAATTGGTACAATTGGTATTTGATGATTGATCGCCAATCTAAAAGCACCATCTTTAAAGTCATCCAAAATTATCGATTCATCATCAGGAACGCCTCCTTCTGGAAAAATACAAATACTGACTCCTGTTTTTAATCGTCGTTGCGCTCTTAAAAACACGGCCTTGCGGCTTTCTGGATTGCTACGATCCACTAAAATACAGGTGCGTTTATAAAAAAACCCAAATAACGGAATCTTGGCTAGTTCTTTTTTACCTACAAATACAAACGGATTCTTAACAGAAATCAACATGAGCATAATATCCGTCATTGAGGTATGATTCGCAATAAACATATAGCTCTTATCTTTCTGAGGAACTTGTTGTCTCTCAATACTATAATTAAAGCCCATACCAACTAAGATGATCTTGGACCAAAAACGAGCCAATTTAAAAAAGTAAGGATACCACGCTTCACGTAAAATAGACAGCAATAAAAGAGGGAACAGGACAATTATAGGCAAGGTTACCAAAATGTAGAACCAAATGCGATATACTGTCCAGAATATGTACTTGAATATGATCATGCGCATCAAAACTAAATAAAATTATTTTAGAGATTACCCATTTCAAAGAATAGGTAGTAATAATTTTATTTTAGATTCCCGCAGTTGCGGGAATGACAATTTGTTTTGTCATCGATGCAATGCATCGAAGGGTTCTTTTTAAGTAAAATATCGCAGCTTGAATCATATCCTCTATTTGCTTAAAAAAAGTACCTTTGTTTTTTCGTTTAACAATTAAAGAGATTCTCGTTTTCTCGGGAAATGTTATGGCAAGAATACTAACAGGTATACAGAGTACAGGAACACCACATCTAGGAAATATTTTAGGGGCAATTATGCCTGCAATACATATGTCCAGTGACTCAAAGAATGACTCTTATCTCTTTATTGCAGATATGCACTCACTCACTCAAATAAAGGATACAGAGACGCTCAAGCAAAACACGTATTCCACAGCGGCGGCATGGTTAGCATTTGGATTAGATATAAAAAAAACGGTGTTTTACAGACAAAGTGATATGCCACAAGTAACCGAGTTGTCTTGGTATTTAAGTTGTTTCTTTCCGTATCAACGCCTTACACTGGCACATAGCTTTAAAGATAAGGCAGACCGATTGGAAGATGTGAACGCAGGTTTGTTTACATACCCAATGCTTATGGCGGCGGATATTTTACTATATGATGCGGATATTATTCCTGTTGGTAAAGACCAACTACAGCATATCGAAATGACACGTGACGTGGCTTCTCGTTTTCACGCACAAATGGGAGAGACCTTCGTAATACCTGAAGCAGATGTGCAAAAAGATACGATGCTAGTGCCTGGAACTGATGGTGCCAAAATGAGTAAGAGCAAGGGAAATATCATTGATATTTTCTTACCAGAAAAGAAGCTACGCAAGCAGATCATGTCTATTGAAACAGATAGCACCCCTTTAGAAGACCCTAAAGATTGGAGCACTTGTAATTGCTTTGCGATTTACAGTTTACTAGCGTCAACATCTCAAATAAATGCCATGAAAACCAATTACGAAAAAGGTGGTTATGGCTATGGGCATGCCAAGCAAGCTCTTTATGAGTTGATTATTGAAAAATTCTCAACGGAGCGCGAACGTTATACCCATTATATGGCCAATCTCAATGAAGTGGATGCTGCCTTGGCTGTTGGCGCTGATAAAGCGAAGCTAGTAGCTGATGATGTGCTACAGCGTGTGAGAGTAAAAGTTGGGTATTAAAACTCATTACATAACCTTATAGCAAGGCATATAAATTTTCATTATCACATCTTTTTTTTGGATGAAACCTCTCTTGTAATTACTAAAAAATTACTCAAGCAGAGAACGCAGTTCATATAATTGAAAAACTTAGAAATTTAATTAACTGTTTGTCAGTGTATTAAAAAACACCTTATTAAATACAAGGAGAAACATTACTATATAATAGATTATTTTCTCTTCATTGTGTTGCTTTTAACTAAAAAACAACCCTCGATGCAAAACTTCATAAACGCATTTCCTAAATTCTTATTCCTATTTTTATGCCTAATAATATGTCTTATAAGTTGTCAAAAAGATGATCCTGTACCAGCTGAAGAAGTCCAATTAGAATTAAGTGAACAAAAAGTTAGGAGTCAGAAAATGGCCTTCAAAGATGTCATTCATTTTGACAGACTAAACAAACAAATCAGTGGATTATCGGAAAAGTTAAATGAAACTTCAGAAAACCAACGTTTAGAAGACGGGGATGAGGTTTTTGAGATACTTACCGATGAAGTCCTATATATGGAATATGATGATACCTATACCTATACTTTTAAGTTAGTAAGAGAAAACCCTGAGTACTACATCGAAAACATCTTGTTATATTATAATACTGAAACTGAAAATTATAACGAATACTTAGTGCAGTATGAAATAAATGCAGAGCAATTCTTGCAGATTATTAATGAAGAAATTCTGATTGAAAACTTAAATGCAAAAATGACATCATTAGAATCTGGTTTTGTTGCATCTAATATAGCCAGTAGAGGAAGTTGTTATATCGTTTGTGAATGGATACCGCAGCCATGTGGTGGTAACTTAGAGCATCCACCAGGAGTAAACTGTCCGCACATAGGAACAGATTTGGAAGCATATTATTATCAATCATGTAGTTCAATTTGTTTTGATTTTGGCGACGAAGATGAAACGATCGAAGCTCCAGACGACCCTATAGGCAATGGCGGAGGTGTTGCTAATACTAATCCTATGCCAGGTACACCATGTAACACTTCTAGTGGACTAACAGGAGTGGTAAATGCAAGTGGCGGTTGTTCAATAATTGATGATGGTATTGCAGACGATTGCCTAATTGCTGAAGATTTGGGGATTGATTGTACAGCTCTAACTCTTTTCGAACAAGATTATAGACCTCGGATGTCTGCACCTGAAATTGTTATCTTTGATTCAATGCCTAGAGACAAACAATTAGCATATCTTGCAAATGGTCAATTTGCAACTTGGAAATCTGAAGAGCATTTCCTTCTCCCAAACTCATTATATAATGGTAAAGGTGATGCATTCAGGCATGCATATTGGAACGCAGCAAATGTAAATGATTTAGGTGCTATTCTTACCGAAGAACTTACAAGTGCACACGAAGAAAGACCTCCTTCTTACACATATAGCTATCTCGAAAAACAAATGGACCTGTTGAATAATCAAGAAGGAAGGCTAAGATGGAATTGGCCATTGGATGGATATTCTTCTTTAGAAGAAAGCATCTTGGCTGCAATAAATGATGGAAGTTTATTTTATTTGACCAATTTAACGAATGGAAGTTATGGTCAGGCTACATCACAATCTCAGCTTATTTCAACAAATCTATAATTAAACATTATGAAAAAAATAATCGCTATTTGTTTAACTCTACTCTTTTTCATTTCCTGCAATCGAAATGATGAAAAAAAAATCATTATTACAAAATTTGAAAATATTTTTGTTGATAGCATAGTTCCTATTAAAAACAAAACTTATACAAGTTATAATCTATTTATAAAAGGATATGCTAATGATAGTATTGAAGTAAGAAAGAGCAAATCAAAAAATGATAATTCGTACTCTTATTTTTATAAAGGAGACATTGATATTCGATTAGATAGTGATTACTATGGTGAGAATGTTCAGTATTTTTATTTTAATCCATATAAAGCTACAGAAGGAAGACTTGAGATAACTTATAGCCTAGATTAAAGAACTTATATCATTACAGGAGGAATATTAATAGTTATACAGAACCTTTAACTACTTTTGAACCATATTGTGAAATTTCAGAATTATGTGCACAAGAAACTACTCTTTGGAATTCTAGCAACCCTTTAGGTGTTCTTATTAAACTAGACATTTCACTTTATAATGGCCCAGGAGGAAATATACTAGCAAACGACGGAGTAGTCATTTGTTCTGAATTCACAAATGACCATTGGCTTTTTATGACCTTAGAAGCTCCATATGATGGCAGTCACCCAGTCACTGGAACACGACAGTTTGGGTATGAAGCTCGGCTAGATGGGTCTTATAATTTTTTTGTTAGGAGCGTAGATAGATTTTCTTCCAACACGCAAGAAAACCTAAAGAATTTTGTAAACTCCACTGGAGGTATGTCAACTGTAATTGAACCTGTACATAGTAGACCTGATTGGGAAAAAGTACAAGAAGTATTACAAGGCTTAAGGCCAATAAGTGATTTAGGATGTGACTAATAAATAAAACATGAAACTTATTAAAATATTTAATTATCTAACGATAATATCAATAACAGCTTTTCTAGTACTTGGATTGCTAATAAGATTAGATGTTACAAACTCTGTATATGGTTATATATTCAGTTATGTGGTATTTCCATTATTATTATTCTATATAATCATTCTTGCCTTCTTGTTGAAGAATAAGAAATATGTACAATTAAAAAAAATGTCTTTGAAATTTTTTCTGTGGATTCTAATACTAGCAGTTGGTTGGTTATTGATTTATTATTTCGTAAAAAAATAGAAAATCTAAAATTACACTTTTAAAATGCCTAAAATATTTCTTGTACTAAATTGAATTCATTTGGAGGATCAGCATCTCAGACCATGTATCGTTTTCTATATCAAATTCAGCTCCGTACCAAGTAAGTACGAACCCGTTGGACATGGCAAATTATAATTAAATATGAAATTGATTTTTATATATTTGACTTTCACTATGATATTAAACGAGTTTAATTATAAGGACTACTTAAGCATACCTGTAGGGCAATTCAATAATATTGTAGACAATTAGTTTGGGGGCAACTACAAGGAACTGATGTCTTTGAAACAGAATTAACTCAAGAACAACAAACTGATTATGGAAACATTGCAAGTTATGTACAAGAAAACACGGATGAAGCTAAAGGAACACCTTGTAATTAAGGCATTTCTCATTATTTTGGTACTGATTATTTGCTCCGCTTGTCATAAGAAGACAGATGATAGCTCTCAAGATATTGCATTGCTCAATACTATTCTTGACAATAGTAAAGGAACAAATACTGATTCTCTGTATTTTAGTTCTGACAACTCTAATAGTTATATTTTGAATATTTACAAGGATTTCTTGGAGCTTAAAAATGATTCATTTATCAATGTTCCTAGTAGCGTAATGTTACAGGATGAAAAGACGAAAGAAATGAGCTTAGTTGGTATTAAGAAAGGAGATAGCCTATATAATGAACTAAAAGAGCGATTCACCTTAAAGATAGACCCTTTACTGCTTTCTATCTTTTCTGAAAAAGAATTAAACAATTTTCAAAGTCAAATTGTAGAAAATGATGCGTGGAACTTTGAAGATGTAAGTGTTCAAGGAATTTTTGAGCCAAATAGTTTAACTAAAAAAAGGAAAATTATACATGTATCAAAGCCAATATATACTTCGGATAAAAATTACGCCATAACCTATAGTTTTAAGAAAAGCATCCATGGAGTTGCATTTATTGAGATTTATAAGGGAAGCGGTAAAAACTGGAGTAGGGTTAAAACGATTAGGACAACAGATTTTCAATAGATTCAAAAACATAAAGACTTGTTATAAGGTCTTTTATTTTTCATTATATACCACAGTCTCAGCAGTAAAAGGAATAGTCAGTTTACACTCAATCATCATTTTCATAATGACATGATACTGAGGCATATTTACGAAATCTCCATAACTAAACGGCGTATGATCTTTAAACATTTCTTGTATCAAATAAAGCTGGCTTAAACTATCTCAAACAACTTGCCGGGCAAAGGCCTGATGACACCTTTCAGTTCCATATTCAGTAAAATAGTAGCAATACGAAACGTTGGCATTTGGCACCGTAGCGCAATTATGTCTAGTTGTTCCTTGCCTTGGTCTTTCAAGAAATTATAGACTGCCTTTTCATCGGCATCCAACTCAACAAATAGTTGTTTTTGAACAGGTTTTGTTAATGTTTCTAAATTCCAGTTCAAAATATAGGGCACATCCTCAGGTTTAGATAATACATGTGCTCTCTGATGTTTGATCAGATCATTACAACCGACACTTTGCGAATCCGTAATCCGTCCTGGCACAGCAAATACTTCTCGATTATAAGAGTTTGCAATATCTGCTGTGACCAAACTACCACCTTTTTCGGCAGACTCAATAACAATCGTAGCCTCACTTAATCCTGCAATAATGCGATTGCGTTTTAAAAAGTTATTTCTATCAAAGGTTGATGTACTCCAGAAATCAGTAAAAAAACCACCGTATTTTTCAACATCAGTTACATATTTTTTATGTGCTTTCGGATAGACTTGATTCAAACCATGTGCCAAACAACCAATGGTTCGGAGGTTGTGTTTTAAAGCTGCTTTTTGTGCGGTAATATCTGTCCCATAAGCAAAACCAGAAACAATTATAGGATTAAAAGGCGACAAGGCTTCTACTAGGTTTTCGCAAATTGCCATACCATGTGTTGTAATCTTACGCGTTCCTACAATACTAATAATGCGTTGTGTTTTTATATTGATATTCCCCGATTGAAATAACAAAATGGGGCCATCAACACAATGTTTTAGGCGTTCAGGATACCCGTCATCCGTAAAATAATGACACATAATATGATGATCTCTTATAAATTTCAATTCGGCTTCCGCCTCCATCAGGTGCCGTTTTTCAAAAAGATCACTTAGCACAGCGCTTCCAATACCGTCAATTTTCATCAGATTGCTTTTCTTCTCTTTTAAAACAGCTTCAGCAGAACCACAATGGGCAATGAATTTTTTGGCAGTAATATCTCCAATTTTAGGAACGTTCTGTAAAGCCAACACATAAATTAGTTCTTTGTCATTCATTAATGCAAAATAGAGATTATTTTCTATAAAAATAAAAATTATCATGTGTTAATAACTCCTTGCCTCTACCTTTTATCAGCGTGTAAAAATTTTTAACTTTGTTTTTATGCGATTGGAGACTTATATCAGTGATTTATTATATAGATACGAATGTGTGACTATACCAGAATTTGGGGCGTTCTTAACGCAACCCATTTCTGCCAAGGTGCATGAATCAACCAATGCATTTTATCCACCTAAAAAAGTAGTCTCCTTTAATGAGCAGTTGCAAAACAACGATGGCCTTTTAGCAAATTACATAGCAGATGTAGAGAAGATTCCTTATGAATCTGCCGTAAAGAAAATAGCGAAGCGTACAAAGTCACTAAAATCTTATTTAATACAAGGAGAAACCTTGTCTTTTGAGAACATAGGTGATATGTCTTTGAACCAAGAAGGGAATATTCTTTTTGAACCCACAGATCACCTCAACTATTTAACCGTTGCTTTCGGATTATCGCAATTTGTATCTCCTAGCGTTTCTAGAGAAGTGTATAAGGAGGGAGTTGAAGCGCTTGAAAAAGTCATTCCGATTACAGTGACTCCAGAAAAACGTAAAGCAAGACCTTATTTAAAGTATGCTGCCGTGGCCCTAATTGCATTAACTGCTGGTGGTTTTGGTGCTTCAAAATATTTTGTTGGAGAAATTGAGTCTCATAACCAGATAGCTCAAGAAGAAGCTCATGAGCAATTAGAACAAAAAATACAACAGGCCACGTTTATAATAGATAGTCCTTTACCTATAGTATCGCTAAACGTCGAAAAGCAATCTGGACGTTATCATATTATTGCTGGGGCTTTTAGAATTGAAGAGAATTCAGACAAGAAAGTTCGCCAATTGCAGCGTAAAGGCTATAAGGCACGCAAGATTGGTAAAAATAAATACGGTTTACATCAAGTGGTATATTCTAGCTACGAAAATCGTATAGAGGCTCTTAAAGCCCTTCGCCAAATTCGTTATAATCATAATAGTGATGCTTGGTTGCTTGTCAAAAAACTTGACTAATTCTTGATTTCAGATTAGTGATTTTTGAACACTCAATTTTCACCAAAAAAACATTCTTATACTTTAAAATCATCTTACCTTTGTGCTTGAAAAAGCAAAACGATGCAACCAAAAGCACCTAAAGAATCTAAAACCATTTTGACCGACTTGGTACTCCCAAGTGAAACAAATCCTCTTAACAATCTATTTGGAGGTGAACTTCTTGCTAGAATGGATCGTGCAGCGGGAATTGCAGCGAGACGTCATTCAAGACGTATTGTTGTAACTGCTGCCGTGAACCATGTATCCTTTGGGAAATCTGTGCCTTTAGGTAGTGTGGTCACTATTGAAGCAAAGGTTTCTAGAGCATTTAAAAGCTCAATGGAGGTCTTTATAGATGTTTGGATAGACGACAGAGAATCCGGTCTTAAAAGTAAGGCAAATGAAGCTATTTATACGTTTGTCGCTGTTGATGAAGCTGGCAGTCCCGTTCCCGTGCCACCAATACAGCCAGAAACTGATCTAGAACAACAACGTTACGATGCGGCGTTGCGCAGAAGACAATTAAGTTTAGTGCTCGCTGGGAAAATGAAACCTAAAGATGCAACGGAATTAAAGGCTCTATTTGAGGAATAAATTTATTTTCTAGCAATCCAATATTCTGGGTTCTGGGTTTTGCTTTCCTTAAAAACGCTAAAATTTAAAATAGTTTCCCCAATATTGTTTGTATACACTTCTGCTATTTCTTGACCTGTAGTTATTTTATCGCCATCTTTTACAAAGACTTTTTTAAGGTTTTTATATACCGTTAAAAAGTTTCCGTGCCTAATGATTACATATGGAGGGGCATTCTTTGCGCGGTATACACCAAGCACTTCGCCTTCAAAAACAGCTTTAACCTTAGCGCCTTTGCTAGTGGCAATTCTAATACCATTGCTCTGTATTATAGCGGTCTTTACTACTGGATGGGGCTGTGTTCCGTAACGAAGTTTAATAACTCCTTTTGTAACTGGCCAAGGTAACTTTCCTTTATTCAATGAGAAATTTTCAGATATCACTTTACCTTTAGGTGTTAAAGCAAAGGTGTTAGAAGAGCTCGATTTACCTGCTTTTTTATTCGAACTTGCCATAGCATCACGAATCAGTTTTTCAATTTGTTTGTCAATTCTATTTGCCTCTCTTTGTTTCGTTTTAATTTGAGAGCCATACCTGCTTAGGTTCTTTCTGATACTCTTCATTAAGGATTCATGCTGTTTCAACTCATTCTGAAGTTTTTTCTTTGCTAACTTGTTCTCCGCAATGAGCTTATCTTTGTCTTTTTTCTGAATCAGTAACTCCGTATTAACCTCTTGAAGTTTTAATGTCTTTCCTCTAATTTCTTCTCCTTGCTGTTTCTGATACTTGGCATATTGCTTTATATACTGTAATCGTTTGTAGGCTTGTTGGAAATTGGTGCTCGATAATAAGAACATGACACGACTTTGTTCAGACTTACTCTTATAAGATTTTACAACCATGACAGCATAATCTTCTTTGAGCTGTTTTAATTCATCACGTAGATTGCTAATGGTGTTTTGATTAGTATTAATTTCTCTGGTAAGCAAATTGGCTTGTTGGTTGGTTACCTTAATCAGGTTTTTACGCACGCTCACCTTATAGTTAAGGTCTTCAATAGCTGATAGCTCTGATTTCTGTTTTTTCTTATCACTAAATAATAAGCTATTAATTTGTTGAATTTCACGCCTTAGTTCTTGTCGGCGTTCTTCGAGTTTTTCCTTTTTTGAATTCTGAGCAAAAGAGAATGTCGTTGCTATAAGCAGCAGCAATCCAAGTATCCTTGTTTTACTTTTATTCAGCATTATTTAAGAATAATTTCATCATAACCTGAAGGAATTCGAAACGGAAATCGCAAATCTTGGTTTAAAGAAATAGAACGATATTCTAAATCGATAATGGTTTCATCACCAGCATCCAAGGCTATGATCTTTATTATTTCTGGCAATTTCTGCTTCTCTACTTCTTGATATTTAATATAGTCTACTTCCAGATGTCTATTTTCTTGATTTTGAGTTATTTGCTGTGAGTCCATTTTAAAATGACCAGGATTCAGCAAAAAGAAAATTTCAAAAAGAGCTTCTTGCTCCTTTGGCTGTATAACATAAGAGTTCTCATGTGTAGACGCCTTATAAGAGCCCTTATTTAAATCGTAAATAGCATCTCCTAATAGAATATTCTGAACTTTATCAAAATCTAAATCAGTTCCTAGCAAATCACTTAACAATCTAAAATCTCCATCGAAATATTGATTGTTTAATTTATCGTAAAAGCTTACTCTATCCGGTGTTATTTTGGCTCTCGCTACACTTAATGGTCCATTCATCCAAATTACTTTATCCTTTTCCATTCTCAAGTTAACACCTACACCTTTAGATTTACCATCTTTAGTATAATCTATTTTAACTCTGGATTGCAAAGTTTTGAAATTCGCTATGGTTTTATTGTTCTCCTTAATAATTTGCTTTGCGGATAATTTATCATTGAGTTCGCCAGACGCGGATATACTCTTAGTAGATTTACAACCAAGTAGACCAACTACGAATAGTAAAAAAATAGCTAGCTTTTGTAATGATTTAAGGCGCATGTTTTAGTTTTTGTTTAATAGGTTTTCTGCTTTTTGAGCATATGATTTTGCCTTAGTTGGATTATTATCTTGTTTATGAGCTTCACTTAATTGCGTATAAAAATCAGCTTCCATTTTAGGGTCGTCAATAATATAGTCTAGCCCCGTTTCTAATATATCAATAGCTTCTTTACCTCTGTTCAGCGAATTTAAGGCCACACCATTTATGAGGTACAATACTGGTTGTGCTGGATAGTTCTCAATAGCACTGGCACTATCTTTAGCTGCTTGATTAAAATTCCTGATGTCAATAAGCAACAATAAAACGTTTCTGTGTACACCAAAATTGTCTGGTTCAATATCTAAAGCTTTCTTGTAATGCTCCAAAGCCTTCTCTTTATTCCCTTTTTTAAAATAATACTTCGCTAACTCTAAGCTAGTCTTACTGTTTTCTGCATCGCCAGAAGAAGCAGTTACTTCCAAAAGGTCTTCTTCATATTCTGGGTTATTAGCAACAAATTTGATAAAATCATTAAGCACTTTATATTTAGCATCAGCCTTTATTTTATTGCTATGTAGTACTATTTTCATCGAAGCTATAGCCTGTTCTGCGTCATTAGCATCTAGATAAAACTTGTATAGAGCCATATGTACTAATTGTGACTTAGGATTGACTTCTAACAACTTTTTTGCAGTTTCAAACGCTTTTTCTTTATCGCCACTTTCGCTATATCTGTAAATAAGCGCTAGATAATTGGCTTCACTATCTGGATTGGTTTCTACTCGTCCTTCTAAATTCTTAATACGGTCTTCATCTCTCCCAGTAGCCGCGTATATTTGATTACGCATACGATCTCTTGAGGGCGATATCCCTATTTTTTTATCTAGTTCATCTAGTATCTCCAAAGCATTATTATATTTCTTGACTTGTAGATAAAGGCCTGCTAAATCTTCTTTATAATCTGGATGATAACTAACGAGTTGTTTTACCGTTTTTATGGCTTTGGATAGATCTTTCTGTTGAATATAAACCCCATACAACTCATCTAAATACCACTCATTGCTAGGGTCTCTATTTATAGCTTTCTTAAAAGCATCTTCAGCATCACCAAAGTTTTTTAAGGCGACATAATTCTTGCCAAGTTCAAAGTACAAAACTCCTTTAGAATCATCTATCTCAATACATTCTAAAAGTGCTGTTATGGCTCTGTCATAATTCTCTATGCCTTTTTGTTTAAGTGCTTCAAAAAAGAATTCTTGATATTCATCCGTAACATTTCCTAGGTCATCTTCAGCAACATCAATATCGCCTTGTGCCATCACCACACTGGGGATGAAAATCATTCCGAAAAAGACAAAGAGTATGTAGAATTTGTTTTTCATAAACTATGAGATGTCTCGACTACGATTGGACATGACAATTACTAATCAATAGTTATTCCAAAATTGAATAATCTCCTATGCTAATACTCTTGAAATTTCCGTCATAAGTGACGTAGTTTCCAATCATAGCATTTTCTAAGTTAGCATTTTTAATTGTTGAATTGGTCTGGATTAAGCTATTTTTAACGGATGTGTTTTCAATAACACAATTATCTCCAATAGATACATTAGGGCCTATTTGTGCGTTTTTCAACACCACATTCTGACCGATGAAGCATGGCTCGATTATATTTGAGTTCTCATTACTAACAGAAGAATCAATTAATTGTTCTTCGCCATCCTGTTTCAAGAATCCTAACATACGAGCATTGGTTTCAACAGTAACAGGCTTATTCCCACAATCCATCCATTCGTCTACAGTTCCTGTTTTGAAAACTCTTCCTTCCGCCATCATCCGTTTAATCCCATCATTTATTTGGTACTCACCGCCATTCATGATGTTCTCATCCAAAACTTCTTGAAGTTTGTCTTTTAAGACTGCAACATCCTTGAAGTAATAAATACCTATTACGGCTTGATTAGAAACAAAGGTTTCTGGTTTTTCGACCAGTTCAACAATTTCATCATTATCATTTAACTTCACAACGCCAAACGCTTCTGGGTTGTCAACTTTTTTGGTCCATATGACGCTATCTGCATCTGCATTTAGGTCAAAACCTGCACGTATAAGTGTATCTGCATAAGCGATGACTGCTGGCCCTGACAAAGAGGGTTTTGCACACATAATGGCATGACCTGTACCTAAGGGTTGGTCTTGACGGTAAATAGATGCTTTTGCGCCAAGGTCGTTCGCTAATTTCTTTAAACTACCCACTACCTCATCACCAAACCAAGCGGGATCCCCAAGTACAAAGGCGATTTCATCTATTGGTTGCTTCAAAACTTTTACAATATCCTTTACCAATCGATGTACAATTGGTTGTCCAGCAACTGGAATCAATGGTTTTGGAACCGTTAACGAGTGTGGTCTTAGACGAGACCCTCGTCCTGCCATAGGTACTATTATTTTCATATATATGTCCGCTTATGCGGGTATCTTTTAATTAAACTCTATTTATATATTTACTAAGAAATTCCTCCTTTCATAGGAATTTATTTAACTCCTGTGCTACCAAAACCACCTTCACCTCTCGAGGTTTCAGAGAGTGTTTCTACTTCTATCCATTCTGCGCGTTCGTGCTTTGCAATGACTAATTGTGCAATACGTTCGCCATTTTCAATAGTGAAATCATCATTGGATAGATTAACTAATATAACACCTATTTCTCCTCTATAATCTGCATCTACGGTTCCTGGTGCATTCAATACTGTAATTCCTTTTTTTGCTGCTAAACCACTACGAGGACGTACTTGTGCTTCTGTGCCAATCGGTAACTCTAGAAATAATCCTGTTTTTACAATTGTTCTTTCAAGAGGTTTAAGAACAATCGCTTCACTTAAGTTTGCTCGAAGGTCCATTCCGGCAGAAGCAATGGTTTCATAATGTGGCAACTCGTGCGTTGATCTGTTAATGATTTTTATATTCATTTTAATTTTTTAGCATCTGCTTTAGTTCATTCTTTTCAAGCATATACACCAAAGCAATAAACAGTAAAAGCATTGGTATTCCTATCATATAATCTTCCCTAAATTTATAAAATGAAATTACCGAAAATGCTATGGATAACAATAGGTATAAGCCGATTTTTTTTAAGTTGTATGGTATCGGGTAGTGTTTCCTTCCAAAGTAATAGGATAATAGCATCATACTCCCATAAGCGGCTAATAATGCAATCGCTGAACCCTTGTAATCCATAATAGGAATAAGCCAGTAATTGAGTGCTAAGGTTATTATAGCTCCAATCACTGAAATATAAGCTCCAAATTTGGTTCTATCTGTAATTTTATACCAAACCGATAAGTTGTGATAAATCCCAAGACAAAGATGAGCTATAAGAATAAGGGGGACAATCCACATGGCTTCCCAATATTCCTCGCTTCTTATTATATATGGCTTTAACAAGTCAGCAAATACAACAACACCTAATAAAATAACACTTCCAAAAACAACAAAGTACTCAAGAATTTTGGCGTAATTTTTTTGTGGTGTTTTACTTTTAGAATGACTGAAAAAGTAGGGTTCAATACCCAATTTATAAGCTGTTGCAAACAATGTCATGAAAAGCGCTAATTTATAACATGCTGCAAACATGCCTATCTTCTCCTCTGCAATATCTGAAGGCAATAGATAGTCCATCATAATTCTATTAAAGCTCTCGTTAACTGCAAAGGCCAAACCAGCAATCAGGACTGGAATAGCATACCTCATCATCAATACCCAAAGTTTAGAATCAAGCTTGTATTTAACTTTAACATAAAACGGCAACATCAATAGTAATGTCACTGCACTTGCAATTAAAATAGATATGAAAATATAATTAATTTGAAAATGAGGAATATAGATAGAGTTGAAGAACGTACTTCCTTCTGCAAGGTTTTTAAGCCATAGCAAAAAGAACAAATTCAACCCCATGTTTATAATGACATTGATGATTTTTATGATAGCATATTTTTTTGGTTTTTCATTGGCACGAAGCCATGCAAACGGAATTATAACTAAAGCATCGAGCAATAGTATCCACAACACTATTTTAATGTACTCTAACTCAATTCCAATAGCGCTAGCAATTTGTTCTTTTAAAAAGAATGCTGCCAAAAAAAACAAAACAGATGAAATAAGTAATGAAATAGTGGATGTGCCTACTACCTTATCTTGATTCTCTTCTTTACTGAAAAACCTAAAAAAGGCAGTTTCCATTCCATAAGCCAAAATCACATTGAAAATAATCACCCATGAAAACACAATGGAGACCTTGCCATAATCTGCCACCGAATCCAGAACATTAGGTGTTGTATATAATGGTACTAACAAAAATGTTAACATTCTTGGCAACACCGTCGCTAAACCATAAATAAATGTTTGCTTAAATAGTTTCTGGAGTGCGCTCAAAGGAGGTATGATTTACAGTGCTAAAATTACGTTTTTAGCAAACGTCGTCCAAAGATAAGTTATTGTTTGGGTGCCATAGGAAAGCTTTCCATTGTTTTCTCCACAACGCCTTCAATCTTGAAGTATTTCGTTTTGGAACCCTCTTTATAACTAACAACACACTCATCATTCTTTAATTCGAATGGTATTTTTTCAGGAATTGTAGGCATCTCATTACCATACTCTTTTTTACCATCACCGTCCATTACAAGGTCACGCTTCTTATTTCTTTCACTAATAAATCTGCCAATATAAATAGATGTGCCTTGAGGTTTTGTCTCCAATTTTGCCGATTTTCCTCTAAAATATACGCTATCCAATTGAACCTTTTTATCAGTTACGGCCTCAATTGGTATAAATATATTAGTTCCAGCACCGCCACCTTGAATACCAGCTACCCAATTTTGGCAATACACGCCTTTTAATTGTACAGGCGCTTTATCTTGTAATTTTTTCTGACTTGAGCATTGTGAAAAACTAAACATAATTAATGGTAATATAGTAAGTGAGATAATGTGTCTAAATGATATCATTGGTAATTAATTTAAAGTTATCAAAGATAGTAAATCAATAGCTATGCCATAGAAAAGAAAAAAGCCTCACAAATTTGTGAGGCCAAGATTTATATGCTACAGAAGCTACGCCTAATTAAAGCTTCTGCTTCTTTAATAATTTGGCTACGCCTAATTATTGAGTGCCTCAGCACCACCAACAATTTCTAAGATTTCGTTTGTAATAGCCGCCTGACGCGCTTTGTTATATGTCAATTTCAATTGATCTCTCAATTCCGTCGCATTATCTGTCGCTTTATGCATCGCTGTCATACGGGCACCATGTTCGCTAGCAAAAGAATCTCTAATTCCTTTAAAAAGCTGGGTTTTTAACGATTTTGGAATCAACTGTTCAACAATTTCAATTTTTGAAGGTTCAAAAATATAATCTGTGTTGGCATCAGCTTCTCCTTCTATTGGCACAATTGGCAAGAATTGTTCTGTCATCACAATCTGTGTTCCAGCATTCTTGAACTTGTTATACACCAATACAATTTTATCAAATTCGCCTTCAACATACCTCCCCATTAATGTTTCAGCAATCGTTGCAACATTATCAAAAGTTAAATCGTCAAAAACGTCACTATTATTTGAAATGATCTTAAAGCCTTTAGATAAAACATCATTGCCTTTTTTACCAATGGTCACAACAGAAACATCTTTACCAGCATACTCTTCTTGAGATAGTCTAGTTGCCTCCTTTATAACGTTGGTGTTAAAAGCTCCACAAAGCCCCTTATTTGATGTTATAGCAACAATAAGCACTTTATTTAATTCTCTTTGACTAGAATATTTACTTCCAGAATCTGCATCCAATGTTGCGCTTAAGCTTTGCAACAATTCCGTTAACTTATCAGCATAAGGACGCATGGCCGTAATTGCATCTTGAGCTTTTTTCAACTTCGCAGCAGATACCATTTTCATAGCACTAGTAATCTGCATCGTTGATGACACCGATGATATTCTATTACGTATTTCTTTTAAATTTGCCATTCTGTTGTATTAGAATTATGCTTTATAACTCGCTGAAAGGTCTTTACAAACTGTTTCTAAAGTATCTGTTACTTCATCAGTCAATTTACCAGATTTTAAGGTGTCTAATACTCCTCTATGTTTCGCGTTTAATAATTCGATGAAATCTCTTTCAAACGTTTTTACCTTTTCAACAGGAACATCTCTTAACAAGTTTTTAGAACCACAGTATATAATCGCAATTTGATCTTCTACTGTAAATGGATCGTTCTGAGCTTGCTTTAAAATTTCAACATTACGCTTTCCTTTTTCAATAATGTTTAATGTTGCAGCGTCCAAATCAGAACCAAACTTAGCAAAGGCTTCTAATTCACGATATTGTGCTTGATCCAGTTTTAATGTACCAGCCACTTTCTTCATGGATTTAATCTGTGCGTTACCACCAACACGAGATACAGAAATACCCACGTTAATCGCTGGACGAACACCTGAGTTAAATAAATCTGACTCCAAGAAAATCTGACCATCTGTAATAGAAATTACGTTCGTTGGAATATATGCAGATACATCACCTGCTTGTGTTTCAATAATTGGCAAAGCCGTTAATGATCCACCTCCTTTAACAATCGTTTTCAAACTATCTGGTAAATCGTTCATATCTTTTGCAATCGTATCATCATTGATGACTTTTGATGAACGCTCTAATAATCTAGAGTGAAGATAAAATACATCTCCAGGGTATGCTTCACGTCCTGGCGGACGTCTTAATAGCAATGATACCTCACGATATGCAACCGCTTGCTTAGATAAATCATCATATATAATCAATGCTGGGCGACCAGTATCTCTAAAGTACTCGCCAATAGCGGCTCCTGCCATAGGTGCATATACTTGCATTGGCGCTGGGTCAGATGCATTAGCAGCAACAATCGTTGTATAAGCTAATGCTCCTTTTTCTTCTAATACTTTTGCAATATTTGCAACCGTTGAGGCTTTTTGGCCTACTGCAACATATATACAATATACAGGCTCGCCTGCATCGTAAAATTCTTTCTGATTTAAGATAGTATCAATACAAACTGTAGTTTTTCCAGTCTGTCTGTCACCAATTACCAACTCACGTTGTCCTCTACCAACCGGAATCATGGCATCAATAGATTTGATTCCTGTTTGTAATGGCTCTGTTACTGGTTCGCGGAAGATAACACCTGGTGCTTTACGTTCTAATGGCATTTCGTATAAGGTTCCTCCGATTGGACCTTTACCATCAATTGGTTCTCCTAATGTGTTTACAACACGTCCAACAATTTCTTCGCCTACATTTAGAGAGGCAATTCTATTTGTACGTTTTACAGTGGATCCTTCTTTTACGCCTTTAGAACCTCCTAATAATACAATACCAACATTGTCTTCCTCAAGATTCAATACGATGCCTTCTAATCCTCCGTCAAACTCTACGAGTTCGCCATACTGTACATTAGAAAGTCCGTAAGCACGAACAATACCATCACCTACGGTTAGCACAGTTCCTACTTCATCCAATGAAGCACCTGCTTCAAATCCTGAAATTTGTTGTTTTAAGATTGCCGATACTTCAGCTGGTTTTACTTCTGCCATCTCTATTTATTTTAACCCTTTGACTAAGTCAAAGCAAGTTTTAATTTAATGTAAATTCTCTTTTTAGCTTGCTTAGCTTATCGGCTACGCTTGCATTATATTGTATATCTCCTACTCGAAGGATAAAACCTCCTAGGATGTTTTCGTCAATGATATTCTCTAATGTTACGTCTTTAGAACCTGTCAATTCTTTTACTTTAGCTAAAACTTTAGCTCTCAAATCATCTGTCAAAGGAACAGCTGTTGTTACCTTTGCAATTTGAGTGTCCTTCATTCGGTCGTAAAGTGTGTTATATTCTGAAGCAACAAGGCCAAGGATATTTAATCGTTTATTTGCAATTAATGTATCAATAAGACCAATGCTAATAGCGTTTGTGTTTTTGAAAATCTCACTCAATGCAGATTTTTTCACAGCAGAACGAATAATAGGGCTTTGTAACATATTGTCCAAATCCTTATTGTCCTCAATCGTAGTTGACATAAGCTTCATCTCAATATTTACGGCATCCGCTGATTTCTGTTCTTTAGCCAAGTCTAAAATGGCTTTTGCGTAACGTATTGCTGCTCTAGTTCCTGCCATTATATCTTAGTTTAGCTTTGCTTCACCCAACATATCTTCAACTAATTTTAGTTGCTTGTCTTTGTTAGATAGTTCTGCACGTACCACTTTCTCTGCAATCTCAACTGATAAACCTGCAACATGGCTTTTAAGTTCTGCCATGGCTGATTTCTTTTCGCTTTCGATAGCTGCTTGTGCTTGCTCGATCATCTTACCCGCTTGTACTTGCGCTTCTTCTTTTGCATCAGCAATCATCTTGTCCTTAAGCTCACGAGCTTCCTTTAACATAGCTTCACGTTCTACACGTGCTTCTTTAAGGATGCGCTCATTGTCAGCTTGAAGGTTTTCCATCTCACGTTTAGCATCTTCAGCAGCAGCCAAAGCTGTTCTTATGCCTTCTTCGCGATCGCTTACAGCACCAAGTATTGGTTTCCAAGCAAATTTTCTTAAAATGAAAAGAAGAACGAAAAACGTTAGTGCCGTCCAAAATATCAAGCCAAGTTCTGGTTTTATTAAATCCATATTATATGCTTATTTTAATTTTTTTAAAAGAATTAAGGTGCAACCAACCGTTGCACCTTAATCTAAGCTCTATCCTAAAACACCCATTAGTCCAACAACAACTCCGAAAAGTGCTACCGCCTCAATAAAGGCAATAAGTACAATTGCAGAACCTTGTAGTTTTCCTTGCATTTCAGGTTGGCGTGCCATAGCTTCCATAGCAGCTCCACCAATTTTGCCTACACCAATACCACCGCCGATAGCAGCAAGTCCAGCCCCAATAGCTGCAAATGCACCGTAATTCTGAGCGACATCTTGTAATAATAATAAACTCATAGTTCAAGTATTTAAAAAAAATTAATTAATGTTCATGTCCTTCTTCCAAAGCTTGACCAAAATACAATGCAGATAGCATGGTAAATATGTAAGCCTGGATGGCAACGACCAATACTTCAATTACACTAATGAATAGTGTAAACAAAACCGAAACTGGTGCTACCCAAACTGTTTCAAAAATAAATATCAATGATATTAAACTCAAGACAATAACGTGTCCTGCCGTAATGTTTGCAAACAAACGAATCATAAGCGCTATTGGCTTAACAAACATACCGATAATCTCTATTGGTGCTAAAAACAACTTCATTGGCACAGGCAAACCTGGCATCCATAACATGTGCTTCCAATAATATTTTTTACTGCTGAATAACGTAATGACGAATGTAATTACAGCTAATGTTAATGTAAATCCAATATTACCACTCAGGTTACTACTAAATGGGAAAAAAGGAATCAACCCAATTACATTGTTAATCCAGATAAAGAAAAACAAGGTTAATAAAAACGGCATGTACCTTTTATAATGCTTCTCTCCTATATTCGGTATTGCCACCTCGTCTCTAATAAAAACAACTATGGGTTCCATAAAACGCCCAATACCACTTGGCATATTGTTGTTTGATTTTTTATAAGATCTTGCTGCAAATAAGAAGATCAATAGCAAAAGCGCCATCGATAAAAACATTGAAAACACATTTTTAGTAATTGAAAAATCCAAAGGCTTTACTGCATTTGTAGCATGATCTTCTGCATCAAGACTCACAACCGAAGCACCTTCGTTCAACTGGTATATTTTATCATGCAAATTCACGAATTTCATACCATTCTTCTCGACCACGGTCTTGCCGTCTACATCATGATGAAATTCATTAGACGAAAATGTTACGAGTCCATTATCTGTCCAAAGAATTATTGGAAGAGGAATAGAAAAGTCGCCTGCTATATGAAAACTATGAGAATCACCTATATGATGGAAAATCAGCTCAGAAGCATTGAATGGTTTTTCGTCTTCAGATGGGTCTTTTGAATCTGCAAAACTTGTTGCAAAAAACAATGAGAATAAAATGGTTAAAAATGCCTTGAATGTATTGCTATGCATCGAAATTCTATTTAAAAAACCTTTTCCTAAAATTCGGTGCAAAAATACACACATTATATTAACAAACAAACTTATATTGGAGTTTGTTTTAGCTTTTTTGGAGAAAACTATTGAGGTTAAAAATCTCGAATGCTAAGAACAAAAAGTAGGGTATGAAAAAATTAAAAACTTCAAGTTGTGAATGCTCTGATTTTTGTAAGAATAGCGGTAGCAACAAAACGATTGCCAAAACCATTTTAAGACCTGTAAATCCCAAGAACGTCTTTAACATATCCTTGCCCTTGTCCTTATAATATCTCAGCGCACTGAACACCAAAAATACCATGACTGTATTGAATGCATAGATCAGCCAAAGAGGAATTTGAAGTTCTCCAGTGAAAAATTGTTTCAATATATAATAATGAACTGCAAAAAGAAGTAAAGAAAAGCCCATAAGCTTCACTAAAAATGATGTAATTGATTTACTCATCTGATGAATTTTGTTTTTTTGAAAAATTTGTCACGCGTCTGATAACCACGTATAGGGCAATTGCAATACTTCCCAATGAACCAATTAGAGTGAAAACGCGATATTGATTAGGATACGTCTCATCCATTTTAACGCCTCCAAATGTTCCTAAGCCAATAATGGCAATCATTTGAAAGGCAATGCCAGAAAATCGTGCGTATGAATTAAGCTGATTGCTCTGATTTTTGTTTTTGTGGCTCACCCTTACTAAGTTCTTTTACGGCCCCTTTCATAGAACACGACGCATTGAAAGTTGCTCCCGGTTCTACAGCCAATTTACCCACAATCACTTCTCCTTCAATTAAGGCAGAAGACTTTAAAGTAAGAGTTCCAGACAGTAACAACTTACCTGAAAACTTTCCTTCGAAATCGGCATTGGCACCTTCTAAGGTTCCTTTTATTAGTCCTGTTTTTCCTACAACTACCTTTCCAGGTGTCTTTAATGTTCCTTCTATTTCTCCATCTATCCTAAATCCGCCTTCGCTTACAAGATCTCCAACTATTTTCGTGCCTTGGGCTATTCTGTTTTGTTGAGACGTGGAGTCTAACTCCGGTCTTCCTTTTTTGTTGTCTGAAAACATAATGCTATTAATTAACTTGGGTTACTGTTTATTTTATTGGGATTCTAAGTATGTATTTAAATTTTTATGAATTTGTATGACCTCATAATTTTTTGATGAGATTGCAAAATAATCTGTTCGCGTTATCTTGTATTTGTCATCGTCTAAAAGCTCTGCGAAGCCTTTAGCGCCTTCAATACTTTTTAGTCCATGAACTACTACAAAAATAGTGTTTTTGTTATACACATCGACAGAAGTACTTAATTCATAGTATTTTACACCTGCCACTATCTCGTTTAATGTTTTTGTGAATTCTTCGATTTCAGTGGCTGTTGGATTGGTGAAAGGGTAAATAACTTTGCATCTTGTGGCGTTTTTATCGTCGACAAACTCTTTTTTCTCCATCTTAGTTAATACCAATTCAGACATCATTTGGGCTCTCTTCCCTTCATTAGTACTCGGATACGTCAATGCAATAAAATCAATAGCTTTCTTATAGGCGGAATAGCCATATAAACGACCACTTGCAGTGGCTTTTAAGAATTCGAACTTAGGAACAATATCTTCGCCTTCAAACCTGTTTATGTACTCTATAGCTTTAGAAATAACCTCAATATATTCTTGATTTTTATGTTTTTTATAAAGGGCTTCATACAAACTCTCCGGACTATTCTCATCCTTTGACAACGCTTTATCAGGATTATTGATTATAGAAGCATATCTAGAATCTGCATAATTAGACACAATATGATTTTTCATGATATCTGCTTCACCTTTTTGCCCAAGTAACTCATAGATCCTAAACAAATTATACTTAGCAGGAAGTACTAATCGTTCTTCTGGTTTATTTTTTAGCAATTTCTGCAGTTTGTCTTTTGCAAGTTCATATTCCTTAAACTGTTCTTTATATATTAAGCCCAATTGATAATAGGCAAAATTTCGCTCCCTAGTGATACTATCAATTTCTTTAGAATCAGATGGTATTCTGGATATATAAAATTGAGGGTCGTATAATTCTTCTTCCGTAGCAGCTAGAGTTTCTGTGCCTACAGCCGTAGCTCCAATGGAGGTGCTTCCTTGGGTCGACATTCTCCAATTGTCTTCTAAAGCTCTATCTCCCCATATCTTAATAAATTCATTCTTTCCAAAAGCCACAGACGTTGGGTTATAGAAATAAAATTGTTCTCCTGTTTCACGGTTACCCAATGTATTAATTCCATTAGCATTTTGAGAAAGACCTTTGCTTCTTGTTGCTGCTTCCGCTCTTTCTTTTTCAGCTTCAGCTTTTACTTTTATTTCTGCGACATAATCTTCAAAAAAAGATATTCTATCGTCTTCTGAAAGCGAGACAAGGTTTAAAATACTATCGTTGCGTTGGGAACCCATTTCATAAAGAATCACATCGTCCAGATTATCTCTCTTTCGTTTAATTATTCTGAATGGTTTAGAATTTTCAACCAATTTAGTCATGGTGCTATCATAATAAGCTCCTGCTTCTCTATACAATGCATTATCAAAATTCATGTCGCCCAAAGCCACATAGTTTCTAGATTGTAAGTATCTATCTTGTGATTTTGCTCTTAACGATTGGTTATAATATTTAGAAGCAATGGTGTCAGAACCATTTCTTTCATGGTATACAGCAATCTGATGATATATTTTATCTAAAAACGGTCTGTTCTCTCTATTTTCCTCTAAATCAGTTAACAATTCAATAAACTCAAGTTTATTTCCTCCAGCGTAATCAAAATTCTTTGCCTTCTCGATATAAGCGCTTATCATATAGATTCTTGGTGTCTTCCTGTTGAGTTCAATAACCTCATCAAACGCCATGTTCGCACTATCTTTTTCTTCAAGCAAATTATATAGTTGCCCTTTTATAAAATTATAACGTCCTTTTTCTTCATTATCTCTTGTAGATATAGACGCAACTTTTATTTGCATTAAGGCACTATCTAACGCCTTGATGTTTACATACGCTTGTGCTAATATGGATGTGGCATCAGCTAAATCTTGCTTCTCCAGTTCTTCCAATTCTAATAGCCTTTTAAGGTTTTTGATAGCGACCTCATTATTTTCCATTCTAATATTGGTCTTCTCTCTCCATATCCTTACTTGGTTAATTTTATCACTTGTAGGGTAGTCATTCAAGATGTTATTGAAAGCATCAAGAGCGGGGACAAAACGTTGATCGTAGTAACGTGCTTTTCCTAAAAGCAAGAATGCTTCATCCATCTGTGGATTGTGTTCTTTTCCTTGAACGTTAATGGAATGTTTCTGAATGGCTTTCACCGCTTTTTCCTCCGCTCTTTCAAAATTAGGATTCTTGTTTTGACCAGGAAGTGAGATTTCCTCAGATATCTGCATTCGTTCTATTGGAAGGAGTTCCCAATAGTTATCGTTATAAGATTCGTTAAGACTTGTGCGGCCATCTTCTAAAGCATTATAACCATTGTATAACGCATTGTATTCTGCCGATACAGCATGAAGATTCCTACTTAGGAAAGTGTCTTTTTTCCGTGAGCAACTAACAACAAATAGTGTTAGACAAAAAAATGCAGATAAAACTTTAAAAGTCGTTCTCAACGTTGGTTCATTTGGTGTAAACAATAACTAAAAACCCTAGTCATTATTATATAGAACCGTAAAAATAAGCATCTTTTTGAATTAGATACCAACTTTTTCAAGCTGTTTTAATCATATGGTACTTGTAGCGGTAGATGAAAAATGAGCTTCAAGTTCTTTTAAGGTTGCTTCGCTGGTTTTTAAATCCTTTACAATTTCGCCTTTCTCTAGCACTACAATGCGTTCGCAAACATCCGTAACATGCATTAGGTCATGGCTAGAGATCAGTACAGTAACATCTCTGTTTTCGGTAAGCTGCTTAATAATTTGTTTTAATCGAATTTGTGTTGTAGGGTCAAGATTAGCAAAAGGTTCATCTAAAATAATTACTTCTGGATTACCAATCATAGTGGCCACAATGCCTGCTTTTTTTTGATTACCCTTACTTAAATCTCTTAAATATTTTTTCTGCCCAAGAATTTCATCGTGAAAAAAATCTTCAAATTTTGATATTAGACCATCAACGTCAGCTTTATTCTGTCCTCTCAAATCACCAATAAAATAAAAATACTCTTCTGGAGTCAAATATCCTATAAGAAAGCTTTCATCAATAAATGCAGAGGTAAAAGGTTTCCAATCTTCACTTTCGTGTACTTGGATGTCATTATTATTGATATGCCCTGATGTGGGTTTTATAAGATCTAATAGCAAACTAAAGTAGGTCGTTTTGCCTGCACCATTATTACCTACTAAACCAAAACTTTGGCCTTTTGGAATTTCAAGATGGGCAATGCTTAAAACGGTATTTCCTTTATAAGCTTTTGTGAGGTTATCTGAAGTTATCATAATTTCGATTTATTGTTTTTCATTAAATCCTGCCACCATAGCGTATTTTTTACGCTTATAGAGTTCCGTAATCTTATTAAATAAAGTGTTTCTAAACAGTATGCCTAATATTCCTAGCAATGCTAATAAGGCGACGCCAATTACTGAGCTTGATATAAGTGCAGTAAGCCCAAATATTAAAGCTGGAAGTCCTAAAAATGGAAGCACAAATATCCATTGCGCAGCACCCATTCCTTGATAATTCATCATCGGACTTTTTTCAAGGTCAACACGTTTTTTATTGAAAGATGTAATCCATAATAATAGTGGAATATTTACGCCAATATTATACAATGCTGCTGCTGCATTAATAGCTAATACATTCCACCCAAAATAAACATAAGGTATCGTAAGTAAAAATAGAATGACCACACTAAATGTAATCAAGCCAGCTTTAGATTCTAAATATTTACGCATTGGAATATTTTGTGCCATCATCATACTATAGTATGAACTATCCCAAGCAGGGATGAACTGCCCAAAGTTTGAAAGAAACATCCCAGTCATAAAAATACCCGCAAATAATAAGATAATTGGCATTTCTAACATTTTAGCATTTGTATAAAAATACAAGCCATATAATATCAACGCCAATGATAAGTATACAGTCATCTTGGGGCGTTTATTGCGCCATATTAATTTTAAATCTAACTGTAAAAAAGGTGCTATTTCTCCAAACCGTCTAGTCCAAGACAGATCTTGAGTAGAGATCTCTTGAGTTTTTGTCTTTAACGATGCGTCTAAAAACAAATTGTTTTTTAAGTACTTATAATTAATTCGATATAATATGCCTGCTAATAATAAAGGTATTGCGGCCAAAATTGGTCGATCATAAAGATAATTGAACAGCTCGCCAAATATGTGAGAAAACTTGAAAACATCGAAATACTCCAAAGCTATTGCACCGACCAAAACTAAAAGAACAGTATAGAACACTGCATTCTTTTTATTTATCAAGAAATTCAAAAAATTGACGGATAAAATAAGTCCTATCAATGCTAGAACCCAAGCCAACACATTTAATACTGGGTAACCTTCTATTATTAAGTTGATCGAAAATGGAATAATCCAAAAAAGAGGTAAAACATTAAAAAAAGAAAGAGTCGATTTAAACAATACAAAATTGGCAATATTAGATCTTGAAATAGGTAGTGCAAGTAATGGCTTTATATTGAGGACTGGCAATTTTTGCATAAAATACCTAAATAGTAATTCAAATAATATCCAATAAATTAAATAATTATTGACAACTATAATTGGATCTGTATCTGGGAAGAAATTTTGAATCGCCTTAAACATAAAGATTCCTGTGACTAGAAGGCTTCCAATCATGTACAATGCCATGAAGCCCAGAAATATTTTTATAGATAAACTCTTTCCAAAACTAGAAGACCTAAAAAATGATTTCCACTCTAAACTCAAAAATCTTTTAATCATATAATGGCTAGGTTGATGTCGATTATGATATAAGTAACAAATCCGTTGCTTTTGTTACACTAAAAATAAGATTAAAGATGGCACTTTAGTATTTTTGTCGAAAACATAATATATGTCTCAATTCCATAAACTTAAGATAAAACACATACATAAGGAAACTGATAAAGCCATTAGCATACATTTTGATATCCCGGATCGATTAAAAACCGATTTCTCTTTTAAGGCTGGACAGTATCTTACTTTAAAGACCATTATCAATGGCAATGAGGTTCGTCGCGATTATTCAATCTGCTCCTCTCCTAGAAGTGAAGAATTAATTGTAGCTGTAAAAGAAGTAAAGGATGGGACATTCTCGTCTTATGCAAACACCCAATTAAAAGATGGAGACTTCTTAGAAGTTGCTTCGCCTAAAGGTCGATTTGTTTTTGAGCCAAACGATAAAAAAACTAAAAACATAGCAGCCTTTGCAGCTGGTAGTGGAATCACCCCAATCTTAAGCATTATAAAATGTGCTTTAGAAGAGGAAGTATATAGTAAAGTTATTTTGGTTTATGGCAATAAAACTACTACAGACACTATGTTTTTAAATGAACTTTTAGAGCTTAGGCATCAATATAAAGATCGTTTTACAATTCAGTTCGTATTCAGTCAAACTCAGGAGGAAGATGCTATTTTCGGGCGTATAGAGAAAAGCACAGTCAATTTCATAGTCAAGAACGAGCACAAGCATATAACTATTGACGCTTTTTACCTTTGTGGTCCAGAAGCCATGATACATACGGTTAAGAATGTCTTGATGGAACATAATATAAATGAGTCCTCTATTTTCTTTGAACTCTTTAAGGCGGCTAAACCTAGTGACATACAAGAAGAGATTACTAATACTGGAGTAACGAATATCACCGTAATGGTCGATGATGAAGAGTATTCCTTCGAAATGTCTCAAAAACAATCTATTTTAGAGGCTGCTTTAGACAACGATCTAGATGCTCCTTACTCGTGTCAAGGAGGTATTTGTAGTAGTTGTTTGGCGAGAATAACTGAAGGCAAGGCCACGATGCGCCAAAACAATATTTTAACCGACAAAGAAGTAGAAGATGGGCTGATATTAACCTGCCAAGCACATCCAACATCATCATCAATTTATATAGATTATGATGATGTATAAAACATCAAAAATTACCGATTAAATTTTTACATTACTCACTTTATCTGAATTTTTTGTTTTTTAAACGTCAAAAAATGCTTTTCATCGAAATTTGATGAGATATTCCTACAATAAATTTTTGCTAAAATTAAAACGAAATACTTTTGTAAAAGTTTTAAGCGTTATTTAGATTTTGGGATTATCTATTTTTAAGATGAATACGTTTAAATTTTGGCCCCACTCAAATGAGTGGGGCTTTTTTATAGGAGTGATTCTAGTTTCTCTAAAACGACCTCAGAGGGTATACTTCGTGCTACATCTTCATACCCTGAAGGAAATTTATTTCCATACACCGAAGTTGGTATTTTAGGATAATTACTTCTATCAGATAAAATTGCCAAATCTCTATCTTGATGATAAGGATAAAATCCAGCAAAAGGATGCGTTACTCCCCAAATCGTCACGACTTTTTTTCCTAGCATTGCTGCTATATGTGCATTCCCAGAATCCATGGACACCATTAAATCAAGATTCGAGATAATATCAAGCTCTTGGTTCAAAGGCAGCCTATTGGCTAAATTAATAACATTCTCATATCTAACTTTCATTTCTTCCAATCTCTGTGCTTCAATTTGTCCGCCTCCAAAAAGAATGATTTTACAGGTTTTTTTAAGTGACAATGTCTCAATTACTTTTTCAACTAAATCCAGCGGATACATCTTAGACTTATATTGTGCAAAAGGAGCAATGCCGATCCATTTCTGTGTTTTTGCCCCAAGCATATTTTGTGCTTCCAATGAAAGCTCTCTTACGTCTGGAAAATTTGGGTTTGAAATATCTACCTTAAATCCTAAATCTTCAAAAACATCGGCATAACGCTGGTGCATCGATTTTAATTGCCTAAAATCTTTGCCAGAAATCAAGTCTTTTTTTTCTTTACGCCCTTTATTAACTTGAGTGAATCTCTTTGTATTAAGGAATATTTTTAAGATTTTAGTTCGCAAAACATTATGTAAATCTGCCACAGCGTCAATATCAAGAGCCTTTAATTCTTTTGATAATTTATATAATCCTTTAAGGCCTTTATGTTTGTTTTTGACATCGACACTAAACATTCTTACATTAGGAATGTCCCTAAAAAAAGGAGCGAAAAACGCCCTAGTTAAAACAGTGAGTTTAACTTTTGGATACCGTTGCGCAAATGCTCTTAAAACAGGAACTACCATCGCTATATCTCCCATTGCAGATAAGCGGATGACAAGAATGTGTTTTGGTAGTTTTGGCATCACAGATAAGAAAGAATTATTTCTGTGAACGTAGAACCGGGTTTAATTCATCATCATTATACATCTTCATCTGCTTGTACACTTTCATATACTTATCTCCTTTCTTGATGTCGTTTAATAATGTATCTATTGCAGTAGATAAATCAACGCGTTGCTCCAATAATACAGTTAGTTTATTTTGGCATGCCTCTCTATGAGATTCGGTGGCGTTGATTCGAGTTGCCTCTTCATCCATGTGATAAATCTTGAGTGCTAAAATAGACAATCTATCTATCCCCCAAGCCGGGCTTTCTGTATTGATTGTTGCGTCTTTTTTAGAAGAAACATCGATATACTCATTCAAAAAATAACTGTCAATATATTCGACCATATCAGTTCTGTCTTGATTGGAGGCATCAATTTGTCTCTTTAACTTAAGCGCCGCTACAGGGTCGATATTTGGGTCTCTAATAATGTCTTCATAATGCCATTGCACTGTATCTATCCAACATTTTCTATACAGAAGATGTTCAATAGTATGTGCCGCTTTATCGTAAGGGTTATTGAATGATTGGTCCACTGTATTAATAATGTGATACCTGTCTATCACATCCTTAAAAATGGTATTTGCTTTATTAGTAAACATATTTATAACTTTTGTTTTGCAAAGATACGATGAAATATTATCAGAAGAACACGCAACTAAAAAAACTGGAATGAAACAGGAATCATAACTAAAACGATTATCAAAATTTCTTTAAACCATTTTTCCTCTATAACTTCAATATAGTTAGTAATAATTACTGCTAAAGGAGCAAATAAAAACAACAATTCGCTTCCGTTTTTATCTGGTGATATTAGTGCTACAACGACTGATAGTATAGCCATTATCAATACAATAATAAACGATGGCCTAAACGTTTTCAACTTCTTATTAATACTGTTAATGTAAAAAAAAGAAGCCCAAACTCCGAACGATAAAAAAACAGTTATTGCAATAATAAGTTTTGGGTCATTATAATTTTCATAATTAAAATCAATGGTGTCGACATAGTTTAGCGGATTGCCATAATTATCAAAACGGATAATATGATAGGCAATAAAAACGGAAGCTACTGTAATAATGCCAACAAATGGAATTATCCAATTTTTAAATTTATTCTCTGAATAAAATACGAGAGCTGCAAACACCAACAACATGAACAGTATACTCCAAAAATGAAATAATGACGCTATAGCAATTAAAACGGAAGCATCCAATAGCTTTTTCTTAACTTTTAATAATGATTTAAGGCTAATGATTCTTCGCAACGCTAATAAGATAAACAAGTTGGAAATCAATATGCTAAGATTATTCATAGAAAATGATACCATCGCAAAAAACAGACTGAATAATAATATTTTGTAACTGCTTTTTTGGGTAAGATTATTCTTGCTTACAATAAAATTAAGCAGTACTAAATTCATAAGACATAATAGAAAAGCTGCAACTTGTCTTATGACATAATCAACATTCCATTCTCCTAGAGAAAATTTAAACTGAGCAGACAAAAATGCAAAAAGTGTGATTGAGAATACAATCACGAAATTAATAGGCTTTGATTTATCAAAAATCCTTGTAATCATTTATACCTTTTGTATATTTGCCCTGTAAATATACTACCTATGAAAGATTTTTTCTACACCATTCAGGATTTGTTTGTGAACTTTCTTTTTAAACCATTTGATGCTCTAAGAGAAATGGAATTAGAAAGCTGGTTTGGCGCCAACATAATGTCATGGATATTTATTGTTATTGGATTAGTGGCGTTTACTTACTGGATGATGCAATTAAGAACTTTTGACAAGAACGGAGAAGAAGACAAGAGTATTACGTCTCACTCTTATCTATAGATCAAAACCAATATCCTTACGATAATACATCTTATCAAAATGTAGTTTTTCAATATTTTGATAAGATTTTTTTATGGCCTCTTTATATGTTTCACCATAGGATGTTATTGCCATAACACGACCTCCTGAGGTAATTACTTTCCCCTCTTTTAATTGGGCACCGGCATGAAACGGGATAGATTCTTCAATCTTATCTAAACCGTTTATTTCCATTCCTTTATCATAGGCTTCTGGATACCCTCCAGAAACCAACATTATGGTGGTTGCAGCCTTTGGCGTTACTTTTAGTTCAATATCTTTTAATCTCCCATCTCCCATAGCTTGAAATATCTCTACCAAATCGTTTTGTATTCGCGGGAATACGACTTCTGTTTCTGGATCTCCCATCCTAACATTGTATTCTATGACAAATGGATCATCTCCTACTTTTATCAATCCTATAAACACAAACCCTTTGTATGGTAAGTTGTCTTTTTTAAGTCCTTCTATTGTAGGCTTGACCACTCTGTTTTCAACCTTTTGCATAAACTCATCATCTACAAAAGGCACTGGAGAAACCGCCCCCATTCCTCCGGTGTTCAAACCCGTATCTCCTTCGCCAATACGCTTATAATCTTTTGCTGTTGGCAAAATCTTATAGTTATCTTCATCTGTTAACACAAAACAGCTTAATTCTATTCCACTTAAAAACTCTTCAATAACTACTTTTGTACTCGCCTGTCCAAATTTAGAATCAACAAGCATTTTTTTTAATTCATTTTTGGCTTCATTAATATCCTCAATAATCAAAACACCTTTCCCAGCAGCCAGTCCATCCGCTTTTAAAACATATGGAGGTTTTAAAGTTTCTAAAAATGTATATCCTTTATCTAAGGTTTCTTTTGTAAAACTCTCATAAGCAGCAGTTGGAATATTGTGTCTATATAAAAATTCTTTAGCAAATTCCTTACTACCTTCAAGTTGTGCGGCCGCCTTTTGAGGTCCAATGACATTTACCAATTTTAGTGCTTCGTCATTAAGAAAAAAATCATGTATACCATTTACCAAAGGATCTTCTGGACCAACAACCACCATAGTGATGTCATTTTTTAAGACTATTTCTTTAATCCCCTCAAAATCATTTACATCTATAGGGATATTTGTTGCTATTTGAGTAGTCCCAGAATTTCCAGGTGCTACAAAAAGATTTTGGCATTTGTCACTTTGTGACAATTTCCAAGCAAATGTATGTTCTCTTCCTCCAGAACCCAGAATTAAAATATTCATGATAGTAGTTTTTAAAAGCCAAAAATAATTGCTTTTACGCTTAAAAAATAATTAATTTACATAAACATAGTTGAAGCATTTCTCTTTTGAATTTATTCGATCTTTCATTACGACTTAGTGGCTATCCGATTAGGAATGCTTTACGTATTTTAAAAAGCGTCCAAAATAAAAATGATGATGAGTTCAGAACTTACGTTTACACCAAAAAACAAGAGATTGTTTCTTATCACCTTAAACACAATTCGTTTTACAAATCATTTGTTAAAAATGTAGATTCATTAGATTGGAACGATATTCCTATAATGACAAAACAGGATTTACAGCAACCATTAGAAGCACTACTATCAGACGGGTTCTCAAAAAACAATATTTACATTGATAAAACATCAGGAGCTTCAGGTACGCCTTTTATCTTTTCTAAAGATAAATTTTGTCATGCTTTGACATGGGCCATTATTCAAAATAGGTTTGGTTGGTTCGGTATCGATTTTAACACCTCTAAACAAGCTCGTTTTTATGGAATTATCTTAGATAAAATAGGGTTTTCTAAGGAAAAATTAAAAGACATAGTTAGTCATAGAACCCGGTTTAATGTGTTTGACTTAAGTGATACGGCGTTTGAACAGTGGTTATCTGTTTTTAAATCAAAACCGTTTGAATACATGAATGGCTATACTAGTTCCATGGTGCAATTTGCCAAGTATTTAAAACATAAAAATATTATACTGAATACCGTTTGTCCGTCCTTACATGTTTGCGTTGTAACATCTGAAATGTTATTCGATGACGACAAGTTACTTATGGAAACACAATTTGGAGTGCCTATAATCAATGAATATGGAGCTTCTGAATTAGATTTAATTGCATTTCAAAACCCTAAGGGGCATTGGCAGGTCAACAGTGAAACCTTATTCGTAGAAATTCTTGATGAAAAGAATAATGTGTTGCCTTTGGGTGAGGAAGGGCGATTGGTCATAACGTCTCTATATAATAAATCACAACCATTTATTCGATATGATATTGGGGATATTGGGATACTATCCAAAAAAAGCACATTAAGAATCCCTATCCTTGAAAAACTTATAGGTAGAACAAATGACATCATTATTTTACCAAGTGGGAAAAAAGCCGCTGGTTTAACCTTTTATTATATTACAAAAAGTATTATTGAAAATGATGGCAATGTTAAAGAATTTATAGTTGAGCAATTAAATACAGATACTTTTAAGATTTATTATGTAAGCACGGATGAACTTACAGAGGATAAAAAAGAGCTTATAGAAAATGAAATGACTACTTACCTTGAAAAAGGCTTAAATATTATTTTTGAGAAGCAAGATCGATTGAAACGATCAAAAAGTGGTAAATTGAAACAGTTTTCATCTTTAATTGAAACAAATTAAAGTGAAGGATATACTTATCATAACTAATTATTTTCCGCCTGAAATTGGTGCGGCTTCTAACCGCATCTTTCATCTAGCAGAAGGACTTCAAGAACGTGACTTTAATGTGTCTGTGGTAACTCCTTTACCAAACTATCCAGCAGGAAAAGTATTCAATGATTATAAAGGTAAATTCAGTGATGTTTCAGTAGAGAACCGTATTAAAATTCATCGATTATGGATTTATGCTAGCAACTCGAAGAATAAGATTCTGAGATTGTTTGCTATGCTATCTTACTCTTTTAGCTTGATCTGGTTTATTATAACACATAAGTTACCAAAGACAGTCATTGTTCAATCGCCTCCATTATTAGTAGCATTTACGTGTATGCTTTTCTTAAGCCAGAAACGACAGTTAATATTAAACGTATCAGATCTTTGGCCTATTGCAGGGTTAGAATTAGGTGCTTTAAAGAAGAACTTTAGTTATGGAATACTTGAGCGAATTGAGCGATACAACTATAGAAAGGCAAATTTAATTCTAGGTCAAAGTGAAGAAATCTTAGCACATGTTTCTAAAATTGTGCCTGATAAAAAAACATTCTTATATCGCAACTACCCTGATTTTAACCCACCTAAATTGAGTGAGTACAATACCCCAAACGCAAAAATAAAAATAGTATATGCAGGTCTTCTGGGCATTGCTCAAGGCATACTTAAGCTCTGTAAAAACTTGAACTACACAAACATTGAATTCCATATCTACGGAGCAGGTGCAGAAACTAAGAAAATAGAAGCCTTTATTGCGGTTAACCCTAACTTACCTATTATTTATCATAGAGAAGTAAAGCGTACAGAATTACATACTCTTTTGGTGCAATATGATTTAACTATTATTCCACTCCTAAATAGGATATATGGGTCTGTTCCTTCTAAAATTTTTGAATACGCTAGACTAGGCTTACCAATACTTTATTTTGGCGGTGGAGAAGGTGAAACTATTGTTAAAGAAAAGAAAATAGGGTGGACTGCTGAATCTAGCAATTATGAAGATTTGAATAACGTATTAAAACAAATAACCTATACCGAGTTAAATTCAGTTTTTAGAAAAGAGATTCAAGATAAAGCCATTAAAGAGTTTAGTTTTCAAAAACAGCTTAATTCTTTATCAAAAATTTTATAAATCAATACGCCTTTTTATCACCTACAAAAACATGAAACAGTGTCTGAACTATAATTTTTAAATCCAAAAATAATGACCAATTTTCTATATAAAAAACATCATATTTTATGCGATTGATAATATCTTTATCTTTCTCAATTTCACCACGAAATCCTTTTACTTGAGCCATCCCTGTTATTCCAGGTCTTACATTGTGCCTGAAAATAAAATTGTATTTGTCTATCTTCTTTGAATAGTCATCTGTATAGGATGGCATATGGGGTCTGGGGCCAACAACACTCATTTCACCCTTTAAAACATTAATGAATTGAGGTAGTTCATCTATACTCGTTCTACGTAACAACTTGCCGATTTTAGTGAGTCTTCTGTCATTTTCCTTTACATAAGTCCCTCTAATTTCTTGAGTTGTAGTCAATGATCTATATTTATAACAATTGAACTCCTTATAATTTAACCCATTTCTCTTATGCTTATAAAATAATGGTCCCTTAGATTCTAATTTAATTAATAAAATTAAAATTATTGAGAGCCAGGACATAATGAAAATTATAACTATTAATGAGAAGAAAATATCAAAACTTCGTTTTATAATTCTATTTAAGTCATCATTTAAAGCAATATTCTGAATAGATAAAATGGGAAGGTATCCATAATAATCTGTTTTCAATCTTTTTGTAATAAGCTTCTTTGAGTCTGGAATAAATTTAATATGACAGTGATTTATGCTTGCATATCTTACAAACTCATTAGCTTGCTTTTCTGAAAGTTCATCAATAGCACAATATATTTCATCTATATAATCATTATTCTTTAAGAATTTAAAACTGTCCTCAATAGTTCCCGTGATGTTTTTATTTCCTGAATTATTAAATACCCCTATAAGATCATATCCTAACTCTTTTTTCTTAAATATATCAATAAGTTTTTTTGAGTTTTCACCATGTCCAATTATTACTACATGCCTTATGTTTCCATTTAAATAACGCCGATAAGATTTTAAAGCGTAAAAACTTAGCAACTTCATAAATGCAATAGCAATTAGTGAATAAAATAGATAGTTTATTGTCGTTATCGCCTCAATATTAATACTTCTGAATACTCCAATAAATGCAAATACTATAATCGAATATGTTATAAATTGCCTAAAAAGCAGCGCTATAATATTAAGTGCGGATGTATATCGATATACGCTATAGAATTTTAAGAATATTGCAGATGAAAACCATAGTATAATTGAGTAAAATATATACAACAAGTGTTTGTCATTTAGCCAATCTGATGAAAAGAAGTATAAGTTTTCATCATTGAAATTTAATAAATAATACGCGAGTATATTGAGAACCAAAACATCATAAATCATTAAGAAAACTCTTAAAAGCCATGAGTATCTCCCTCTCTTCTGCTTCATAGTACTACCTTCCTATATAGTCTGAAAAATCTTTGTGTTGACTGGTTAATAGTTCTTCCTTAGTCAAGGATTGAAAATATGTAAATGTTCTTTGCATTCCTTGTTTTCTATTTACTCTAGGCTCCCATCCTATGACTTTTTTTGCTAGAGTAATATCTGGTTGTCTCTGCATTGGATCATCTATAGGCAATTCTTTGTAAAGAATTTTTTGATTAGAATTTGTCAATTTGATTATCTCTTCAGCGAAATCTTTGATAGTAATTTCGTCAGGGTTGCCAATATTAACTGGTAATTCATAATCACTTAACAAGAGTTTGTAAATACCCTCGACTTGGTCATCCACATAACAAAATGACCTGGTCTGTAAACCGTCACCAAATACTGTTAAATCTTCTCCTCTTAATGCTTGACCCATAAATGCTGGAATAACACGGCCATCATTAAGCCTCATTCTCGGTCCGTAAGTATTAAATATCCTAGCGATTCTTGTCTCAAGGCCATGAAATCTATGATAAGCCATAGTCATGGATTCTTGAAAACGTTTAGCTTCATCGTATACACCTCTCGGTCCTATTGTGTTTACATTTCCATAATATTCTTCGCTTTGAGGATGCACTAAGGGGTCACCATAAACCTCAGATGTCGAAGCGATGAGGAGTCGTGCTTTTTTTTGCATTGCAAGTCCAAGTAAATTGTGCGTTCCTAACGAGCCTACTTTTAGAGTTTGAATTGGAATTTTTAAATAGTCTATAGGACTGGCTGGTGAAGCGAAATGCAAAATATAATCTAAATTCCCTGAAACATGAACAAAAGTTGATACATCATGATGGTAAAACTCAAAATTAGGAAGCTTGAACAAATGTTCAATGTTTTTTAAAGAGCCCGTTATAAGGTTATCCATAGCAATTACATAATAGCCTTCCTTTATGAATTTATCGCACAAATGAGACCCTAAAAATCCAGCACCACCAGTAATTAAAACTCGTTTCATTAAAATTTGTTTAAATGATTTTTAAGTATTCTGAAAGTAAGAGTTTATTTTATACTTATTATTCTCCACTTCCTATTTTATAGTATTCAAATCCGATGTTCTCTAGTTGGTTTTTATCCATGATTCCTCTTCCATCAAATATAAATGCTGGTTTTTTCATACTTGCATATATTCTTTCCCAATCATAATCTTTAAATTCATCCCATTCAGTTAAAATTGCTATTCCATGAGATTCCTCGCATGCTTCATAAGGGTTTTTGTGAACACTTAATAAGTCTCTATTTTCATCAGATCCTCTGGAATTTAGGTAATCTAAGTCTGCATACATTCGTTCAGCTATAACTTTAGGGTCATATACCGAAATTTTCGCTTGCTCACTTAACAAATTATCTGCTACTTTTATTGCGGCCGACTCACGCGTATCATTAGTGTCTTTTTTAAATGCCCAACCTAAAAAGGCTATTTTTTTTCCAGAAACAGTATTGTAAAGTGTACTTACTATATTGTCTGAAAATCGTTGTTTTTGATGGTTGTTCATTATAACAACTTGTTCCCAATAATTTGCCGCTTCGTCTAAACCATAAGACTTTGCAATATACACCAAATTGAGTATGTCTTTCTGAAAGCAAGATCCTCCAAATCCAACAGAAGCTTTTAAGAACTTCGGGCCAATTCGGCTATCCATCCCAATTGCTTTTGCCACTTCATTAACATCTGCTCCTGTTTTTTCACATATCTCTGACATGGCATTTATAGAGGACACTCTTTGCGCTAAAAATGCGTTTGCTGTAAGTTTTGACAACTCAGAGGACCACACATTTGTAGTTAAAATTTGTTCTCTTGGTACCCAGTTTGAATATATTTCCACTAGAGAATCTATGGCTTTTTTTCCTTCATTAGTAGTAGGGTCACCACCTATTAAAACTCTATCAGGCTCTAATAAATCGTCGACGGCAGTTCCCTCAGCTAAAAATTCAGGATTAGATAAAATTTGGAATTTCACATCATTCCCAGTACTATCGAGAATACTTTTTATTGCTGACGCAGTCCTAACTGGTAGAGTTGACTTCTCAACAACAATTTTATCTGTTTTTGACACTCTTGCTATTTGACGAGCACATAACTCTATATACTTCAAATCTGCTGCCATACCCTTGCCTTTACCGTAAGTTTTGGTTGGTGTATTAACAGAAATAAAAATCATTTCAGCATTGTTAATAGCTTCGTCTACATTGGTTGAAAAGAATAAGTTGCGACCTCTTGCATCTTGAACCACCTGATCTAAGCCTGGCTCAAAAACAGGTAAATTATTTAAGTTGTCATCATTCCATGCAGCAATTCTGGATTCGTTGATATCGACTACCGTTACTTTTATATGTGGGCATTTTTGCGCAATAACTGCCATAGTTGGACCCCCAACATACCCTGCTCCGATACAACAAATATTTTGTATTTTCATTTAAAGTATTTTGTTTAAAAATTATGTTTTTTCTAGTTGTAGAGGTTTAAATAAATGAGCTTTAATCTGTTAAAATAAATTGTAGCTCAACATATTTAATCTTCCTTAATTAAGGGTTCTTTGTTTTTTTTTATTAAATTTTTTCCTTTCTTTTTGGCGTTATCTACTTTACGTTTAACCTTGATTTTTCTTCGAACATTGCTAAAACTATAGTCAAAGCGGTAAAAAAAGTATGCTAATATAGTAACAGTTATGACTAAAACGGTTGTTAGCCAAAAATTATAGGAAGCACTTCCTAATATTATAAATAAATAAACAAAAATTAAATTAAAAGCTCCAATAACTAGACTTGCCTTTCTATGCGATATTTTAAAATAATCAATCAATATATGATGAGTATGATTCCTATCTGCCGAAAACGGACTTTTTTTGTTTGCTAATCTAATGGTAAAGACTCGTGCCGTATCAAATAATGGTACTATGAGTATGCTTATTGCGATTAATGGTATGTTTTCGATTAAAAAAGGAAGGCTGTCATATTTTTCAGGCGTTAATGCTAAAAACTTAAGTGTTAATATGCTAATTATGAACCCTACAATAAGAGAGCCAGTATCTCCCATAAAAATCTTCTCACTTGTCGATGATAAATTATACTTTAAAAAAGCTATTAAGCATCCGTTTAATGTTAAACTTATTAATAGAAAAAAATACTCTTTCGTCATATAAAATATCGTAGTGTAAATAATGAGGATGACAATTCCTACAATTGCAGCAAGCCCATCAATGCCATCAATTAAATTGTAGGCATTTATAATCGTTAACATTATGAATCCAGCTATAGCATAATAAACATATACAGGGATTTCATCTATTCCAAAAAAACCATTTAAAGAATGAATGGTAAAGCTTTCATTACTAATAATAAACGTTATCGCTATGATTTGTGCAATTAGTTTTGTGTACGGCGAAAGCACTACCAAATCATCTTTTAATCCTATTATAAAAAGAATCGTCAATCCAGGTACTAAATAAAAAGCTTCGTCATAGGAGCACCAAGCTTTAAGAAAAAAGAGAGCAAAAATTAATGTGTAAAAAAATGACACACCTCCAAGTGTAGGAGTTTTTTTAATATGAGAACTTCTCTTGTTGGGCTCATCCATCAGTTTTTTGTATTCAACTAATCCAATGATTTTTGGAATAGTAAAATACGTAAGGATATAAGCTCCTACAAAAAAAAGGATTGGATAATAAAATGACATTAACGTTTGTTTACACGCAAAAATAGGAAAGATTGTCCTAGTTTAGGACTAAAGAGTTAATTAAAATACTGATGCTATAGGGCTTGAATAAAACTTAACATTTGCTTAGCAAGATTTTTCCTGTCAAAATCATTCTTTAATCTTTCAAAATCCGCTGCCTTAAACGATTTATTCTTTATCTTTTCTAGCTTGTCTAAAAAATTGACTTCATCTTCTGGCAAAAAAGCCATTCCTACATCATATTTTTCAATCAATTCTTTAGCTTCTCCTTCCACGCCCAATAGAATTGGCTTCTCCATTGCACATAGTTCGAATATTTTAGAAGGCAAAACATGTTTGAATGTGTCAGATTTTTTTAAATTAACCAAAGCAATGTCTAAAATTGAAATGTGCCTAACAACGTCTTCCTTTTTAACCGATGGCAACATTGTGACATTGTTTAATTGTAATGTCTCTTTTAGCTTTAAGAGTTCCGCTCTTTTAGCTCCATCACCTAAAAACAAGAAGTGGATTTTATCGTCAGAGACTTTTTTAGCACATTTAAAAATAAAGTCTAAACCATGAGCCATGCCATGAGTCCCGATATAACCAACAATTATTTTATTTTTGAGACCTAGTTCTTTTAATAACTCCTCATCCTTTTTAATGGTATAGAATAAATCTGAGTTAGCTCCATTCTTTATGACTTCAACTTTGGTGCTTTTGAGATGGTGCTTATTTATTAATGTTTCTTTAAATGAGTCAGTAACTACCACTATTTTATGAGCATTTTTATACATCCTTTTTTCTAATAATTCGAAAAAGGCTATTATATTGCCCGTTTTCATAGCTCCTACTGCTTTTATAGACTCTGGCCAAAGATCTCTTACTTCCATGATCCATTTTTTGCGTTTCCAAAAAGACAACCATTTTCCCGAAACAGCGGTAAAAAATTGAGGAGACGTGGCTACTATAAGATCTGTTTTAATAAAAAGTCCAGCTATAAAAGAAGCAATCATAAAACTTAAATAATCAATAATTCTTTTTAAGAACCCTTTGTTTTCAGAAATGTAAGTCCAAACCCTAACCACTTTTATTCCATCAACAACCTCTCTTTGTATCAGTTTATTTCTATATCCTTCAAAAACTTTCCCTCTAGGAAAATTTGGAGCACATGTAATTACCGTAACATCAATACCCTCTTTAACCCATTCTTTACAGTGTTCATGTGTCCTAGTTGCTGGAGCATTAACCTCTGGAGGGAAATTATCGGTTAAAAATAAAATTCTCATTTTTTGATTATAAATGGATTTGAGTTTCAATAAAAGACTTAAAACAAATCTCAATTTTTTTAGACTTTACTGTTTTATTAAAACCCATAGCGTAGTTAAAATCGGTAATATTAAGTTTGTATGCATCTTCTGAAAAAGTAATGATTATATTCTCGTTGACCAACTCGATTTTATTGTCTTTTTGTTCAATGTTTTTCACATCTGGATGAAAATGTAAATATAGTTTTGCTTGATGATGCGAATCTTTAGAGAGCATGTCTCGAATAATTATTGAATCATTATTAGTTGTAAATTTTCTAGTGTGTAAAATTCCTAGCTTTTTGTACCCATCATGTGTTGCTTCAACCGTGTTTTTTGAATCATTTAGATTTACGATTTTTGCTCTTTCAGCCACTCTAAACCCACTCCAAACTTCCGATTGCTCAAAATTTCCAATTTTTACAGTATTATGAGATGCGGTAGATCGTTCCAACTGTCTCTTCTCGTTTTTTTCATAAGTTGAAGTTCCTGTGTCAATAATTAACGGTTTTCCTTTAACATAAAGTTCGAAATTACACGTGTCTGAATGCACATGAGCTGGCTGATAAGATGCGCCAACATGGCCAACATCCATAAATAGTTCGTAATTTTTATTTTTTATTTTTCGATATCCCGAATCCGAAAGCGTTCCTTTAATCCATTTGAGGCCTAATGACTTAGCGTAGCTAAATAACGCGTCTGACGTGGGTGCAATGTTATATGCGCTATCATTTACCATAGGGATAATGTCATTGTCAAATGTTACTGCCTGAAGCCATGACAGCATCCTAATTGCTTTCTCTTTTAAAAAAGGGCCAAGTTCTTGATTTCTCCATGCGTTGGCTTGTACTAAGTTAAAACAGTCTAAAACACGATGAAGTATGGTTTGATGATACATTGGTGAGAGTTCAAAATGAGCGCCATCTTTTAAGATTTGCTCTTCCAGTTCTTTGATTAAAATCTTCTTCGCCGCCTTATATAATTTATCGTCTTGAAAATAGTAAGCCCCAAATAGCAATGAAAACCCGTTCTCTAAATAATGATTTCCTAAAAAATGTAGCTCTAAATTATGATATAGCCTATAATAATCGTTATATAAAGCTTGATTGATTTCTTCATTAATAACCTTATGTTTAGATAAAAATTTAGTCCAATTTATACCTCTTAATGAAATAGTGTAAGATTCCTTTCCTTCTATAAGAGTGTCGTGATTATCAATATAATCGCCTATTAATTGCAACCCTTCTTCTTTGGAGATGTTTTTTTGGTTTAAAAAATCAAAATAATTTAAATTAAATGTCCACAATTTTCCATACTTCGAAAAATTCCAGTCAATTTCTTCTTTGAATTTATGTGTTTGATTCAAAAATTCGAATGTGATATCACCCGAATAGCTATTTTGGTATTTAAACGAACTCTCCCATATTATTGGTTGGGTTTTTGCATCAAACTCCTTGTAATAATGCTTTTTAAATAGCTTTTTTTTTACAATGTAATAGAATTGATAATAAACCTGGGTGAAACGAAGGTACTTCACCGTATATATGTAAAGCAACAATTTATTGATTCCTTGTTTATGTGACCTCATAATAATGAATGCCTTTTATTGATGTAAAATGTCAATTAATAGAAAATATGTAGTTTCCAATTTAGTTAAACAACTGATATTAAACGTCGGGATTTAGGTTAACAGATTGCTTGCATTTAAAGATAATCATGATTATTTTTATATGACTAGAAATAACATATCCCAACTACTTTTGCATTTTTGTTATTACAATTGTTTTAATATAGTCAATTCCAAAAAAGTTTACTATCCTTTCATAGATAATGCCAAATATATAGGTTATGAAGAAAATTCTTAAATACTCTGGACGACCAGAATGAAAGTTAGTTGAAATTAATTCTAAATCACTTATACGTGTAAATTTTTTATATGCCTTTTTAGAATTTGCACGATAAAACGTGGGGAACGTATCTTCATATTCTCGTCCTCTCAATTTGTTATAAAATTTATGAAATGACGTAGGAGTGCAACCTGCTATTATAGGCATATAATGATGTTTGTTAGGGGTTTTGGATAAAAGAATTCCTCCTTTTTTAAGTACCCTACTAACTTCCCTATAAAACAAGGTTGGGTTTTCAACATGCTCCAAGACATTATCGCAAAAAATCAAGTCAAAATAATCGTTTTCAAAAAAAGGCATTGAATCTCCCAAGCCTTGTTGAGCTTCATCAATTATCGGGTTTTCATATACTGCCTCGTCAGGATCTACACCATATATCTTCTTACATAAACCCTTAAAGTTCATTTCCGAGATTCTGCCTCTTCCCGCTCCAATATCAAGAACTACATGATCTGGTTTTATTACAGACAAAATCTCATTCCTGAAAATCTTATCATCCCATCTATCCTCTGTTCTAGAATAAAAGGTCTTATCTAGATATTCTACTATTTTTTTGTTCATGTCTTATAATCTGATCCAAGAGTTTTTTTTGAGTGACTCAATGGCCGCAAAAGAAGCTTTTGTTGCATTAACAATTTCATCAAAAGGTATAATCGCGCTGCCTCCTGATCTCTGTTGTTCTATAAGTTCTTTAAATTGATTATAGTGACCTTTGTCTTGTTTCGATGAGAAACTTCCTTTGCCCTTAAATCCAAATGTCTTTAATTTTCTCCAATTATCCATAATCAAGGTACGTTCTGCAGAATAAACTTCCACGCGCTCTTTTGAATAAGACTTGCTTCCATTTGCAAAATAGTTAATAACCGCATTTGTGCCGTTTTCATACTTTAAGATTATACTAGCGTTATCTGTGTTTTCTTCAGGATTTGCTCCCATGGCATTCATGCAAACCTCTTTCACCTTACTCCCAGATAAATAAGTGCATAAATCAATAAAGTGGCAAGCTTCGCCAATAATCCTTCCGCCTCCAACTTTTAGGTCATGTACCCATACATCTGCTGGTATAAATCCAGCATTCATAGTCGCAATAATGTTAATGGGAACGTTGTCGTTGCCCAATAGTTTTTTCATTTTTTTCGCTAATGGAGCGAAACGTCTATTAAACCCGACAGAAACATTTACGTTTTGATTGTTATACTCTGTGACGATTTTTTCAAGTTCAATTGCTGTAAGAGCCAATGGTTTTTCGACAAAAACGCTTTTTTTAGCTTTTAATGTTTCTAAGGCCATTGTAGCATGCATGTTGTGCTTAGTAGTAATAAAAACAAGGTCCACTTCAGCGTCTTCTAATATTTCCTTATAATCTGAAGTTGATTTGGCAATACTGTGTCGCTTAGCCATTACTGTTGAGGTCAACCCTCCAGAACTGGCAATATATTTTATGTCGGCATTGACTTTTTTAAGATTTGGAAGAATTACGGCACTTGTAAAATTTCCAGCTCCAACAACACCAATTACACCCTTTTTTCCTTCGAACGATTTTTGCTTAATAGAAACTGTTGATATAGGTTTCTCGGTGCTATCATACTCAATAATTGAAGCGATTGACTTTGAGTTTGTCATGTTCCCATAAATCTTTAGGTAATCGCTAAGGGAAATTCGCTCCGTAATTAAGTGATTTACATTCAAGGATCCTTTTGATATGGCTGCTAATATTGCTTCAAAATTTCTCTTTTCCGTCCAACGCACATAGCCTATAGGATAGTCGTTCCCTTTTTGTTCGTATTCTTCGTCATATCGTCCTGGGCCATAAGAGCAAGATACTTGAAAAGAGATTTCCTTTTCAAAAAAATCCGCCCTACTTATATCTAGGCCTATTACTCCTACCAATACTATTCTACCACGTTTTCGGCACATATTGGCTGACTGAGAAATAATCTCGTTGCTTTTATTTGAAGCAGTAATAATTACGCCATCCACGCCAATACCATTTGTATAAGACATTGCGAATTTTACTTGATCTGTACCATCACCTGGATTTATAGCTATTATGCCTTTGTCTTTGGCAATTTTTACCTTTTCAGAATCATAATCAAACCCAATAACATTGCACCCATTAGACATTAACAATTCAGCTGTTACTAACCCTATTAAGCCTAAACCCACAACAACGATGGTTTCACCAAAAGTTGGATTCAATAATCGTATGCCTTGTAATCCAATAGCCCCAATTACTGTAAAAGTTGCTTCATCATCCGAAATGTTATCAGGAATCTTCGCAACCAAGTTTTTAGGAACATTTACATATTCGGCATGATTGCCGTTAGACGCCACTCTATCGCCTACTTTAAATTCTGTTACGCCTTTACCAATTGCAGCAACTTCACCTACATTACAATATCCTAGAGGTAATGGTTGATTTAACTTATTGAAAACAGAATTCATAGTGGGTTTCAAGCCATCTGTTTTTACTTTGTCTAAAACCATTTTCACCTTGTCAGGTTGTTGTTTGGCTTTTTGAATAAGGTTTGCCTTGCCAAATTCGACTAACATACGCTCCGTTCCTAGTGACACCAAACTGCGTGTTGTTTTTATCAAAACACATCCGGATTTAACTTGCGGTACAGGAACTTCTTCTAATAGCGTATTGCCATTTTTAAGATCTTGTATAATTTGTTTCATTGTAGATTTTCATTGCTTAAAGTGACGCAAATTTACCCTTTATTTTAATATTTTCAAGAAATAATATGTTCATGGTTTTTGCTAGAATTCACATACAATACTTTCTCGATAACTATATAGAACAAGACTATAGCGGTAACATTTAAAATCAATCCTCCAGATGCAAAGCTTGTTAAAAAAACGATACAAACAAGCTGTTTTTTTAATAGGTTTTTGTTTTGTAAAAAACTTATTAGAATGAATACATAATAGAGAACACCGGCAACTCCTAAAAAAATATATAAATCAATGAATTCGAACTCTACTTTATATTTCTTAAAATCTATTCCTCCAAAAATATAATTGCCAAATGTCCAGTTCAAATTAATATATTCAATGGCTTCTTCTAGCAGTATATTTCTATAAGAAGACAACATGGACAATAGCCCATCTTTTTCGTAAATCTTATTCCAAAAAGGAAATTTCATTATAAATAGGTCTAATACAGATTTTCTAAAAACAAATAGTAGGCCCAATACTATCGGAAATCCAACTCTATATACGTTTCGGTATTTACTGTAGTATATAAAATGCAACAACCCAAATAATCCTAAAAATAGTAACATTTTCTTTTGACCCAAGAGTAATGAAAAAACTATAAAGAAAAACATCTTATATAAATTCTTGGACTTCTTGGTTGCAATCCAGAAATAATAATTGAATATAATTACTATCATGTATAGATAACTAGCCTCTCCTGGTTTCGCTAATAGGCCGGAAAAACCAAATCTATCGGTATACTCGTAAGACTTGAATAGTTCGATTTCAAATAATGCTCCTAATATTACAGCGATTACATTTACATACAAGAAATACTCTAAGAAAATATAGGCTTTTTTATACGTTTCTTCTTTTATAAGAATTGATTTAGTAAAAAGAATAAATATAAATATGTACATATATCTATTAAAAAAATAGATATTGCCCTCTAAGAACTCTTTGTGAAAATTATACCCAGAAACATCTAACAAAAGTTGACTCACCAAAAATGACAGCACTAAAAGCATCAAGCCGATAAAAAACCTCTTCTGGTTTTTAATATTCGCAAGAATTATTAGGCACATTATTACTTCGAAGAGGAGTTTAACAATTCCTGAGTATCTGGAAAAATAACCGCCTCGTAATTTATGCAAAATACTGGTAGCTGTATCTCCAATAAAAAAGAGTAAAACGAAGGTCAGCAGGATTATATCTATGTTCTTTTTTAAAATATTCATCATTTTAATTTAATTCTAAATCCCTTTTGCAAAAACATCCATATCAGTGCAAAAAACACGAATCCATAGCCCATAAAAGCACGCGCGAGACTGGCTTGAGATAAATAATACGCGAAAACAAAGCAGAAGACTATAAAAATAATATTAATGCCATTCTTCTCAAGTTTATTTAAAAAGACATCGATCAGGCATAATATCGCTCCTAAAAAGAGATTCCCAAGAACAAATCCAAAGTATCCAAATGCGCCATAAAAGTCGAATATACTATTAATAGCTAAAGAGCCATTTTTTGGATTTTTTGAGTAAAAATTAAAAAGGGTTTTTGTGTCGGGAAAATGCTCGAAAAAAAAGACGTTACTTAACATTCCAATATTGGTTAACCCGTAATGTGGCCCTACTTCCGGAAAGTAGTGTACATAAAAAAAAGCGGGAAGAGACAATCTTCCAAAAACACGTGTTAGCACAACCTCTGACAAGGTAGTAACTGCTTGAAAAAGATTTTCGAACTGATAGGTCGTACCTGAATAATAAAGGAGGAGAAGCAATGAGAACAAAGAAATTCCTATAACTATATATCGTCGTCTGGAAGCTTTTTTTGATCGTACTTTTTTCACCTTCACCCTTTTTGGTAGCAAATATTTTCTAAACACATAAGCCGATAAGACCAAAGACATCAAGAAAATAATTAGTGGTCTTTTTTGAAATAATAATAAAATCAAAAAAAAGGAAAATAAGAATAGGGAAAAGAACATGATTCTGTTTAAGAGTATTCTTTTCCTCATATAAATATATAATGACACGGCCGTTAGAAAAGGTAGTAAATTATAAACTATAATAACATATAGATAGTTTGAGGTGATTCCTCTTCTGGCTATCAACAATGCATCTGGTTGTCTCCCTAATAGACCATCAAATATCCCTGTAATTAAAACCTCTTGTTTAACAAACAGGTAAATAGTCAAGAACAATCCGATTAAGACTAAGCTGAAATCAAAATTAACACGGCTTAGGTTACTTTGAATTGGGGTTTTTATCTTAAAATGATCTATGCTTTTAACTTTTCTGTAAAATAGCGAAAGCCCTAACACATAGGAATACAACACTAATAGCAGGCCTCCGACTGCTAAAATTTGGGTCTTAATAATTTGCTCATCCGTAACCAAACCTAACTTAAACGTATGAAAAACTCGTAGGAAATAATCTTTAGCAAATGGGAAAATGAGTATTCCTATAGTAGAAAATATAATTGTAGAAACAAAAAAAACTCCAAAAACATTCCATTTAAAAATGAGCTTTTTAAATACAAGCACATGCCCAAAAAGAAATATAATCAGAACATAAGTTATAAGCATTTATTGTTTTTTGCATTAAGATAAAGTAGATAATTAAAACCTGCGAAAAAAACAATTCCCAATTGCCTACTTAAAATATTCTCTGTCATACAACAGACCATAATAATAATCGTAAAACAAAAGTACATATAATTCCTTGTGCTGATGGCATGAAATAACGAATAACCAAAAACAGTAATGAATAGAACTAATCCAATTATTCCGAATCTCATGAAGTAATCTAAATACTGATTATGGACATTACTTTTAGATAAAATGCCTTGCTTTTTAAATTCGGCATGAAGCGCACTCTGTACATCTCCAGTTCCTATTCCTATAAACATGTTTTCTTCAATAATAGGTAGGGCTGCCTTCCAAATTTTTATTCGTGTTTCTCTAGTAGCGCCAGTTCCTTCCTTCAATTCTACAAAACGATCTGCTATACGACTTAAAGGCAATCTAAGTTGTTTGACAGAAAGTATGGTAATAAAGCAAAACAAGATTAGTGTAAATATTAACGCTTTTTGCTTTTTGTTTTTAATAAAAAAATAGCCTAGTGACACACACACTATTAAAGTGTTCAATAAAATTGCCGTTTTAGCCACCAATTGTAACAAGAATAGCGATTGAAATGTAATTAATAACAACAATAATATGATGCTATGGTTTTTTTTAATCTTCTGCAGGAAATTAATAATTATAACATTTGAAAACATGATATACATTCCGAAGTACGCATTATGCGTTTCAAAAATTTTGGTTACTTCTGCACCCGTATACCTGTATGAAAAGAAAAGGTCTAAGTTCAAAGGAAACACGTCGCTCTTATAAAAAAATCGATACAGAGTATCTATTTCAAAAATGGCAATGAAAATGAAAATTGAGATTACATATGCCTTTAATAATAGCCCTATATTCTTAACCTTATAAACACTATAAAACAATGGAAACAAAACAAAGCTCACCTGTTGCGTCATGACATTAAATCCTCTAGATGCATTTTCTGTGTATAACATTCCTACCACGTTAAGGCCATATACCGCAATTAGTAGCCAAAAGTACTTTGTTACAGAAAAGGTGACACTTTTATATTTTGCAATTACTAGAGCTGTTTGAAGTATAAACAAACTAAAAATAAATTTTGGAATCACTTTTTCTAGCGTGAATGTACAGACCACACATAGTAGTAAAATAAAAACAATATCAATATCATTTTTTTTTAATAACGCCTTCAAATGTGTTTTCATTTTCATTTACTTAGCTAAGAAAGATTCAAGTTCTTCATAATCGCCATCTCCAAAATATTTACTCTCTGATAATGAGGAAAAAACCTCATCAAGCTGGCTCCTATTATTTTTTATATGCAAAACCGCTTTTTCTATTGCTTGTGGTTCTTTATAATTAACAGAAACGCCAATGCCTAAATTCATTACTATTTCCTCTAAATATGTTTGCTCACTACATATTAATGGCACTTTATAATACATACATTCATAAAGTTTATTTGGTAAAGCCAGTCTGTTATTTAAAGACACTTGATCAATATCATAAACAAGGTATATAATGTCTATCGAGTTGTATATTTTTTGGGCATCAGTAAAACTATTATATGGTCCAAAGTAACTGATGTTTTTGTGTTTAGAGGCATACTCTTCTACGACATATTGGTAATACCCTTTACCGTGAATATGAATTTCAACGTCGGGATTGTCTTTGTAGGTCTCGAACAATTTAATATATTCATCTTTTCTGAGCAATAAACCTACCACTCCAATCACTGTTTTGTTATTTGTTATTTTCTCTATTGACGAGTTGTGGTTTTGTTCTGCAGATAATAGTTTGTTTTCCAAAACAAATACTTCTTTCAAAAAAAAATTTTGAAAGTGGTATGTATAATATCTTTTGGAAGTTACAATCAATTTGTCGATGTGTTTTTTATATAGATAATTTTCTAAGGTCCGCATGCGCTTACTCATAAAGCTATTACTAAAAACAAATTTGCGTAAATCTGAAATTTCAATTGCTAATTTTGTTGTGTTCTTCTTTTTAAAAATTCTAAAACGGGCAATTAAATATAGCAACACAACATCGATGTTATTAACCAGTGCTACATCAAAAGTCGCTTTAGATAGTATTTTCCTAATTTGTTTAATGGCTCTTATATATGCAGAAATACGCTTTAAAGGTTGCGACGCATTTGGGATTTTGCCTAAATTATGATTCATCACAGATTCATCAAGAGAGTCGTTCAGATTTGCTAGAACCTCCCTCTGAAAACAAACCAAAGTAATCATATGTTTTTTTGCTAAGAAATTAATTTGCTTAACAAATCTGGGGTTTGGTTGGTGTGATATAAAAAATAATATTTTCATATATTAGTCGCCTATTTTTCTTTCTCTTTTTAATAATACATTTATTGTCTCATTCAGAAATTTCACTTTACTAAATAATAACACTACTGTATACATCACAGTTGTGCCTATGACGCTGAGTATACATGCATATATGTTAGGGTATATAGCATTTATGTAATAATTGATTACAAACAATACAAAACCTAGCAAAAGTAGAATTTCCAAACGGTAATACTTATAGCCATTAAAATCTTTTCGACACCAATATGCCGTAGCAACTCCCAGAGCTACAAAACCTATCATTAACGATATTGACAAGGCAATGTGTTTTTCATAATGACCTTCTAAAAGATAATATAACCCAACGTGCAGAACAATAGCGATAATAATGCTGAATAAATTGTATGGCTTAAAAAATTTAATCTCTATAATTCCTTTTAATCCATGAAATATGGCATATGGAATGAGTCCAAGGGCAAGAATCTTGAATGCGGCCAACACTTGTGTAATTCGCTCAGCATCAGAAAGCCAATAATCTATCAATACATTTAACCAATTATAAAGTATAATTATTAGTAGTAATGTTCCGTACAGAGTAGTTCCTGTCATTAAATTAATCGCTGTTTTTTGGCGTTCTTCAGAATTATTATTCCCCACTATTACTGATGATAATTTAGAAACGGGTTGTAGCACAATTAATACAATTCTTGCTAAGGTAAGGGCTAATAAAAATGCCGTTATTTCTTCTTTTCCATTGGAAATCATAAACGCACTTACCGTTAGTAAGAACATGTCAGCAAATGTAATTACGGACCTAGGAATCCCATACAACATAAACTCTTTCCCATAGGACTTTATCTTGTTGAGTGTTGGGTAATTATATATTTTTAGCTGTATAATGATGTGAATCATTAGGCATAGCTGCAATCCGCTCATTACAATTAAAGTGCGTACTAAAATCGTGGTTAAATCAACTCTTCCAACCAACTCTCCAATACTTTCAGGAAGCCCCGTTGCAGACACGAGTTTAATAACTACTAAAAGAATCAAGCTAGCATTCAACATGTTGATTATATTATAAAGAAACACCTTCCTTTTGGCTAAGAAATAAGGCTGTACTAAGTAGCTTAAATGAACAATAGAAATATACCAAACCGTTAGTAAAAAATATAATTTGACATTCTGCGCTTCTTGTATTTCATCATATAGAAAGATTCCTAGTTTCGCTCCAAAACCAAAATATAGCATTGCTAAAAGAAGAGAGCTTATAATCCAGATTGTAAACGATATAGCGAAATAGGTTTTTATTTTGTCTTCATCGTCCTTATTAATACTTACAAATCGAATTAAGGCTTGTGAAGTTCCCAATTGACTTAAATTAGTAAATGTAGGAACGACTCTTCGCATAATTAAAAACACACTTAGCGCCAATGCAGATAATAGATACTCTGCTTCCTTTATTAACCAAAAATTTAGTAGAACATTTAAAAATGGAAAAACTGTGCTAATGATTATGTCTTTACTCAGTTTATTCATTAAGATGTAATTTTTCTATACTAAAATGTAAGGTGCTTACTCCCGTTATTTTAGAATGCAAGGTTAACTTCTTTGAAATAATCTTCGAGCCATAATTATAGCTTAAGATAAAATCCTCCACCTTTAACTCAGTTGAATTGTCAGTCGTAATTACATATTGCACCCCTTTACACGTGGCGAAAACACCGTTTCTATTAACTTCCAAATTTACATTCCCAGAAAAATGCAGGTGGCGCTGTATTTCATGAGTCATTTTGCAGGTAATGGTATCTGTACATATTAATTTAAAATCGTTTTTCTGAATTTCAAATGTGCGTTCGTGTATCACCGGATCGGCTAATCGATTGTATCCAGAGTGTTTTCCAGAAATAGTAACTCTCGAGTCCGTGTTTTCTACTGCTACATCAAAAGGTGCTGCAACATTGCTTATGCCCCAATTTCCAATCATAGGTGCTATTTCTTCTCCATCGACTAACAATCCATTATGATAAGCGGTCGATTTCATTTTAGTCTTCAAAGCTAAATCTCCTGTATAGGTATAACAACCAGCATCTATAATAATATCTGTTTGGCCGCACATAAGTTCAAAGCTAAACAAATCATTATGTCCATGTCCACCTCTTCCTTTCATTCCAACTTCTCCGATATCCGCAATAAAATAGTTTTGTTTGTTTTTAACGATTACAAATCCTCCTTTTTTATAAAATGATGATTGAAATTCGTTACTCTTTACGTGTTTGTAGCTTTTTACTGGCTCCGTTCCAAAGATTTCAAAAACCGAATAGTGTTTCTTAGTAGTAATATTTAAACTTCCGTCATCAAAAAACAAACTTGCCAACTGTAGCATATTAGTATGATCGTTTAGCATAACCTCATCATTTTGGAATACTGAAGCGCTATCATTGTCGCCAATAATTGGTGTCAATAAATTTGGTTTTGTATAATCACGAGTAAATTCACAGGCTTTTTTGAGTTTGACCAAAGTATCATTGGAAACCTTTACTCCTGAACGTTGCATCACTAAAAAGGAAATTAAGTAAAATTCAACCACCAGTCTATGATATGGTATGGATTTCTCGAAGTTGACACCATCTTCAATGAATTGCAAGTGACATTCTTTTTCTATTTTCTTTAAAGCATAATTGTACCATGCATTTGCTTCTGGATACAGGGCTTTAAACACCTTACCAATGAGCAACAACGCTGTAAGATTAGCCGAATAATGATTTCCGCGAATATCGGTAAATTCAATATTTCTCCATAAAAAGATACCATGCAAAACGAGTATTTCATTTAATATGGTAATTGTTGTATCTGTATCTGGAGTTTCTAAAAGTATTTCGCGAAGTTGAATTAAGTTTATCGTCCTAACCGAAACTTCCATCGCGTACCAATTCACGGAGTAAGCGATTGAGTTATTAGTTTTCCAATCCGTTAATATCTCATGCAAATAAGCTAATTGATGCTTTTTTTCTTCTATCTGATACGCTCTAGCAACCGGAATAAGAAAACTTAATCGCGATAATTCCCAAGGAAATTTGACGTCATATTCTTTTGTTTTTTGCTGCTCATAAAACGAATACGTTTTAAAGTAGTTGTTCTCCCAGGTATAATCTGCCCGCCAATCTGTATTCCAACGAAATGGTGTTGTAAAATTATAACTCACATCAAATACAGAGATCTTTCCATCCATGATATCTTTTGCTCCGTCAATGGCTATAGTCTGCAACGATTCAGGAATATCCGAAGCCGAAAAGCTCTCGGAGAAAAAACCACTTTTTTCTTTCCAAGGACTTTTAGTGTTAGCTATTTTTTTATGAACCTTGTCTTCAATTTTATACCAAAAGTTAGTCTTTGTATAGATCTTCAGCTTGATGAGTTGTACAAATCTATACCAAACTACCGGAATCGGTTTTGATAAAATTGTTTTAATATTCATGTTAACATAAGTGTATTAAGCATCTTTTATTAAAAAGGTCGCCTTAGTGGTTTGCACCATGTCTTCGAAATCAATGGCAAATTTGTTGTTCGCAATAGCATCAAACATATGCAATAACTCTTCGTATTGTCCTTTCTCAGGAGTTTTAGAAGTGATTTCCTTAACTTTTACGCCATACCCCGTAAGTTTGGTGAAGTCGTCCATGATAATCGTTTTACTATCGTAATGTACTTCTAAATTTTCTTTTTGATATCCTTTATTGCCAATTGCAAAGTACTGTAAACTTCCAACGGATCCATCTTCGTATTTTAATACTATCGATACATTATCATCACTTCTGATTTGTTGATTTTTAGGACTTATTTTCTCAACACTCACCGATTGTATCTTAGATTCTGTTAAAAATGTAATGAGGTCAATAAAGTGACATACCTCTCCAACAACTCTTCCACCATGTTCATGCAAGCCATCATCCGTTGGCTTAAATCCTGCATTAATACGATAGCTAATATATAATGGGTTTTCACGTTTGGTTGTATGTGTTTTAATTTCTTGCGCGTATTTACTAAACCTTCTATTAAAACCAGTTAATAACAATGGTTTGTTTTGTACACTATCGTCATTATAAAATGCGACAATCTTGTCTAAATCTTCTTGGGTTGTTGCTAATGGTTTTTCAACGAACACATGCTTACCTGCTTGTAATGAACGAAGTGTTAATGACCCATGATCTTTGTGCTGTGTTGTAATAAATACCAAATCAACTTCTGGATCTTTCAATACGTCATCTATTTCTGATGTAGTGTACTTAGCGTCAAAATGTGTTGCAACTGTTTTTCCTTTATGCCCCGTTCTATTAACAACGGCATATAAAGAATATTTGTCGGTCATTTTTTCCATATTCGGCAAGTGCATCGCAGTAGCGAAGCTTCCTGCGCCAACAAGCGCCACGTTTAGTTTTGCTTTTTTTGTATAGCTACTATTTACAATTACTTTAGAACTTGGCTTTGCAGCGACATCATTTGAGTATGACAGTAATACTATTATTGGTTTTTCAGGGCCTTGTAAAGAAGCATATGCGTCTTCAGCTTGGTCAATAGGATACACGTTATTAATTAAGGGCTCTAGGTTTACTTTCCCTTCATTAATCATGTTTAGGTATTCCGTCATGTTGCGGTTTTCTGTCCATCTCACATATGCGTAAGGATAGTCATGCCCTTTGTCTTCGTATTCTCTATCGTATCTCCCAGGACCGTACGATGTGGATATTTTAAAATCCAGTTCTTTTTGGTAGATATCTTGACGTTTGATTTCCATTCCAGAAACTCCAACTAAAATTACTTGTCCTTTTTTCTTACAAGCTTTAAATGCTTCTGACAGAGGCTCGCTACTTCCTGTAGCAGCCGTAAATATTACCGCATCTGTCCCATATCCACCTGTAACATCTGTGGTCGTTTTTACTAAGTTGTCTTTTGTCGGGTTTATAACAATGTCCGCACCTAGTTCCTTGGCAATCTGTAATCGGTCATCATTAATATCACTTACGATAGTTCGAACACCAGAGTTTTTTAAGAATTGGACGGTCAATAATCCTAAGATCCCAGCTCCAATGACTACGCAATATTCTCCTAAACGTAAATCAGCTCTGCGCACACCTTGCAATGCAATTCCTCCAAGTGTTACCGTAGAAGCTAATTGCAAATCCAACCCTTCAGGCACCTTCATGACCAAGTTTTCAGGAACTACTGCATATTCTGCATGGTTTGCAATACCTGCTCCAGCTGCCGCCACTCTATCTCCTACTTGCACGTTTTTCACACCTTCGCCAACCGCTATAACAATTCCTGCATTAGAATAACCTGTCGGCGTTCCGTATTTTACTTTTTGCTGCACCTTCGAAAGCGCTCTTGCAATGCCTTGAGATTTCGCCAAGTCAATGACCTTTTTTAAATTCTCTGGTTGTTTTATGGCGCGTTTCAATAAGTTCTCCCCACTATTCCCAACACTTTTCAATTCTGTTCCTGCTGAAATACAGCTATAAGAAACAGCGATTAACACTTCTCCGGCTGATAAAATTGGTGATGGCACTTCTTCTGCCATTACCTTTCCTTTTTTAATAATTGCTTGTAACATTATAGTTTTAATTTTTTTATGATATATTTTGCTAGTTTATCATGCGCTGCTGCATTGAAATGTAATACGTCAATTTTATCCTTTCGTTTGCCATTTGTATAGATTCCAAAATTACTTTTAGATAAAATGTGTGAAGCATCTACAAAGGTTACATTTTTATTTACCGCATAATTTTTAATGGTTTCAGTAAGTTTATCATACTGTGCTTTTTGCGGATAAGCTGTTTTAGTCTCTGTGTGCCAAAAGGGTGTCAATAATAATACATTTTGGTCTTTATTTTTTTGACTTGATAAAAAGTCAACAATAGAAAGCATATTTTTCTCAATGCGCTTCCACTCCAGATCGGTATAAGAGTAGGATACATTTTGACGCTCTTTTAATTCGACTTCAAAGTTCGAGTTCGGCAAGATGTTTTCGCCCACTTTACCGTTGTATACCGGTTTTGCATTTATGCCATCAAACCAAACAGTTCCTGTTCCACCATAAAACAATAAATGTGGCTTTATTGCTTTTACCTTTTTGTCAAATCGTACTTCAGTTTTTACTTTTTCCCAATCATGTGTTCCTTTGGAAAAGATTAAATTTTTATAATACCATTGAGACGTTCCGTCTACAAATATGACTTGAAAATCTAGACAATACAGTTTCGTGTCTTCAGACGCATCTTGTGACCTACTCCATCCTTCAAATTGAAACATCTCTGTTGGTTTTTCCAAGATTATATCATCGCCAAACCATTTTGCATTTTGAGGGTTCTTATTGGTGATTTTTATAGATTTTGTTCCTTCTTTTGCAACAACTAAATCCCAAGCTGTAATATTATCTAAATCTTGATTTGCCGTCTGCCAGTAGTCCGGCATGTTTGACTTAAAAGCTTCCTCAGCTTCAACAATATCATTTATTCCTTCGGGTTGATTAACTGTTTTGTTGTTTAACCATCTTTTTATTGCTGATCTATTACGGTAAATATCAATGCTGTTTTTTACTAATCCTTCCGTTGACTTTGTGATTTTTGAATTCACGTTCAATGGAAACACCTCATCGCTTTCAGTTTTAGTAACGCCTTTTTCTAATTCAACACTTTCTTTAATGGCTTGAAACTTTTTGTTTTCAACAGCTTTTACCTCAGGCCTTATTTTATCCGATATACAATCCCATGGCGTCACCGAAATTAAAATTCTATCTGCTTTTATAATCTCATCGCCTTTTTTGGCCATAATGATTTTTTCAGGTGTTGTCATTCCGCCCAAAGAAAGATTGTATAATTGATATGACTCTTTAACATAAGCATTCAGTTTCCTAGAAACAATATCTGCATAACCTTCAATACCTTGTCCTTGAACTGCTATCATTTGTGAGGACCCAACTATTATAAATTTACTTTTCTGAGAGTATTTTAAGTTATTCAAAACCTTGTCTAGAAGTTTTCCGCTAGTTGGATCAAAAGTCAAGTCGTTTTTCAAAATTAGAGAGTCTACCAAAGCGGTTGTGGAAGCTGCCATGATTTTTACGCCTTCATCAAAAATTAAATAAGATTGCGCCTTTGGGTCCTTGTTAAAACGATTCTTTACGACCGTTGATGCAATAATAAATATCCCTATTGCTATTAAAGTCTGAACTAAAAATAAACGATGTTGTTTTTTCATGCTCATTAGAATTGAAAATAAATGAACGCCTGGTTATCATCACTGCCAAACAACAATACAAAGAAAATTCCTAGCCCAAATAATGCGCCTTGTAAGTAAGGATTCGAAAACATATGCTGTTGCTTTTCTTCTACTTCTTTATAGTATTTCGTCCCGAAGAAATGACCAATAATTACAATTGCCAATAAAGCAATAAATGCTATTGGAATGGTATAATTTACAGATTCCTTGAAGTTAAACATGTTTTTGAGTAATTGCGCTGCATCAGAAAATGTTTGTGCTCTAAAAAACACCCATGTAACCATCACAAATATCATGGTTAGTAACCACGAGAATACTGTATAAGCTGAAACGCTAAGCTTAGAAAAATTATACTTGCTCGAATACTTTGTTGTATATAATTTATGAACGATTAGGGCTAAACCATGCAATCCGCCCCATACTACAAAATTCCAGCTTGCGCCATGCCATAATCCTCCTAAAAGCATTGTGATTATTAAATTTCTGTAATAAAACACTTTTTTTGACACTCTGCTTCCTCCCAGTGGAATAAATAAATAATCACGCAACCATGAGGATAAGCTTATATGCCATTTCCTCCAAAACGCTGTAATATTAGTAGCATTATAAGGCATATTAAAGTTTTCCATAAGCTTAAATCCTAGTAGTGCTGCTACGCCTATTGCCATATCAGAATACCCGGAGAAGTCACAATAGATTTGTACACTATACGCCATAACTCCAACCCAAGTGGATAGGGTTCCGTGAAGATCGGGGTTGGCAAATATAGGGTCTGAGAATTTTGCAATATTATCAGCTATCAATACTTTTTTAACGAGTCCGAGAATAAAATAATTTGCAGCTAACTGAAAATTGATATCCTTAAAATATTGATTGACTTTAAGTTGTGGAATAAAATCTTTAGCTCTTACAATAGGTCCAGCTACCAACTGTGGAAAAAACGTGACATATAATGAAAACTCAAAGAAATTTTTTGAAGGCTTCATTTTACCATAATATATGTCAATCGTGTAGCACATTGATTGAAAAGTGTAAAAGGAAATACCCACTGGTAATACAACATCAACAAAAAAGTTAGACCCAGAAATATCGTTTAAGGTTCCGAGAAAAAAGTTAACATATTTAAAATACGCAAGGAATCCTAAATTAGTGACCAGACTTAAAATTAAAAAGAGTTTCTTTTGACTTTGCGAATTGCTATTATGGATTTTTTGTCCTGCAATATAATCTACGATTGTAGAAAACAATATCAATAGGATGAATATTGGATTCCATGACATATAAAAGTAATAAGATGCTAAAAGCAAGAATATAATTCTTGCTTTTAGTCTTTTATTATTGTCTTTAATGTTCCCCAAGATAAACCAGTATACAACAAATACTATAGTAAAGAATACTAGAAATAGCGTCGTTGAAAATATCATCTAGGTGTATTTTGCTTTAAGGAAACTGCACATTCAAGATAGTCATCATCTGACCTACAACTCCATCTTTAGGTGTATAGAAATATACTTTTACTTGCTGAAATTCTTTAGGTAATACGCTAAACTCTTCAGACATAATGGTCTTAATCTTGTCCATTATCTTAATATCGGAAGCTGAGGCTATTGTTCTTGCTTTTGCATCTTGATCTGCCTTATTCTTAAATAACTCTGGGTTTTTAGGATAAATCCTAAGAGCAATATTTAATTCCTCTATTTTCTCAAAATCAGAATTATCATCCAAAAAATATGCAACTTTATAACTGTTCTCTCCAGTTTTAAGCACACCAATCTCATCGATAGTGACTCCCTCTAACAAGGTGAAGCCGTCGTCAAAAATTATTTGCATCTTATCGAAAGAGCTTTCAACAACTTCATACTTTTTTTCACTAACGTTCTCGTCAACGACAACAATTTCTGGGTCCGGGTTATCAGCTTTTTTTTCGTCTTTACATGCGGTAAATGCTATTGCAAAAATTAAAACTAAAACTATTCCTTTTTTCATTTTGATCTATTTAAATTAATTGACATTACAAAAATCCAAAACAACCTTGTTTTTTGGTACTTCCATATCCTTAAATTCCTTATGCGCGACTAAAAACACAATAATGTCGGCTTTTTTTACAGCTTCTTTGTAATCTGTAAGTTTAAAGACTTTATGCGTTTCTATATTAGGTTCAACAATATAATGTTCTTCGTTATTTGCATTTTGCAAGATTTTCTGCGCTATGTATTTTGCTGGAGATTCTCTTAAATCGTCAATATTAGGTTTAAAGGCTAATCCCATTATAGCAATGCTTGGTTTATGCCCATTTCGCAATTCAAATTCTAGTTTAGCGCTTTGAACTTTTTCGGCACACCAAAACGATTTGTAATTATTTATTTCTCGTGCAGTACCTATTATTTTAGATTCCATAGGGTAATCTGCTACTATAAAATAGGGGTCTACGGCGATACAATGCCCGCCAACGCCACAGCCTGGTTGCAAAATATTGACCCTTGGATGTTTGTTTGCTAGCTCTATAAGTTCCCAAACATTGATATCTGCTTTATCACAAATCAGAGATAGTTCATTTGCAAAAGCAATTTGTACATCTCTAGAAGAATTTTCAACTAGCTTACACATCTCTGCTGTACGTGCATTAGTCCTGTGTAAATCGCCTTGAATAAATTGAGTATAAAAAGCAACAGCTTTATCTGTAGACACTTCATCAACACCACCAATTACTCTGTCGTTATGAACCAATTCGTACATCACATTGCCCGGCAATACTCGTTCTGGACAATATGCAATATGCAATTCACCATCTAATTCAGGTCTTTCCAAATAGATTAAATCCATCATTTTCTCAGTAGTACCAATAGGTGATGTAGATTCTATGATGTATAAATCGCCTGGCTTTAATAAGTGCAGAATTGCTTTTGTAGCCGATTCTACAAAAGAAATATCAGGTTCATTCTTTTCTTTAAAAGGTGTTGGAACCACGATAAGATATGTATTGGCTTCAACTGGCGTAGTTGCAGCTTTCAAATAACCCTTTTCAACTGCTTCGGCCACAGCTTTATCCAATTCTGGCTCAATAATATGAATCTTACCAGAGTTAATGATGTCTACCACTTTTGGGTTTATATCCACTCCATGAACTCTCGTTTGATTTTGGGCAATTAAAGCGGCTGTAGGCAACCCTATATACCCCAAGCCAATCATTACTACTTCAGGATGATCCATTTTTTTTGAATTTTGATGTTTTTATTCACGAATCGTTCTTAATTATATATTCTTTATGTGGTTGACAATGCGTTCGCATGCCCTACCATCACCATAAGGGTTATGTAATTTATTCATATTACTATAAGCCTCATCATCTGTTAGAAGAGTATTAGCTTCTTCTATTATTTTGTTTTTGTTAGTTCCTACCAAAAGTACTGTTCCTGCCTCTACAGCCTCTGGACGTTCTGTTGTGTTTCTCATTACTAAGACCGGTTTTCCTAAGCTCGGTGCTTCTTCCTGAACACCTCCGCTATCTGTTATAATAAGATAAGATTTCTCCATAAGCCAGACGAATGCTGGGTATGACAGTGGTGCTATTAAGCTTATATTTTCAACTTCTCCTAGAAGTTCATAAACTGGTTTTTGAACATTTGGATTTAAATGTACAGGATATATAATTTGGCAATCAGAATGTTCCTCGGCTATTTGCTTCAATGCCTCGCAAATGTTAATAAATCCTTGGCCGTGATTTTCTCTTCTATGACCCGTAACCAAAATCAATCTTTTAGTACTGTCCAAAATCGTTTTTAACAATCTAACTTCATCGTCTTCAAAACTAGATGTGTTTACCTTATTTACACTAAAAAGTAACGCGTCAATTACGGTGTTTCCAGTAATGATTATATTTTCTTCTTTCTTGTTTTCTTTTAAAAGATTTTGCTTAGATGTTGAAGTTGGTGCAAAATGAATATTAGAAACCACTCCCGTAACTGTTCTGTTCATTTCCTCAGGGAAAGGTGACGCCATATTGAATGTACGTAACCCTGCTTCAACATGGCATATTTGTGCTCCTGCATAAAAAGCCGCAACACTTGTCGCCATTGTCGTTGTTGTATCTCCATGCACATATACATAATCTGGTTTAAAACTCTCTAAAACAGGTTTCAACCCTATAATAATGTCAGCGGTTAAAGAATACAAATTTTGATTTGGTTTCATTAAATCCAAATCAAAATCGGGTGTGATTTCAAAAAAATCAAGAACCTGATCTAACATTTCTCTGTGCTGGGCGGTAATGCAAACTTTTGTTTCAAACTCACCTTCCTGTTTAAGAAATGCTTTTACTAAAGGAGCCATTTTTATGGCTTCTGGGCGAGTTCCAAATACGATTAAGTTTTTCTTCATTTAAGGGTCTTTTCTTATCGTTAAAATGTGTGATTTTTAACGCACTGCAAAAGTATGATAATTCTTTACATCACAAAACATTTAATCAATATGTCTAATGCATGTATCTCCTTGAAAATTAGCTTTTACTAAAACAATAATTGAATTAAATAATTGAGGGAGGTTCCTTTTATGATGCCAATTCATTAAAGTCACTTGTCAACAAAACAGAGTATTTTGGCCTTTTCACAGAGGAGACATATCCCTTAGGTTTTACAAGTCTAATATGATCTAAAAAATCATTTTCTTTAAGTATTTCTTCTGCAAAACCATACCATGTCATAATTTTGTCATCGCAAAAATGTAATATGCCATAATCACTCTTGCTTTCAAGAATTAATCCTACTAAATAATTGGTGAGGTTGGCTGCGTCTGTCGGACATCCTATTTCACTATCAATAACAAATAGCTCTTCTTGTTGTTTTGCTTTCTCAAGAATTTTCCGATAAAAATTATTACCATACTTCTTACTGTATAACCATGATGTTCTGACTATGAAATACTTGTTTAAAACGTTTTGTATTTCAAGTTCTCCTAGTAATTTAGATTTTCCATATTCGTTGATTGGATTGGTTTTATCATGGATAGAGTAGGGTTCGTTCTTTTCTCCATCAAACACATAATCTGTAGAAACATGAATCAAAATTGTGTCTGATTCTTTACATGCCTTTGCTAAGTATTTAATGGCAATTGCATTGACTTCATAGGCAATCTGGGGTGTTATTTCTGCTTGTCCAACATTCGTGTAGGCTGCACAATTTATACAATAGTCAAACTTGTTGTTTTTAAAAAACGATGCAACCTTCTTTTGGTTGCATATGTCCAGTTCTTTTTTAGAGGCAAAAGTGACGTCTAAGTTAGCTCCGTTTTTCGAATACAATTCCTTTATAGTTTGCCCTAATTGACCACTAGAGCCTGTGACTAAAACTCTTTTTCCTGTTTTCATTTGAATAAATTCTCAAATGTTGGTAATTCTTTATCTTTTTCAGAAATAATAAGATTATCTGAAATACCCCAGTCTATGTTGAGTGCTTTGTCGTTATAAATAATCCCTCTTTCAGATTCTTTATTATAGTAATTATCACATTTATAATTAAAAATTGCTGATTTACTTAATGTTAAAAACCCATGAGCAAATCCTTTTGGGATAAAAAGTTGTTGATTTGTTTTAGAATCGAGAATAATAGAAAAATGCTCACCAAAAGTATCGGAATCCTTTCTTAAGTCAACACATATGTCCAGTATTTTTCCTTTGACCACTCTAACCAACTTCGTTTGCTTGAAGTCTCCCGTTTGAAAATGTAATCCTCTTAAAACTCCTCTGCTTGAAACAGATTGATTGTCTTGAACGAATATAGCGTCCAATCCTGTTAACTCAAAGAATTTTTGTTTATTAAAGCTCTCAAAGAATTCACCTCTTGTGTCTTCAAAAATCTTAGGTGTAATTATATAGCACCCTTTTAAGTTTGTTTCTTCTACTCTCATTTATTCTAATCGAAGCAAATACTCCCCATATCCACTCTTAACGAGTTTCTTTGCTAGTTCTTGAAGCTCAGTTTTAGATATAAAGCCATTTTTGTAAGCCGTCTCTTCAATAGAACCAATCTTCAATCCTTGTCTTTCTTCAATGACTTGAACAAACTGTGATGCTTGCATTAATGAATTAAAAGTACCTGTGTCTAGCCAAGCCGTACCTTTGTCCAAAATCTGAACGCTCAATTTTTTTCTTTTAAGATACGCTTTATTGACGTCTGTTATTTCTAATTCTCCTCTTTTACTTGGTTTTATGTTTTTGGCAATATCAACAACATCATTGTCATAAAAATAAATTCCGGGCACAGCATAGTTTGATTTGGGCTTTATTGGTTTCTCTTCTATAGATATGGCTTTCTTATGCTTATTGAATTCAACAACACCATAACGCTTTGGTTCCTGCACATGATATGCAAAAATCACGGCACCTTCAGGGTCTGTATTTAATTTAAGAGATTCTTCCAATCCAGATCCATAAAATATATTATCTCCAAGAATCAAGGCCACTTTATCATTCCCGATAAACTCTTTTCCAATAATAAATGCTTCAGCTAATCCCTTCGGTTCATTTTGAACGGCAAAAGAAAACTTACATCCATAATGACTTCCATCTCCTAAAAGGTTTTCAAAATTTGGAAGATCTTTAGGTGTAGATATTATAAGGATTTCGTTAATCCCAGCCGACAGCAATGTGCATATAGGATAGTATATCATTGGTTTATCGTAAACCGGCACTAATTGCTTGCTTACCGCTAACGTAATAGGGTGCAAACGTGTGCCCGAACCTCCAGCTAGAACAATTCCTTTCATTTATTATATTTTTCCAGGTACCAATTTACCGTTTTTAGAATGCCACTCTCAAAATTTTCTACTGCTTCCCACCCAATTTCATTTTTAATTTTTAAAGCGTTTATAGCATATCTAAAATCATGCCCTGGGCGGTCATCAACAAAGGTAATAAGATCTTTATAACTTCTATTTTCTACCCTTGGGCGTTTATTGTCTAATATTTTACAAATAATCTCAGCAATATATAGATTAGTACGCTCGTTTTCTCCGCCAATATTATAGGTTCCTCCAGGTTCTCCATTTTCAAAAACTAATTGAATCCCACTACAGTGATCCTTTACATATAACCAATCTCTAATATTTTGACCATCTCCATAAATTGGGATAGCTTCATTTGCAAGTGCTTTTCTTATAATCGTTGGAATCAACTTTTCATCATGTTGTTTCGGACCATAATTATTACTACAGTTAGTGGTTACAACATTTAAACCGTATGTGTGGTGATAGCTTCGTGCTAAAAAATCTGATGATGCCTTAGAGGCACTATATGGGCTATTCGGTGCATAGTTAGTGTCTTCGCTAAACAACCCGGTCTCTCCTAATGTGCCATAAACTTCATCTGTAGATATGTGATGAAATCTGCTGTTTATAAAACCATCCTTCTCTTTGAATGGCCCATCCATCCAATTTTTATACGCACATTCCAAAAGATTGAAAGTGCCTATAATATTAGTTTGGATAAATGCGCTGGGGGAATCAATAGAATTATCTACATGAGATTCTGCTGCAAAATGTATAACACTATCTATTTTGTGTTTTTTAAAAACGTTACTAACTGTTAACTTATCACAAATGTCTCCGTTTACAAAAATATAATTCTTGTTATTTTCTATTTCTCTTAAATTACCTAAGCTTCCAGCATAAGTCAAAGCATCCAAAACAACAACTCTTGCAGATGGATGGCTCTTTAAAAAGAAGGGTGTGAAATTGGAGCCAATGAATCCAGCACCTCCAGTAATCAAGACATTCATTTATAATTTATTCTTAAAGCGTTCTAAAAACTTCATCAATTCCATGCCTAACAGAAATAAGAACGCCAAAAAAGCAAGACTAAATGTATAAAACATTGTCCTGCCAATTTTGATTCCAAAAAGCTCAACCGAATTATCCATAATACTACTATTAAATTGATTCGATATTACTTCTACAATTTCTTTTTTGTTCTCTTTTTCTCTTTCAATAGCTACAAGTTCTCGCCTTAATACTAAATCATTTTTAAAAAGTTCAAATTCTTTAGTTTCATTTGCTTTACTCGAACCTTCAATTGTAATCGAGGTTTGGCCTCCTTTTTCTTTCTCTTCAATTTGTTCCAGTACTTTTTTGTAAGTTATTTGAAGTGCTTCGGATTCTTTTAAACTTTGTCTTATTGCGTTTTCTCGATTAAGTAGTTGGTTCAAGTCTTTTTCTTGTTCCCTTTTAAAAAAGCTCATTGAATTTAAGCTTTGTGTTATGTTATTAAAAACAGTGCTTAAATCCATCGGTTGCCTTGTTTTTATAATAATCCTTTGAAACTTAAAGTCTTGACCTCTTATGTTTTCTACATAAGCTTTATAATCAATTGTAGCCATCAAGGAAGAGTCTAAATCTTTAATATAAGTATTGTACTTTTTTAACTTACTGTTCTCATCTGTTAAAGGTTCTAACTCAAATTCAATCAGGTTATTTACTTGAGATTGGGGAAACCCCAAAAATCTTTTTAAAGCTATACTATCCTTTTCTATAACCAATGAATTGAAATAATCTATCGTCTCATAGAGGTTTTCTCCACTGTTATAATTTTGTTTCAACGTCATTGATGATTCATATAATGGCGATGATATTTTTTTCTTTAAAAAGCCAAAACCAAAGCCAACAATACCCGCAATGACTATCTTTAAAATGTGTTTCTGTATAAAAAACACAAGCCATACAAATGCTTGCAGTAAACTGTTTAATATGCTTCCAATAAATTTGAAAAGACGGTCAAAAGCATTTCCAATAAGTTTAAACAATTGCCCTAAATCAACTTCTTCTGAACCACTGGTTTCTGGTATTTTATTACTCATTTTTATATGTCTTAATTATTAAATATTTGTTCTAAAATCGCCCTTGTAATAACATATGTTGGGCGTACCCCAGAAGTGCCTAATCCACCAGAGGCCAATGTGCTACCAGTTTCCAAAGGATTATCACTGGCATAATATGCATATCTTACTTTAACATCTGGATTAATGCTACCTCTTACTTTTGCTGCTGCTTGTATGGCCTTTTGATAATGTGCTCCTTCCATTTCCAATCCAATGACATTCCAGGTAGATTCATGAAAAAACTTTAATATCTCTTTATTCTGTAGAGATGTACCAAGGACAGTTACCATAGACCCTTCAAACACTTCAACACCTTGTCCGTCAACATTTTCCTTACTTAATTCATTTTTAAAAGGATAATTATCAGCTGTTCCTTCAAAAATATGTGCTGAAGGAATCATAATGTCTCCTTTCTCTCCTGTCAAAATCCCCGCTTTACCCATTATAGAAACGGATTCGACTTTTAAATGAATTTTTTTCTTACCGTCTTCATAAGGCTTCAATAGTTCATCAATAGTCTCATATGCCTGCTCTCCAAAAGCATAATCCATTACGAATATAACGGGTTTTTCTGATACATCAGTGTTTAGATTTAGGTTTAAATCCGTTTTTGCAAGATCAATCTTAGCCGTGTCAAAAATTTGTACATTAATGTTTGCACCAGATGTGTCATTTATAGACAACATTCCATTTTGAGTCGCTTGTTTAGTTACCTTAGTGCAAAGTGCGTTGTTTAGATCTTCGCTGAGGTCCTTATACACTTCAAAAATATCTTTTTTAGAAGTCAATGTTTTGAGCGCAGTTGGTGCAAATAACGTGTTCATAACACTATGCATATTTGCGCTTATGATATGAATTGGGCGTTCAAGTAAATTGTGCTTTTTAAGCATTTCTTTGGTGTTAATAGCCCAAATCTCTCCGTGTAAATGATGCCCAAGTCGTTCTCGCAAAACAGGGCTAAAAGTCACGGTTCTCTTATTGTTGTTAATAGTCTCCTCAATAGCCAATTTCCCTAACCAATATATTATTGATAAGAAACGTTCCGGGTGTTTTGGCGTAGAGAATTCAGAATACACAGCATTCAATTCATCAAAAGTTCGTCCCAAGATATTAGCGGTGTGAGAAACAGCAATTTCTTTTTCTATCTGCGTTAATTTGTTTTTTGAAAGCACGGCATTTTCAAGCTTTTGCCAATCTCTAGTGGTACTTCCGTTTTCATTAATTAATACTCTTTTACTTATCTTATGAGATTCTATAAATAAAAAAGTCAAGTGAGTTAATATGTCATAAATATCTGAGCGTCCACGAGTAATTTCAATGTTCATTTGCTCGTCATCAATTCGATAGCAATTGCGGCGGCGTTTAGGTGGAATAATAGGCTTAAAATGTGAATTGGCATAACCTTCGTCACTGGTAAGGTTGATAAAAGAGCATTCTTCTATCCCTTTTGGTAATCTATCTAAAACGTAAAGTAGTCCTTCTAACTCTGCTTTCTCTTCTGCAATGGATCCATAAATTTCTGGACGAAGCAATAGTAATGCTTCTCTAAGTGTTTCTCCAGAAACTCCCATAGGCTTATAAAAACCCCGATTAAATAAGTGACGCATCGTTATGTACATACGCTCAATAGCGCTACTACTT
>JABABD010000022.1 GCA_014238425.1 Flavobacteriaceae bacterium | reverse complement strand
ACAAGTAGATATCACTGACGATTCTACGGTGAATTTCACTAATGAGTTTACAGGTTTAACAGGAACAACAAGTATTAATTTCTCTACACTAGGGTTAGATGATAAGGTGTTGAAAAATACAGATGTGACAATATATCCTAACCCGGCACATGACGTCATTAATATAGAGTCAACAATTATTATAGATTCAGTAGAAATGTTCGATATACATGGCAAATTGGTGTTGACAACAGAAAAAATAAATCAGATACGTGTTAATCATTTGCCAACGGGTGTTTACTTACTTAAAGTACATGGTCAAGAAGGTAGTTTAACCAAAAAGGTTGTAATAGAATAAATTGTAATCTTGTTGTATTATAAAAAAAAGCGCAGTTTTAAACAAAGCTGCGCTTTTTTTATGATTATTGTACATATACTAACTATTTGCAATTGCCTTTAAATGAGAAATTGCCTTTATAGGATTTTCGCTTTTAAAAATATGACTTCCAGCAACCAGAACATCAGCTCCCGCATCTATTAGAGCTTTTGTATTTTTGTCGGTTACGCCACCATCAATTTCTATGTGAGTGCTCAGTCCTTGTTCATTGGCCATATCTCGTAATTTTTTAACTCTACTATAGGTCATTTCTTCGAATTTCTGACCTCCAAATCCTGGATTAATAGACATTAATAGCACCATATAGCATTCTGGTAGAATATCTTCTAATACAGAGATAGGAGTCGTTAAATTCAAGACTATTCCAGCTTTGCATCCAGCATTCTTTATTTGTGATAATGTTCTGTGTAAATGCACAGTCGATTCATGATGAACTGTAATTATATCTGCTCCTACTTTTGCAAATTCTTCAATATAACGTTCGGGTTTTTCTATCATTAAATGGACATCAAGCGGCTTCTTTGCATGTTTCTTAATAGCTTGGATTACAGGCATTCCATAGGATATATTAGGCACGAAATGACCATCCATAACATCAATATGAAACCAATCTGCCTGACTATTATTGACCATTTCTATATCACGTTGTAGATTACCGAAATCGGCTGCCAACATTGAGGGTGCGATTAATTTTGAGCTCATATAAGTTGTGTGAGATTTTGAGCAAAAATAAACTAAAAAAACGAACCCTCGGTAATCAGCCGAGGGTTCTTTCATCAATCAAAAAACGAACAGTTATGTGTAACTGTCTGTTACTGTTATTTAGTCGTAATAAACTTACTAACCTAAATATGTTTTTAATATTTTACTTCGAGATGTGTGTTTTAATCTACGAATTGCTTTTTCTTTTATTTGGCGAACACGTTCGCGAGTAAGATCAAATGTCTCACCAATTTCTTCTAAAGTCATAGGATGTTGATTGCCTAGTCCAAAATACAAACGAATAACATCAGCTTCACGAGGCGTTAATGTTTCTAAAGCACGTTCAATTTCGGTTCTTAGAGATTCATGTAATAATTCTCTATCAGGATTAGGAGATTCCCCACTATTCAATACATCGTAAAGATTTGAATCTTCTCCTTCAACTAACGGCGCATCCATACTCACATGACGACCAGAATTTTTCATGGATTCTTTTACGTCATTAATGGTCATATCCAATTCCTTAGCGATTTCTTCTGCGCTAGGTGGACGTTCATGAGATTGCTCTAAAAAAGCGAACGTCTTATTAATTTTATTGATAGAACCAATCTTATTCAATGGTAAACGTACAATACGAGATTGTTCAGCCAAAGCTTGCAGAATCGATTGACGAATCCACCATACAGCGTAAGAGATGAATTTAAATCCACGAGTTTCATCAAAACGTTGAGCTGCTTTAATTAAACCAAGATTACCTTCATTAATCAAATCTGGTAAGGTGAGCCCTTGATTTTGATATTGTTTAGCTACTGAAACTACGAAACGTAAATTAGCTTTAGTCAATTTTTCTAAAGCTAATTGGTCACCAGCTTTAATTCGCTGAGCCAATTCTACCTCTTCATCAGCAGTAATTAAATCAACTTTGCCAATTTCCTGTAAATATTTATCTAATGATGCAGTTTCCCTATTGGTTACCTGCTTTGTAATCTTGAGTTGTCTCATTTAAGTTCTATGTATATGTATGAGGGCTTTATGCTCTTAGTAATTATACGTAAACTACTTGAAAATGTTACAAAAATACTTAAATAATTTCGTGTTTAGTTGTAAGTGCTTTAATATCAGCTGTTTTTTTAGGTTTAACAAGTTGCTGCTTCTAAAGAAATTGATATATAAGTAGCTTCTCCAGACATGTTGTCTTCTATTCTTACGAATATAGTATGTGGGTTTTCGATATTAGTGAATACCCCAGAAATAGCATTTGCATTTGCCTCAGCATCAGCTTGAGTATTATGAAATGTTACTGTTACGGTTGAAGGGTCAGTCACTTCTGTAGTAGATAAAATGCACTCCGTATAAGTATTCAATTCAAATTGAGCTATACCGCTATCAACTTCGGTCTCACATTCTTCAAAGCTCAGGTTACATGCTTCTTCGCAATCTTTTTCTAAGATAAACATGTTTTCGCCATTGTTCAATTCAAAATTTCCTTCATCTGTCAATGTAATTATCCAATCAAAATTCCAATCTTGAGCTACATTTGAGTTGCCTTCAAGGTTTATGTTAAGATGTACTTCATCATTGATTATCAACACCACCCATGTTCCTAAATAGGTGTTATTATTGTCATTAAATGTTACTGATCCATCATCATTCATGCTAAAATATGAACCAGTATATTGTCCATTTTCTACAACTTTCCATATACACTCTTCACTAGGCAAAGTGCCATTACAATATTGTAAAAAATCATCATCTATACAATTATCGATCGTTTCTTTAAGCTCTTCATATGTGTTTATGGTTAACGTTAAGCCACCGTCCAGAATAGTAGTAATAGGTAAACTAAGGCTTATAGAATTATCTGAATTTAATGTGCCAAGAAATGTACTGAACTCTGTATCATTGGATATAAAATGAGAATCTAAATATAGTAAATCGGCATCATAGGTAAATAGGGTCAGTGGATATACAAAATCAATACACCCAATATCAGAATTGTCTTCTGAAGCTGCTGCGATTCGTTCAATTAAGTTATACAATTCTGAGTTAACTTCAATGACGTGTTCTGCATTAGCTATAACTGGCTCTGCTAACTCATCCTCGCAAGCAAAAAAAGAAATGAATAAAAAAGATATAAGTATTTTGATTGATGTTTTCATAAGTATAGGGTAGTTTTATTTTAAAGACGTTTTTTTTTTAAATGGTTGCGTCAAGCAGAATAATTTGTTCAAAATTAAAGAAATGATAGTTCTTGTTCAAGGTTTATACGTTCTCTGAGAATATTTATTTTACGATGCATCTTGTTAAAGAAAAGGGTTCTGTCCTTTTCTCCAGCATTTACAAGCAACTTAGAGTTCATCATCTGTTTTTTGAAGAATTCATCCATCAAATTGCATGTGCCTTGATGCTCAACTTTAAAATAGCTTAATACCGTGAAGGGAGTGAAAAACACTTTGTGATGAGCTGTTTTTACCATAATCGTATTGCTCATGGTCAATAAATCGCTTTTATACAGATTGTAAGTAGATTTATTTTTAGAGCCTATAATGCTTTGCTGAATGGTTTGTTTTTCAACATGATTGACCACGTCTTCTAAATCATTGCAAATAAGTAGTGCTAATTCTCTAGAGAGCAATCCAGATTCAAAGAAATACATTATTTGTTGTAGAGTCCCGTTGATAGTATTGTCATTCCAGAATTCAGTAATGTCTATATAATTATATGTTTCACCAAGTTTATATGCGCTTTCCAATAATGATTTTGGTATAGTTTTAATGAAATCATCAAACGAGGTCTTGTTTTCTGCCATGCCTTCATTAATGAGTTTTAACCATACATATATTTTGTATCGCGTTAAGTAAGAATCTTTTAATGTATAAAAAAGTGGGATGTCTTTTGCAGAATACAGAATCGATGCACTCTTTAATCTTGCTACTGGGAGCAAGTTTTCTAATGATGTTTTAAAGTACTCTTCAAGCCCTTCTTCATCTTTTATCTGAACAGAAGTGTCAATCAGTACTGTATTCTGTTCGCCTACTTCGTAAAGTTTATTTAAGGAGATTCTAAAATGTTTTGCTAATAATACGCCTTCTTCTAACGATAAACTTGTTTTACTGGTTACGCGCCTGTAAGCGGCATCGTAATTAATATCTAAAACAGTCGCAATAACATCTGTTAATGATGTATTATCAAGAGTTTTAGATTTTAAATAGTTAATAAAATTTTCTTGCATAATTTAAAATTACAAAGTATTCCTTCCTTTCTAATTGCAAAAAATACAAAAATTAACAAGAAAATTCTCGATTTTTAAAAAGTGATGTCAAAAATTGCAAACTAAGTTTGATGAACTAAAGCTGATAAAACTATGGAGCAGCAGATAAGATTTATTAAAAGTAAAGATGATAATTTGCATTATAGAAACTTAAGACGAATAGTTAATAATGCCCAAAGTAAGTTCGCTAAGCAACGCCTTATCAATAAAAAGCGGTTAATAATACTCCTTTTGTTGTCATATCTAGGAGTTTATATGTTATCACTATTAGTTTTTGAAAACGCGATACTATTCTTTGCTTTATATAGTATATTAGGGTTGCTTTCGGTATTGATTTTCGTTAATATTATACATGAGGCAGCACACGATAATATTTATAGATCAAAGTGGCTTAATAGGATGCTTCTATACGTTTTTGATATTATTGGTGGCAATAGTTACATCTGGAAAAAGAGACATATACTATTACACCATAATTTTCAAAATATTTCGGGTTGGGATTCTGATATCGAGCAAGCGGGACCCATAAATATTTACCCCCATTCTAAACCTTCAGCAATACATAAGTATCAACACTACCTTATCTTTTTTTTATATCCTTTGTTTTTGCTGAATTGGATTTTCTTACGTGATTTTAAAGACTTTTTCTTAAAAGACCGAATTGTAAAAAAGGTGTGTTCTATTCCAATAATAGAGTACATCAAACTTTTTGTATTCAAAGCTTGGTTTGTTTTTTATAGCCTGATTATTCCGATTTATTTCGGAGTTACTCCAATAGTTGCCGCTACCGCACTTTTTATGCTGTTAGTAACTGGAGGTACATTTGCTATGCTCATTCTATTAACTCCACATGCCAATGAGAAAAATTCATTTCCCTTACCAAACTCTAAAGGTGAAATGCAACTAAGTTGGCTCCGGCATCAATTTTTGACAACTAATGATATCACATTAAATAATAGAATTATTGGCGGCCTCATGGGCAATTTTAATTATCACCTTGCCCACCATTTATTCCCGCGTATAAGTGCTGTATATGCTCCTGAAGTGACCGCTTTAATCAAAGAATATGCCTTATCTAATGGGATGGATTATAATTCATTTAAAATAAAAGAAGCTCTGTATGCGCACTATAAATTAATAAAATCAAACGCTCATGTTTTCGATGTTTTTGAGGAAGACATGTAATTAAACTAACATTAAAACAGGCAATTATGAAAACTAGATTAAAACTATTTACAATATTATTATTAATCAGTACCCTGTCTTGGGGGCAAACTGATTCACAAAGTGTAACAGGAAATAATGAATTAAAATTAAATGCCCTTACTACTATAGGAGGTTATTTTGAAGCAAGTTATGAACGAATCCTTAATGAGGAGTCATCTGTCGGACTATCTGTTGGTACCTCAATAGACAAAAGTTTTGATGTAGATTTTGCCGTTTTTCCTTATTACAGGTTTTTCTTTGGGGAGAAGCGTGCCTCTGGATTTTTTATTGAAGCGAATACATTGATATTGTCTCATGGAAAAGAAGAATATTTTTCAGAGGATAGGAATAAATTAGATTTTGGTGCAGGAATAGCAGTTGGTGGTAAATTCATTTCGACTAAAAGTGGTTTTGTCGGGGAGTTATTTGTTGGTGCTGGCAGAACTCTTACAGGTGATTTTTTTATTGACGTGTATCCAAGAATAGGAATATCCATTGGGAAACGGTTTTAATTTAAAATTATGAAAACACATGTAAAATTAATAATGATACTTCCAATATCCTGTATTATAATTGGGTTATTTAATTCTTGCGATTCATTTGATTCTCCTTTTGACCAATCGTTTGATGAAAATGTGTCTTATTATCAGTTTGAAGATGAAGATTTAGATAAATTAATCTCTACACTTCCTAATGAAGGACAGCGAATTGTTTATAAGAACCAGTTTGATGAAGAATTACAATTTACCGTAATAAAATCCAAATTTGGACGAGAAGCATGTTGTTATACTGGTTTTTTTGAATTTGATTCGCGATTCACCTATGATAGGCAATTGATTGAGTTTCGATATTCTGAAGAACCAAATGACCCTAATATCTATCATACGCCTTCATATTCAATTTTAATTGCAAAAACGATTTCAGGCTTACAGGGAGGATTAAATTTTCCTTTGTCAAACAACAATGTTTCCAATTACATATATGGCAATAACCAATCTCTATTAAGTCAAGTGGATGTGATTATCGACTTTGAGCTAGAATCTCAAGCCATGACGATTGGTTCTATTACATATGACAATGTATTGATTTTTGATACTATGAATGAAGAACCAGTTGGAAGTTTTTATGGTTTGCCAGGAAATGTACATATGATATACTATGACATTAGTACTGGTATTGTAGGTTTTGATGACCTAGATGGAAATGAATGGTGTTTGAAATAGTATAGCTGATTAGCCAATAAAAACCCCATTAAGTTTAACTCAATGGGGTTTTGACTAACTAAAACTAACAAAATGGCAACCGTGTCAATACTTTTAGAATTTATACATAATTCCAAAATTCAAGCCTAGACTGTAAGGTTTGAAACTATTGTCTCTATTAAAAGTCTTTAAGTAATATTTAAAAACAGGTTCAGTGAAAATGCTCAACCTATTAGATATTGGATAGGAAATACTTGCACCTAAGTTTACACTTAAATTAAGCTTGTTTAAATTATTGGCACTACCAATTCTCAAGCTTTTACCATTTGGAGATTCTGCAATAATACGATTTTCTGTTAGTGTCAAGAAACTAATTCCGCCATTGGCATTGAGTTTAAATTTATTGTTTTCAACCAAGTTATAAGAGTAAACAATTGGGACCTCTATATAGCTAATTTCTTGACGAAAATCTAATACTGTTCCATGATCTCCTAATGTTGTTGCGGTCAAATTATTGGCTTGATCGTTTAAATCCAAATAATCGTAAGTCCAGCTATTTCTTAAAAAAATCCCTTCAAAATCAACACTAATGATGGAGTCGGCTGAAAGCGTAGTATGACCAAGATTTATTTTTCCAACACCAAAACTTATACTAGATTTTTCGGTTAATTCAAATTCGGCGGCGATACCATAGCTGGACTTAATATTGCCTTGCGTTTCGTTAGTTTCTAAAAATTCACTTAATGTAAAGCCTTTAGATAGTGTGTTAAAATATGTAGGCCCTCCATATGCTTTCAAGGTCATTTTTTTAATACCTTTCTTCGCATTCTCTTTTTTAGGTTCAACTTCAACAGTATCCTTAAATTCGAAACTACCGATGATTTTTGAATTGTTGGAGACAACAGATTGAGACTCTAATTTTATTATGGTTTCCAGATTGGATTCATTTTTTAGGCGGTTATTTGGTATTCCAGTATCATATTGAACATTGCTTGTCACTTGGTCATTCTTATGATACACATTGGTGTTCTCCCTTTTATAATTGCCACCCTTGTTCTGTGTTTTGTCATTTTTGTTCTGCCGGTAATTATTATCACTATTCGTAGAAGCGAAATTCGTATTATTAGAATTTGCTTTATCATTTGTTCTTGGATTATTGGATATCACACCTTTTTCAAGAAGATTGTCCTTAGTTGCAGAATTGCGCGTTTCAGTAATTGAATCATTACTTTGAATATGAGGGTTATTAATGTTGGAATTATTTTGATTACGATCAACTATTATATGATCGATTGAGGTGTCATCTACATTTGAGCTATTTATATGTTCAGGGGTATAGTTATTATTAATTGGGTTTTTGACAATATATATTGTTAATGGAATGATTAATAGTAACCCAACTGCAAGTATCCAAAAGGGAAAAACTCTACGATTAGGCTTATTCAGACCTTTCTCAATATTATCCCAAACTCGATTATGAGGCGACATACTGTAATTTTCAAGTGCCTCTTTATAAGCTCTTCCGATATCTTTCTTATTTGCCATAGTTTAATTTTGTATGGGTTAGAGATGGATCGATGATTAGTATTTTTTCTTTTAAAATCAATTTTGCTCTATGCAAGTTTGATTTGGATGTTCCTTCAGAAATATTTAGCATATTAGCTATTTCCTTATGTGTGTAGCCATCCATTTCATATAAATTGAAAACAAGTCGATATCGACTTGGTAAATCTTGGATAGTATTCAAAATTACATTCAAGGGTAAAGTGAATTGAGAATTATCTATTTGTGTGTCTTTTAGGATATCATCTTTTATCATGACATTAATAAAATTGTCTTTTTTGTATCTGTCAATAGCTTTGTTAATGACTATGCGCTTCATCCAGCCTTCAAAACTCCCTTTACCCGAATATTTCTGAATGTTATTGAGAATTACTATAAAAGCGTCTTGCAAATTATCTTCAGCTTCCTCTATGTTCTTACAATATTTAAGACATACTATAAACAAAGAATCTTTATAGGTGTTATAAAGCTCAGCTTGTGCACTTCTCTTGTTTTTTTTACAAGCTTTTATGAGGTTGTTTAAGCTCAATATTTTTGTTTGAATTAGTTGTTCAATTTTATTAGGACTTCCAATTAGAAGACTCTAAAACATAATAAGGTTGCGTTTAAAAAAACAAAAAAAACCACCAAGTCAAGCTTGATGGTTTTTTAGTATAGAGTTTAAAGAAAAATTAATCTTCTTTCTTTTCTTCTCTTGGTTTTCTATCGTCTCTGCGATTATCACGTCCTCGATTATCTCTACCACGATTATCACGTCCACGATTATTATCTCTTGGCGGTCTTTCTACATAACCTTCTGGCTTAGGTAAGATTGCTTTACGAGATACTTTCTCCTTACGTGTACGTTTGTCAATACCAAAGTATTTTACATCAAATACATCTCCCATGTTTACCACATCAGATACATTTTCTGTGCGTTCCCACGCCAATTCAGATACGTGTAATAACACTTCGTTTCCTGGTGCATCCATATATTCTACTACAGCACCAAAATCTAACATCTTAATGACTTTCACCTCATATACGCTTCCTACTTCAGGTTTGAACATTACAGAATCTATCTTAGCTAATACAGCATCAATACCTTCTTGTCCAGTACCTAATATTTCTACAATACCTTCTTCAGTCACAGGATCTTCGTTAATAACAATAGTTGTTCCTGTTTCTTTCTGAAGTTCTTGTATTACTTTTCCACCAGGGCCAATCATGGCTCCAATAAATTCATTAGGAATACGACGCGTTACCATTTTAGGAGCGTAAGACTTAACATCTGCATTTGGAGCAGCGATAGTATCCGTTAATTTTTCTAGGATATGTAAACGCCCATCACGAGCTTGCTTCAATGCGTTTACAAGAATCTCGTATGACAACCCTTTTACTTTAATGTCCATTTGGCAAGCAGTAATACCATCTGCTGTACCTGTTACTTTAAAGTCCATATCACCAAGGTGATCTTCATCACCTAAAATATCAGACAATACTGCGTATTTACCTGAATCGCCATCAGAAATTAAACCCATAGCAATCCCAGAAACGGGTTTCTTTAATTGCACACCAGCATCCATAAGTGCCATAGTTCCTGAACAAACAGTTGCCATAGAAGAAGAACCGTTAGATTCTAATACTTCAGATACAACTCTTACAGTATAAGGGCAGTCTTCTGGTACCATACCTTTTAGAGCACGTTGTGCTAGGTTACCATGTCCAACTTCTCTACGAGATGTTCCACGAATTGGGCGCGCTTCACCTGTACAGAAAGGAGGGAAGTTATAATGTAAATAGAAACGCTCTTCACCTTCGTGAGATGGCATATCTATTTGATTGGCATCTCTAGATGTTCCTAAGGTCACTGTTGCCAAAGCTTGAGTTTCACCACGTGTAAAGATAGATGAGCCATGAACAGATGGTAAGTAATCCACCTCACACCAGATTGGTCTGATTTCGTCTGTTTTACGACCATCCAAACGCTGACCTTCGTTTAAGGTAAGGTCACGAATTGCTGCTTTTTCAGCAGCACGGTAATATTTGGAAACTAAACCACCAAAATCTTCTAATTCTTCTTCAGAAAAAGTAGCTTTAATGTCTTCTTTTATTTCAGAGAACGCAGCACTTCTTTCTTGTTTTGCAGATCCTGCTTTAGCAATGGCATATACTTTATCGTATGCCATGTCATGTATTTTCTTCGCCAGTTCTTCATCTGATCTTTCTTCTGGATATTCACGTACTTCCTTTTTCCCGAAGGCTTCAGCTAAACGATCCTGCGCCGCACATTGTACCTTAATGGCTTCATGAGCGAACTTGATAGCTTCTGTCATTTCTTCTTCAGAAATCTCATCCATTTCTCCTTCTACCATCATAACCGAGTCAGCAGATGCTCCAATCATCATATCGATATCAGACTCTTCTAATTGAGCTCTAGTAGGGTTGATGACAAACTCTCCATTAACACGTCCTACTCTTGCTTCAGAAATAGTACATTCAAACGGAAAATCTGATAGTTGAATCGCAGCAGAAGCCGCTAATCCGGCCATTGCATCTGGCATCACGTCATCATCATGAGACATTAACTGAATCATCACTTGTGTTTCAGAATGATAATCTTTTGGGAATAATGGGCGTAGAACACGGTCCACCAAACGCATAGTTAGTACTTCACCGTCACTGGGTCTTGCCTCTCTCTTAAAGAAACCGCCTGGATAACGTCCGGCAGCGGCGAATTTTTCACGGTAATCTACCGTTAATGGAAGAAAATCAAGGTCTTTTTGTTCGTAGTTAGAAACTACGGTACATAATAACATACATTTTCCTGATTGCACAACAACACTACCATGAGCTTGTTTTGCTAGTTTTCCGGTTTCGATAGAAATTTCTCTACCGTCACCAAGGTCAATGACCTCTCTAAATACTTTAGGTATCATAAATTTTAATTTGTTATTCCGCCCCAAAAATTATTGGGCTCAGCGGAAACTTGTTAAACATTGGTGTTGTGTTGTAGTTGTTGTTGTATTCCAATGAAAAACTATGGTAAGCTTCTTTTATATGTGTGTTCTAAATTAGAACAATGAAAAAACCACGCTTAAAGGCGTGGTTTATTTTTTATTTTCTTAATCCTAACTCTTTAACAATGGCACGATATCTCAAGACATCTTTTTTAGTTAAGTAGTCTAGAAGCGATCTACGCTTACCTACTAACATTACCAACGAACGCTCTGTATTATAATCTTTACGATTCTTTTTTAAGTGTTCTGTTAAATGATTGATTCTTTCTGTGAACAATGCAATCTGTCCTTCTGCAGAACCAGTGTCTTTCTCGTTCTTACCGTGTTTTTTAAAGAGTTTCTCTTTACCTTTCTTGTCTAACATGCCAATATTTATGTAAATAATTTTTATGTACGATACGTCTTTCGTATCAAGCGGCAAATATAGTGATTTTTTAGAAGTTGCAATTTTTTTTGATACTATTTTAAACCTTTTCGTTTTAACACGGTCTTAACACATATAACTTAAATTAAGCAATTATGAAAAATTCCAAATTAACCCTAAAAATAACCATGGCAATGATAGCATTGGCATTGGTATTTACTGGGTGTACTAAAGATGAAGCTGTTGACCAAGAGGTGCAAGAGCTAGACACTACTGAAGTGGCTCAATTAGCAGAAATTGATGAGGCTTCAGAAGCTATGACTGACATTATGATTGATGTTTATGAATTTGATTCAGATGAATCAAATAGAGTAAGTAGAACTAATTCTCGCCCAGGAGGTTTACCAGATTGTGTGACTATTACAGTCGTATTAGAGCAAGGATATAGAGAAGTAACTATTGATTTTGGTAGTGAAGGATGTGAGGTAAGAGGTAATGTTCTTAAAGGGAAAATTATCATGTCTTATGAGCGAGATCCAGAAGCTCAAGAAGTAATGATCAGCTATTCTTTAGAAGATTTTTATTTCAATAATAAGAATATCCTTGGTAGCAAAACGCTATTGAAAGAATTATCTAACGAGAACGGAAACCCACAATTCACTCATACTTTAGATTTGACTGTAATTTGGCCAAACGGGGTTGAAGCATCACGAGAAGGATTGAAAATCAAGGAATGGATTGAAGGGCATGGTAGCGGTATCTGGAGTGACAATGTATTTGAGATTACAGGAAATTGGACATCAACGTTCAGAAATGGAAATACACATACCTATGAAGTGGTAATACCTTTAAGAAGAGAGGTGATTTGCACTTATTTTGTGAGCGGTAGTATAGATGTACAACGTACAAATTTTGGTGGCGTGTTTGATTTTGGAGATGGCGATTGCGATAACCAAGCAACATTCACTTTTGAAGATGGAACTGTTAGAGAGATTACTCTCAATTAGTTTTAGGTTGATTAATTATTTTGGATCGAAAAAGCGAGCTGTGAAGCTCGCTTTTTTATTCTCATTAATACTACTTGCACCAACCATAATGCAATCTGTAACAATTAAAATGATGTTCATACCATAATTTCATATTCATTCCATATTTTATGTCATTGCTCTTAAATTTAAGGAAATTAAAATTTTTGGGAGAAATCTTATATAATTCCGTAACAAAGGACAGTATGGAGTTTATTCAAACTGCTGAAAGTACAAATGGTAGAATGACTGAATTTTATTTAACCTTAGCACCAAAAGCATCTTGGGCAAAAAAGCCTAGACATTTTCATTCTCATCAAACAGAAACGTTTAAAGTTATATCAGGAGAACTAAATTTAACTGCTGGCACTAAACACTATGTTTTAAAACCAGGGGATCAAAAAGTAATTGTAGATAAATTTACACTACATAGTTTTTGGAATGCGACAGATGACGAAGTTGTTTTTCATGCGGAAATTTTTCCGCCCAGAAATATTGAAAAAGGACTAAGAGTAATGTATGAACTTGCAAGTAAAGGAAAGGTAAGCAAATCTAACATACCACATAACCCATTTTACACGCTCATTTTAATGAGTTATATTGATTCATATTTTGCCTTTATACCATGGAAGCTTCAAAAACTAGTATTTCGTTTAGGAGCAAAATTCGCAAGATTATTAGGTTATGATTTGTTATTTTAAAATCTTGTTCTTAATGGCCTTACTATAACTTCTGGATACAGGAATAAGGTTTTCCAATCCTTCAATCGATAATTGATACCCTTGTAAATTACCCGTAACTTTCTTTATATGATTCAAATTTACGATGTGTGATCTATGACATCGAATGATATGATCAAATTTCTTTAATTGTTGTTCAATCTTGTAAATGTTATTTCTGAGTAATTTCTTTTGTATGGTCTGATTTTCCTTAAAGAAGATCTCAACATAATTACCTGCGGAAGATAAAAGAACAAAATCATTTGCATTAATTTTAAACTGATCTTTTTTGCTTTCTGAAAGGGTTAGGACCTTCAATTCTTTTGAGATATGTTTATATGAGTTATTGCTTTCGATGAGTTTTGCATCAATTTTTTTAACATCTTTTAGAATCTTTTTGTAAACGAAAAGCTGCTTGTATAGGATAATTGCTATTGCTGGGATAACAGCAACAATTATGGTACAGAACAGTACTATCAGAAAGATTTTAATATCAAATCTATAGCCAGCTCTAAAAATGAATCCTGAATAAAAGTAATTGCCAAATGCCAGAGAAATATTGATAGCTAGAATCCATAAGATTTCTTTATATATCTTCCAACCTTCAGTTTTTAGATTTTTCTTGAAAATTAGCGGAAGAACAACAATATGAAAACTACATATTAAGAATGAAACCAGGCCATATCCAATAAGTCCTAGTGTAGATAGTTCATCAAGTCCAAATGGTCTGAAAAAAAAGCAAAATGCCGTTATGAAAATACCAATACCTAAACAAATCTTGAAACCCTGTCTAGCATTTTCATAGAAAGGATAGGGGTAATTCAAGAATTTGATAAGTTTCATAGAGTTTTGATTACAAAGCTATTCAAAATCTAAAATTAACTCTTTTTTTGGACCTCATTTAGTACCAAAAAAACTTCCATTCGTACCAAGATTAAAAAACAACTGAGAATTGGACAAGACTTAATGATCTTTTCGTCACAAAAACGATTCGCTCTATACCAAGACAGTTTCTATAAAAACTAAATGTTACGGACGATGCTAAATTTGACAAGAACCTAAAACTCTACAAATGTTAAAAAACCTACTTTTTTGTGCATTGTTTTTTCTGCCAATAATTGGCCATGCCCAAAACACTTCTATTCCTGATTCCAACTTCGAGCAGCGCCTTATTGATATGGGCTATGATATGGGCCCAGTTGATGGAATAGTGCCAACTGCGAATATAGATGGAATAACGACTTTGTTTGTTCCTAACAGTAATATAAGTGACTTAACAGGGATTGAGGATTTTGTTGCTTTAACTAGTTTAGATTGTATTGGTAACCCAATCATAAGCTTAGATTTAAGCAGTAATACTGCATTAGTAAGCTTTTTTACTGGTCAGAACCAACTTGTTGATCTTAATGTTTCTAATAATATTGCTTTAGAAACTCTCATCTGTTCTGGTACCTTATTAGGTAGCTTAGATGTTAGCAACAATACTAATTTAAAACTTCTGGCTTGTCCAAATAGTCAACTCACCAATTTAGACTTAAAAAATAATCTTCAACTCACCAATTTAGTAGCTAGTGATAATTTGTTTTCAAGCTTAGATCTCAGTAATAATTCTGTTTTAGAAACTTTAGTCTGTACAGGGTCATTGAATGTTAGTCCTTTGACCAATATAAATGTGAAAAATGGAAATAATGCCATTTTAACAGCTTTAAACGCAAGATTTAATGATAACCTGTTGTGTATTCAAGTTGATGATGAACAAGCAGCAAATACGGGAATGGGTGCTTATGGTAACTGGCAGGTTGATGGCGGAGTAACTTATTCAGAAGATTGCACAAATACCTTGAATCTTGAAAAAAATGACTTTAATAATAATCAAGTTAGATTGATTCCCAATCCAAATTCTGGAAGTTTCCAGATTCTCTATAGCGGAAAAGAACCAATCTTAATATGTCATTTATTTGACATCACAGGAAAAAGAATTGCAAAGATTAATATACAAGAATTACGTGATAGGCAATTGAATCTCAACTTGTCGAAAGGTGTTTATTTTCTTAGCCTCAAAACTCTGAACAATAGTATTACCAAAAAAATGATAATCAATTAAATAACCAATTAAAATCTACTTATGAAAACCAAGTTATTATTATGTGTGTTGTGTATATCTACATTTTTACGAGCGCAAACTACAGCAATCCCAGACTCCAATTTTGAACAGGCTCTAATTGATCTTGGACATGATGATGTTATTGATGGTTCTGTGCTAACAGCAAATATTAATACAGTTGCAGAATTAATAGTTGATAACAAATCAATTAGTAGTTTAACTGGAATTGAAGATTTTATTGCGTTAACTAATTTAAATTGTAGTAATAACAGCATATCTAACATAGATATAAATAATAATGCTGCTTTAAATGTATTAAATTGTAGTAATAATAATTTATCTAACCTAGATATTAGTAATAATAATCTTCTGGTCAATTTATTCTGTTTTGATAATCCAATAACCTCTTTAGATGTTAGTAATAATCCTGTCTTAATTATTTTAAATTGCGCTAATACGTTAATAAGCAGTTTAGATGTTAGTAATAAACTAAACTTAGATATACTAGTTTGTAGTGATAATAGTATACTAACTACCTTAAATGCTAAAGGAGCTAATACTTTATCTACAGTTGTTGCAACTAATTGCCCTAACTTATCTTGTATTAATGTTGATGATGCTAGTGCAGCCAACGCTAACGTTGGCATCTATACTGGTTGGACAGAAGATGCAAGTGCTATTTACAGTGAACATTGTTTTGAAACTAATATTCCAGATGACAATTTTGAACAAGCACTAATAGATTTGGGTTATGATTCTGTTCTTGATGATTATGTTCCAACTGAGAATATTAATACTATTACCACTCTAGATGTTAGTAGTAAGAGCATAAGTGATTTAACAGGAATTGAGGATTTTATAGCCTTAGAGGATTTATTGTGCATTGGTAATCAAATAAGTAACGTAGATGTTAGTGCAAACACAGCATTAGTCTCTTTAAATATTCAAAACAATAATTTAACCAGTTTAAGTGTTAGTAACAATGCCGCATTAGCTACACTAATATGTTCTAACAACCCCTTATTAATGAATTTGGATGTTAGTAATAATCCAGCTTTAGCAGTTTTATTATGTTTTAATAATCAATTATCTAGCTTAGATGTTAGTAGCAATCCCATGTTGTTTAGCCTTTCTTGCTATGCAAATCAGTTAACAGAATTGTATTTAAATAATAACCCAATGTTAACTCAAGTGCTTTGTTTTAATAATGTATTAACGAGTTTTGATATAAGAAATGGAAATAATGATTTAATTAATGTTTTCAATGCCAATAATAACCCTGATTTGTTTTGTATTCAATTAGATAATGCAGCTAATGCATCTGCTGGTATTGGGTCTTATAATAGTTGGTTAAAAGATAATACTGCCTCTTATGAAGAACATTGCTTAGATACTTTTGTTCCTGACGATAATTTTGAACAAGCTCTTATTGATTTAGGTTATGATTCAGGAGTATTAGACGATTATATACCAACTAGAAATATTAATACAATTATAGCTTTGGATGTTGAAACTCTTAGTATAAATGATTTAACAGGGATTGAAGCATTTACTGCATTAGAAGATCTACGAATTAGAAATAACACAATAACATCTTTAGATTTATCCAATAACACCAATTTGACGGCGTTAAGAGGAGATGATAATGCATTGACTTCCTTAAATCTAAAAAGCGGGAATAATGCAGCACTAACATTTATGCGTGTAGAAAACAATAATCTTGCATGCATTCAAGTTGATGATGAAGCCTCAGCGAATGCCGGAACAGGGCCTTATGGTAGTTGGCGCGTTGATACTGGAGTAGCCTATTCTGAAAACTGTTCTGGTTGTCCTGAAATGGATATTCAAGGAAACGGAAATTCAATTTTATCAGGTGATACTACACCCAGTTCAATGGATGATACCGATTTTGGGATTGTAGCTTTTGGAAGCTTCGCGGAAAAAACATTCACTATTGAAAACACTCAAAACGTCAATCTTAACTTAACCGGAACACCCATAATTGAAGTTGCAAATAGCACAGATTTTTCGATAACTGCTGAACCAAATATCATCGTTTCTGCTAACGGAGGAATAACCACATTTACCGTGAGATATACACCTAGTCAGGTAGGAACCATAAATACGGCAACTTTAAGTATAATTAGTGATGATTGTGATGAGAGCCCATATTCTTTTAATATCACTGGAGAGAGTGATAATTCATTGAATACCCCTCAAGATGAATTATTGCAGCACCAATTGCTGGTTTACCCCAATCCAAGTAATGGTAAATTCAAGCTTAAATATGACGGACCAAAAACTATAGAGCGAATGAAGCTCTATGACATCACAGGTAAAATGATTGTTCGTTTTGAAACTACGAGTTCGAGTCATCAAAAGGAAATTGATTTGAGTTTTCTCCCAAAAGGTATATATTTTTTAAGGGTAAATACTCATATATCAATCATTACTAAGAAAATCATTATTAACTAAACCTACATTAAATGTTACACAAAAATTCTATCATTAAGTTGAAATACTTAATAGGACTGCTAACACTTTGTACAATGTTCTTTAATTGCTCCAATGAAGAGACTATAAATAATGAAGAAGAACTTTCACGGATTGAAGGCGTTTATTGTTTAGACTTTGCCATAGTTGGAAGTCAGTTGAAGATTATTAAGAATGACGATTCACAAGGTTACCAAATTGAATTCAATGATTTTGATGGAGGGCTTTATTCAGGAATGGGGACAGGAACTTTAAATGGTACAAGCCTGATTATAAACGGATTTTACACGATAGATGCAGGTGAAACAAACTTCACCGCAACCTTGGATTTTGACTCTTCTTTTGAGTCCGTTTCTGGTGGAATGGATATATTGAATCCGCAAGGAACAATAATTTTAAATGCGAGCATTAATGGTATAAAAGGTGAATGTGATCTTGAACTCGAAACAAGTGACATTAGTCAAATTATTGACCAACCGTATTTAACATCATTGCATGTTGAACTAGATAAAATAAAGAAAATATCGAGGTATAGGTCTTCTGCAGGTCATAATTTTGTTGATTATAGTGGTGAATCCTGTGTTAACCTCAAGCACTATTTTCACACCTATGCCGAAGGTGAGTTAGATGAGAACGTTGAATTACCAACAAGTTTAAACTATTACGCCCCCGCTAATGGAACTATAGTGTCTATGAGCCAAGTGAGAATCAATGAGGATCCCACCGATTACGAGATAGACATTAGGCTTGCAGACAATGAAAATGTAATTGTTAGGTTATTTCATGTGAATCCAATTTCGAGTCTTAATGTAGGAACTGAGGTGCTCTCTGGCCAGCAAATTGGTTCAGCTCCCTTAATACACTTACGATCGGGTGATTTCGCTGTTTATATTTTAACCAAGCAGGGGTATAGACATATTTCCATGTTTGAAATAATGTCTACGGACACATTGAACAGCTATATTGAAAAAGGAATAGATTTGAATTGGAAGCAAGATCTTTATTATGAAACTACAAATACTTATGTCAGTGGTATTTTTTGCGAGAATGATACTTGGGGGAATCTGAACCACCCTAGTTCAAATTTTGAATTGGATTTTCATATTTTCAACTAGTGTTGATTTCCAATATGATTGAAAAAATCAAGAAGATTAAATTAGAAATTTTCCTTTTTATTTTCTATACAATTTTATGCATTTGGCTTTTTGTCTGAATTCAAGGATGAGGGCGTTGTTTTGGTTTAGTTGAAAATAAAAGCGAGCTATTCGGCTCGCTTTTATTATTCTCTTAACGGTTGATTTTGTATCAAATCAATATAAAGATTGATTTTCTTCTTTAAGTCTTTGCGCGGAGAAATAAAATCTAAAAACCCATGTTCTAATAAGAATTCAGAGGTCTGGAAACCTTCAGGTAATTCTTTACCAGTAGTATCTCTTACAATACGTGGCCCGGCAAATCCAATCAATGCTCCAGGTTCACTTATATTAATGTCTCCCAACATTGCAAAGGAGGCAGTTGTGCCACCTGTTGTTGGATCGGTACATAAAGAGATGTATGGTATTTTGGCATCTGCTAGCTGAGCGAGTTTCACCGATGTTTTTGCTAATTGCATTAGCGATAAAGCCGCTTCCATCATGCGAGCACCTCCAGATTTAGAAATAATCACTAACGGAATTTTCTTTTTTAAAGAATGATCTGCTGCTCGAGCTATTTTTTCACCTACAACACTACCCATTGAGCCACCAATAAAAGTAAAATCCATACAGGCAATCACTAAATCCTTTCCTTGAGATTTTCCAACGGCCGTACGTACAGCATCTTTAAGATTAGTTTTCTCTTGAGCCGCTTTTAAACGATCCGGATATTTCTTGGTGTCCTCAAACTTAAGAGGATCCTTAGAAGTTAAATTAGCATCCAGCTCTTTATATGTATTATCATCAAACAAGATTTCAAAGTATTCATTACTTCCAATGCGTACATGATACCCGTCTTCTGGACTCACATAATAGTTCTTTTCTAATTCTTCAGCATCAATAATTTTTCCAGTAGGAGATTTATACCACAACCCTCTGGGTGTGTCTTTCTTCTCTTCTGTGGTTGTTTGAATTCCCTTTTCTTTTCTCTTAAACCAAGACATTCAGTTGACTTTTAAGTTTAGTTAGGGTACAAAGTTATAAAGTATTTACATTATTAAGGTCTTCAAATGCCTTTTTTAACCGATTTACAAAAGCATCTTCTCCTTTTCTTAGCCAAACCCTTGGGTCATAGTACTTTTTATTTGGCACATCATCACCGTCAGGATTACCGATTTGGGTTTGTAGATAATCTTTTTTGTCTTGAACATAGTCACGAACACCACTTAAAAAAGCATATTGCATGTCTGTATCTATGTTCATTTTTATAACACCATAACCAATGGCTTCTCTAATTTCTTCTACAGTCGATCCTGATCCGCCGTGAAAAACAAAATCTATATGATTATGGTCAAGATTATATTTTTGAGAAATATGTTCTTGAGAATTCTTTAAGATTTTGGGTGTTAATTTCACATTTCCTGGTTTGTAAACACCATGAACATTACCGAAAGCAGCTGCAACAGTGAATTGATCACTTACTTTACTTAATTCCTCATATGCGTAAGCAACCTCTTCAGGTTGTGTATAAAGCTTAGAGTCATCAACATCTGTGTTGTCAACACCATCTTCTTCTCCACCAGTTATACCTAGTTCAATTTCTAGGGTCATGCCCATCTTGCTCATTCTTGCCAGATATTGTTTGCAAATCTCTATATTTTCTTCAATAGGTTCTTCAGAAAGGTCAATCATGTGTGAACTATAAAGTGGTTTTCCAGTTTGTTCGAAATGTTCTTCGCTAGCTTCTAATAAACCATCAATCCATGGTAATAATTTTTTTGCACAATGATCTGTGTGAAGTATTACAGGCACGCCATAAGCTTCTGCCATTAAATGCACATGTTTAGCCCCAGCTACTGAACCAGCGATGGCCGCTTTTTGGTTTTCATTACTCAGTCCTTTTCCGGCATTGAATTGTGCTCCACCATTAGAGAATTGAATAATAACGGGTGCATTTAAAGTCGCTGCTGTTTCTAAAACGCCATTTATGGTATTAGATCCAATAACGTTAATAGCTGGAAGGGCAAAGCCTTTTTCCTTAGCTAATTTGAAAATTTCTTGAACTTCGTAACCTGTTGCAACTCCTGGTTTGATATTATGACTCATATGATTGGTTTTTATTGTAAAATAGTTTGTTGACTAAGACATCAAAAGTAATCAAATTTTGAATAAATGACGCGTGTATAGCCCTTTGTTACTGATAAAAATGCGAAACCGTTATAGTAATTTGTACATCGGAGATTGTTAGAAAGGATAGTTGATTCCGATGTTATAAACGGCGTTCTTGAAATTAAAATCATTAAACCATCTGTTCTGATCTTTGTAAGATGGGTCATGCGCTTTGAAGCCTATATCAAACCGTAGCACAAAAAAGCTAAAATCATATCTTAAGCCAAAGCCTGCACCAATAGCGATATCTCCTAAGGAAGAGAAATCATTAAAAATAGCATCTGAATCTTCTACATCATCAAGGGCGTTCCAAATATTGCCTGCATCAATAAAGAAAGCGCCATTAAAATTGCCAAATAGATTATACCGAAGTTCAACATTATAGGCAAGTTTAAGATTTGCTTCATTAAATTCGTTCGAGCTAGATGTTGTTCCTGGACCTAGATTGTATGCTGTCCATGCGCGATTATCATTTGTGCCACCAGCAAAGAAACTTCTAGAAAATGGGATGCTTGTAGAATTTCCAAAAGGAATAGCAAAACCGAAAAAACTTCTAACTGCAAGAACGCTTTTACTACCAAGTCCCCAATGTTTTACATAATCTAATTCAGTTTTCACATATTGAGAGAAGGCAACACCAAAAACCTCATACTTACCATTCGCATTTTTCTTCTGCCCAGCTAGTTTAGTTAAGGCTGTTAGCGAGTTTCCTGCAAGCTCTAACTTAGCTCTAAAAATGGAAAAATCATTATCGAATAAGTTTTCACGCTTGTCCTTTGTGAAACCAAAGTTAGAAGCGAAAATGAGGTTGTCTTCTGTTAATCGTTCTTTACGTTCATTAATATTGTTTACAGATTGAATTTGAGCTGCTGTAATATTATTTGGAGGTGTAGCACTCAAAGCATCTACTAAAAAGTTATCAGCACCTTCTGGAATAGCTAATGTTTCATTAGCGCCAATATAACCTATATCTTGGGCAATAGTATTTAATGTGCTGTAAGAGTTTTGGTATACCTCAAAATAATTATCTGTATTTAAGTTTTTTACGAATTGCACATTGAAAAGATCGAGTCGATCGGTAATTGCCGCTGACGGATACCAACGATAGTTATAAATACCTGATAATGTCTGTTTGTCAAGACCAATATTTCTTTGACTTGTAGCTCCAATACTTATACGCGTACTTGGAGACATATATTTTGGAACTATTTTATCTGTGTTGAAAGGAGAGAAAAATCTTGGAATGGTCAATCTTAGATTTGCGCCTAATTCATTTATATCGAAAAATTGATCTTTAGAATCTGAAGGATCTTTAGAGGCACCAATAGATCCAATAGCCGATAATTCTAATGTTTCAGCACCTCTAAATATATTTCTTGTCAGAACATTACCGCTAAATGAAAACCCAACTGTCTGTATATTACTTTGTGTCACATCAAAACTCGCTCCTAACGAATACTTTTTTCTTGGAGTTAAAAATATGTTAGCAGTTAGGGTTGTATCAGCTTCGTTTTCTATATATTCAATATTAGGGTATTTAAATGTTTTTAATTCACTTAAATACCTATAGGTTCTTGTTCGGTCAATGTCTTTGTAAATTTCTCCTGGAGTAATAAATACGGCATCTGTAAGAGCTTTTGGTCTATATTTTAACCCATTAACACTGTAAAGATTATAATCATTGTAAGTCACAGAGTCCTTTATTACCTTATTTCTGTTGTCATACGAATAATCCGTAAGGATATTAACGTCTTTAATATGGTATATTTTAAAAGGTTCTCGACGTGTAGAGTCTTCTGTTTTTACTATTCTGTGAGGTATGTGAAGATCCACATTCACTTTCTTGTCGTTGCTAATGGAGTCTATATCAAAAAAAACATAATCTTGGGTAAAATGATAAACTCCTGAATTACGTAATTCTGAGGCGATTCGATCTCTTTCATTTACAAAATTGGCACTTCTGAACTGCTCTATAGGCTGAATTAGTGATTTTTTCTTTATTTTCTGATACAAAGAATCTACAACAGGTGACGCTATTTTTGTCGAAATAGAATCAATAAGATAAGGTTTGCCAGTAGTCACAAAATAATCAATACTTGCTCTTTGGTTTTCTTTTGGTTTTAATATGGATGAGGTCTCTACGTCAAACCACCCATTTTGCCAAAAATAACTTTCTAATCTGTTTCTCGATTTACGTGTTTTTGCTGAGTCAATAATAACAGGAGCTTCTCCCGTTTTTTTAAGCCAATTATTAAGGCCGACATAAGATTTTCCTAATTTATCAACTTGCTTGTTAGAATAAATACCTTTTAATCTTCTTTTTCTGTTTGGCCTTTTATTTAGCCACTTTGTATAGGCCGAATCTGGTTGTTCTTTTGCTAGGTTGTAGATATGTAATCTAAGAGGAACTCCAAGAAGCTTGCTGTTGCGTTTTTGATACAACAGACTATTTACCGTTTCTGAAAGATCCCTTTTGTCATTGACAAAAACGGAAGTATCTGTTAATAAATGCTCGTTTTCACCAACTCTCTTTATGGTGTTACAAGAGGTCAAAAACCCAATGATTACAATAATTAGTGATATTTTTGTGAAAGATAGTTTCAACCAGTGTAATTAATAAAATCAAAAATACATTATTAAAATGTTACCCAAAAGCCAAATAAAACTAATAACGAGCTTGTCTCAAAAAAAGTACCGCAATGAGAGCAAACTCTTTATTGCGGAAGGTTTTAAAACGGTAACTGAATTGTTAGACTCGCATATACAACTACATCATTTATATATAACAAATCCAGACTATCACTATCTAAACAAGAACCATACCTTAATTTCTGATAAAGATTTGAAAAAAATTAGTGCTTTAAAGACTCCGAATAATATTTTAGGAGTTTTTAAAATACCGGAACATCATGATATTAATATCCATGGATTAGTAATTGCTTTGGATGCTATACGGGATCCAGGGAATTTGGGAACTATTATTAGGTTATGTGATTGGTTTGGAGTTGCTCATCTGGTTTGCTCAGAGAATACGGTAGATTGCTATAATTCAAAGGTTGTTCAGGCAACAATGGGGTCATTGTCAAGAGTGAAAATATCATATTTAGATCTTGAAGAATTCTTGACAGAAAATAAAGAAGGACTAACCTTCGGGACGTTTATGGATGGCGCGAATGTTTATAATGAAACGCTGCCTAAATCTGGAATAATAGTCATGGGTAATGAGGCAAATGGTATTAGCGAAATAATATCTAAACTTGTAAATAGGCGTATTGCAATACCTCGCTTCGGAGCATTGAAGGCTACTGAAAGTTTAAATGTTGCCACGGCAACTGCAATAGTGTTAAGTGAGTTTAGAAGGTTTTCTACTGAAACGTAAAATTCAAGAAAACCCCTCGAGACTTCATAGACGTGATATTACTAGTCCAAGGACTATTTGGGTCCGTGTCTCTTACCAATTCATCATTTATAGCAAAAACGCCTCGAATAGAAGGTGTGAATTTAAACCAATGGAGGTAGAAATCTATGCCAAGACCTAACTCATAAAAGTACATGTTCTTTTTTGTACGAAATTGTCCAGCACTATTATCGTCAGGGTTATCTTCATTAGATGACAAGTTTAAAGCAGTGGATACACCACCTACTATAAACGGTTTGAAATTGTTTAAACGCTTTGTTGATATTTTTAGTAATAAAGGGATATGAATATAAGTAGATTTCACTTCTCTTATAAGGTCGTTGTCTTGAAAGGCAACGCCTTGAAAGTAATCCGATTGATAGTGAAGTGTTCTGTTTGATACGATTAAACCTGGCTCTAAACGCAGATTGAAATGATTACTTATACGCATGTCTCCAATCAATCCAACATTAAATCCAACAGATTTTAATGTTTGAATATCTGATAGATTTTGGTTGTAATCAAAATTAAAATCGTAACTATTAAGTCCAAGATAGTACCCCCAAGTCAAGAATTTTTTATCAAAATTCTCGAGATTCAACACTTTTTCTTTGCTAAACATTTGGGCGTTAGCAACTTGAAAAGCAAATAAAAAGGTAATAACAATAAGTAGATTTTTCATATATGTTATTTTGAGGCAGTGTAAATAGTCGCTACGCCAAAAGTTTGAGGGTTATCTTCAACGTTTATAAACCCAATTTCACGCAAAATATTGTTTAGAGCTTCACCATAAGGAAAAACAGAGGCAGATTCACATAAATATGAATAAGCCAAACGGTCCTTTGAAAACAATTTTCCTATCATTGGTAATATATTCTTTGTATAGAACCTATAACCTTGTTTATATGGGGTTTTTGTTGGAACAGATGTTTCTAAAATCACAAAAACCCCTCCTGGTTTAAGAACTCGTAAAATTTCTTTAAGCCCTTTTTCTAGAGTTTCAAAATTACGAACTCCAAATGCCACAGTAATAGCATCAAAAGTATGATCTTCAAAAGGCATATTTTCAGAATCACCAAGGATCATATCTATAGAATCACTTAATTGTCGTTTGGATATTTTTTGTTTCCCTACATCTAACATGCCTTGACTAATATCTAGTCCAACGATTTTTGAAGCGCCAGTTTTTACAAGATTAATAGCTAAATCTCCAGTTCCGGTCGCTATATCTAAGACATTCCCAGGTTTATGAGAAGTAACAATTTTCACAACTTTCTTGCGCCATTTTACATCAATTCCAAAAGAGATGACCCGATTGAGGCCATCATATTCTTTGGAGATGTTATCAAACATATTAGCTACTTGTTCTTTTTTGCCAAGCTCACTATTCTTGTATGGTTTTACTTTTGTCAATACAGAAATTTTGGCAAATATATAACTTTCTTAATGTTATGTCTGTCTATTGTAGTAGACTATCTGCATTGTTTTTTGGGTGAGTGTCCTTAAAAAACAATTATATTTGCACTACTTTATATTCACAGTCATATTTTATGAAGATAATCATTGCAGGAGCAGGTGAAGTAGGATTTCATCTCGCAAAATTATTGTCTTACGAATCTCAAGAGATCACTTTAATAGATACTTATAAGGATAGCCTTACCTATGCAGATAATCATTTAGATATCCGTATTGTAAAGGGAGATGCGACTTCTATAGCAATTTTAAAAGAATCCAGAGTTGCAAACGCAGACTTGGTTATAGCCGTTACATCTTCAGAGACTACGAATATTACTGTTTGTGTATTAGCTAAACAACTAGGAGCTAAGCAAACCATTGCCAGGATTTCGAATACCGAGTTTATAGATTATAAGGATGAGGTTGGATTTACCAAGTTTGGCATTGACGAATTGATTTCTCCGGAATCATTAGCTGCCGCAGAAATTGAGTTACTTTTAGATCAGTCGGCGTTTAATGATAGTTATGAGTTTGAGGAAGGAGCATTGACTATGGTAGGTTTAAATTTGTCTCGTACGGCATCTTTCGTTGGTAAATCTGTTAGAGAAGCGGCTCAATTGCTACCAGAAGTACATTTTATGGCTATTGCTATTCAAAGATTTGGAACGCAGTATACGTTAATTCCTCGTGGAGATACCGTTTTTAAAGAAGGAGATCAAGTGTATTTTGTCACCTCTAAAGGTGGCGTTGAAGAACTGTATAAACTCACTGGTAAGGTCAAAGAAGATATTAAGAATGTTATGATTCTTGGAGGTAGTAAAATTGGTTTTAAAACAGCGAGAGATTTATGCGCGAATAAGTTTAATGTAAAACTCATAGAAAAAGATAAGAATCGAGCGTTTGATTTGGCTGATGAGCTTCCAAAAGCTTTGGTTATCAATGGTGATGGTAGAAATGTTGAATTGCTGGAAGAAGAAAGTATATCAGAAATGGAAGCTTTTATTTCGGTAACAGGAAATTCTGAGACTAATATCATGTCCTGCCTCATGGCAAAATCAAAAGGTGTTAGAAAAACCATTGCACTAGTTGAAAATATGGACTATTTTGAATTATCACAATCCATAGGCATAGATACACTTATTAATAAAAAACTATTGGCTGCCAATAATATTTTTAGATACGTACGAAAAGGCGAAGTGGTAGCAATGACTAAGTTGAATAACATGAATGCTGAGATATTAGAGTTTAATGTGAAAGTTAATTCCAATATATGTAATACACTGATTAGAGATCTTGAATTTCCTCGTTCAGCAATTATCGGTGGCGTCATTAGGAATGATGAAGGTGTTATTGCTCTTGGAGATTTTACAATTCAGGAAGGCGATAAAGTTGTAGTTTGTTGTTTGCCTAAATCTATAAAACAAGTGGAAAAACTATTTTTCTGATGCGTTTCAATTACAAGATCATTCTTCATATTTTCGGATTACTTCTGCTATTTAATGGTGGTTTCATGCTTTTAGCATCAGTTATGAGCTGGGCATATAACGATGGTATGGCGGTTAAAATAGTATTAGCTGGAATTGTCACCATTCTTGCTGGTGTTTTCCTCATGTTCAAAACACGAGAGCATAAAAAGGAGCTCAATAAGCATGATGGATATATTGTGGTTGCTTTTGGGTGGATCATCATGGCATTATCTGGCACACTACCATATGTATTTACAGAAACCATCCCAAGTTTTACAAACGCTTTTTTTGAAACCATGTCTGGCTATACCACAACCGGAGCGACTATATTGACGGATATTGAAAGAGTGCCTGAAGGTATCTTGTTTTGGAGAAGCCTTACACATTGGATAGGTGGTATGGGTATTATTGTACTAGCTATTGCTATTTTACCATTATTAGGAATTGGTGGTATGCAGTTGTTTGCAGCAGAAGCACCAGGTCCTAGTGCCGATAAATTGCACCCAAGAATTACTGATACGGCAAAACGATTATGGCTTATTTATGTGAGTTATACTGCGGCTGAAACATTATTATTGAAGTTGGCAGGCATGTCTTTTTTCGATGCTATCAATCATTCGTTAAGTACCTTGTCTACTGGAGGTTTTTCAACAAAAAATGCCAGTTTAGCTCATTGGAATGATAATCCGCTTATTCAATACATAGTGATGTTATTCATGTTCTTAGCAGGAACTAACTTTGTATTGAGTTATTACTTTTTCAAAGGAAAGGTAAATCGTGTGACTAAAGATGAAGAATTTAAATTGTACTTTAAATTTATTCTGGTGTTTACTGTCATAGCTAGTATCATTATTTATTTTGGCGCAGATATGACATCGTCTACTATTAGTCATCCTATGGTTTTAGGAGAGGTAGAGAGTGTTTTGAGGCATTCATTATTTCAAGTACTCGCTATTATTACAACAACAGGTTTTGTGAGCGCAGACTATACAATGTGGACTCCTTTTTTAGTAGTATTCTTTTTTGGACTTATGTTTCTTGGTGGATCCTCAGGAAGCACAGCTGGGGGAGTTAAGGTCGTAAGACATTTAATTACGATTCGTAACGGTTTTTTAGAATTCAAGAGGTCGTTGCATATGAATGCTATTTTGCCTGTACGCTATAATAAAAGAGCTATTTCTGGTGATATAGTCTTTAATATATTAGGTTTCTTTATCCTTTATATGCTGTCATTTATTGTTGGAGCATTAGGTTTTGCGGCTTTAGGCTTAGATTTTTCTTCAGCTATTGGAGTTGCGGCATCTAGTTTAGGGAATGTTGGACCAGCGATTGGAGATTATGGACCTGTGAATAACTTTTATCAAATGCCAAATATTGGCAAATGGTGGTGTTCATTTTTAATGCTCATCGGACGTTTAGAATTGTTCACTGTGCTCATATTATTGACACCTTTTTTCTGGAGAAACAGATAATTTTTTAAATATTTTTAAAGTATATCAAACCTAATATCCACCTGATATTCGGGAATATTTCATGCTCATTTTTGGGTATAATCAGTATAAATCTATGTAACATTTTGACTTATTGGGCGTCATATATGTGTAACCAATTTAAAAATCATCAATCATGAAATTAGTATTAAACCCAAAGCAAGTCAATACTTTACGAAGTTGTCCTGAAAACAAATCTGTTGAATATGGAGGTATCCTGAACTCAACATACAAAAGCAAAATCAACAACTCGCCAAGAGACCCAAAATCTCTTTTTAGCGTAAAGAAAAGACTATACAAATACCAATTACGCTATTCACAAAATGTTGAGGCAATTCTTAAGCTTTCAATTTTTTCAGCAATACTTGTAGGTGTACTATATTAAGTTAAATTCCTACTTATCCAGATAACTTCGGAAAAGAATATTTTCTTATTGATCTTTACAGACCATTAATACTATGTTTCTAGTAATATAGAAATGAAGGACTGGCTGACCGCTTTTTACTTTTTAACTTTTAAATCTTAGGAATTATGGGAATAGCTGCAATGAACGCTTCTTTTAAATTTAATAGGAGCCAGTTGAGTAGTAAGAAAAAGAAAAAATTCGCTCATATTCCTGGAAAGTATGGTGACGTTAAAAAAAGAAAAGTACGACCACGTGGTACTGAAACCACAGGTGCTTAAAGAGATTCGTGAACGCCTTCAAAAGGAGCGCAAAGAATTATTTAAGAAACAGATACTTCTGTTTGCAATTATTATAGTGTCACTAATTGGCTTACTGCTTCTTTGATACGCTTAAGAGCTTCAACTAATTGTTCTTGTGATGCTGCATAAGATATCCTAATGCAATTAGGATTTCCAAAAGCATCACCAGTAACAGTTGCTACAAGAGCCTCTTCTAATAAATACATAGAGAAATCTGTCGCATTATTGATGCGTGTGCCATGTAATGTCTTACCAAAAAAATAAGAAATATCCGGAAATACATAAAACGCACCTTCAGGTGTGTTGGCAGAGAAGCCTTCAATCTCATTAAGCATATCCAGAACCATATCACGACGTACTTTAAATTCGTCTACCATGTACTGGATACTACTCGGATCAGCTTCTAAAGCAGTAATTACGGCACGTTGCGCAATACAATTAGCACCACTAGTCACTTGGCCTTGCATTTTATTACAGGCGCGAGCTATCCAATCTGGAGCGCCAATATAACCTATTCTCCAACCGGTCATTGCAAATGCTTTAGATACACCATTAACTGTTACGGTACGATCAAACATACCGTCAATATTTGCCATGCTTGCATGTGGCTGACCTGTATAATTGATATGCTCATAGATTTCATCAGAAACCACATAAATATTTGGATGATTTCTTAAAACACTTGCCAATGCTTCTAATTCTTCTTTGCTATATAGAGATCCACTTGGATTACATGGTGAACTGAACCATAACATTTTTGTTTTTGGTGTAATGGCTGCTTCTAATTGTTGGGCAGTCATCTTGAAATCTGTATCGATAGAGGTTGCTACTTCCACAGGAATGCCCTCATGTAACCCAACAATATCACTATAACTTACCCAATAAGGGCAAGGTAAAATTACCTCATCGCCAGGATTGATCATGGCGGCAGCAACATTAGCTAATGATTGTTTAGCACCAGTAGAAACCACAATTTGAGGTAACGAATATTCTAAGCCATTGTCACGTTTGAACTTTGTGATGACTGCTTGTTTCAACTCCACATATCCATCTACAGGTGTGTAAGAGCTATAATTGTCATTGATAGCTTGTATAGCAGCTTCTTTTACAAAATCTGGAGTGTTAAAATCTGGTTCCCCAAGACTCAATCCAATAATGTCTTTTCCCTCTGCTCTTAATTCTCTGGCTTTCGCAGCCATGGCAAGGGTTTGCGAAGTCGATAGATTATTTATTCTATCAGAAAGTTGATTCATTTGGCAAAAAAATTAGGCTTGTAAAGCAGGCTTCATTCCCATGTCTCTTAAATACTTGAAATGAGCAATGATAGCTTTTCTGGTTGTTTTGTATTCGTTGTATGGTAAATTGAATTCTTTAGCTGTTTCACGTACAATCTTAGAAATCTTGGTATAATGAACATGGCTTATGTGTGGAAATATATGATGCTCCACTTGATGGTTCAAACCGCCAGTAAACCAATTCATGATTCTATTTTTTGTACCGAAGTTTACAGTAGTTAATAATTGGTGAATCGCCCATGTATTCTTCATAGTACCATCTTCTTCTGGTAAAGGCATTTCGGCCTCTTCAATGACGTGTGCTAACTGAAATACAACGCTTAATATAACGCCTGCCGTATAATGCATAAGAAAGAAACCTAAAAGAATTTTCCACCAGGCTAAATCCAAAAATAACATTGGGATTACAATCCAGATGGAGATATATATCAATTTAGAAATTACCAATGTACTCCAATTCACTACTGGGTTTGGTAATTTTCCGTAAGATAGTTTGCGTTTCATATAACGATACATCTGTTGGAAGTCCGTCGTAATGGCCCAATTAATAGTTAAGAGACCATATAATAATATAGAATAGTAGTGTTGAAACTTATGATGCGAACGCCATTCAGAATGTTTAGAAAACCTGAGGATACGTCCTGCTTCTAAATCTTCATCGTGACCATGAATATTGGTATAGGTGTGGTGCAATACATTGTGTTGTACCTTCCAGTTGTATGCGTTTCCAGCAAGTATGTATATACTACTACCCATTAACTGATTGACCCATTCTTTATTAGAATACGACCCATGATTTCCATCATGCATTACGTTCATTCCAACACCAGCCATTCCAATACCCATAACTACCGAAAGTAGTAAAAGCGACCACTGTGGAAGGTTTAAGGTTAATATCAGGAAATATGGTGCTAAAAAAAGAGTGAACATCACAACGGTTTTTACCCAAAGTTTCCAATTTCCTGTGCGTTTTATATTATTGTCCTTGAAATAAGAATTCACTCGCTTATTAAGAGTTCTGAAAAATTTTGCAGAATCCGTTCTTGAAAAGGAAAGCACTTGTTTTGTCATAGCTAGCTTGTTTAAGCCTTAATAACGTATAAATACGTATTTACTTGTTCGGCGGCAAAGATAAATAATTAAACTGCACATGAGGCCAATAAAATCATAAAAATAGGTAGAAAAAATGTCTATTTTTGCTTCAAATGTAACAGACCATGGAGTTAATACTAAAGTATTTTATTGAACTTTCCGATGTTCAACGAGAGCAATTCAAGGTACTTGAAGCGCTGTATAAGGATTGGAACCTAAAAATTAATGTAGTGTCCAGAAAAGATATTGACGAGTTATACTTACGCCATGTGTTACATTCTTTAGCGATTGCTAAAGTGATGGAGTTTAAGGATGGTACCAATATCATGGATGTAGGTACTGGAGGAGGATTTCCTGGAATACCATTAGCAATCTTGTTTCCGGAATGTCAGTTTCATTTAGTCGATAGCATAGCGAAAAAGATAAAAGTGGTTGATGAAGTGGTGGAAGGCTTACAGCTCACCAATGTAACAACTACTCACGGACGTGTGGAAGATGTGCATGCACAATATGATTTTATCGTAAGTCGTGCTGTGGCTGCCATGCCTACATTTGTAAGATGGGTGAAAGGTAAGATTGCTAAGAAAAGCAATCATGAACTTAAAAATGGCATTTTGTACTTAAAAGGAGGTGACTTGTCTGAAGAACTACAAGATTTCCCAAAAGCTACAATTTACAATCTAACCGATTATTATACCGAAGGTTTTTACGACACCAAAAAAGTAGTGCATTTACCGTTGAAATATAAAGGGTGAAACACCATTTTGTTTATTTGATAAGTATTTTGGTCTTAAGCCCATAATTATTTAAGGTTTGAATGTCTAATATATACAAACCAGAAGTTAAGCTTAGTGGAATTGATGTTCGATTATTCAACGAGCTAACTTGGTCGAAAACTATTTTACCAGTAATATCGCTAATGGTCAATTGAGCATCGTTAAAAATTCTAGTACTAAGAATTACCAATTCATCATCAATTGGGTTTTTAGCAATTCTAAAAACATCTGTTTCATACGTATCATTGGATAACACAGGGTTGATGATCTCATCCAATGCGAAGGCTACATTGGCAGTATTCAGTTCTACATGTGGTTCGTTGGTACTAGGAATATATGTTGCATCAAAGGGTGTGTTGAACCTCGACGTTACATTTGGTAAGTCATACCAATCATCTGTTTCTGTAATGGCCAGTCCGCTTATGGTTGGGATGAAATTAAAATATTGTGATGTCAGATTGTTTACAAATTCCGTGATCAATGTAGAACTCCCGTCATCAAAAGAATGCAAATCAAACTGACCACCTGGCGCACTATCTAAACCATCAACAGTAGTTGGCGATTGTGATGAAGCCGAGAACGTAGCTGCAGGAATCCAGATTCCAACAAATATTTCACCTACGAAATTAGTGACTTGAGCATTGGTGTTTTCTGCTGGAGCAAAATTAAGGGTTATGGTCGCTCTAGTGTTAGAACTGGTCATGAATAAATGATTCAATAATTCCAAGCCAATACTACCAGTAAGCGTACCCTGACTACTGCCATTAGACACTGCAATATTACGCGTGTTCTGTGGGAAACCCATACCATCTAGTTCAGTTTGGAACGCATCTCTGAAATTAGGAGCACCAACGGGTAAATTTGAACCTGTTTGTTCCACGCCACTCCCATCAACATGTCCTAAATAATGATCTATGAGCATTTGTTTGGCAGCAGCACTACCTAGCAGACCATTAACTAAGGGTGCTAAATCAGTTATACCTGGTGCGCCATTCACCATATAATTGAATAAATATTGTATGCTCATAGGCACATTGGCACCTCTATGTGGCGAGTCAAAAGAGATATAAAGGCGCGTTTCATGATCTAAGGTATTGTCTTCCATGTATTTTAAAGCATAACGAGATACCAAGCCACCCATACTTGGGCCAATGACGACATTTTCTTCGGTGCCTGTTTTCATACCATTAATTGTATTAAGCAATTCAACTAAAATAAAAGCGTTACGTTGTATATAGTCTGCGCCTCCGCTTATAGTGGCGCCATCTGCTGTTCGTGTATAAGTTGGGAAGTTTAGGACAACGAGGTCATAGCCTTCGTCTCTCACAAGGTCACCAAGATTTTCTCCAGACATACCGAAATTCAGTAAGCTGTACATTAGTGGGATGGTTCTCGAGTCATTAGGGTCAAAACCATCCACAAAAAAGATGGGTTTATCGAGCACACCATCAATATTGTCATAGTATATTTTATATTCTGCTGTACCAATATGAGCGGCAGCTTCATCAAACCCTTGATAAGTAATGGTAGAATTTATAGGTATGATCGCACTTCCACTTCCAGGTTGAGCCATTAATAGAAAAGGACATAGTAATGCGAATAGAAAGTAATTTGGTTTCATACTGAATGAGAGTTTTTGGTTGGTACTTAAAGATACAAATTCTCGAAACTCATTTGCTTGTTGTGCAGTGTTTTAAGATAAAATGCAAAAAAAACCCTCAAAAGGAATTCTCAAGAGGGTTTTCTGTATGAAAAGTATTTCAATTCGTTAATCTAAAAATGGATAACGATAATCTTCTGGTGTTACAAAGGTTTCCTTGATCATTCTTGGAGATACCCAACGTAACAAATTCAAGGCACTTCCTGCTTTGTCGTTTGTTCCTGAGGATCTTGCACCACCAAATGGTTGCTGTCCTACAACAGCACCCGTTGGCTTATCGTTGATATAGAAATTTCCAGCAGCATTTTGAAGCGTGTTAGTAGCTTCTTGAATAGCATACCTATCTGTTGCCAAAATAGCACCGGTAAGGGCATATTCACTCGTTTTGTCTACTAATTTTAGGGTTTTAGAATAGTCTTTGTCATCATACACATAAATAGTAATTACAGGGCCAAAAAGTTCTGTGCACATAGTGGTGTACTTTGGGTCACTGGCAACAATGACGGTTGGTTCAATAAAATAGCCTTTCTTCTTATCATGATTACCACCAACTATTATTTCAGCATCTTTATCTTTCTTTGCTTGATCTATAAATTTTGCAAGCTTGTCAAAAGAGCCTTCATGAATCACAGCAGTGACAAAATTCCCAAGATCTTCAGGAGATCCTTGTTTGAATGACTTCACATCTGCAATGACATACTTTTTGACATCACTCCAAAGGCTTTTTGGTATATATGCTCTAGATGCGGCACTACATTTCTGACCTTGAAATTCGAAAGCCCCACGAGAGATAGCAGTTGCCACTTGTTTTGCATTTGCTGTATGATGTGCTACTATAAAATCCTTTCCGCCTGTTTCGCCAACAATTCTTGGATATGTCTTATAGTTGTGAATGTTGTTACCAATTTTTTTCCACAGTTCTTTAAAAATAAATGTAGAGCCAGTAAAATGCAATCCTGAGAAATCCGGACTGTCCATAACGGTATCAGTAATCATTACTGGATCTCCAAACACCACGTTAATAACCCCTGCAGGTACGCCTGCTTCTTTAAAGACGTCCATAATGACTTTGGCTGAGAATATCTGGCTATCACTAGGTTTCCAAATCACTACGTTGCCCATCATAGCCATACACGATGGAAGGTTTCCTGCAATGGCTGTGAAATTGAATGGTGTTACTGCATAAGTAAATCCTTCAAGTGGTCTGTATTCTAATCTATTCCATGCATCTGATGTGCTTTCAGGTTGTTCATGATAAATATCGGTCATGAACTGCACGTTAAATCTCAAGAAATCAATCAACTCGCAAGCAGCATCAATTTCTGCCTGGTGTACAGTTTTAGATTGCGCAATCATAGTTGCCGCATTGATTTTTGCTCTGTATGGTCCAGCAATCAATTCAGCGGCTTTAAGAAAAATTCCTGCTCTCTGTTCCCATGGCATTTCAGCCCAAGTCTCACGAGCTTTAAGTGCTGTTTTAATAGCGTCTTTGACATGCTTTTTCTCAGCTAAATGATATTTCCCAACAAGATGCTTATGGTCATGTGGAGGAGACATAGGCTTTGTATTACCTGTTTTTACATCTTTTCCATTAATATATAAAGGAACCTCAATCTTGCTCTGGTACATTTTTTTATATGTCTCGAGAACAGCTTTACGCTCTGGGCTTCCAGGTGCATACGATTTTACAGGTTCGTTAATTGCGATTGGTACGTTGAAAAATCCTTTTCCCATTATGAAATGTGGTTATTTGTGGTTAAAAATTCGCTGCAAAATTACGTAAAATAAAATTGATGGTTGATTTCAAATGGTACTGAAAATCATTTATTTTTTGTAAGTTGCTAGCGGTTTTAGAGACCATTTGAATCTATGTGTACAGTAACTTTTATTCCTTTCAAAAATTCTCAATTTGTATTGACTTCTAATAGAGATGAAGCGCCAAATAGAGAAACCACCTCTCCAGATTTTTACCATATCAATGATAGTCAAATGCTATTCCCTAAAGATGTTTTAGCTGGAGGCACTTGGATTGGCATGAGTGATAAACAGCGAGTAATATGTATATTAAATGGAGGATTTACAGGCCATGAAAAACAATCTGTCTACAGAATGAGTAGAGGTGTTGTGGTTAAAACCCTATTGTCATGTGATGATGTAGTAACGGCTATTGAGAATTATGATTTTCATGATATTGAACCTTTTACTATAGTGGTAGTTGATTGGAATGCAGAACTTAAACTTTATGAGTTGGTTTGGGATGGTCTAAGCAAACATTTTTTAGAATTGCCAATAGCGCCAAAACTTTGGTCATCATCAACCTTGTATACTGAAGATATGAAATCTGAAAGACAACAATGGTTTTCTGAATATATAGATACTAATGAGATGTCAGCTGAATCGGTTCTGGAGTTTCATGAAACTGCTGGAAAAGATAATATAAACTTTGGTGTGGTAATGGATCGCGGATTTGTTAAGACGACCAGTCGAACTCAAATTGAAAAATCGAATGATACAGTGTCTATGATGTACCATGATCTCAAAAATGATAAATTAACTGAAGTCTATTTTGAAACGTCAGAGATAATTAATGAATAATTCTGGAATCATCCTCACATTGGCTTACCCTGATACCATTGTTATGATTGCTGACGAATGGTATTCTTCTTATCTTAGGTATCTTGGTGTTGGCAAGAAGAATTATGTAAGAGCAGGCCATGCAGCTTTGATTCTCATTAATAAGCAAACAGGTATCTTAGAATATCATGATTTTGGTCGATATATCACACCTGAACCTAACGGTCGTGTTCGTGGAAGCACTACAGATGGCGAATTAGAGTTTCCACTCAAAGCCATTATAGAAGATGGAGAGATTAAGAATCTTAATGAGATACTCGAATTTTTGGCAACGCACCCTAAATTAACACATGGTGATGGTAAAATGGTAGCTTCAGTGTGTGATGCTATTGATTATGATAAAGCACGTTCGTATATAACTAGAATGCAAAAGTTGGAATTCATTAGATATGCTGCTTTTATAAAAGATGCGTCTAATTGTGCGCGTTTTGTTACTGATAGTTTGATAGCCTCTGTGACAAATGCTAGAATCAAGAGAAAACTCATTAAATCAAAGGGGTTTACACCCAGTACTGTTGGTAATGTACTTATCGCAAATACTAAGTCTGAAACGTATGAGGTTTCGGAAAAAGGAGACATTAGTATCTTTACATCAACCGTAGGAAAAGAGAACATACGTTGTTTTTTGGATAGATTAAAAGGCCATAACCCTAATTTTGTAGGTACTTTAGAACCTAAGGAAGTAAATCATTTGCATGAAAATGCACAATGGTTATCCGGAATAGCAGCTGGTGCATGGTTTGAGTTACATAAAAACGAATCTAGGGAGAATTATCGTTTTAGGCGTATCTCTCCTTATGGAAATGTAGATGTTGATGCCATCTTTTCAATTGATGACACCTCTTTTAATTATCATGAACCTTTCGAGTTTGTTCAATATTCTAATTGTGCGTACTTTCACATAAAGCAAAACAAGACAATTTACAGGTTTGATATAGAGAAGTGTCTTAATTCAATGCAAAGGGAGCGTTCAATTTAAACGTTGGAATGCCAACTTTAAATTTTCCAGAAGTTGTAAAATTAACCATGTTATAATGACCTTCCATAGCACCAAAAGGTGATGTTAACAGGCATCCAGAATTATAGGTGTGAGATTCTCCTGGTTTTAGCATTGGCTTTTTGCCAATAACACCTTCGCCGTCAACTATTTCTACTTTATTCAAAGCATCATAGATTTTCCAATGACGAGAGTTTAATTGAACAGAGTCTTTGCTCTGGTTTTCAATAGTTATTTTATAACCAAAGGCAAACTGTACTTTGTAGTTTCTGTAAAACGTACCTTCAAAAGTAGTTTCTACAGAAATTTTTATGCCTCGAGTTACTTGTTGTACCATATAGTCAGAGCTTTAGCTCAATTTTTAGGATACGCTAAAATAATAAATAATAGTAATACTACGTCAATTTGATGACATCTTCGTTAAAATGGACACTTTTACACCTTATTAGTTGGAAATTTTAACAGAATTGCCTTCGCCAACACCAATAATTTGGTCATATCTAGCGCCTAGGTCTCTGTAATAGACCAAAACTTTATAATTGTTTTCTGTTTGGTCAAAATTTCCACTAATAGCACCTTCATCTAATGCTCCCTTGTCATTAACAACAACATACTTATAATTATAGAATCCTTGTTTTAGGAGAATCTGTGACTCATACACACCGCGTTCTTCATTAAAAGACATTTTTGTGGAATCATCAATAACATAATTATTAAAATTACCATATACATGAATGCTTTTATTCTCCAAGAATTCAGGATGCGCTAAATAAAAATGTACCCAAATATAATCTGCTTCTATGTATACATCATCAGCGTCAATAGCAGTAATGACAAAATTGCCATTGATGTCTGGATTGTAAGTATAAGGTCTTTCGGCTCTAATGATATCAGTAAAAAGATAGTTGTGATATAAATCTTTAAGATCGATAAATCGAGTTGCAGCATTAGCCACTCTAGGATCTTTAGTGTCTATAAACAAATATTCATTGCCGCCCCAAAAACTCGATTCAGTGTCATATTTATAGATAAGTTCATTGCCAATGGTATACATAGGTTTTAAATCTGTAATCGCAGTATTAAGATTATTGTTCTGTATGATTAATGTTTTAATTGTTTCTTTTGGGTTATTGAAATTATAATTCGTTGCTGTAATACTAATATCTACAGATTGTTTTTCATTAATATATCTGACGTCGCGTGAACGCTTTATAGCAACTCCAACATTAGCATTTTCTTGATATACCATAAACTTTCTTGAAAACAACAATTCGTCATCATCATTATAGATCTTGATCATATAGTTACCTGTTTTCAATAGCCGTTTGGTTTGATTGTTTGGAACTCTAAGTTTGTAATGAGAGTAAATTTGATAGCTATTCAGTGAGTTTTCGTAATCTTGTATTCTTTGGTTGTTAAAACCCTCAAGATATTCAGGTCTTGCCAAATCGGAAGGAGACCAATCAAAATTAAAATGTTCAATTTTATAATAAAAATCATCTTCATCTCCATTAAGAGCGTCAAATTCAAGAAGGATGCCTTCACCTAATTTTATAATAGGTAATTGACTTTCTTGAGTGCGCCCCTTAATTGTTATTGATTTAATATAATCTGGGGGAGATGTTTCGTTCTCAACTTGGCCTTGTAAATTGAAACATATGAGTACTAGTAAAAGAAAATGTTTAAGGTTTCTATGCATTTAAACGATTTTTTGCGATTAAAGATAAACAAAATCCGTACCTAAATTTATGAATGGCCTATTCAAGCGGTTTATATAGGAAATTTATTGTGCATTATTATGAAATCTCTGTGATTAATTTGTAAATTTGCACGGATTTTTAGACAACAAATTTCAAAAAAATATGTCAAACGACATCCGAATTAAAAAAGGTCTGGATATTAATTTAAAAGGTGAGGCTGAAAAAGCCCTTGACAATGCAATAATAAGCAATGTTTATACCTTAAGACCCGAAGACTTTCATAGTGTCATTCCTAAATTATCAGTAAAAGTTGGAGATAAAGTAAAAGCAGGAGATTCTGTTTTTTTCGATAAATCTAATGAAAACATAAAGTTTGCTTCACCTGTTGCTGGTGAGATTACTGATATAGTAAGAGGGGAGAAACGCCGAATATTAGCTGTGAAAATTCAAGCTGACAAATCTCAATCTTATGTTGAGCATGGCGAGTTAAAATTAGATTCAGCTAGCGCAGACCAAGTAAAATCACATTTATTGGCGACAGGTTGCTGGCCTTTCATAAAGCAAAGGCCTTATGATGTTATGGCTAACCCTAACAAGAACCCAAAGGCTATATTCATATCTGGCTATGCGAGTTCACCATTAGCAGCTGATTACGATTTTACACTTCAAGGAAAAGAAAAGGAATTGCAAGCTGCAGTGACTGCTTTAGGAAAACTAACTGAAGGGAAAGTACATGTATCTGTAGGCAAGAATTCTAATTCGCCTATGGCAAGTTTGTCAGGTATTACATTACATAAAGTTTCTGGACCACATCCTTCAGGAAATGTCGGAACACAAATCAATAAAATTGACCCAATAAATAAAGGAGAAATCGTTTGGACTGTTGCACCTCAAGATTTAGTAATCATTGGGGAGTTATTACTGACAGGAAAATTCAATGCAGAACGTATTGTGGCGTTTGTTGGATCAGCTGTGAAGAATCCGAGATATTTCAAAACCAAAATCGGAAGCGAAATTGCGACGATAATATATGATAAGGGTGTTGACAAGAATGATAATATCCGTGTGATTTCTGGTAATGTGCTTTCTGGAAAGCAAATACAACCTGATGGGTTTTTAGATTACTATAGTAATATAGTTACGGTAATTCCTGAGGGCAATGACTATGAATTATTTGGATGGAACAAGCCTATCTTTAATAAAATTTCAACATCAAGAGCCTTAACGTTCTCATGGTTGTTCCCAAAGAAAAAATTCGACCTGAATACCAATACCAATGGTGAGCATCGTGCGTTTGTAACGACTGGAACTTACGAAGAAGTTTTCCCATTAGATATTTATCCAATGCAAATATTAAAAGCATGTATGTATAAAGATCTCGATGAAATGGAAGCACTAGGTATGTATGAGGTAGCTCCAGAAGATTTTGCTTTGACCGAATTTGTTTGTGTATCAAAGCAACCACATCAAAAAATTATAAGAGAAGGATTAGACTTAATGCTTAAAGAGATAGGATAATGGGTTTAAAAAGTAATCTACATAGCTTAAAGGAAAAGTATAAAGGCACCAAGATGGCACCTGCGTTTAATGCATTGCATACGTTTTTGTACTTACCAAACGAAATTACTCATAACGGTACACATATAAAAGTAGCTGATGATTTAAAACGTACAATGAATATCGTTATCATGGCCTTAGTACCCTGCTTGATATTTGGTATGTTTAATGCTGGATATCAAAATCAAGTAGCCTTTGGAGAGATACAAAGAGTCGCAGATGGATTTTTAAGTTCTGGGTTTTGGACAATGGACAATTTTTGGATTGGTGCTATAAAAATTCTACCATTAGTAGTAGTGTCTTATGGTGTCGGTCTTGCAATTGAGTTCTTATTCGCTGTTATTAAGAAACATGAAGTAGAAGAAGGGTATTTGGTAACAGGAATGCTTGTGCCATTAATTGTACCTGTTGATACACCGCTTTGGATGTTGGCAGTTGCGGTTGCCTTTGGCGTAGTTATAGGAAAAGAAGTATTTGGCGGTACAGGAATGAATATCTTAAATCCTGCATTAACAATTCGTGCATTTTTATTCTTCGCTTATCCTACTTGGATGTCTGGAGATAAAGTGTGGGTACACGGCGCTGTGGAAAGAGATCAAATGATAGCTGCTGGTGAAAAGTTAGATGCAATTTCAGGAGAGACTATTTTAGGTAGTTTAGCACAGAATAGAGAAGCTGGATTTGAATGGCTAGATATGTTCTACGGAATTATTCCAGGATCTGTTGGTGAAACATCAACAATACTTATATTATTAGGGGGTTTATTTTTAATATTCACCAAAATAGGTAGTTGGAGAATTATGCTGTCTTCAGTATTAGGAGCCATTGCTATGGGATTAATCTTCAATTTTGTCGTGGATTCTGGTTGGATAACTGAAACCAGTAAGTTCTATGGATTAATGAGCACCACTTGGTGGCATCACCTGCTAATTGGCGGGTTTGCTTTTGGTACCGTGTTTATGGCTACGGATCCAGTAACTGCTTCACAAACCAACAAAGGAAAATGGATTTATGGGTTCTTTGTAGGGTTCATATCTATATTAATACGCGTGTTTAATCCTGCATATCCTGAAGGTGTGATGTTAGCCATACTTCTTATGAATGTCTTCGCACCTACCATTGATCATTATGTGGTACAAGGGAATGTGAAAAAACGTATGAAACGTCTAAAAGTTAAAACAGCTTAACGATGGAAAAGAGAACAGATAAAAATAGTTATACAATTCTATTTGCGATAGCGATGGTACTTGTAGTTGGTACATTATTAGCTGCAGCAGCCTCAGGATTGAAAGATAGGATTACAGAGAATAAACGCCTTGAAAAGCAGCAGAATATTTTGTATGCTATGGGTGTTAATGAGAATGAAGACGGGAGCGCCAATTTTGTGTCTACCGATGAAGCTCCTAAACTGTTTAAACAATATATCAAGACACAATTAGTCATCCAAGATGGTAAAGCTATTGAAGATACAACTGCTTATCTAATTGATGTTAAGAAAGAGAAAACCTTAGCAAAAGAAGATGGGTATAGCAGACGCTTACCATTATTTGTAGGAGAAAAAGATGGTAAGAAATTCTATATAGCACCCATTAGAGGTAAAGGCCTTTGGGATGCTATCTGGGCTTATGTTGCTATGGATGAAGATATGGTAGTGCAAGGAGCTTTCTTTGATCACAAAGGAGAAACACCAGGCTTAGGTGCAAATATTAAGCAACGTTTCTTTATGGACGACTTTATTGGAGAACATTTAAAGGCTAATGGTAGCTTTAAAGGTATTACTGTTGCTAAAGGAAATGCAGACCCAAAGAACATTGATAAAGCAGATAATGAAGTCGATGCCATTGCAGGAGCGACAATCACAGGTGATGGTGTGTCAGCCATGATCAAGAGTGATTTAAGACTATATGTACCTTATTTCGAAAACCTAAAAACTAACTAATTATGGGGCTTTTATCAAAGAAAGATGCCAATTTAATATTAGATCCTTTAGCGGATAATAACCCGATTACTATCCAGGTATTAGGTATATGTTCAGCATTGGCAATTACAGCAGAACTCGAAGCATCCATAGTGATGTCGGTTTCGGTTTTGTTTGTATTAGGTGTTGGTAATGTGGTAATTTCATTATTAAGAAATATCATACCATCAAAAATCAGGATTATTGTGCAATTGATTGTGGTTGCGACTTTAGTAATTATAGTAGATTTAGTACTTAAGGCCTTTGCTTATGAACTAAGTAAAACATTATCAGTATTCGTTGGATTGATTATTACGAATTGTATCATTATGGGGCGTTTTGAGGCCTTTGCTTTAGGTAACGGACCATGGAGGTCGTTTCTTGACGGTATTGGTAATGCGGTAGGTTATGCAGCAATATTGATTATCGTTGGGTTTTTTAGGGAATTATTAGGATCTGGAACCTTGTTAGGTATTCCAATACTTGGTGATCCTATCGAAAAAACAGGATTATACTCTATTGGTTATGAGAATAATGGATTTATGTTATTATCGCCAATGGCATTGATCGTAGTTGGTATCATTATATGGGTACAGAGAAGTAGAAATAAAGCATTAATCGAAGACTAAGGAGATATGGAACATATAGAATTATTTTTTAAGTCAATATTTATAGATAATATGGTATTTGCAACATTCCTTGGAATGTGTTCTTACTTAGCAGTATCTAAAAAAGTATCAACAGCAGTTGGGTTAGGAGCAGCTGTGATTTTTGTACTAGCAATCACCGTACCTTTAAACTGGTTACTAGATCAATATATACTGCAGGAAGGTGCTTTAAAGTGGTTAGGTGCAGAATATGCTGATTACGATCTAAGTTTCTTGTCATTTATCATGTTTATTGCAACCATTGCCACTATGGTACAATTGGTGGAGATAATTGTTGAGAAATTTTCGCCATCACTATACAACTCACTTGGTATTTTCTTACCATTGATTGCTGTTAACTGTGCCATCTTAGGAGGTTCTTTATTCATGCAGTCAAGAGAAATAGCTAGTTTAGGATTAGCACTTAACTATGGAGTTTCTTCAGGAATTGGTTGGTTCTTAGCAATTGTAGCCATTGCAGCCATTCGCGAAAAAATTAGATATTCAAATGTTCCTCCAGCTTTAAGAGGATTAGGGATTACATTTATTATTACTGGTCTTATGGCAATAGGTTTCATGAGTTTTGGAGGTATGTTAACAGGTGGTGATGAAGAAGTTAAAGATAAAGTTGAGACAGTTAAAGTTGAAGATGTTTTGGACGATGAAACTATCGATGAATTAAAAGAAATAGCTAACAATACTAAAAAGACATTAGAATAATGATATTATTAGTAGCCAACACTATAGGAACAATCATAGCGACAGTCGCAGCATTTTTATTAATTACGCTTTTGTTAGTATCATTGTTGTTGTTCGTTAAGCAAAAATTGGCACCATCAGGACCAGTTAAAATCACTATTAATGGTGAAAGAGAAATTGAAGTTGCTTCAGGAGATAGTCTTTTAACAACTTTAGGTGCTCAAAAGATCTTCTTGCCATCAGCTTGTGGTGGTGGTGGAACCTGTATACAATGTGAGTGTCATGTATTAGAAGGAGGCGGCGAAGCATTGCCGACTGAAACACCTCATTTTACACGTAAGGAGTTAAAAGATGGTGCACGTTTATCTTGTCAGGTCAAAGTAAAACAAGATATGAATATTACGATTCCTGAAGAAGTATTCGGAATCAAGAAATGGGAAGCTACTGTCGTTCGTAACTACAATGTAGCATCTTTTATTAAGGAATTCGTTGTTGAGATTCCTGAAGATATGGGATATAAAGCTGGAGGTTATATTCAAATCGAGATTCCCCCATGTGAAATCAAGTTTCAGGATATGGATATTACGGCACACCCTGAAGAACACGAAACGCCGGATAAATTTCAGGTAGAATGGGATAAATTCGGGTTATGGCCTTTGGTTATGAAAAATACCGAAACGGTAGAAAGAGCATATTCTATGGCTTCTTATCCAGCAGAAGGTCGTGAAATCATGTTGAATGTACGTATTGCAACACCACCATGGGATCGTGCTAAGAATGGTTGGATGGATGTAAATCCAGGAATCGCTTCATCTTATATATTCAATCAAAAAGAAGGCGATAAAGTAGTTATTTCTGGGCCTTATGGAGAGTTCTTTATTAATGAGTCTGAATCTGAAATGTTATACGTTGGTGGTGGAGCAGGAATGGCACCAATGCGTTCTCACTTATATCACTTGTTCAGAACATTAAAAACAGGTCGTAAAGTGACCTATTGGTATGGAGGACGTTCTAAACGTGAGCTATTCTATTTAGACCACTTTCATAAATTAGAAAAGGATTTTCCTAATTTCAAATTCTATTTGGCACTTTCTGAGCCAATGGAAGAAGATAATTGGAAAGTAAAGAAAGATATTCATGATGAAGGTGATGGATTCATCGGATTTGTACATCAAGTAGTCATCAATAACTATTTGAATCTTCATGAATCACCAGAAGATATAGAATTGTATTTCTGTGGACCACCATTAATGAACCAAGCCGTTCAGAAAATGGGAGAAGATTTCGGAATTCCTGATGAGCACATCAGATTTGATGACTTTGGTGGCTAGGCGATAATCATCATTTGGCAAAAATGTCATTCCGAGCGTAGTCGAGGAATCTATATATTAATAAAAACCCAATACGAAAGTGTTGGGTTTTTTGTTATCATTAGTTAGATATTAATTTTATTGATATGTTAAAAAAATAAAGGAGACCCATGAGAGTCTCCTTTACTGAAAAAAACTAATCAAGTAACACTTAAAAAAAACTAACCCAAATAAGTATTTTTAATTCTATAATTAGTTGATCGCTTGTTCTAGAGAGAAAGTTTTAGTCTAGCAAATAAGAACCTTCCTGAATATCCAAATTGAGATGTTCTACGAGAGAATACGAATTGATCTCCAGATGTACCGCCAGCTCTATTTTCGTCTGGATAGACGTCCAGTAAATTGTTGGCACCAATAGTTATGGCGAAACTATCACTAAAGTTTTTTGTGAGCGTTAAATCCGTAACAATTTTACCACCGTATATGGCATCATCACTAACTTCAGTTCCCTCAACTCTAGCGTCTCCGTTAAAATCATCTGGGTCAGTAACTTCACCAAAATAGACATTACGTAAAAGAATATCCCAAGAATCAAAAGAAAGTAAATGTGATAGATTTAGTTTTGTTCGAGGTTGTGCTAATGTTAAAAACGCTTCTTCTTGCCCATCAAAAAATGAACCACTTAAACCAGCGTTCTCAATCAACTCAGGAACAAAGATTCTATCTACTTCAGTTTTGGTGAATGTTGCAGCTAAATCATTTTTTAGTGTGATATTATCGCCAAAATTGGTTCTATGTGTTAAAACAACATCTATCCCTTTTGACTTTGTGTCAATAGCATTCACAAAGAAACGGGCGCTTGTTGCTCCAGCAGCATCAAAAATTCCTGTTAGTTCTGGGTCTCCACCATTACCAAAGCTACCACTATACACTATCCTGTCATCAATGTTTATTAAATATCCATCAATTGTTGCCGTGAAATTCCCGAGTTTGGCTGTTATACCAGCACTTAAACTAGTAGAAGTTTCTTCTTTTAGCTTATCAATACCAATCAAGGTTGCTGCTCTACTATCATTTGTGAAAGTGCCTTGCTCAAAAGGTACATTGTCAACAAATACGGTACTAGTTCTACTAAAATATTGCTGATGAAGAGAAGGTGCCCTAAAACCGGTACTGTTGGCTGCTCTTATTGAGACTTTATCTGAAAGCTTTAATCTTGTTGCTAATTTATAGTTGAACGTACTACCAAAATCAGAATAATTCTCATAACGTCCTGCAAGGCTTACCAGCCAATTTTCAGTAAAATCTGCTTCAAAATCTGCGTAGAGAGAAAGATTGTTTCTATACTTTGTGGTAGCATTACCTGGGTCAAAACCTCTATATACTTGGGATCCACCGCCTAATACAGCTCCTGTAAAATTATTAGTAACTAAAAGATTGTCTGGTGTTGCACTATTAACAGCATTACCATTAATGTCATAACTAGTGTATGAGGCTTCTTCACCAGCTATGATATCGTATCGTTCAACCTTGAATTCGGCTCCTAAAGCTATATTAAGGCCTTCGAAAATATCTTCGTTAAATTTACTAAGGTCTAGGTTTGTTGTGTTTTGCATAAAGCCAAAACCACCAGCATCAAAACTTCGAGGAGTAGAAACTCCTAATGTTCCATTACTTGAGTTACCTACTGTAATACCGAACGTGTTTTCGCCATAAGTGTTAGAAAAATCAACATTCCATCCACCTTCTGTTTTACTTTTTATACCAACAGATACTGATTTATCTAATATGTCAGAACTTATATTTGGCAGAAATCCATTAGGGAAAGCGGGCGTGTTAGCTCTACCATCTCCTTGAGCAGGACGTCTATAGAAACCTGAAGCCAATCCTTTTCTGTAACTAATACCTCCAAAAGAGTAGATTTCTGTGTTTTCTGAAAGTGGAATGGATAAATTTGCAAAAAATTTGCCCTCTCTTAGTTTAGAAGTCCCGACTTTAAAACGAAAATCTTCTCTTGTAAGCCCTCTAGCGGCTAATTCATCTTCATCTGCATCAAAATTAAGTAGATCTCTAAATGTTGTTATATCGGCTGCTTGAGTTACATCTAAGGCTGCTATTTGGGCTGCAACTGCTGGATCAAGATAACTGATTCCAGCTGCGGCAGTTTGATAATCTGCCAATGTCATGTTTGCAACATTGCCCCCATTTGCAGCGAAGACTCTTTCGGCACCATGAAATCCTTTGAATATATCGCCAGCATAATCTTTATTTCTTAGAGCTGGCTCTCTAGTAGATAATGTTCCAGCAAAACTTATGTATCCTCCTTTATCTCCAATTGGAAGACCATAATAAGCATCAAGTTGAAATTTTTCTCCATCCATTCCACCTTCAAATTGATTGCTGTTTTTGCTAGAACTGGCTCCTGTTGTTATGTTCAGGTCTAGGCTTCCAGTACTCTTTTTAAGTACAATATTAATAACACCAGCAATAGCATCTGATCCATACTGTGCCGCTGCACCATCTCTTAAAACTTCTATTCTTTGTATGGCTGCAGTAGGTATGGAATTCATGTCTGTTCCTACACTTCCAGCTCCAACGGTACCGTTTACATTGATAAGGGATGTTGTGTGTCTTCTTTTCCCATTAATTAAAACCAAGACTTGATCAGGTCCTAAACCTCTTAAAGATGCTGGATCAATATGATCCGTACCATCAGAAACCGTTTGGGATTGAGAGGTGAATGAAGGCGCTACATAGTTTAGTATTTCATTTACAGATAATTGCGGCCCAAGGGAGGTAACGCCAGCTATATCTATAACGTCTACGGCAACAGCTGTATCTGTTGATGTCCGACTAGGGTTTCTTGAACCGACAATAACAACATCATCCAGTTTAGCTGCATCTTCAATAAGTGTTATTTCTATAAAAGATTTTCCAGTAACATCAACTTCAGTTGTTTTGTATCCAATATAGGAAACAACCAAAATTTGATTGTTATCTGGTACTGTAAGTGAGAAATTACCATCGAAATCTGCTTGAGCTCCAGTACTTGTATCTTTAAGGATAATATTAGCACCGCTTAAAGGAACACCACTGTCATCTTTTACGATTCCTTTAATTTCTCTTTCTTGTAAAATCGAGGGTTTTGATTTTTCCTTGATTATTCTTTGAGTTAATACAATTTGTTTCTCATTGATATTGAAATTAAAGCCAGCTATATCGGATAATCTGCTAAGTACCGTATCAAGGTTTTCTTTATTAGCATTTATGCTTACTTTTTTGCTTTCGTCAATTTCATTAACATTATAAAAGAAATTGAAACCTGATTGTACTTTAATATCATTAAATATAGTTTTAAGTGGAGTATTTGAATAACTGAATTTAATGTCATTTTGCGAAAATGCACTATTTGCCGATAATTGGCAGATCATTAAGAATGTCATGAAAAAACTTAACTTCATTTTTAAGTTTTTGATTTTTGAACGATTTTCAATTTGAAAATCATCTTTACTACGAGATTTTTTCATAATTTCGATTGTGTTTTGGTCGTTAATATTTATTAATGGTCAATAATAAAGGGGAAACGTTCCAGCGTTTCCCTTTTTTTAGTTATGTATTATTATAGTCTTATTGTTTATTTCATATTTAAAAGGAGTACTTAAAGCAATGGTTTTGAGTATAGCTTCGATAGACTCTTCCCCAAACTCACCTTTGTAAATCGCATTGTCCATATTCTGGGCTTTATTTATAATAGTAACATCATACTTGCGTTCTAATTTGAAAAGTATTTCGGAGAATTTAAGATTGTTTATTATGAGTTTATTATCTATCCAACTTGTATAGATTCTGGTATCTACTTTTCTCTTACTTAAGTTACCATCATTTCTATTAAAAGAGGCTTGAAAACCTGGTGAAAGATGTATTGCCATATTATGCATTTCATTTTTAAACACATTTACAGATCCTTCTACTAAGGTAGTTGCTATATTTTTTTCATTTTCGTATGATGACACATTAAATTGAGTGCCTAAAACTTCAATCTGAATGTCATTGCTATTCACGATAAAAGGCTTGCTCTTATTTGTAGTGACATCAAAAAAAGCTTCACCAGTTAAATAAACTGTTCTCTTATCTGTAGTATATTTGAAATTTTGAGGGAATTTAAATCGAGTCCCAGAATTTAGCCAAACAATGGTTCCATCTGATAACTCTAGTTTGAATGTCTTGCTATTTGGAACAAAAATCTCGTTATAAACAAGAGTTCCATTATCCACGTCATTATCGAATACTAAACCATTACTTCCTTTTTTTGCAATAGCCTGCCCTTTAGAATCCTTTAAAACATCAACAGTTTCAGAAGTAATTGCTTTGGTAGTGCCATCAGCTAATGTAATCGTGATAGCATCGTTATCTACTGTATCAATATTGATTTTGGTGTCGACGACTTTCGTTGTAATGTCTTCTTTACTATTGTTTATTATACCATATCCTATCATTATAGCTAAAACCAAAATTGCAGCATATTTATATAAGGGTGGTAGTTTGAATGTCTTTGGTTGTTCTTTAGTTGTGGATTGAATGAATTTGGTATAAGCTATATCAGCATTAAAGATGACACGCTTTTCGCTCTCAAGCTCTTTTAGAGTGTTGGTGAAAAAGATTTTATTTGCGTCGTCCTCTTGAATCCATAGTTGAAGTTTGTTTTTTTCTTCTAGGGAAATATGCTTGTTCACAAGCTTTTTAATTAAGAGTTGGTATTCTGTCATAAAACATTTTAGTTAAAGTAGACTGTCTTTGTATTATAGATGCACTTTTAATAAAAAACCCCTATTATTTTTAAAAAATTATTAGATTTGACCTAGTTTTTTTATAAAAATGACAGATAAAGAGTTAAAAAATGACTTGAAAGATGGAAAGGAAATAGCCTATAAAACCTTATTTTACAAGTATTATAATTGGCTATGTAACTATATTTACAAGTTGAGTGACGATTATGCATTATCTGAAGATATTGTTCAGGATATTATGATTAAGTTATGGGAAAATCGAAAAACCATTAATATTGAGTCATCTTTAAAAAACTATCTTTTTAAATCTTGTCATAATCAGTTTCTACAGCATATTAGAAAAGAAAAAATAAAATTGGATTTTTTAGAATCATTGCGATGGGATATATTATACGATGTCTATAGCGATGATGATATATTAGAAGCAAAAGTTAATAAATTGCATAAGCTTATTAATGAACTACCGCCTAAGTGTAAAGCTGTTTTTATGAAATCTAAATTTGAAAAAAAGAAGTACAGAGAGATTGCAGAAGACATGAATATTTCAATAAAAACGGTTGAGAATCAAATGTCCAAGGCCTTAAATTATCTTCGAGAGCATGCCACTTGCCTGTTTTTATGATTTGAAATTCTTAAAACAATACGAAAGAGCTGTTTTTTTTCGTTTTAACTGAATGAAAAAGCTATTATTTACGATTGCCATTGTTTTGGGCGTCGTACTGGTTGTTATACAGTTCAAACCTGTAAAGGCAACTGTTGCAACGGTAATTGTAAAGCCTAACTATGTAAATAAAGAGGGCTTAACTATCGCATCACGAGTAAAGGCACCTGAAGGGTTTATTAGAGATTCAGTTCTAGAAGAATCTTTTCAAGAATATGTTAGAAATTATGTGCTGAAGCGTTTTGGTAGTAAAGTCATTAATTATGATGGTAATCCGTACTTCTTTCAACAAGGTCATATAGGAGTTTTAGATATTCCTGTGCCTAGTAATGGCTTACAGCAATGTGCTGACGCACTTATTAGGATACGAAGTGAGTATCTCTGGAATACAAATCAAAAAGATAAGATAGGCTTCAATTTTACGAGCGGTGATTATTGTTCATGGGCTAAATATGCAGAAGGATTTCGACCAAAAATCAATGGTAATAAAGTAATATTTCGTAAAACAGCGACAAAAAACAATTCAAAAGATAGTTTCTATAATTATTTGAATCTTATTTTTAACTATTCTGGAACCCTGTCATTATTTAATGAGTTAACTCAGGTAACAACGGTAGACAAGCTTCAAATAGGAGATATGCTTATTATTGGAGGCTCACCAGGGCATGTGGTTATGATTGCTGATGAAATAAAGAATGAAGTTGGAGAGAAGCGTTATCTGCTTTTTCAAGGAAATACGCCAGCACAAAGTGTTCATTTGTTGAAGAACTTTGAAAATTTAGATAATTCTCCTTGGTATAGCTTAAAGATGAACTCAGAAATTTCTGTTCCTGGATTTACGTTTGCCGACTCAAAGTTTGTTCGTTTCAAGTAATGCGGATTCATCTGAAGATTCCTGATTTTTAAATTCAAATAATTTGGAGTAATCCATCACATTGTTAACATTATCAAGTTTACACAAGAAAGCAATTACTTCAGAAAGACCATTAAAAAGAATATTTTTTTCAGTGGGGTTTTGTGGTCTGATGCCTCTATAATCTAACGGAATACTATATCCACAAGCTTTTAAAAATAGCGCTTCAATCTTAAGTAATTCTAAAGGAGTATAGCCGTAAAATGTTTTTCCAAAATTCTGATTGACCAATCCTACATAGTTGAGTTTTGTAGAGCCGTGCCTATCACTAAAGTGTTTCCAAGAATCAGTATTGTTACAAATATTACCTACTGCACATTGCTTTGAACATTCAGGGTGAAGTGTATCGTTTTGAAATGCGTCATATAATTTTTTTGTAGCATGTTCTAAACGATTGGAGATTTTCATAGTATAAGAGATTTTCTATCTTCAAGATACAAAAAGGAGATCAATTGATTTACGATTATCGTATTTTTGCACTATGAGCAAACCTCTTACAGAACAGGAATTACATAACCTTGCAATGAATCATGTTGGTAAGGATTTAGAAGAGCGTGGTTTCGAATTTGTAGCTATAAATAGTAAATTAAAAAAGCACCCACAATTTGTTTGTATAGATAAGAATAGTCAATACTTTTTTGTGTTAGTTAAAGCTGTTCTTCTGCCTGATAATCCTAGTAATTACGATGTGGTTTGGATGGAAACTTTCAAGAATCATGCAAGAGAGAAAGATGCTAAAGTATTGTATGCAGGAGTTGGTTTGGCAAATGCTGAAGATGAAAAACTGCCAATATATTTAAACGAGGATTATGTGTTGGAGTATGAAGGCATTCAAATCATTGAAGATAATTTGAACTAATTATGAGAAAAATAATTTCACTAATATTAATGTTAGCTTTTTTATGGTCTTGTCAAAAGAATGAGAATATCAAGGTTTCAGGACCCATATTTGGAACGTCGTATTCCATTCAATACCATAAGCAATCAGAAAGAAATTATCAGTCTGAATTCGACAATATTTTTTATGAGATCAACGCATCCATGTCTACATATATTGAGAGTTCAATAATTTCAAAAATCAATGCCAATGAAGCGACGCAACCCGACACGCATTTTATCAATGTATTGAGAAGTTCACGAAACGTTCATAGAATGACTAATGGCGCTTTTGACCCTACCATTGGAGCCGTAGTCAATGCTTGGGATTTTGGTCCAGAAGGCAAAATAGCTAATTTAGATAGTTTGAAAATTGATAGCCTCATGAATTCTGTTGGGATAGATAAAATTTATGTATCTCAAAATTTAGTCATGAAGAAAGATTCAAATACATTTTTAGATTTTAATGCTATTGCTAAAGGCTATGCTGTAGATGTCATTGCAGAATTTTTGGAGTCACAGAGAGTGGAGAATTATTTAGTTGAAATTGGAGGAGAGCTCAGAGCTAAGGGCATGAACATCGAAAAGGAAGGACTTTGGAAAGTTGGAATAGATCAACCACGTTTTGATGGAGAACAATCGGTTCTAAAGGCCATTTCAATAAAAGATGTATCTATGGCCACTTCTGGGACATATAGGAAGTTTAAGATAGACGAAAATGGAAATCGTTATGCCCATATTATCGATACCAAGACAGGATACCCTAGTAAGACAAATCTTTTAAGTATATCAGTAATAGCAAGTGATTGTATGACCGCAGATGCTTATGCGACTGCCTTTAAGGCAATGGGAATAGATAAAGTAAAGACATTTTTAAAGCATCATAGAGAGCTCAAGGCATTCTTGATTTTTGAGAATGAGAAAAATGAATTGGAAACTTTATCCATAAACGGCTTTCCTGAATAAAAACATCTAAAGATCTTTTTTCAATAAGTCTATGTTAAAGTGTTTTCCAATAGGAATAAACTGACCCTTAAGTAGTTTCAATGCTTTCCGAATTATAAGATTGAATATGGTCTTTATTTACAATATAAGATTTTTGTGTTTGTATGAAATTACCTTTTAAGGAAATTAAACAATCTTTTAAACTTTGATACACAGTTATTTTATTGTCATTTTTCATAATATAGTTCACATAATTTCCTAATCCTTCTATATAAAATATATCATTCGGGTTAATCCTGTAAGTTCTTCTGTTAGATTTAAGCTCTAAGTAATCATCCTGATCTTGTGTTGAGTTCTTGTCCTTTTCCTTATAGTATAATTGCAATATATAGATGGATGATAAAAAGAAAACTGTACTATTTACAAGTACCATGGGTCTAATGATTTGCCTTAAGTTAAAAAGCGAATTAGAGTTTAGCGTATCCTGATTTTCGAAGAAAAAATATGTGAAAGTTTGTTGTGCACAACCAACTAATAAGATAAACAAACAATAACTAACTATAAACCACCATATTTTTCGCTCTAATAAATATTTTGGAATTAAAAAGCGGATAGTAAAATAAACAGCAAAAATGCGCATTGGTAATAAGATGAATTCTAAATAAAAAGAAGTTTTGTAGTCATTGTTCCTTACCCATAGTAAACTGAATAAGATGTAATACAAAATCCAAAAGATGACATGAAATAAAACTTTATAATTTTTATACCAATAATTAACCATGTTTCAAAACAAGTCATTTTAATAGTGGATTACAAATAAAATTCAATGAGTTTTGTATAAATATTAATTGGGAGTAACAGTGTTTATCTAGTTTAGTCAAAAATTTTAAAACTATGAAAACAAGAATCACCTTATTTGCTTTTTTAATGACGATTGGTATTATAAAAGCACAGGATCTAGAAAGAAGAGCATCATTTGAGGCTAGAATTGAAACTCCCAAAAACGGGATTCCCGGAGCAAAGATCATTTCATTTAGAGAGAATTCGCCACTTAAAGCTATTGGACTTCAAGAAAACGACATTATATTAAAAGTGAATGATAGAAATCTTGTGTCATCAGTAGATTGGAATGGTGTATTATACTCGATAAGGGCAAACCAAAAAACCAATTTAGTCATAAAAAGAGGCGTGGAGGTTTTTTCAACGGAAGCTCAGCTAAATGCATTGCCTTTTGAAGAATATAAAGGTTTAGAAACTCATTACGAATCAATAGTCAATGATTATGGTATTAGACAACGCGTAATAATAACAAAACCTAAGGGTAAAACTAATTTACCAGCAATATTCTTGGTTCAAGGCTTAAGTTGTTCTTCCGTAGAAAAATATTCAGGAAGAAGCAATAATTGGGTTAAGCTTATTAACGATCTAGCAGAAAAATCAAACATGGTATTATACCGTATTGAAAAACCAGGAGTAGGTGATAGTGAAGGTGATTGCGGAAAAGTAGATTTCGAAACAGAACTGAATGGTTATGAAAGTGCACTAAAGCATTTAAAAGCTAAGCCATACGTTAATTCAAATCAAATAATAATATATGGTAATAGCATGGGAAGCGCTCTAGCACCATATTTGGCAAATAAATATAAGCTGAGCGGTGTGATCTCTGATGGTACTTTTTTTAAGTCTTGGTATGAGCATATGTTAGAAATAGAACGGCGAATTCTTGAAATTGAAGGAAAATCCCAGGAAGATATTTATAGATTAATGAATACCGTATACATTCCATTATATTATGAAATGTTAATTAAGAAGAAAAGTTTTGAATCAATATTGAAAGATAATCCAACCTATGCTCAATATCATAGGCAAGGCCTAAATTATATGTATGGTAGGTCCATGAAATATTATCATCAAGTCCAAGATTTTAATTTTGCAAAAGAATGGGAGAATTTAAAGGTTCCAGTTCGAGTTAGATGGGGAACTAACGATTGGATCATGACAGAAAATGATAACGACATGATTATGTATGTTCTAGATAGTCAAGGCCATAAAGATCATGAATTATATAAATATAAAGATTTAGACCATTGGAGTACTATTCATCCTGACTATGAAAATAGCTTTAATTTTAAACCTGGTAAATGGGAAGATAAAATAAGTCGACAAACTATTGATTGGGCATGGGAAATGATTCAAAAAAAGAATTAAGTTGATAAAGTGTCTCACCTATACTTTTGAGACATTAAATATTTAGTAAGAATATAGAAAACAAATACTTTCGTTTCAGAATCTAGTATAATGAAGAAGAGTGTATTTGTATTATTGGTTGTTTTAACGGCTCTACCGTTATTTGCACAAAAACAATTAACGGTAGATGATGTACTGTCGTTTACCAACTACTTTACTCTTGATCAAGAGAATGGAATTTCTGAAGAAATGTCTTTGTTTTTTAAAGATGAGGCTCAGAAAAACCAATATATTGGAATTGCAGAAGTACATCAATCGCAACAACTTAGTTATTTTACCACTGCTTTTTTAAAACTATTAAAAGAAGAAGGCTATTCTAATTTTGCATTAGAAATTGGAGCACATTCAGCAGATATTATAGAACGCTTATCAAAAGAACCTATAGAGGCTTCAAAAAATCTTAAGAGATACAATGTAAAATATGGAAAAAATTCTTTTCCATTTATACCTTTCATTTTTGTAGATAAAAAAGCAGATGCTCTTTTTATTGAAGAAGCTTCCAGACAAGGATTCAATCTTTGGGGTATAGATAGAGAATATGAATTCTCATATGTCATGCATATTGATGAACTTTTTGATAGAGTTAAAATCAAAACTCCAGAAATTAAAAAGGCTTACGAAAAAAGTAGAAAAACTATAAGTAAAGTTGCTTTTAAAGATAAAGTTTCTGGAGATGCTAAGCTTTGTTGGCTATTGAATGAGCCAAATACACAACACTTTTTCTCATTAATAGATTCTGATGAAGAGCTTGCGATATATATAACTGAGATTAAAAATTCTTGGAAAATTTATTGTCGTTTTTTAAATGGAAAAGGAGGGAGTAATGCGCGTGCAAAATATATGAGAAAGAAGTTTGATAGTCTTTATGGTATAGTAGAACGTAAACAACAATTGCCAAAAGTTTTGGTAAAACTTGGAGGCGTACATTTAACACATGGGAACTCACAATATGGGAGATATGATGTTGGCAAGCATTTACATGAAAAAGCTAAAGTTAATAGTACAGGGTTTCTGTCGATACGTCACGTTTGGCGTTATAAAAATGGGAATGACCAAATTGAAAAAAAGGGTTGGAAAAAGACTAGTTTTTTAATGCAGATGGGAAAAAGAGATCAATGGACGCTTATCGACCTTCGTCCGTTAAGGAAACAACTTGAAGCTGGCGAAATTACTGTTGATGAAGGGACAGCTTGGGAGTTGAAGAGTTATGATTTATTCTTAATATCACCAGACGACACAAAAGGAAAATTAAACAGATGATGAAGTTTTTTTGTCCTTGCTTCGTTAATTATTTTCTTGACAAAGGGGTGCGAAAAACGAAAAATGATGGAATCGGAAGAGAGTATCGAATCTAAAAGACAATCAAATAATTATTTCTAATAGTAATGAACAACGCTAATATTTTAAAATTTAGATATTTTATATATATATACTCCTTCTGTTTTGTAGTTTCAACTCAAGTTAATTATGGACAAAATATTGAGGTTTTAAAGGAATCAAAATTAGATCTTAAGTTACAAGACAAAGCTCTTTTCGAACATCATTTATCTATAGATCCTAACAATGGCAATAGATTGCTTTTATCAGGTATGTTCATTAATACTAAAGATGATTCAAAATACGGAAATTTTGTTTCAGTATCGACAGACGGTGGTGGTACATGGAAACATACGCAAATGCTGGATGTGCCAGAAGCTGCTGATCCCTGGGGCATTATTACTCAAAAAGGAGCTTTACTAACAACAGCTTTAGGATTAGATAACTTGTTTGTTTTTAGATCAATAAATAATGGTGAGTCATGGAAACAAGTTGCAGATCTTGGTGAATATCATGATCACCAAACCATGGTACTAGATGCTGAAAACAATAGAATTTATATAGTTTCTATTAAAGGAAAATATATATATGTAAATTATTCTGAAGATGATGGGGTGACTTTTAATAATTCTAATACATATGTATTTAGTAACCTGTCAAGCAATACATTAACTCCAATTGTTTATAATGGAAAACTTGTAATACCTTTTATAACTTTTGGACGACCCTCAATTAATGGAAAAAGAAGAGGAGGTAAGTATGATAATTTGGAAACTAGGCCAACATGGATAATATCATTTGAACCTGAAAAAGGCTTTGGAACTCCACTATTTGTTAGTGAATCATGTGGATTGGGTTTTGGAGTTTTTGCTAAAGATGATTCTTCTAAAGACTTTAAAGATAACTTTTATTATACCTGTTCTAACTCTAAAACCAATTCTATATTTTTTCATTATTCTAATACCAAAGGAGTCTCTTGGACACCAGCTATGGAGATAAGAAAATATGGAAAACAAAAGCGACTCGATAGAAATGCTTTTACAGGAATACCGCAGGTTACTGTAAATAATGAAGGGGTTATTGGTATGGTTTGGAAAGATCTAAATGATGATTTAAATGAAAATTGTTCCAATTTGCACTATGCAGCTTCTTTAGATGGAGGCAAAACATTTTTAACACCTAAAAAAGTATCATCAAAACTATCTTGCTCTAAGATAGAAAAAAATAAGTGGGGCGCTAAACGCTACCCAGAAGGAGGAGACTATTTGGGGTTTGTATCCAATAAAAAAGGCGAATTCATTGTTACATGGCCTGATAGTAGGAATGGTATGTCTGAATATTATACGGCTACTATACGTGTAAAAAATTGATAAATATAAATTATGAAAATAACCAATAAGCTAAGAGATTTTGTATTAGTGTTGCTATTAGCCTTAAATATGTTCTTTATATACGATAACTATATAAAATCAAAGGCAAATGAGGATGTTATTAAAGTCAAAGGAATTGTTATAGAAGATGAAAACGGGAACCCAAGAATAAAAATGGGCTTTCCTTTTGATAATGAAAAAAGGATAAGAAAAGACACTTTAAATGGTATGGTATTTATGGATGAAAAAGGCATGGATAGAATTCATTTAGGGCCTCATGGAAAATTATTTTTAGGTGGAAAATACTACGGTAGAACTAATGAAGGATGGTCTTTGTTTTTTAACGATAGTAAAGGCGAAGAACGTTCTGGATATGGATTTAGCGACGATAGCAATAGTGTTGGTTTAGGAATGGATTATGGTGGAGAAGATGGTGGTGAAGCAATTTACCTTTATGCTGCACCAAATTTGGCTTTTATGACTATAAATGCCGATTTACAAGAAAAACAAGGTATTAGAGATAGAATTGTATTGTGGCATGATACCAAAAAAGACTTAAGCCTTGCCAAAATAAGCGATTCTAAAAGAGATGGCAGAATTATTTTAAGAGCAGAAAAAGGAAATAATCCAAAGTTTCAGATGATTGATAGCTTAACAAATAGGAAAAACTAATAATGCTTTGAGTAGAATAATTAGAAATTAATTAATGATGAACAAAAGAGATTTTATAAAAACAACAGCTGCTGCTTCATTTTTAACTTTTATTAACCCATTAGAAGTTTTAGGTGCTACATCAAGTGTAAATAATAAGAAAGCATTAGTGTTAGGAGGTCGAGGTTTTATTGGTCCAACCATAGTTAATTCGCTTTTAAAAGCAGGGTATGCTGTCACATTGTTAAATAGAGGAAAAACAAACGCACATTTATTTAAAGAATTACCAGTAATTATTTGTGATAGAGAACGAGAAAATAAAGAAGGCTTAAAATCAATTTCTGAAAAATATAAAAGCACTTATTGGGATGTTGTGATTGATACTTGGCAAAAATCGCCAAAAGCAGTGGCCGATTTTTTGGATGAATTTAAAGATCATGTTGGACATTTTCATTATATCTCTACCATTTCTGTTTATGATAAATGGGATAAAAAATTTATAGTAGAAACAGAACCTTTAAACCCACTACCCTCCTTCCCAAAAACTATTGCAGAAGAGCATAGATACGCTATAAGAAAAACCTTTTGCGAAGAAGCTATTAGAGCGCGAATGAGTAATTATACCATTCACAGATCACATGGAATGAAAAGTTACAGAGTAACGCGTCCTGAAGATCCAAATGCGCAACCCTTTTGGCCTATCCGTTTTTATAGAGGGGGAGAAATTTTGTTGCCAAAAGTTGAAAATCATTATATGCAAGTAACAGATGTAGTGAGTTTAGTGAATTTTATACTGCATTGTACAGCAACTAAAACCTATGGTGAATTTAATGTTGCTTATCATCCAACACTTTTTAAAGATTATGTATCTAGTTTACTTCATGCAACAAGAAAAGAATCTATGTCAGATTATACTACTAGTATAATCAGAAACAAGAAAATGCCAATTAAGTTACAATGGATTGATGGTGAATTTCTAAAGAAAAATGGTTTAGAACCCTATAAAATTGTCCCACTTTGGAGAGAACGCCCCGTTGGTGCTTATTCATTTAACGTTCAAAAAGCAATTAATGCAGGTCTAACAAACAGGGCAATGGTAGATATGATAACTGATCAAATAGAAGGTTACAAAAGTAGATTTCCAGAGCAAACTTTTGAATTTGGCGAAATATATAAAGGAGAAAAACTAAAATATTATCCTATTGAAAAAGAAAAAGAAGTCATTAAAAAATGGTTAACCAAATAAAATTAATGAAAAGATGAAGAAAACGGTTATTGTATTAATACTAATTAGTTTACTCTCTTGTGAAAAGAAGGTAGTTAAAAAATCAAAATTTGCATCATTTGAAAAAGTGTTTTCAGAAGTTGATAGTTTACTTAATGTTGACAATGGTAAATTTTGGAAGTATTCCTTAAATGGTAAAATACTTTTAGTTGACCCACAAACCAGAGCTTTTGTTGCCAATAGCAATAATACTAAAAAATCTTTTAGAGAAGAAGGCAAGGTTTTTTTAGATACGTTACCTCAAAATCTTGTTTTAGCAAATACTGCTATAACTTGGGATGATGAGCGGTGGACGATGGTTATGCAACCTTTACCAGAAATTAAAACCGTAAGAAATGGTTTAATTGTTCACGAGTTATTTCATCAATTTCAGCCTAAATTAGGATTCGATAATTTACAAGAATATGACAACAGTCATTTAGATAGCTATGAAGGTCGTGTTTTATTAAAACTAGAATTAGAAGCATTAAAACAAGCTATTAATACAAATACTAAAACTCTGAAAAATACGCATCTTAAAAATGCATTGTTTTTTAGAATGAAAAGACAAGTTACTAATACCATTAAGATTGCAGAAAACGCATTAGAATTAAATGAAGGGTTAGCAGAATACACAGGATTGATGTTAAGTGGAAAAACGTTTGAGGAGAAAAAAGAGTACTTAAAAAGTAGTTTAGGGTTTTTCTATAACAACCCAACTTTCGTGCGTTCGTTTGCGTACCAAACCATTCCTTTTTATGGTTTTTTACTCTCGCAAGACCAAAAATATTGGCATCAAAATATTAATAAGCAAAGTAACCTCACAGATTACTTTCAGGGTGCTTTTGGACTAAAACTTACTGAAGACGAAACCTTATATATAGATCTTGCTAAAAAGCACAATTATAATTATTTAGCTATTGAAAAAGAAGAATCAAAACGTGAGGAAGAGCGATTAATTAAAACCGCAAACTTCAAGAAAAAATTTATTGAATCACCAACCTTAAAATTAAATTTTAAAAACAGGAATATTTCTTTTGATCCAACAAACATGTCACCTCTAGAAAATTATGGCACTGTTTATCCTACTATGCGTGCAACTGATGATTGGGGTATTCTTACTGTTGAAAAGGGAGCGCTTATAGATATTAATTGGGGCTTTGTTATTGTTTCTAAACCTACAGAAATTACCGATAGTATTATAAAAGGTGATGGTTGGGTTTTAGAACTAAAAAAAGAATGGGAAATTAAAAAAATAGCAGATAATTTTATATTAATTAAAAATCAATTTAAAAATGAAAAATAATAATATTCTATTTATAGTCTTTGCGCTGATTATGAGTCAAATAATAGCTCAAACTAAAATTAATGAGCATACTTTCACGGTAAATGAATTAACATCTGAAAAGCTACAAAGCTTTATAAAAGAAAAAATAAAGCCATCACAATTTATCATGCTTGGAGAACAACATGGTATAAAAGAAGTAGGCGAAATAACAAATACACTTTACAACCTTTCTCGTCCATTTGGTTATAATACACTTTGTATAGAGACATCGCCTTTTGCTGCAAATATTTTAGATTTACAATTTACGGGTTCTAAAAACCCAGAAGTAGGTTTACAAAAATTGTATGCAGCTTATCCATATGCAATTCCATTTTACAACAATAAAAACGATATAGATTTATTTAAAAATGTCGTGAATAATAAAGGGAATATTTGGGGAATTGATCAAACCTTTATGATTGAGTTTAGATTGGTTTTTCATTATATACTGAATAATAGTTCAAATCAAAAACTTAAAAAAGCTGTTAAACCTCTATTAGAAGAGGCAATTAAAGGATTTGATATTGCAACTGAGGAAAAGAATTTTATGGCCCCTTTTATTTTTAAATATAGTGATGAATTACATCAAAGTTTATTGAATTTAACGAGTACTGAAGAAGAAATAAATGTTTTAGAAGATCTAAAAAAAACCAAAGAAATATACTTGCATTATTTTCAAAAGCGGCACTATTTAAATAATAATGTACGAGCTAAATTAATGAAAACTAATTTTTTAAATTACTATAAAGAAGCTTCAAAAGATGGGAAGCTCCCTAAAGTAGTATTCAAGCTTGGAGCCAATCATGTAGGAAAAGGACTTAATACTACAAATGTGTATGATATTTCAAATATGATTTCAGAATTGGCAATAATAAACAATAAAACCTCAGTACATATCTATGCGTCTGGAGTAAATGGAATGCAAAATATAGGAAACCCTTTTTCATCAGTTTCAGTAGTGCCTTTTGATTATACAAATAAATTACCTGAAGAGGTGGCAGAAGCTGTTAAAATACAAGAAGAAAAATACTTAATTATTGATGCTGAAGCACTAAGAATTAAGGCCAATAGTTTATCAGATAAATTGAAAAAATTAGTTCTAAAATATGATGTGTTAATCTATATTAAAGATTGTAAGGCTTTGGAGGATTTTGATTAACAAATCAATCAATAATATTAAAACATACTTATGTTTAATCAAATAAAACTAATGATCAAATGAATAAAAAACTAAAGAATAAGTAAATGAAAAAAATAATTGCCGTATTAATAATAACAATAAGTGTATTTGCATGCAATACTAAAAAGGAAGAAGCTAATAGCGCATCTAAAACGGATGCTATTTTTAAAGACTTTCCTATAATTACAAAAAAAGCAAGCCATAAGGTAATGGTTTTAGGTTCGTTTCATTTTGATATGGATACAGATGGAAGTGATGTAAAAGTAGCAAAGAAAATGGATGTGCTTTCTAAAGAAAACAAAATTCATTTAGATACGATTATTCAGAAACTGAAAAATTTTAACCCAACAAAAATTGCTATTGAGTGGACGTCTAAATTTCAAGACAAAAGAGATACTCAATATAAAAAATATGTAGAAGGCAATTGGGATTTACCAAGAAACGAAACCTTTCAAATTGGTTTTAGATTGGCTAAAGAATTGGGTCACGAAAAATTATATTGTGTTGATAACAGACCGCCTATGCCTGAGGCTATTGGTGAGATTGATGACTTTGATAAGTTTATTGATTCTTTAGGCCAAAGAAAAGCCTATGAAAGTTATGATATTGAGAATAAACGCTACAATGCTTATTTAGGTGCTATTCAAAAGGAGTATGAACTTTTGGATGTTTTAAAGCTATATAACTCTGAATTATATATTAAACGATCTAAGCAACTTTGGACAACAGGTATGGTGAATTTGGGCGTATATCACAATTATGCAGGTACCGATTTAACTGGCTATTGGTTTGAGCGCAATACACGCATATTTGCTAATGCAGCCAATTTAGTAAAAGATAAAGAAGAGCGCATTTTAGTTATTTATGGTGCAGCACATAAATGGGTTTTAGATGAGTTATTTGACAATACACCAGAGTTTGAATTAATACAATTTAATGATTTATAAAAAAATAAGTGTATGAAGAATAATATACTATGGCTATTGCTAGTCTTTCTTCTTGTAAGAATGAAGCACAAATAAAAATTGAAAGTCAATCTAAAAAAATAGAATTTGAAAATAGGTATAAATTAAACTTTTCTATAGAACAGAAACTAGAGAAACTCTTAACAAGATTTAATTACGTATTTGTAACAAAGGTTAAATCAACAATTGTACAATGAAAAATCTTCAAATAAATTTAAAGTTTTAAGAGTAGTTAAAAATTAATTTTGTAAAAGGCTTTTATATTGTGTAGGCGTTATTCCTTCTATGTCCTTAAATACACGATAAAAGGTAGAGCGAGATTTAAATCCTGCCATTTCAGATAAACTATTTATATCATAAATATTATTATCTGAGTTAGATAATAATGACTTAAATTCATTTACTCTATAGGTGTTTACAAATTCATTGAAAGTTACTTTTTCAGATACTTTAAAATAATCTATCAATTCTTTTTTAGTTATCTCTAAATCTTCACTGCATTTGTCAATAGTCAAGGTTTTGTTTTTAAATTTTTTAAGTTCATTAAAATACAAATCAATCTTTGATTTTAATTCACTTATAGAATTTATGGCTCCTTGGTTATGTAAAATATTTTTTGGATAAAACAAACTTTTAAAAAAAGGGATTTCAATAAAAGCATAACCAATGATAAATAAATTACTTATTACTGCGAGAGGCCTTGTAATAAAAGCACCAAAATTTTTCACCCATACACCTATAATAATATCTTTCATAAACACATTGTTAGGTAGTAAATTATAAGATATCATTAATAATAAGGTAGATAGAATTAATAAAAAATTTGGTAAGATGTAGATGATTAGAAACAAGAATACTGTTTTGGACACTTTTGAAATAACCAAAGTAGATATCTTGAGATATTCTTTATAACTCAGAATAAAGTAAAGGATATAATGAAAAAATAAAAGAATAGTTAAGAAAAAATAAAATTGAGTATTGAACAAAGAACTAGAGTTATAGAAAAATAGAACTTTAATGATGTATGCAGAATATATTATTATAGGTAATGCAAAATGCAAAAACACTTCCTTATTATATAATTTAGTTCTTTTCATTTTTACATGAAAAAACAAGAGTGGACCTATAAAGACTTCTTTTATACCACCAATAAAAATGAGAAATAGAGCGTTATTATAAAAATATTGCCAAAGAATGTTTTTTAAGAACCCTATGGCTATAATTAGGCATAGAAATGCGAGTGCAAGGTTTTTTTTATTACCGTAGACGAATTGAAGTATACTGCTAGAAAGTAATAAAATACTTAGAAGTAAAAAAACACCACTTAAAATTTGTAAAAAATCCAATTGCATAATTATATTTTATAGATTCTTTTTGTATTGTGTTGGAGTTATTCCTTCTATTTCTTTAAAGACGCGGTAAAACGTAGCTCTAGATTTAAATCCTGCCATTTCAGCTAAGCTGTTGATATCGTATATTTTGTTTTTCTTTTCTGCAAGTAAAACTTTGAATTCTTCAACTCTAAGCGTGTTTAAAAAACTAGTGAAGTTCATGTTTTTATGGAGCTTCAGGTAGTCGGTCAATTCTCTTTTTGAGTATCCTATTTGTTTACAACAAGCATCTATGGTGAGTTCTTTGTTTGTGTGTATTTTTTCTATATTGAAATAAGCAAAGATTTTTTGTTGAATTTCTGTACTTGATTCTATGGCTTTTTTATCATATAGAATATCTTTTGGATAGAACAAGCTCTTAAAAAAAGGTATTTCTATAAAAGCATAAAACAGCATGAATATTGCTTGTATGAAAAGTAAAGGTTTCTGTACACTCCAATCTAAATAATATATCCAAGTACCATTAACAGTTTCTCTTAAAAAAACGTTATTCGGTATGTACCAAACAATGCCCAAAGAAATGGTACTTAAAAACATAGTGAATAGATGAGGAACAGTATAAAAAATCAAGAACCAATATACCGTTTTAAAGACTTTAGGAATTACAACAGGTCGTACTTTAATTTTTAACTCTCTAAAACTCAGGCTAAAATATACAATATAGCACAAGAAAACATACCAAGTTAATGCGTAAGTAAAATGCCTACTTATCGTTTTGTAATAGTCTCGAAAAAAGTATACCATTACTAAAAAACATACATAAATAAGTATAGGGAATGCTAAATGTTTTAATACCTCTTTATAACTGATTACAGTTCTTTTCATTTTTACATGAAAATAAACTAAAGGGGCAATAAACACTTCTTTTACGCCGCCAAAAACGATGTATAGAATAGAATAGTCTAGCCAAGCTTTCCAGAAAAAACGCCTAAAAAACCACATTGAGGCTATAAGACATAAAAATGCAAGTGCATAATTCTTCTTACTGCCATATATAAATTGAAGTATTGAACTTATCAATAATAGTACGCCTAATAAGAGAAAAACACCATTTATGATCGGGTCAAACGCTGGATCCATTTATGCCATTGTTTTTTGGCTAAAATAAATAAAATTAAGGCTGTCTCATAACTTTTTTGAGACAACAGATATAACGAATGTGTAAGCTATGGTGCTATGTTAGTAATCACATAAACATAAATAACTAATTAAAGTGTCTCATATCAATTTGTAAGACACGATCTATTAGTATAACGATGAGTAAGCCTATATTTTTGCCAAAAATTTTACAAACAGTTTTAAATATTACAAATCATGAAAATCAAACAATTTATTATCACATTACTAATAATAGGAAGTACGGCTTCTTCAATAGCTCAGCCTATGACCCCTGATTATGCTGAGTCTTTGTCAAAAGTCTCATTTGGTGTTAAAGGAGGGTTCAATTTTTCAACTCAAGATTTTAATTTTCAAACTACCGAAGAATCATTTGATTTAGGTACAGCGTCCTTAACATCAATACATTTTGGTGTGTTTGCTGATATCCCACTTTCAGAGAAATTTGGACTGCGACCAGAAGTATTGTACTCTAAAGAAGGAGCAAAGATAAACTTGATAATTACAGATTTTAAACAAAAATTTGACTTTATAAAGGTACCTGTATTATTTAGATATGGAATTTCAGGCAAACTGTCTGTTCATGCTGGACCTCAATTTGGGTTTTTAGTGAATGAAGAACTCGATGTGGATATTGATGATATAGAAATTATTGAATCTGCTTATAAATCCTTTGAGTTGTCAGCAGCAATTGGTGCCGAATTTGAGATTAGCAATGGATTCTTTTTAGGTGCGCGTTACAATATAGGACTATCCGATATGTCTGATACAGAAGGGGCTAGTCTTAAAAACAATAACTTTCAAGGCTATCTTGGGGTAACTTTGTTTTAAGAGAATTTACAAGCATAAAAAGCCTGTAAAGATTAATCTTTACAGGCTTTTTATGCTTGTAAATTCTTCTTGTATTCAGTTGGAGTTACGCCTTCTATCTCCTTAAAGACCCTATAAAACGTAGCTCTGGACTTAAAACCAGCCATTTCTGCCAAGCTATTGATGTCGTAAATAGCATTGCTCTTGTCCATAAGCATTAATTTGAACGCTTTAGTTCGATGTAAATTCAAATATTCATTGAATGTGGATTTTTCATAGAGTTTTAAATAATCGGAAAGCTCTTTTTTTGTGCAATTTAAATTAACACAACATTCGTCCATAGAGAATTGTTGGTTCTTAAACGGTTTCACCTCATTGAAATATGCGTTTAATTTAAGAGAAAATCCTGTTCCCGAGTTTAATACGTTCTGGTTGTAAAAAATATCTTTGGGCAAAAACAATGATTTAAAATAGTGAAGTTCGCTTAAAGCAAATAGGAATAAGAATATTGGGGCTAAGTATAATAAAGGTGTAGATATAATAGTATTATAATAATCATAAGGGCCGTTAAAGAATTTTCCTAGAAGGTCGACCATGAAAATTCCTGTATCCTCCGAACATATGCCAGGTCCAGGATCACCATAGTTTAGCAAGAGATATTGATATTGAACAAAATAGCTGAGCGTACTAGTGAACCCCATATTGAAATACCAAAAAACAACCACATAAAAAAAAACTTTATATTTTGTATAGGCCTTGGGTATAAGAACCCTTTTGAGTTGTTTTAAAAGATGCTTCCCTAGAAAAAAATAAACGATAGATATTAGGGTTATTGCTGGCAAGCTAATGCTATTAGCGACCAATCTAATGTTCGGTATATCATTATAGAATGGAACTAATATAGATATAGCGATTAAAGCAATTAGACTTGGAGTTATTAAATGCCTTAAAACTATTCTCGTGTTTAATACATTGTTGATTCTAAATAGTATTAAATACGCTAATGGAGGTACAAAAAGCTCTCGGTTAGAGAATAGAAATATTCTTGCCAATGTAGTTTCTCTATAGGGTAATAAGAATCTCCAAAAAAAATACAAAGCCACCACCAAGCAAATAAACCCTAAAGGAAGATTACGGTGTTTTTTATTGAAAAGATGTGGCAATGCGACTACGATGAGTTGAACTCCCAGAATAATCCTGAAGCCATTGACAATACCATCCCAGTTGATTTCTGACATTATAATTTAATAAAATGCAAATCTAGAAAATATAATATGTAAAAGTTAAAATGTCTCAAGAATATTATTGAGATATATACTATGCAAAACCGAACACTTCATTATATAAATTTGTCTAAAATGAAATACATATGAAAGTCATAGAGTTACAAGTATTATGTGATAAACTTGAAAGGCAACAAAAAGTCCTTTTCTTTTTAGTCGTTATCTTGTTTGGAATGCTGATAAGTTTAATTATTGGGATATATACCTTTTCAGCCGAAGAAATCATAACAACTAAAGGTATCGTAATTGTTGATGAAGATGGTAAAGATCGTATACTAATAGGTGCTCCGATACCAAGATCTGAAAATCGGATTAGAGATGACCTGAAAAAAGTAGAAGACATATATGGTCCGGATTTTCCTCCGGAAGCTAATTTTATGAATCTTTATAAAAATAAATTTGAAAGCTCAACGAATGGTATTGTGTTGCTAGATAAGAATGGATTTGATAGAATAATCCTAGACGACCCAGTTCCTGATCCTTATTTTGGCTCTCGAATAGGCCCTTCTACTTGTTTGGTGATAAATGATTCTCTAGGAGCAGAGCGCACAAGCTAAGGGGTAATTAAGTTTAATAATGGTTATCGAGTTAATCTTGGAATAGATACCAATACTGATCATAACGGAATGACTTTAAGTTTAAGCGACAATGAAAATACGTATTTTAATATTGGAAAAGATATTGTCATAGGGAGTTTGCCAAGCGACAATTTTTTTTACCAAAAAAGAAAGGTTTGAAGGTGTAAGAGTACACAAAAAGGACAGTATAAAATTTAATATAAATACTTTAGATAAAAAATAAACTAAACTTTTGTATTACTTGAAAACAACAGGAATAATCTCTCCTTTAGCTAAGCAATATTTTATTATTTCTTCTTGAGAGAGCTTTGCAGTATAATCTACTTCATCAACTTTAAAGCCAATAGAGCGTAGTTTATTGAAATAATCGCGACCATAAACTCTGACATGATCATACTGTCCAAAGATTCTTGCGCGTTCTTTTTTATCTGTTATACTATTATCTTCAAAAGTAAACTCCCTAGTAAGGTCTTGAGGGATTTGAAATATTCCTATACCTCCAGGCTTTAACACACGATAGAGTTCATACATTGCTTTAGTATCATCTGGAATATGCTCTAATACATGATTGCACAGAATAGTATCATAACTGTTATCTGCAAATGGAAGATTGCAAATATCTGCTTTTACATCTGCCAGAGGAGAATTCAGATCTGTAGTTGTATAATCTAGATTATTCATTTTCTTGAAACGCTTGTAAAAGGCTTGTTCAGGGGCAAAATGCAGTACTTTTTTGTTCGTGTCAAAAACATCTGTTTCATTTTTCAAATACAACCATAACAACCTATGGCGTTCTAAGGATAGGGTCGAAGGTGATAATACATTGTTACGCTGATTTCCATATCCATAAGGCAAGAAACTCTTAAAACTTCTACCATCTATAGGGTCTATGTATATGTTTCCTTTTAAGAAGAATGCTAAAATGGGTCTAACGAGATAACTCAACCTAATAAGTAAAGGTCTTGGAATTGTATTAAGGATAATTTTAAAGAGTTTTTTCAAAACCTTTAGTTATGACGCTTATAATCTTCTCGAGCAGGATAAAATACATCAGTTATCTTACAATGTGTTATAGCTCTACCACCATGTTTAACATTTGCAGGTATTTCTATTACCATCCCTGGTTCATAAATACGAGTTACACCGTCAATTTGCATCTCAAATCTACCTTCTGTGACTATAGATATCTGTTCGTTCATATGGGAATGAATAGGTAATTGAGCACCCTCATCAATTTCGACAAAAGACATCGTCATGAATTCACTATGAACAAATTTTGCTCTGAATCCTGGAGCAATCTCTTGGGGTTTTATATCTGATAGATGATGGTCCATTATAATACAAGTGCTTCTTGTCTGAATTCAGCCTCTTCATCACTTTCTATTCCTAAAGCTTCATAAACATATGCAAACGTAGAAAGCAATTCAGGTTTTCCATCAAGAATAGCAACATTGTGTTCAAAATGGGCACTAGGTTGTTTGTCTAGAGTGGTGATAGTCCAACCATCAGCATGCTGTCTTACGCGATGCGTACCCATATTTATCATAGGTTCTATTGCGACCACCATGCCTTCTATGAATTTTTTCCCACGACCACGCTTACCATAATTTGGCATTTCAGGATCCTCGTGCATTTTACGCCCTAATCCATGACCAACTAGTTCACGAACCACTCCATAGCCATGCTGTTCACAATATTGTTGAATCGCATACCCCACATCACCGACGCGATTTCCAGTTTTTAATTCTTTGATGCCAACATATAAAGATTCCTTTGTTACTTGTAATAATTTCTCTGTTTGTGGATTAATCTCGCCGACGGAAAATGTATAGGCATGATCACCATAAAAATCATTTTTTATGGCACCACAATCTATAGAAATAATATCACCCTCCATAAGTGGTTCATTAGTTGGAAACCCATGAACGACTTGCTCGTTCGGACTCATACAAAGCGTGTTTGGAAAATCATATAATCCTAAAAACCCAGGAATAGCTCCATGATCTCTAATAAACTCTTCAGCAAGTGTATCTAATTGAAGTGTTGTAGCGCCAGGTTTCACTTCTGAAGCTAACATCCCTAGAGTCTTAGATACAATAAGAGCACTTTCGCGCATCAGTTCAATTTCTTCTCTGGACTTGACAATGATCATATATTAAAATCTAAAAAATCCTTTTTTCTTTTTCTTTATTGGCTTGCTCATACCCATAGGATTACCTAATATTTGTTGATAAACGATGCCCCAACCTTCAAAGCCACCAATATTACGATCGTCAATGAACATATCTGCATGAATCTTTCTACTAGCTTCTCCTTCAAATTGTTCTTCAGGAAAACTTTTATTTATAGCATAGAATTCTATGCCTTTGCTTTTGCAAAATTCAACAGCTTCATCTAAGCGTCTACCGTGTCTATAAGTCCAAAGAATAAGACGATGTCCTTCTTCTTGTAACTTTTTTAAGGTTTCAAATGCAAAAAGCATTGGGTCACCAATCGAAGGATAAGCATCTTCGACTATAGTGCCATCAAAATCAATTGCTAATATTAATTTGTTTTGGGATATCATTTTGGGCTAAAATTGCGGTAAAAGTACAACAAAATAATCAGTTTGCGTATGTGTGTTTGTACTCCTGACCAGTTAAAATGGCAATCATGTCTTTCTCAAGTGAAGTGATTGGCGATTCAACAATACGGTTTATTTCTTCCCCGTTTTTATAGAAAATGAATGTTGGCACATTGGTAATATTTAAGCCAAGCTCAGATCCTTCTGGAGTGTCTTTTTGTCTGCTCATAGTAATAAGTTCGATATTTTCATCATTATAATCAGTAGCCTCCATTATCTTAAAAAATCTTGGTGTTTCCCTTTTGCTGTCACCACACCACGTGCCCATAAAAGCTTTTACTTTCACGTTTTTCAATAAATGCTTTAAAGAAGAGATAGTTGTTTTGTCAACTTCATAATCTGCATAATTTTCTTCATACCAAGTATTAAAAGGCTCTTGTTTGAATCCATCTTCATTTGCTGGTCCAAGAAGAATGACAGTTTCTTTATAAGGAACAGTTTTATTAATTTCCATAGCTTTAACTTTTGGAGTCGAGCTCACAACAACTTCTTTTTGATTTCCACAGGAAACTAGAAAGATGATTGCTAAGAAATAAATTGCGTTTTTCATAGTTACTTTTTTTAAATTAATGACTCTTGAGTCATGACCTTGGGTTGAGGCAAACCAATTAGTTTTAAGATGGTTGGTGCTATGTCTCCTAAGATACCATTTTTTATGCTTTTCAGTTTATTGTCAATAAGTATTATAGGAACTGGATTAGTAGTATGAGCTGTGTGTGGAGTCCCATCTGGATTAATCATGGTTTCACAATTACCGTGATCGGCAATGAGTAATGTAGAATACCCATTTTTTAGAGCCGTAGTCACTACCTTTTTTACACATTCATCAACAGCTTCACATGCTTTAATTGCTGCACCCATAACTCCTGTATGGCCTACCATATCACCATTGGCAAAATTAAGACAGATAAAATCAGTTTCACCCTTAATAAGTTCTGGAATAAGAGCATCACATAATTCATATGCACTCATTTCAGGTTTAAGGTCGTAAGTAGCCACTTTTGGAGAATTTTTTAAAATACGATTTTCTCCTGCGAAAGGAGTTTCTTGACCTCCAGAAAAGAAAAACGTTACATGAGGATACTTCTCAGTTTCGGCTATACGTATTTGTTTTTTTCCGTGTTTTGCCAATACCTCTCCAAGAGTATCGCTTAAATTGTCTTTGTTGAATACAACATTAATACCTTTAAAAGAGTCGTCATAATTTGTCATTGTAACATAATGCAAATTTAGTTTGTGCATATTTTGTTCATGAAAATCTCTCTGATTTAAAGCATCTGTTAACTGTCTCCCTCTATCGGTTCTAAAATTAAAGAAGATAACAACATCACCTTCCTTTATCTTAGTTACAGGTTCATCATTTTTGTTAACCATGATGATTGGCTTGATAAATTCATCAGTAATATCTTCGTCATAACTGTCTTGAATAGATTTTTCAACATTTTTAGAATGTTCTCCAGCACCATGCACTAAGGCATCATAAGCTAATTTAACACGTTCCCAACGTTGGTCACGATCCATGGCATAGTACCTACCGATAACGGTTGCCAATTGACCTCCTGTTTTTGCTAGATGTTCTTTTAAAGAAATGATAAAACCGTAACCTGATTTTGGGTCTACATCTCGACCATCAGTAAAAGCGTGGATATAACGTCTTTTAAGACCATAATTATCGGCAGCGGTCAATAATCCTTTCAAGTGATCAATATGAGAATGCACGCCGCCATCACTTAGTAAACCTAAGAAATGAACATCCTTATCATTTTCTTTTGCATACTGAAAAGCATCAACTAGTACAGGCTCCATCGCTAATGTATCATTCTTGACTGCTAGGTTTATTTTTGCTAAATCTTGATAAACAATACGTCCAGCTCCTAGATTCATATGTCCTACTTCGCTATTCCCCATTTGTCCTTCAGGAAGGCCAACATGAAGACCATCAGTTCGTAGCTCTGCACTCGCGAAGTTTTTATAGAGGGAATCAATGAAAGGAGTCTCAGCATTATCGATAGCTGATACCTTTGGGTTTGGAGATTTACCCCATCCATCTAAAATCATTAAAATGACTTTTTTGTTCATATTTTTTCTTTGTATTCAAAGATATGTAGTTTGTAATATTCAACCTAGACAGATTTGTAAAATAATAAATTAGTTAGTTTACTATTACGCGTTTTTTAGCATAAGAAATGAATTTTATGAAACCTTAACATATTTATTAGCGGTTAGTTAATTAAATGTTATTTGTTTTTTTTGACGTAACAAATAGAAATCTGATGCGTCAAGTTATATATCGAGTTAATATTATAATCAATTAAATTCATTCATCATGAAAAAAACGTTAATCATTTCCGGAATGGCATTATGTTTCTCTTTAGGAACAATTAATGCTGAAACAATTATTGAAAACAACAATGGATATTCTATTCAAGTTGCTCCCAAAGTTGATGCCTTTTGTACTTCTATTGCCAGGGGCGACATCGAAACTGTAAAAAAGTTAATAGATCTTGGCGCAGATGTTAACAAATTGTCCAATGGTATGTCACCAGCAATGTATGCAGCCAAATATAATCGTACCGAAATTTTGAAAGTGTTAATTTCTGAGGGCGCAGATTTGAAGAAGAAATCAAGAAAAAGAATGACGGCAAAGAAGTATGCAGAACAATCAAATGCTCAAGAAGTACTGATTCTAATTGAGTCAGAATTATCGAAAAAAGCGTAAAACTTTTTTTGAGTTAGTTAGTCAGAAAGCCTTGTGAAGGCAAGGCTTTTTTTAATAACCTCTATAACGTTCTATGGCCTCTTTAATTTTTTCAATTCGATTATCAGGATCTGGATGAGAGCTTTGAAATTCAGGAACTCGATTAGGACCAGCTGCAGCCTTAAGTATTTTCATAACACCAATCATTTCTTCAGGATCGTAACCTGCGCGGATCATAAAGCGAACACCAAGATCATCACTTTCCAATTCATCACCACGTCCGTTTTTTAGTAGCGTATTTTGTCCAATACCACTTATCAATCCTCCCATATCAGCACCGACGGTTGCCCCCATAGTTGCAGTTCTCCAAAAATCTGATTCTGCTATTCTTTCTGCGGAATGCTTTCCCAATACATGACCAATTTCATGGCCTAGAACACCAGCTAGCTGATCTTCATTGTTTAGTTTAGAGAAAAGTGCATAGGTTATAAAAATCTGACCGCCAGGCAATGCAAAGGCATTGATAGTGTTTGGGTCGGCTAATAAATGAAACTCATATTTATATGGCGTTTCCCTTGCCATACTTGACTGTATTAGTTTATTGCCAACTTGGTCGACTAATGCCTGATATTTTTGGTCAGGATAAAGGCCTCCATGCTGCTGTGCCATTTGAGGTGCACTTTGTAAACCAATAGCAATTTCTTGCTCTGGCGTCATATTAATTGTTTGAGTGCGACCTGTGTAAGGATTTTCTTGTTTTTGATTACATTTCCTAATAAAGGCAAAAGCTACTATAGCCAGCCCTATTAATAATCTAATCTTGAGTTTGCTGCCTCTCATAATGTCAGTGTTAATTATGTTAAAATTACAAAAGTTTAGCCTAAAAGCTTTGGATTGATGTCTAAAATATTGTCAGAAATGTATGATTCAATAAAATCATCTGTAAAGTATTGGCTACCTCGTAATTTTTCTTCGCTAAGCATTTTTTGGATATCGAGCTTTTGGTATTCCTTTAAATATTCAGATGATAAAGGTTTGTAACTTAAATGCCAAGGTTCGTACTTAAAGCCTTTCCTGTTTTTGTTATCTGTGTATACTAAATAAAAATCAAACGTTTCGGAATGCTTAAACAACCACTCTCTCAATTTGCAGAAAGGGCCGTTGTTATTAAAATGACCAGCTACGAGTAAGCTTTTTGGTTGCTGAACATTCCCATCAACAATATCGACATCCGTTCCCCAATGATGCCTAGAAGTTCCTGGAATTGTAGAGTATTCAATAATTCTTTTAATGGCACTTATAGGCGATAAGCCTTCAGCAGTAAATTGTTTGTATTTACGTTCCCAAATCCTATTTTGGTGGGCATAGTTTCTATAACTAGACACCACTTTAATTTCAATTCCTGATTTTGCTGCCGCTATTTTCATTTTCAGGAAAGATTCATAGGCTTCTTTCCTAAGTAAAAAACCTTTTCCATATAGCTGAGGAGTTCCTTTGCCAATAAGTTCTTCTGTTGGTATTGCCCATCTCTTTGTAAATGATAATAATGAAGGAAACATTGATGATATTCCTAATAATGTAGATAGCTTTATGAAATCATTTCTTTTCATTATCGTATGCACTTGTATGATCTGAAATGACTTTCCAAGCCCCATTAATTTTCTTGAACACCAAAGTGAAAATACCGTCAGCCTTACCTACATTTCTCTTCAAATGAAACTCACCCACTAACAGGTAAGCGGCTGCATTTATTGGTTGTACTTCAAGAATATTGAAAGTCAGTTCTCCGGTATGGTCTTTTGTTGGGTAGCCAACTTTGTAACGATTCAATGTTTGTTGCCATCCTTTTGTAATACCACTTTTGCCTACAAACAAAAGGTTAGAGGTTTTATCATACCCTTCCATAAAGGCTTCAATACTTGCGCTACTCCAGTCCTTTGCTTGTTGTTGTAAAACAGCTTTTATAGCTGCAGTATCTTTTTGGATTTGTGATTGACTTAACTGTTTTTCTTTTGCAGCACTACAACTACTTAAAACAATAAAAGCCAAAACAAGAATGTATTTCATTTCATTTAAATTTAGTTATTTCCAAGGTACTCATTCTTTTTGATTTGATATAGCTTTGCAGGTTTGCCATCATAGATAAAATATTTCATATAAATTAAGCCAGACTTTAATGCGACTTTATGAGAACTCTTGTTATCAATATGAACGTGGGCTACTATTCTGTTTAAATTTAGATGGTTAAATCCATAGTCAAGACACGCTTTAGTGGCCTCGGTTGCATACCCTTTGTTCCAGTGTGTTTGATATAGCCGATATCCAATATCTGTAACATTTTCTTTTGGATGGTATTTTAGTCCGCACCAGCCCAGAAATTCATCAGTTTCTCTTAAACAAACTGCCCAACGTCCCATATTGTAATCTTTATATTGTTGAATATATTCTTCTAAAAAATTCTCAGCTGTCTTGATAGATTCAAATGGATTATCTCCAGTATATTTTATGCAATTTGGATTGTTGTTAATATTAAAAAAATGAACGGCATCGTCAATGATAAGCTCTCTGATATATAATCTTTTAGTTTTAGTAATCATGTAGTTTAATAAAGCTGACTTAAATCAGTTTTTGGTTCAATTTCATAAGGCAATTTGCCGTGTTCAAAGATTCTTGCATTCAATTTTCCTTTTAGGATTATAGTATTGTTATTTACTTTTAACCAACTTCCTTCACGAATACCAATAACAGGTTGTGTATTGAACGTGTGAAATTCAGCAATACGCATTTCACGAGTTTCACCCATATGTTTGCTATTCGATTCTGGATCCAAATAATGTGGATTAATGTTGAAAGGAACCAAACCTAATGTTTTAAAACTTTCAGGATAAACGACAGGCATATCATTGGTTGTATTCATGGTCAGACCACAAATATTACTACCAGCGCTAGTGCCAAGATATGGTGTGCCTTTATCAACAGAGTCCTTAATAGGTTTTATGAGCTTGTTTTTATATAATTGATTGACAAGAACAAAAGTATTGCCGCCGCCTGTAAAAATGCCTGGAGCTTCAGTAATGGCTTCAATTGGATTCGGAAATTCATGCAGCCCTTTGACATCAATGTCAATCTTTGAGAAAACATGTCTCACCTTATCAGTATAATTGTCATGTGATATACCATTTGGTCGTGCATATGGTACAAAAACAATGGAACTCGTATTTTTATATAACTCTTTAAGCTCTTCGATTAGATAATCAAGATACGAACCTCCATGAATTGTTGAGGTGCTAGCGATAATGATGTTCTGCATCTTTGTTTTTTTGTAAATTTAAGTAATAGATGCTTTTAACAAAAGTTTACGACTCTTTTACATTTAATTATGACAAATGATATTTTTCTTTATTGTATGAATAGATTTTTACTTTTAGTTTCTTTCTTGTTGATTACATCTCTTTCTTTTTCTCAGGTAATAGAGCGTGTTGAAATAAACGGTAAGATTATAGTTAAGGATAATGATATAGAAGGTGTTACTGTTTATAATACCTCTTCAGAAAAAGGAACAATTACTGATTTTGACGGAAATTTCACTATTGAAGTTGGACTCAATGACCGCCTTGAGATTTCCGCATTGCAATTCAAGAGATTTGTAGTTATTGTAGATGAAGGCATTGTTGCCCAGAAGAAGATGACCATTTTTATGGTAGAAGCATTGAACAAGCTTCCAGAAGTCGTCGTGTCTCCCTATGATTTATCTGGTAATATTCTTGTTGATGTTAATAGAGTTAAGACGTTGAATCTACCTTTTGAAGCTGAGAATTTCAATTTGGAAAATGTTCCTATTGATTTAACCCCCGATAACAAGACTAAAGCCTACAATACTTTTGTTAGAGGTGCAGGAGGCAAAGCAGATATGCATGGAGGAGATGTTATTGGCCTTGTAAGTTTTTTACTAAAACCTCTTTTTAAAAAGAAAAAGAGAAAAACAGATATAGAGAAATACAATGATCGCGTTCAGGCATCAACGCAAGATGTTGGCGTGTTGGATCTTAGACAGATGTATACCAATGAATATATGAGTCAAGTATTTAGTATCCCTGAAGATAGAGTCAATGAATTTATTGTGTTTGTTGAAGACCAAGGCTTGGATTATAACTTGCTTAAAAAAGGAAGAGAGATGGAGTTCATTGATTTCTTAGTAAAGCAAAGCGAATCTTTTATAGATTTACAGAGTGAAAAAGACTAGAATTGGCACCATCTTGCTTTTATGCGTAGTTGTGGAAATGACTTGGGCGCAATCTACAAATATCAAGGGTACTGTCTATGGTACTGCAGATGTTGAAGGAATCCATGTTATTAATAAAACTTTGGGGAAAGCGACTACAACAGATCGATCTGGAGCTTTTAATATTCAAGTAAAATTGAACGATACTTTGGTGTTTTCTGCGGTGCAATATAAACTGCATTCAATACAGGTAGATGCTGAAATGATTGAAACAAAGCTCGCGAATGTATTCTTATTAGAGAATATAAATCAACTAGACGAAGTTGTTGTAGGGAAAGTATTGACAGGAGATCTTCTTTCTGATGTTGAAAACTCGGATGCAAAACCACCTATAAATTTTTATGATGTCGGTATACCAGGTTATAAAGGTAAAGTCAAAACCCAAAGCGAGCGACGTTTATATGAGGCCGATAATGGCAAATTTGTTAGCATTGGTTTAGGTTTTGGATTAAACCTTAATAAAATATTAAATGCCGTTAGTGGAAGGACAAAAGATTTGAAGAGGCGCGTCAAACTTGAAGCTAGAGACGAACTCATGTTTAGAGTAAAAGCAAAATTTTCAGAAGACCTATTTAAAGAGAGCCCATTAGAAAGCCCGTTACGTTATGAGTTCTTCTATTTTTGTTCTGAAGACCCACTATTTACTGAAAAATGTAGCGGTGTGAACGAATTAGTGACAATGGCTTTCTTGCAAGAAAAACTGATCCAATACAAAGTTAATTTGAAGAATTGATATTTTGGAACACTTTTTGAAATTCTTTTAACCACTATATTTACACAAATTAAAACGATGAGTAAAATCAAAATAGTTCTTGTATTAATAGTCATTTCACTATCATCATTTGCCACAATACATAAATTTTATGTAAGCGTCACACAATTTGATTATATAAAAGACAAAGGAGAGCTGCAGATAACCTCAAGGATATTTATTGATGACCTCGAAAAACTTTTAAGAGAACGCTATGATGAAAATATAACGCTAGCTGAGGATAACGAATCTGAAAAAGTAAACGCATTTATAGAAAAATACCTGAGTCAAAAGCTTGGTGTTGTAATTAACGGAGAAGTCAAAATGTTTAAGTTTCTCGGAAAAGAATACGAAGACGACATCGCTTTATGCTATATGGAAATATCCGGTATCACATCTATTGAATCTATTGAAATAACTAATACCGTGCTATTCGATTTGTTTGAAGATCAGCAAAATATCATTCGTACCAAAATCAACTCTAAAAGGAAGAGCTTTATTCTCATTCCAGAAAATGATAAAGGTTTGTTAAACTTCAATTAAAACAAGGGCTAAACCTTAATTTTTAGCTAATTTCCCGTTCAATTTTTCACTAATTAATTCATAAAATGAAAACATTAAAGTATCTCATGCTTTCTGTTCTTTTTATCGCTTTTAGCGGATATGCTCAAGAAGTAAAAAAAGAACGTAAACCGGGTCACACAAACAGCAACAAATTCAAGCAATTGTATGATGAGTTCTCTACACCGAATATGTTTCGTACTGCTTCAGGAGCACCTGGTCCAGCGTATTATCAGCAACAAGCGGATTATAAAATGGATATTGAAATTGATGATGAGAATGCAAGATTGTCTGGTTTCGAAACGATTACATATACTAATAATTCGCCAGATCCATTGACCTATCTATGGGTACAGTTGGATCAAAATATGAGGGCTAAAGATTCTAAAACACCATTAGCTCAAAGCCAAGGAATGCGCACTGCAAGCTCTGCAGGTAGATTTACTAATTCCTATCTTAAAGACCGCCCTGAACGTGGATTTAATATCATGGAAGTTAAAGATGTAAATAGTAAAGATTTATCTCATACTATTAATCGAACAATGATGCGTGTTGAATTGCCAAAAACCTTATTGACTGGCGAGCAATTTTCGTTCTCAATAAAATGGTGGTATAATATCAATAACCACGTTACAGAAGGTGGGCGTTCAGGTTACGAGTACTTCGAGGAAAATGATAATAAAATATATGTAGTATCGCAATTCTATCCTCGTATGGCTGTATATAACGATGTAGAAGGCTGGCAAAATTCTCAGTTTTGGGGACGTGATGAGTTTGCATTGCCTTTCGGAAATTTTGACGTCAATATAACAGTGCCCGCCGATCATATTTTAGACGGTACAGGATATTTGACCAATAGAAAAGACGTTTTCACAAAGACGATGATGAAGCGTTATAATAGGGCTAAGAAAACCTATGATAAACCTGTGATGATTGTAACTCAGGCTGAAGCAGAAGTTACTGAAAAGATAAAAAGTAAGCAAAAGAAAACTTGGAAGTTATCGGCTCAAATGGTTCGTGATTTTGGTTTTGCAACGTCTAGAAAATTTCTATGGGATATGATGGCCGTTAAAGTTGGTGATAAAGATGTGATGGCTGTATCTCTGTATAGTAAAGAAGGAAATCCGCTTTGGGAAGAGTGGTCAACAAATGCTGTAGCAAGTACCTTAAAATCATATTCTCGCATGACATTTGATTACCCTTATCATAAGGCGATTTCCGTACATGCGCCAATGGGCATGGAATACCCTATGATCTGTTATAATTTTGGACGACCAAATAAAGAGGGGAAATACAGTGACCGTACTAAATATGGAATGATCAGTGTTATTATTCATGAAGTAGGCCATAATTTCTTCCCAATGATCGTGAATAGTGATGAACGTCAATGGACTTGGATGGATGAAGGATTGAATACATTCCTTCAATATGTTGCTGAGCAAGATTTTGCAGAATGGTATCCAAGTGCACTATCTCCTCATGACAAGTCATATCCTTCAAGAAGAGGGCCAGCGGCAAAAATAGTTCCTTATATGGGAGGTAATCAAGATTATATAGCACCGATCATGACTAAAGGATTGAATACGTATCAGTTTGGTAATAATGCTTATGGTAAACCAGCAACTGGATTGAATATTCTTCGCGAAACTATTATGGGACGTGATCTGTTTGATTACTCGTTTAAAGAATATGCAAATCGATGGATGTTCAAACATCCAACACCAGAAGATTTTTTCCGTACCATGGAAGATGCTTCAGCGGTTGATTTGGATTGGTTTTGGAGAGGCTGGTTTTATACTACGGATTATACAGATATTGGGTTAAAAGAAGTCAAAAAATATTATGTGAGTTCAAAACCTACTGAATATGGCAAAAATATAGCAAAGCGTTCTAATATGGATGTGAATGAATTAGTGTTCTTGGTAGAAGAAGGTAGTGAGGAGTTTGATGAGAGCTTGCGTAACGCTAATCCTATTGATTCATCACCTACATTAAAAGAGTACTTAATGGATAATTTTACTACAGAAGAACGTAAAAACTTGAAATCACCCAAGTATTTCTATAAAGTGACATTCGAAAAACCAGGAGGATTGGTGATGCCTATCATCGCCGAATACACATATTCAGACGGTACCAAAAAACGTGAAACATATCCAGTACAAATCTGGAGGTTAAACGATAATGAAGCTACAAGAACCATTGCGTCTGAGAAAGAAATCGTATCTATTATAGTTGATCCGGATTTGGAAACTGCTGATGTTGATGTGACTAATAACTCTTGGCCAAAAGAAATCAAGCAAAGTAAGTTTGATAAATTCAAGAATGAAGTGAAGAATAAATAAAAAAATCTATTTTAATATTATTAAACCGACGTTTTTAACGTCGGTTTTTTTATTGACAGCATTCAACTCACTATATTTGTATTGTGATATTACAGAACTTTATATTGTTTATTAGCGGTGGCGAAATTTTCTTGATACTATTTATAGTGGTCATGGTATTTGGTGCTGACAAAATTCCTGAAGTAGCTCGTGGCTTAGGTAAGGGGATGCGTGTTCTTAAAGATGCCACTAATGATATCAAAAGTGAAATCTCTAAAAGTGCTGAAACTCACGGCATTGACACAAGTGTTACTAAAGAGATAGACCAAGAGATCAAGAAAGTAAAAGATGGTCTTGAAGATTTTACAGGTTCTGTGAAGCGGAAATTATAAATCAATACGTTAGAAAAAAAATAGCTAGAACTTTCTACTAATAGTCAATCCATCACGGATGGGAAGTATAATTGTTTCAATTCTTTTGTCTTCTTTTAGAAGCGTGTTGTATTCGATAATGCCTTTAGTGGAAGTGTCATCTGGCTTCAAACTTTCGAGGATCTTGCCACTCCATAATACATTGTCAGATAAAATAACACCACCAGTATTGAGTTTGCCGATAATTGCGTGAAAGTAATTCACGTAGTTTTCTTTATCGGCGTCCATAAATACCAAATCAAAAGTGGTATCTAGTTTTGGGATGATGTCTAGTGCACTTCCTGTATGCTGGATAATCTGTGACCCGTAACCAGATCTGTCAAAATACTTTCTCTGGAAATCATGTAGCTCTTCATTAATGTCAATAGTATGTAATTCACCTTGCACATGTAAACCTTCGGCTAAACAAATAGCGGAGTAGCCTGTATAAGTGCCAATTTCTAATACAGCTTTTGGGTTGACAATTTTGGATAGTAAACTCAGCACACGACCTTGGTAGTGACCACTTAACATTCGTGGTTGCAATATCTTTTGGTGTGTTTCCCTATTGAGTTCTTGCAATAATTCTGGTTCGTTTTCAGAATGAATTACAACATAATCATCTAATTCTTTTGAAATGAATTCCATTAACCTAAAATTCTATCAATCAATTTTTTCTTTGCGTTTTTATCATCTCCACACAACCATTGTATTACATTGTCTTCCCAAATGGCATTACACTGTTCTTGGTTAACAATATTTTCATTCATAGCCAAGTCTAAAATCTTTCCTGGATAAGAGGATTGCTTTTCGCTTTCCATTTCGCCTAATGGATAGGGGTCGTCCAAGCCCATAATTACTTGGTCTGAACCTTGGTTTTTTATAAGAAGCTCTAAGGAACCTGTATCATGTACCAACGTGTCGAAGAATATATTTTTATGTCCAACTGCTTTTCTAGGGTGACTTTTACCTTCAAATAAATCTGGTCGCCCATCAAAACCTTGTATACGTCTACCTAAATTAATCTGTGCGAGTTGTCCTCCATGAGCAAAACAGGTTCTCATATTCGGAAATTTGTCTTGATAACCATTAAGTGTCAGGAAATGATAAGCGTCAGCACATTGTGCCAGCATCCATATGAGATGAAAACGCCATGAGGTGTTTTCCAATTTTATAAATTTTTCGCCATCGTACGGGTGCACTTCTACTGCCAAATTGTATTTGCTTGCCAATTCAAAAATTGGCTCGTTTTCTTCATCGAAAATACAACGCCAAGTTCCAATAGTATCCATATAATGTGTTGGTAAGCAAAGTAATTGCATGCCTAATTCTTCGACACATCGCTCTATTTCCCAACAGGCACCTTTGACGAATCCAGGATGTACTACAAATCCGCATGTAAATTTACTCGGGTTTTCTTGTTGAATTTTCGCATTAAAATCATTTTGGAAACGTAAAGCCTGTTTCATTTCTTCAACACGAAGACCATTGCCATATAATTGAGAGAGGTTTAGCACCACTGCATGGTCTATTTTGAAGCGTTCCATCCATTCTAATTTTTCATCTAAGAAAAAACTAGAATCTGTAACAGGTCGACTCCAATCCTTTTGGAGCATGAATTTACGGTCTTTATCTACCCAGAAAATACCTTTGTCTTTCATGAACTGAGGAATTTCTTCTGGATATGGTAATAAGTGAGAATGACCGTTAATGCGCAGTTTGCGTTTCATATATGGGTCCTGAGAGGTCAGGAATCTTTAAGTTTATTCAATTTGAACTTTTTTAGGCGGCTGCATAACTTCACTACAGTTTGGACAACTACGTTTGTCATGGTCGCTATAATAATTATCAAAAATCTTTGGCATGTCTGTTTCTATGTTCTTTACTGTAAAGTCTTCTTCATAGAGTTTAGTAACACAATTTTCGCAGAACCAAAGCAAAGCATCTCGCATGCCTTTAGGACGTTTATATTCAATAACCAAACCTACTGTATTAGCACCACGTTGAGGCGAATGCGGTACTTTTGGTGGTAATAAATAAATATCTCCTTCTTTTATATGGACATCCTTGGGAGTGCCTTTATCAATAATTTTTAAGACGATATCACCTTCAAGTTGGTAGAAAAATTCTGGTGTTTCATTATAATGATAATCCTTTCTACTATTTGGTCCGCCAACGACCATCACTATAAAATCGCCATCTTTCCAAACACATTTGTTGCCAACAGGCGGTTTTAATAAATGCCTGTTTTCTTCAATCCATGCTTTAAAATTCAACGGAGAAACTAATTTGCTCATTGTTTTATGGGTTATGAGTTGCGTAATTTTATAAAGTTACAAAGATTTTGTTCGTCCTCCATCAACAGGAAGATTAATTCCGTTAATGTAACTGGCAGCGTCACTTGCTAAGAAGGTTATAGCATTTGCTGTTTCTTCAGGTTTTGCAAAACGCTTTGCAGGAACGGCATTCTTCATAGCATTGCTAGCCTCATCTTCAGATACACCACTTTTAGCTGATTTGTTCTTTATGATTTCAGATAAACGTTCTGTAGCTGTTGCACCAGGCAACACATTATTTACAGTAATGCCAAACTGCCCGAGTTCGTTAGCAAGTGTCTTGCTCCAATTGGCCACAGCACCTCTAATGGTATTGCTAACACCAAGACCATCTAGTGGTTGTTTTACGGAGGTTGAAATGACATTAATAATACGACCATAATTTTGCGCTTTCATAAAAGGAACAACGGTTTGCACTAACACATGATTGCATTTAAGGTGTTGTGTAAAGGCATTTTCAAACTCATTGATCTCTGCTGAAAATACAGGACCTCCTTTTGGACCTCCTGTATTGTTAACTAAGATATGAAACCCGTGATTTTTGGATACATATTCTGAAACGATTGTTTTTAATGCTTCAGGATTAGAAAAATCTGCAACAATATAATCATGTGATCTTTGCTGAGGTAATTCTTCTAGAACAGCCTTCAATTTGTTTTCGTTTCGGGCGATTAGTGTTACTTGAACACCTTCTGCTGCCAAAGCTATAGCGGTTGCTTTTCCTATTCCTGCAGTACTACCGCAGACAAGTGCTTTTTTATTGTTGAGTTTTAAATCCATATTTATGTTTTTGTCTGGTCGAGCGCAGTCGAGACCTATTTAGTTTCTGGTTTGTATTTTGAATGTGAAACATTTCTACATTCAGATAAAATTTGTAACAAATCATACTCTCCATTTGCTATAGCTAGTTTCTTTTTCCCACTCCAATTTTTAATTTTCTTTTCGAAATGTATAGCTTGTTCAATATCGTTAAACTCTTGTTGAAAAATTAATTTTAGAAGCCTTCTTCGATATGTGAAACAACTTTTATTTAACCCCTTTTGATGCTGTTCCAAACGCTTTAAAATATTATTTGTAACACCTGTGTAAGTTAGTCCATCAAAACATTCGAGTATGTAAACGTAATATAGTTTCATAAAAACCTCTCGACTGCGCTCGAGGAGACATTTTGGTTTATTAATATTTTATACACACATTCTTAGCTTCGGTAAAAAATCGTAACGCTTCAAATCCACCTTCGCGACCTACACCACTTGCTTTTACTCCGCCAAAGGGCGTGCGTAAATCTCGCATCATCCATGTGTTTACCCATACAATTCCTACTTGCAATTGGTTGCTCATACGCATAGTACGTTTTAGGTCATTGGTCCAAAGCGTTGCTGATAGTCCGTACTTCACTTTATTTGCCATCTGAAGCACTTCGTCTTCTGAATCAAATGGCATGATAGTTACAACAGGTCCGAATATTTCTTCTTGATTCACACGACATTCGTCATTAGGTACCTCGATTACTGTTGGTTCTAGATAATACCCGTTTTCGTAACCCTTTACAGTTACTTCGTTTCCGCCACAAAGAATCTTTCCGTTTTCTTCTTTTGCAATATCAATGTATTGCATGACTTTTTCTAAATGTGGTTTGGAGACTAAAGCTCCAATATTTGTTGATTCTTCTGATGGATGCCCCACTTTTAATTTCTTGATTTTTTCAACAAAATCTACTTTGAATTTCTCATAAATTGAGGCTTCAACAAAGATTCTACTTCCACATAAACATATCTGCCCTTGATTCGCAAAAGACGAGCGAGCCGTTGTGCTTAGCATGTCGTCATAATCACAATCGGCGAATATGATGTTAGGATTCTTACCACCTAATTCTAAAGATAGTTTCTTAAACATCGGCGCAGCAACTCTAGCGATATGTGCTCCTGTTGCCGTACCTCCAGTAAAACTAATGGCTTTAATGTCTGGATGCTCAACAATGGCTTGACCAGTAGTTGTTCCCAAGCCATGAACTATATTTAAAACGCCTCTTGGCAATCCTGCTTCGTTGCAGATTTCTCCTAGTAAATACGCTGTCATTGGCGTGACTTCACTCGGTTTAGCGACCACACAATTTCCAGCTGCAATAGCGGGTGCAATTTTCCATGTAAACAAATAGAGTGGGAGATTCCAAGGTGAAATACAGCCTACAACGCCAATTGGTTGTCGTAATGTATAGTTGATGGCTTGCTGACCAATACTTTCATGGCTTTCACTTGCAAACTGCGTGATAGCATTGCCGAAGAATCTAAAATTACTTGCAGCTCTTGGGATATCTACGGTTTTTGCCAAAGAAACGGGCTTTCCATTGTCTTTACTCTCCGCTTCTGCGAAATGTTGCAAATTTACTTCTAGTAACTCCGAAATCTTAATCATGATTCGACTGCGTTCTTCGAGAGTAGTTTGAGACCACACAGGAAATGCTGACTTTGCAGCGATATAGGCATTCTCTACATCTTCTTTAGATGAGTTAGGTATTTGCCCGTAAATTTCTCCATTAGATGGGTTATAGTTGTCTATCCAGTTGCCTTGAATTGGATTATGAAAATTCCCGTTTATGTAGTTTTGTATGTTCAATTTGTTAAATAGTTTTTTATATCAACTTTTAATTGTTCTGCTTCATCTTTGACCTTATTTAAGGTGTCAAGATAACCTGTGTTTACACTCAAAAAGGCTTTTAATGACTGTACATATTCTTTGTCTTTTTTTAATGTTTCAAAATCATTGGGTTCTATTTTTTCACTAGAATTTTCGCCAAAAACTGTCGTGATTTTTTTTCTGTAATATTCTATCATATAGCTATAAAAATCTAAATGTACCTCTTGAAAACTTCCTTTAGTATTGTCAATAGATGAGGTATGGAATTTTCCAATAGCTGAACGAAGCTTAGGGTTTTCAACAAGGTCAGTTCCTATTGATACTAAAGATTGATAACCACTGGTTTTAAAATCAATATCATCGTAAGCGTTTACTGCTCTAAAATGATAAGCTAGAGAATCATGATAAGGTTTATTAGTTTCAAGGACATCAATTATTGTTTTAATCGAATTAATAGTTCTGTTTAAATTGTTGGTTCTTTTATTGATAACTCTATCTAAATCTAAAAGTGTATGCTCTAAATCTGAGATAATCTCTGTTAAGACTTGTCGCTCTTTTTCTTTTTTTGTTTCATTCCAGTTATTAATACTAAGTGCAATTAAAATACCAATGACTACCAGTACTATTTCTCCAATGGCGTATTTAAAGTATTTTGATGTATTGTTTCCCATGAGTAATGATTTTCGGATATGACGAAAAAATGCAATCATTTATAGTGGTTTATATGCCATGACCTTAATCTCTACTACCAAATCTGGATGTGGTAATTGGTGTACAGCGACAGTGGTGCGTGTTGGTCCAGTTTCTGCATTAAAAAATTCGGCATAAGCTTTGTTATAACCTGCAAAGTCGTTCATGTTCACTAAAAATGATGACACATCTACAACATCTGCTAGAGCTGCACCTTCTTTAGCGAGATTTTTTTCAATGTTCTTGATAACTTCACGCGTCTGGACTTCTACATTCAATCGTTTAGTGCCCATTTCGTCAATAATATCTACACCAGCGATGGTGTTGTCCGCTCTTCTTGAACTAGTGCCTGATACAAAAATGAAATCACCAACGCGTTTAGTATGCGGATAGGCTCCTCTAGGTGTTACTTTATCACTCATAATTTTTATTTTAATCCAGCAATTCTGTCATCTTGCAAAATGGCTTGAGTTTCTTGCTTAACTCGAGTTAATAATGTTTTCAAGTCACTATTCATATTTATTTCTTTACCAGCAATCATATTCAGGATAGCTTTGTCTTGAGCCCTTCCTTTTTTCATAGCATCGCTATAAGAAATATCCTCATTGAATGTTACCATTGAATATTTTGAAAAATACTCAGTTGGGAATTCTTTTTCAAAAGCCATTTCCAAAGTACGCTTTTCCTTGAAAATAGGATTTGCAACATGATCTCGCATTTCGTAATAATTGTCAATGGCTAAATCGGCAATGGCGTCGGTATCTTCTTTCCTCGATTTTTCATAGGCTTTGAATATAGTTTCCCAATCGCCTTCATGCTTTTCCAGAATGGCATCAAACACGGTTACATCTTCAAAAGAGGCATTCATACCTTGGCCATAAAAGGGTACGATTGCGTGTGCTGCATCTCCCATCAATAGGGTTTTATTCTTATAATGCCACGGAGAACACTTTACGGTACCCAATGGCCCTGTTGGATTGTTGGCGAATTCTGCTGTTATATTTGGTATAAGCTCTAAAGCATCTGGAAATTGCTCTTTGAAGAACGCGGTAATATTTTCTTCGGTAGTAAGATTGTTGAAATTGTAGTGGCCCTCTTTATAGCTCAAGAACAATGTTACTGTAAAGCTTCCGTCTAAATTTGCTAAAGCAATAAGCATATAATCGCCGCGTGGCCATATATGAAGATAATCCTTACTTATTAGATGTTTGCCATCCTTTGCCGCGGGAATTTCCAATTCTTTGTAACCATGTGTTAGCCAATTTTGTGAGTAACTGAATAAGAACTTGCGTTCTAAGTAATAGCTTTTTCTTAGTGAAGAACCGGCGCCATCTGTTCCGAAAATTACATCGCCCTTGACTTCAAACTCTGTTTTGGTTTCATATTCATAAAAGGAAGCGACATTGTTTTCAATATCTACACTAATACATTTTTTGTTGAAATGGATAGTTAGGTTGTCATACAAATCGGCTTCAGAGAGTAATAAACCATTTAGTTCTCCTCTAGAAATCGAGTTAATGTATTCCCCATTTCTTCCTGAATAATTAGAGGGAAAGGTATTACCTTCTTTATCATGAATTAATCTACCATACATGGGTATGCATAAAGGTTTTACTTTGTCCTCTACACCTGCTAATCGCATCGCTTTTAACCCTCTATCTGATAGTGCTAAATTAATAGAACGACCGGCAGCAATATCTGTCGTTCTTAAATCTGGCCTACTTTCGTATACGTGTACGGTATAACCTCTTTGTGCCAGACGCAAGGCGAGAAGTGACCCGCAAAGTCCTGCACCAATAATCAATATGTTTTCTTTTTTACTCATATAATATATAATGTCGGGTCGAGCGGAGTCGAGACCTAAATAACCTCTCGTTAAGCTGCGATTACTATCTTCAATCCAAATATATATGGATTTCGATAATGCTCGAGGTGACAGCTATTTTGTTATCTCTTCTTTCGTTCTTTTTTCATTTGTTGAGCAATAGCTTTCGAACCTGAATCATTTGTATTTTCTAATTCATCAACAATAACTTGATGATTTTTGGCATCTCTATTTTGTGATAACTTATAAGCCGCTTGAATGTCAGTAATCTCAATTTCAAATCCAATAATGCCATTGATTTGCCTCATTGTCTTATCAGACATGTCTTCAATTTTCGCAGGGTTTTTTGATGGCTTTTCGTATTTCTCCATTAAATTTTTAAGCGACTTATAAAGTGCGTCGCCTTCTATTGTCTTTATAGCTCCATATATATGTACAGCGATGTAATTCCACGTTGGAACTTCTTCAAAATCATACCAAGAGGAAGATACGTAGCTGTGTGGGCCATTAAAAATAGCTAATACTTCTCCGCCATTTTTAAAATTATGCCATTGTGGATTGGCTTTAGATATATGACCAACTAGTATATCTTTACCAGTTTTGTTTGTAGATAGTTCTAACGGTATATGTGTTGCTAAAGACTTTCCATTTTGTTGGGTTATCAAAATCCCGAAACTGTTTTCTTGAATGAAGTGTTTTACTTCATTCATATTCGTGTTTTCATATATTTTCGGAATATACATTTAGAGTAGCTCTTTTAGTTTTTCGACCATTTGGTATATATCCTGATAAGAATTATACATTGGCACTGGTGCACAGCGAATAACATCAGGTTCTCGCCAATCACTTATAATGCCTGCTCTTGTTAATTTATCATGTAAAGACTTATCTGCATTTTTGACTTGAATCGATAATTGACAACCGCGTTCGTCAGGATTGCTTGGCGTTATAATTTTGATAGTATCTTCACCTAATTGTTTCAACAAAAACTCGAAGTAAGCTGTCAGTTTTCTAGATTTTTCATTAAGCTTTTTAATGCCAACTTCATTGAACATATCTAATGATGCTTTAATGGCAGCCATAGATAGAATAGGAGGGTTGCTTAATTGCCAGCCTTCAGCACCAGGTAAAACATCAAATTCGTGGCGCATGTTAAAACGTGTTTGTTTATTATGGCTCCACCATCCTGTAAATCGGTTAAGGTCTTTGTTGTATGCATGACGTTCATGTACAAAGCAACCAGAAAGACTTCCAGGACCAGAGTTTAAATATTTATAAGTACACCAAATGGCAAAATCTGCTCCTGAATCATGAAGATGTAATTCTACATTACCTGCGCCATGAGCGCAGTCAAAACCGACAACACAACCATGTTTATGGCCAAGTTCTGTGATGCGTTTTAAATCGAAATATTGTCCAGTATAGTAGTTAACACCACCAATCATTACTAGTGCAATTTCATCTCCTTGCGATTTTAGAATGCCTTCTAAATCTTCATAATTCGCTAATTCTTCACCGTCGCGCGCTTCCCAAAGAACTAATCCTTCTTTATCATCAAATCCATGATGACGTAATTGCGATTCTACAGCATATTTGTCAGAAGGGAAGGCATCTGCTTCTATGAGTATTTTATAGCGTCTTTTAGTGGGCTGATAAAACGACACCATCATAAAGTGAAGATTCGCCGTTAAAGTGTTCATTGTGACCACTTCGATAGGCTTTGCTCCCACCAATTTAGCCATGCTTTCTGTTAAGAACTCATGATAAGGTAACCAAGGGTTCTTGGCTTCTAAATGTCCTTCTACACCTAAATTTGCCCAATCTTCAAGCTCTTGATCTATATAGTCTTTTGTTGATTTAGGTTGTAATCCTAAAGAGTTTCCACAGAGGTATATTAACTCATTGCCATTTTTGTCTTTCGGTATGTGAAATTTATCGCGATATGAAGCTAATTCATCTGAAGCATCTAATTGTTTGGCGTAATTGAGGTTGGATTGAAAATTGTACACGCGAGTTTTTTTTGGCTTTTACACAAAAATAGGAATTAAAATCGTTTAAAACGGGACTTAATTATTCTGAAATTCACTAGTTAGTTGACCTTGATATTTGTAAAATAGAGTTTAACACTGTTGTCCTTACCATTATGAGTTTTTGAGATTTTTAGTCCGTTGAAATCTTCGTAATCTTCCCAAGTAGTAATCATAGATGGTTCTGGTTGATTGCTCTTTCTGAACACCCATTCCTTAACTAAATAATCAGAATCATAATAAAAATCGTAGGCGTCACCTGGTGTGTAACCACCTTCCGAGTCATATATAATGGTTAATTTGCTAAATATGTCATCTGTTAAATTGGCTTTAACGCTGTCTTGGTTTTTGATAGTAGTCCCTTCATCCCAAACTAAATTGTATGGAGCTAATAGCCAAAACTTATCATTTATAAAGCCTTTATCTGCATTTTCTGAAAGCGAGTCGATAGATTTTCTGTTATAAGAAACCGTGTTTGCAGAGGTGATCATGGTGACATCATCTGTTTTCGGCTTCCAAACCCATGAGCGTTCAAAATGCGAATCAGCTCTATCGACATTAAACGTAAATTGAATTTCATTAACGTTTGTCCAATTATCTACACCATTAGCTTTAGCTATTTTTTCAGCTATAGTAAGTTCTTTGGATTCTATGTTGGCTTCATTTTTTTGCTCTTTACAGGAAGAAAATATTAAAAGTAGTGCGATAAAAGAAATATATGGTTTCATGTGTGTTTAGAATTTATCCAAATGTACAAACAAAGAAATTATGTAACTTTAGGTTATGGAAAAAATAAAAGAGTATTCGAACGGTGAAGTTACGGTAGTATGGAAGCCAAATAGCTGTATTCATTCAGCTATTTGTGCCAAAGGGTTGCCAAATGTATTTCGGCCAAAAGATAGACCATGGATCAAGGTTGATGCCGCTTCAACGGAAGCGTTAGTAAATCAAATAAAACAGTGTCCATCTGGTGCTTTGAGTTATTATAAGAATGGCGATAAGATTATTGAATCTGAAACTTTGGAAACTAAAGTAGAAGTGCTCGAAAACGGACCAATGCTAGTGTATGGAACATTGAATGTTACACATACCGATGGCTCTAAAGAAGTCAAAAACAAGACAACGGCCTTTTGTAGGTGTGGACATTCTAATAATAAGCCTTATTGCGATGGGACTCACGTAAAAGAAAACTTTCAAGACTAATAAAAGTAAACCCCTCGTAAAACGAAGGGTTTGATGAAAATATGTGGACGCATAGTGCGATTGAGTTATTATATATACGTTGAAAACTAGTTAGTTGGATTATTAAATATAGAAATGAGTTATAAAGAAGAATACTTTGAGGTAAATAAGGAGACTTGGAATAAGAAAGTTGCCGTCCATGCTAAAAGTGAAATGTATGATATGGAAGCTTTCAAAAACGGGAAATCATCTTTGATGTCCTACGAATTGGAAGCGTTACAAGATGTGTCAGGTAAGTCCTTATTGCATTTGCAATGTCATTTTGGACAAGATACGTTAAGTTGGAGTAGAATGGGAGCTAAGTGCATTGGTGTAGATATTTCTGATGAAGCTATTAAATTGGCTCAATCATTAAATGCTGAACTTAAACTTAACGCAGAGTTTGTTTGCTGTAATGTTTTAGATACATCGAAACATATTCGGGAACAATTCGACATCGTTTTTGCAAGTTATGGCACAATTGGGTGGTTGCCTGATTTAAAACCTTGGGGTAAAATGATTTCTGAACGTTTAAAACCTGGAGGTACATTTTTTATTGCCGAATTTCACCCTATTGTTTGGATGTTTGATTATTTGGAAAACCAACCTGTAATGAAATATGGTTACAATCAAAAAGAAGCTGTATATGAAGAATATGGTGGGACATACGCTGATGGGTCTTCAAAGATAGTAAGTAAGGAGTATGGATGGAATCATGGTATAGGCGAAGTAATTACTGCTTTAACTGATGCTGGACTACAAATTGAACATTTCAGTGAACATGACGAAAGTCCATATAATGTATTGCCGAACTTGGTAGAAATCAAATCCGGCAATTTTGTCACTAAAGATAAATTATACCCTCTTATTTTTACATTGAAGGCTGAAAAACCTAATTTTTCAATATAAGTTTAGAGTCAATTATCTTATTTTCAAAGATAAATGTTGCCAAGTAAGTGCCTGACTTTAATGATCTTATATCGAAAGAGGTTTCATTTGAGTGAACAGAAAATTCTTTTACTTGTTGTCCTAAGACACTATAAATTTTCACTTGATTGATTTGACCATTGTTTTTTAATGACATCAAACCGTTAGTGGGATTAGGGAATAATTGAAACTTGGAATTTTCAAAATCTTCAATTCCTAAGGTGTTATCAGTTATTTCGACTGACTGATTGGTTTTATAATACTCACAGGTACCAGCTTCATAAGTTATAGTGTAATTTCCCACTGTGGATGCAGAAACATCAATTATTCCAGTGTTTGAGTCAATAATCAAACCAGTTGTACTCAAAAAAACGCCTCCTGGAACTCCTGTAATAGTTGGAGATGGATCAGAGTCCGCAATATCGTAAATTGCAGATGCATAATTGAATACTGCAAAATTATCATAATGAATATCGATGAATTCTAATACTACAGCAGCATAATCTTTAGCAAAAGGCACTAAGGTTTGTGGTCTACTGTCATAAAAGCTTCCATTATATGTGCCTAAGTCACGCACGCGCCTATTTACTTCGGTCATAATACCATCGATATTACCTCCTCCACCTTGTCCATCGTTAGCGGTTGTTCCAGAACCATGACGTATATTATTATAAAAGTCACCATCAAAATATGCGTTTCCGTGAGGTGTCATATCATCACACGAGTTAGTTCCTCCATAATCAGAATTGCTAGGAATGGTTCTGTAACCAGAAGTTACTCCACAGCCCGGATTGTTATTGGCATTATAAAATGTCCCTGGCGCATTTTGGAAAAGTTGACCAAGACTGGTAGCGCCTCTAATCAAGCTTTCTTGGTCTAAGTTTCCTAAGTTATTTGCTACTAAATTGGTGATTGAAGTACCAGTAACGCTATTGACATTGCCAGCATCTAATTGCAAACCTGTTATATTGTAACCCGCTTCAATTCTTTGAATACTATGACTCTGGCCATGCAAATCTATATATAAACCTTTTCCCCAATTAGTTTCTACAGCCGTACTGGCTTGATCAATAAAACCATGGAATGCATTCCAGTAAAACAATGCATCTGAGTCACCACATGTGGCTTCATTCTGTTCTCTGTTTGGATCCATTTTAGACCTATGTAAATTGCTTATGATAATATGAGGATAACAACCAGTCAGACTAAAGATTTCTGCTTGTATTTCTCTTACAAGTATATCTGTATTATCATCTCTTTCATTTGTGCCACATGACCTATCTGGCAAACTAGAATCATTATCAGGATAAAAAGTACCACCAACCGTACTTCCAGATTGTTTTACACCGCCATGTGGTGCTGATATTATTATTGGTAGGTTTCCAGGAATGTATTCAATGTATTCATTTCCACTTGTATCGAAAATTGGCGTGCCTGGTGTTTGAGCGGTAATAATAAAAGTGCATAAAAGCAATGCGGAGAAAAGTAGGTTTTTCTTCATAACATAAGTAGGTTAATTCGTTTTGACAAATAAATATATTAAGAGCCAATTTTTAGTCGGGAATATGATATAATATTTATTTATATCGACAAAATACGCTATTTTATCGATGAAATGCAAATTAACTAATGAGAATCTTTAATCAAATAAGGGAATTTTCTTTGAAATTTTCTTAATCTTGGTATTGAGACACCTTGTATATAACGATTATTAGGGTGTAATCTTTCGTAATTTTGATGATAATCTTCGGCTATCCAGAATTTTTGGAATGGATAAACTTCTGCAGCTATTTTTTTATTTAATGTCTTACCTAGTGCTAGTTTTTTGGCGTCTATAGTTTCTTTTTGTTTTAGATTTTGATAAAAAATTATAGATCGATACTGTGACCCTCTATCTGGTCCTTGGCCATTTACTTGCGTGACATTTTGAGAACCAAAATACACATCAACCAAAGTTGCAAAATCAATTACATTAGGATTATAAATTACTTCTATAGCTTCTGCATGTCCAGTTCTACCTGTATTACTAGCTTCATAAGTTGGATTTTTTGAATGACCTCCAGCATACCCATTGATGACTTCATCTACACCTTTTACACTTTCATATATTGCTTCTACACACCAAAAGCAACCGCTTGCAAAATAGGCTCTAGCTTTTCCTTCTTTTATAGGTACTTCAATTGGGTCTGCATTTTGCACATCGGCCTGTTTGGTATTGTTTTGTGCTGTGTTCTGACAACTAAATGCTAAGAATATTGTCAATATAATGAGTGCGGATTTAAATGATTTCATTTTACTATGTTTTTTGAGGTTTTGTCGTAAATAAGATTGAAAACTTAATATGACACCTTAAATTTATCAAAAAAATAAGGTCCTTATTCATTGAATAAAGACCTTATTAAAATTTCAAGTATGCTTAATGCTCTTATAAAGATGTAAAGAGTTTATGCATTTTTTCTTTTTGTTCTTTAGCAAGAGCTTCATCAACCAAGATTCTACCACTATGTTCATCAGTGATAATTTTCTTTCGCGAAGCAATTTCCATTTGTACTTGTGGAGGTATAGTAAAGAAAGAACCTCCAGATGCACCTCTTTCAATCGGCACAACCGCTAAGCCATTTTTCACATTCTTACGAATTCTTGTATATGCGGAAACCAATCGCTCTTCAATAAGTTTTTTGTAATCGTCAGATTTTTTAATGAGTGCTTGTTCTTCTTTCTCTGTTTCAGCTAGAATAGCATCTAACTCACTTTTTTTGTGTTTTAAATGAGTGTCTCTTTCTTTGAGACGATCCTTGGTCTCTGTAATAATTTCTTTTTTCTGATCTATTTGAGTTTTATGCTCTTTTATGTGCTTTTCAGCCAATTCAATCTCTAGTTCTTGAAATTCTACTTCTTTAGTAATTGAATTGTACTCTCTGTTATTTCTAACATTTTTTTGCTGCTCACTATATTTTTTGATAAGCGCTTTAGATTCTTCTATCAAGTTCTTTTTGCTGCTTATCTCATCATTGATAGACTCTAAGCTATCATCTAATTTTTCTAATCGTGTATTGAGTCCCGCAACTTCATCTTCTAGGTCTCTCACTTCTAATGGAAGCTCACCTCTTACATTGCGTATTTCGTCTATTCTTGAATCTATTAGTTGTAAATCGTATAATGCTCTTAATCGTTCTTCTACGCTTACTTCTTTAGTCTTAGCCATACTTATAAGTACTTAACAGGATTTGTATCTGATGTTGATAAAATGATTGCAAAATTAGTGATTTTTTTTGTAAGATAAGATGCAATCAGATTTTTTGTGTACTGCTCGCTTTCATAATGACCAACATCTATCAAAACAATTGAATTTTCCGCTTGAAAAAAATCATGATATTTCAGATCTGCTGTTATAAAGGCATCCGCACCTGCAGCTTTTGCTGCTGATATCGCAAAACTACCTGAGCCACCTAGTACAGCCACTTTTTTGATATTTGTTTTACATAATTCGGAATGCCGAATACAGGGTGTTTTCATTTTGTGTTTAACATCTTTTAAAAAGAGTTTTATATTTAATGCATTTGGTAATTCTCCAATCATTCCCATTCCTATATGTTGATTTTTATTCTCTAATGTGGTAACCTCATAGGCAACCTCTTCATAACTATGAACTTTAAATAGTGTTTCTAGGACTTGACTTTGTACATGCTTAGGGAATGTAATACTTATTTGTGTTTCTTTTTCTTTCTCAAATTCTCCTTTTTGACCCTTTGTAGGACTGGATTCATCATTGCCCTTGTATGTGCCGTAGCCTTCTATGTTGAAACTACAATTCTCATAATTTCCAATACTACCTGCACCCGCTGTAAATAGAGCTTCTCTTAATTCTTCGACCTCACTAATCGGTACATATGTGGTTAACTTTTTTATGGTTTCGTTTTGTGGAATCAGTATTTTCGTGTTTATAAGTCCTAATCGTTCACATATCATATCATTAACACCATTAAATGCATTGTCAAGAGCCGTATGTATGGCAAATATGGCAATATCATGCTTCAAGGCTTTCATAACAACACGTTCAACATATGTCTTTCCGGTCAATTTCTTGAGCCCAGAAAAAATGATGGGATGGAAACTAACTACAAGATTGCATTTATTGGTTATGGCTTCATCTATAACACTCTCTAAAGTATCTAACGTGACAAGAATACCCGATACTTCTGTATTCTTATTACCAACCAATAACCCAACATTGTCAAAATCTTCAGCATAGGCGAGTGGCGCTAATTCTTCTAAATGATGGATTACATCTTGTACTGTCATGTTTTTTGTTTAATTCAAATATAAAATATTTACTTTGGTCCTATGAAGTTGTTGCGAAAAATATCTTTTCCGTTCATGCCTATTTATTATTTGGTAACATCATTGCGTAACGCCTTATACGATACTGGTGTGTTTCAATCCAAATCATATAATTTGCCTATGTTATGTGTGGGTAACCTAAGTGTGGGCGGTACTGGTAAAACACCTATGGTTGAATATCTTATTAGGCTTTTGAAAGATGATAATAAACTTGCTACCCTGAGTAGAGGGTATAAGCGTAAAACTAAAGGTTTTGTAAAGGCAGATGAAAAGGCAACTGCTGAAACCATTGGAGATGAACCATTGCAATTCTATCAAAAATTCAAGGATATAACTGTTGCAGTTGATGCTGATAGACAACATGGTATATCTGAGTTAACGGCATCGGGTATTGAAACTATTATTTTAGATGATGCCTTTCAGCATAGAAAAGTAAAAGCTGGATTAACTATATTGTTAACGACATTTGACAATCCTTATTTTAATGATTATGTTTTGCCTACAGGTAATCTTAGAGAACCTAGAGAAGGTGTAAAAAGAGCAGATATTATAGTCGTTACAAAATGTCCTGAAAACATTAGTGATTCACAGAAAAAAGAAATCATTAAGAAAATAAAACCTAAACTAAACCAGAGTGTTTTTTTTAGTTGGATACGTTATGGAGATATTCCCTTAGAAGTTAAAGAAAGAAAGACATTTACTTTAGTTACTGGAATCGCTAATCCTAAACCCTTAGTGACGTACTTAAAAAATCAAAACCTTCAATTTGAACATTTACTGTTTAAGGATCACCATGAATTCTCCAGTTCAGAAATTGATAATTTAAGAGGTAAAGATTTGATCTTTACAACTGAGAAAGATTATATGCGCCTTAAAGATCATATTAATAATGAAAAATTACACTATTTGCCAATAGAATTCAAGATTGGCAATTCAAATGAGTTTAATAAAAAAATATGGGAGTTTATGAAAAACTTTAAGAAGCAGTAGCTTTGTCTCCAATTAAAGCATTATACAATTTCTTTTCAAAATCTGCTTGTTTGAATGGCTTTGATATGATATCGTTAAAGCCAGCTTCGTCAAATTCATGCATTTTATCTTCAATAGTAACTGCAGTAAGTGCAAAAATCGTCAATTCCTGATTGAAAGCTCGTATTTGTTTAGTAGCTTCAAGTCCGCTAATTCCTGGCATGTGAATATCCATTAAAACAACATCGTAATCTGTAGTTTTTACTTTTTCTACCGCTGCTTCACCATTATCAACAATTTCACAATTAAGTTTCATTTTGTTGAGGATTTTCTTGGTAATCATTTGATTGATTTTATTGTCCTCCACCACCAAAATCTGGATGTTATTTAATTCAATTTCACTAACATCCTTAAAGTACTCTGTTTTTTGTGTCTTTATAACTTCGGTAGAATGTTGTAAAGGTAATTCAAAGTAAAAAGTGGTTCCTTTGCCTAACTCACTAGTTAAGTATATCTTTCCTTTAAGAATGTCCATAAGACCTTTTACAATAGAAAGACCTAGTCCAGTACCACCGTATTTACGATTTATTTGAATGGAGCCTTGGGAAAAACTTTCGAACATATGTTCCTGTTTTTCTTTTGTAATACCAATGCCATTATCTTCTACCTCAAAACGAATGTTGTATTTCCCGTCTTTTTCATCAATTTTATAAACGCGTACCCAAATATCTCCATCTTTTGTAAACTTAATTGAGTTACCAATTAGGTTAATAAGTATTTGAGATATTTTAAGCTGATCGGCATTGTAATTCTCAGGTAACCCTTTATCGAATTCGAAGTGAATCTTGATGTTATTATCATTTGCCTGATTAGTCAAAGCAGAAACAACATTTTCTATCTTGGTCTTAAGATTGAATAACTCTGGTTCTATTTCAACTTTGTTGGCTTCAATTTTATTAATTTGAAGAATATCATTAATAAAGGTTAAAAGATAATCCCCTGAGAATCTTAAAGATTTTAAATGTTGTACTTGTTCGGGTTTTGGATTTTCATCCAATAGCATATTAGTTAAACCAGTTACAGCATATAAAGGAGTTCTTAATTCATGGGTTACTGTCGACAAGAAATTGGCCTTAGTTCTTGAGGCTAATTCTGCTTTTTCTTTGGCTTTGATTAACTCATCATTCTTTTTATGCAACATATTATTAGTCTTCAATCGTATGTTGTTGTTTTTGTAGAGTGATAACGTTAATAAGGAAAGTATAGTGATTAAAGCTATGCTTAAAATAGTAGTAAGTCTGCTTAATTCAAGAGCTTCTTCTTGCTCTTTGTATTTTTGAGCTTCCTGTTCTGTGATAACGGTTCCTTTTTCTGGATTTAGCCTAGCATTGGCATTGGCATCGGCTTCAAAATATTCTCGTTTTTTATCAAAAATAGAATCCGATAGTTTTATATGCTTTTCAAGATATTCAAACGCCTTCTCATGCTCGTTAATCTTTTGATATATGCGGCTTAACACCAGATATCCTTGACTTTTTGCTAAAACGTAATCTGTATTTTGCGCTATTTTAATGCCTTCTTTTGCTTGGGCCAATGCTTTCTCATATCTGTCTAGATTAAGTAATGCTTGACTATTATTTATTAAAGAAGAACTCAGTATTTCATTTTGTTTATGATTTTTAGATAAAACAATAGCTTTTTCAAGTAAATCATTGGCAGTTTTATGTTCGTTTAGCTCAATATGAGCCAATGCCTTGTTTAGAAGTATTTTCGGAATAAACCGAGGAATATTTTCCTCTTCAGCATATTTTTTTGCGGAATCATAGAACCCTAATGCATCTTTATAGTTGTTTTTACCATTAGCATACACGAGGCCATAAGTGTGATATGTTTCGGCAAGATTTACATTATCGCCTATAGTGCGTTGTGTAGCAGAAGCTTTTAATAAATTTGATATAGCTTTATCATGCTCTTCTAAGGTATAATGTAGCTTTGCAATTTTTGTATAAATGATTCCCATAGTTTTCTGGTCACCTATATTTTTAGCATTTTCAAGAACTCTTTCAAGATTGGTTATAGCGAGATACCAGTTACCATTTTTGGCATCATTATCGGCATAAAGAATATCTTGTTGTATAGACGCCCGAAGAGCCTCAATGTCATTTGCGTTTTGGGCAGATGCTTGAAGCGAAATCAATAGCGATATCGAAAATAATATGTGTATGATTCGGGACATCATAAACTACAGTTATATCGACAAATATAGCTATTTATTCGACAAAATGCATAAAATGTCTATAATTCTGCTTGAATAGCCAGTCTCATTATCGTACCAACCTATTATTTTTACCATATTATCTATGACAGATGTCATCTGAGAATCGAATATACATGAATGCGGATTGCCAACTATATCTATTGAAACGATAGGATCTTCTGTGTATTCTAAGATGCCTTTATATTTGTTTTTAGAAGCGAGTTTAAAAGCTTTGTTTATCTTTTCAATTGATTTAGGATTTTCAACATTTAGTGTAATATCTGTAAGAGAGCCATTTGCTACAGGAACCCTAATTCCACAACCACCTATAGCATGAGATAAATGAGGGAAAATCTTTGTTAATGCTTTAGCAGCACCTGTTGTAGTTGGTACAATGGATTGTCCGGCTGCTCTCGCCCTGCGTAAGTCTCGATGTGGTTGGTCATGTAAGCTCTGATCTGTAGTATAAGAGTGTACAGTAGTAATATATGCTTGCTTTACCTTACAAAGATTGTCAATGATTTGAATCATTGGTGCCGCATTATTAGTTGTACAGGAAGCATTGGAGATAATAGTTTCTAAACCATTTAACACCTCGTTATTGACACCTAATACTACTGTTTTTATATCATCATTACTTGGTGGAACAGATAATATTACTTTTTCAGCACCATTATCTATATGATACTGTAAGGTTTCTCTCGATTTAAATTTCCCTGAAGATTCAATTACAATGCTTGGTTTGTATAATTTCCAAGAAATATCTTTTGGATGAGATTGATTTATGAGAGGAATGCTCTTGCCGTCTATAATGATATTAGCGTCGCTATAGGAGATATCGTTTTTTAATACGCCATGAATACTGTCATATTTTAATAAATGACTCAGTGTTTTAGCGTCAGCTAGATCGTTAATAGCTACAATTTCAAACTCGTTTCGCTCTAGCAGAAGCCTAAATACACGTCTGCCAATTCTGCCAAATCCATTTATAGCGACTTTTGTTTTTTTCATTTTCCGAAAAATACCAGATTTAATTGATGTGTTTTTGTGCTTTATAAGAAGACCTTACAAGCGCACTGCTTTCAACATGACGGAAGCCAAGTTCCAGTCCTATGTTTTTATATTCAGTAAATTGGTCAGGCATTATGAATTGCTTGACAGGTAAATGTTTTTTACTTGGCTGAAGGTATTGCCCAATAGTTACCACATCTACATTAACGTTACGAAGATCTTTCATTGTCTGAATAACTTCTTCACGTTCTTCTCCTAATCCAAGCATTATACCAGATTTGGTACGTCTTTGCCCTTGATTTTTTAAGTATTTAAGAACGCCTAGGCTTCTTTCGTATTTCGCCTGGATGCGCACTTCACGTGTCAATCTTTTTACCGTTTCAATATTATGAGACACAACTTCTGGAGCCACATTTATGATTCTATCTACATGTTGTTCAATACCTTGAAAATCTGGTATTAATGTTTCCATTGTCGTTTCAGGATTCATACGTCTTACTGCTTTCACCGTTTCTGCCCACATGATACTTCCCATGTCTTTTAGGTCATCTCTATCAACAGACGTCAAAACGGCATGTTTTATGCCCATTATCTTGATAGATCTGGCTACTTTTTCTGGTTCATCCCAATCCACAGTTTCTGGTCTTCCAGTTTTTACACCACAGAATCCACAAGATCGTGTACAGACATTTCCGAGTATCATAAAAGTTGCCGTGCCTTCTCCCCAGCATTCTCCCATATTAGGACAACTTCCTGAAGTGCAAATAGTATTTAATTTGTATTTGTCAACTAAACCACGAAGTTCAGTATATTTTTTGCCAGTAGGAAGTTTTACGCGTAACCATTTAGGCTTAGCCTTTCTTTCGGGTAATATATTTGAAGCAGTATCTGTATTCATATCTCGGCAAAGATACAAAGTATTCCATTAAAAAATATCTAATAAAGTAGCCATATACCAAATGCCAAAACCTATAAGAAACAGTATTCCTAACCAACTTAAAACGTGCATAAAATTTGATGGTCGCCAAGTTTTAGGTGTGTGTTTACTAGAAATCAATTTATAATTAATAATGGCGTAAAAAGGAGCTGTTAAAAAAGACAAAACGGTAGCTACCTTGATAAGGAATCCCATTTCTGATGCAAAAATGAAGAAGATGCACACTGTTCCTAATGCTAACAATGCAATCCAGAATAGATACCCTTTTTGAAGAGTTTTATCAACTAATAATTGTATAGATTGGTTCATAGCGCGAGGAGACGCATCTAGTGTTGTTAAGGTCGTACTAAACATGGTGGTAAAAGCTGCTATGCCAATGATAATATAAGACCAGCTCCCCAAACTTTTGGTATACATTTCTATTAATTGATTTGAGAAAACTCCAGCTGAAGCACTAAAGGTTTCACCACTATTGTACATGACTAATGCACCAAGACTAACAAAGCCAATGCCTAATATAACCGTACTGATATATCCAATATTAAAATCAAAAAGTGCTGTTTTAGGTGTAAATTCATGATCATCCTTCTTTTTTTCAATGGCCCAAAGAGAATGCCATACAGAGATGTCTAATGGAGCGGGCATCCATCCCATAAAAGCTATTAAAAAGCCAATTTCAATGGTGCCTTCAGGGAGTATTTGCACAAGTGAGACAGAATCAGAATTTTTACTAAAGGCCATTATTACAGCGATGATAGTGCTTATGGTTAGCGTAATAATAATAACCTTGATAAGATTGTCCAAAAGTTTATATTTTCCAATAAGTAAAAGGGCTAAGCATATGGCTAGTATAACAACCGTCCAAAGCTCTGTGGATATAAAATCACCAAATAAAGAAGTAGCTATTCCGGCAGTAACTATGGTTACAGCTGTCTGTATTGTGAACATGGTTGCAAACGTGAGCACTGCATATGCAATCAACACACCTTTTCCTAATTTTTTGTAGCCATGTACCAAACTTTCTCCTGTTGCGGCAGCATATCTAGGACCGTATTGAAAAAAAGGATATTTAAATACATTGACCAAAAGTAACGCCCAAAGTAGGCCAAAGCCAAAATCGGCTCCTGCTCGGGTAGATTGCACTAAGTGGGATACACCAATAGCAGCTCCAGCAAATAATAAACCAGGGCCTAATTTTTTTAACGATATCATTATTTTTTTTGGATGATTTCGGATAAGAGTTTTTTGGCTCTTAAAAGCTTTACTTTAACATTGTTCATTGGCTCTTCAAGTTCATCTGAAATTTCTTTATAACTTAATTCTTGGAAATATCTTAGGTTAATAATCTCTTGATAAGCTGGTTTTAATTTTTTAATATCTTTTAAGAGTTTAGCAAGATTCTGCTCTCTAATTATTTTATCTTCTGGAGTAGGAGATTCGTCAATGATATTGTATACGCGTTCCTCATCACTTTCGGTGGTATCATTGACAATAGAAGTTTTGCGTTTTCTTAAAAGATCTATATGAATGTTCTTAGAAATTGTAATGAGCCAAGTAGAAAACTTATAATCTTCCTTATAGGTTTTTATTTTGTCAAATGCTTTAGAAAATGTTTGTATAGTAATATCTTCTGCGTCGTTTTCATTTTTGGTACGTTTTAGCTGAAATCCATATACGTCATTCCAAAAATTATCTAATAAAAAATTAAAGGCTATTTGGTCGTTTTTCTTAGCTTTTTTAATGGCATCCTTTATTTCCAACGATTCTGTTTTGTAAAGAGGTTGGAGATAAAGATAGATAATTGAAAGCATATTAAAAATAACTCCAATAATGGTAAGAGCAGAATTAAATCTTTCTCTCTTAATTTCTTAGCAGAGATTCCTAAAATTAAATATTTTGAAGCAATTGTACACAAAAAAAGGATTAGTACAGTTGTTAATTTGTATTGACTTGCTAATAGAAAAATGGATAAAATCCAGAAAAGTAATTGAGAAAAATAGAAAACACTGAGTACTATTTTATGTTTCATTTTGTATTTATAAGATGTTGAAACATGGCGCTTTTTCTGCTTAAACCAGTTTGTGAAAGTTGTTTCTGGTTGAGATTTTGTAAAGCTATAAGGCGATATATTTAAAGTGACATTATCTTTTGTGGCCACTTGATTGATAAATAAATCGTCATCCCCAGAAAGGATACCCATATGATCTACGAAACCATTATTTTCAAAGAATTCTTCTTTTCTGTAGGCGAGGTTCCTGCCTACACCCATATAAGGATGTCCAACAAGAGCGTAAGATAAATATTGAACAGCAGTTAGTAGCGTCTCAAAACGTATGAGTTTGTTTAAGATTGAGTATTTAATTTTTGCATAAGCACCATAACCTAACACAATACTCTTAGAATCCTCGAAATAAGCACTCATTTGCTTAATCCAGTATCTAGATAGAGGCTTGCAATCTGCATCGGTTAATAGTAAATAGTCATATTTGGCAGCTTTTATTCCTAGAGTAAGCGCGTATTTTTTATTTCCCCAAAAAGTTTCGTTCTGTTCAACATTAACCACCTGAACATTATGGTATTTATTGGAGTATATCTCCATAATGTCCAAGGAACTATCTGTTGAACCATCATTAACTAAAATGACTTCAAATATTGGATAATCTTGGTTGGCTAATAATGGAATATGAGCCTTTAAATACTCTGCTTCGTTCTTAGCACAAACAATAACAGATACTTTATGCTTGTTGGGTTTTGTTGTTTTTGGTTTAAGCAACGCTAGATTACTGAATATAAGAAGGTAATATATACTTTGTAAGGCTACTACAACTATAAACGCATAGAATAGTAACTCAAAGATTGTCATGCAGTAAACGAATTATGAATGTTGAGGTTCGTTACAATTTCCAAATTGTTCTGGGGTTTTTCCGCAAAAACCACATGCTTCACCGTCTTTGTTCAACATTGGGTTTTGGCTGGCGCAAGTACCAGCAAATTCTCCATCTTTCTTTGCCCAAAGTTTTATGGCTATTCCAGCAATAGCCAGACCTAGCATCACTAAGGTTATAATGAACAGTTTCATTTACTTAATTTTAGGCAAAGTTAAGTGATTAAAAATAAAAAAATTCCTGAATTAACAGGAATTTTTAGAACGATAGTAGGAATGATGGATTCTTCTACTTGTTATTATTTTGAATCACAATGTTTGCAACCGAATTCTCTACAGATGCTGTCTGATTACCACCTTTAGGTTCGATAGTAATATTATAACTCAATGCGTCTTCAAGGTAAGGAACAGGAATTAAGTTACGATTTGATTCATCAAGTATACCTAAATTTACCATTTTGTCATTAACCTCAGCCCAAAGCTGATAAATTTGATCATCAGGTAATTGCGGTAAGTCTACAACATCGATTAAAGATAATTTATCTACAGTATTGATATAAGCAACTGTTTTCAAGTCTTTAGCACGTTTATTACCTCTTAATATATATTTGTTTGTCTCAGGATTATTGAGCATGTCATATCTTTTGGTAATGTCTGCCAATTTTGAATTAGTCTGCGCAGCGTCTAGACGTAGCTCATTAAGCTCAGTATTTGTAAGTGTGTTTTTCTCTAATAGTACCTGATTCTGACTAAACAGAAAGAATGACATAGCTCCAAATATAAGCGCGGCAACACTAGCAGCAATACCAAACCAAGGCATTGGTTTTCTATACTGTTGTAAATCAATTACTGGAGTTTCTCCAAGCTCAGCAAGAACATTTTCTAAGATGTTCATTGGAGGCTCAATTGCATTACTTTTAGCAAGAATCTCTAAATTATCCTGTAGTAGGATATATTCAGCCTTTATTTCTGGATAATCAGAAATATAAGTTTCTACTTTATAATTTTCAGAATCATTAGTATCTCCTACTAAATATCTCTCTAGTAGGTCTGATTCTAAAAATACTTGTAATTCTTTTTTCATTTTATTTCATTTTATGAGACAAAAATACAATCGCTTACTCGTCATAAACTTTCTTGAGTTCCCTCAATCCAATTTTTAATCGCGACTTAATTGTGCCAAGAGGAATATTAAGTTCCTCACTAGCTTCTTGCTGCGTCATTCCTTCAAAAAATAAGGCGTCAAGAACAATCTGGTATTTTTGGTCCAGTGTAGCAACATGTTTCTTTAAATCAATAACATCTTGGTTTAGTTCTGCCGTTGCTATTTTATATACGTTTGAATCTTCTATTTGGACTTCTTTTCCATTTCTATTATTAAAACTTCGCAGTTTATCAATTGCAGTATTTCTAGCGATTCTGTATAGCCAGGTAAATAATTTGGCTTTTTTTGAATCATACTTTTTAGAGTTCTTCCATATTTTAATAAAACTTTCTTGTAAGGCATCTTGAGCCAAAGCATCGTCTTTCGTTATTTTAAAAATAACACCATAAAGCGTACTTGAATAATTTTCATAAAGAAGATTTAGAGCTCTTTGATCTCCTTTTTCTAATAATTCGGTTATTTCTTTTTCTAGATTTTGACTCAATTTGTGTTTTTTTGTTTTTTAACAAAATTTTAAGATATCACAAAACATCCAATTTTGTATTTCGCACGTAAATAAGATAACTAACGAAGCAGTTTCGATTTAATTGTAAAATTAATAAAATTACATTTAAGGAGCTTTAGAGTAAGTTACTAGTTTTAAAATTTTAAAATTATAGATAGTATCGTACTTCCTCGATGATTGATTAATAGCTTTTTCTTTCTATCTATAATATAAAAAAAGCCTTATAGTATTTTCTATAAGGCTTTTTTGTGTTTTAATATTATCTGTTTAATTTATGCTTTTACAATAACTTTACCACTAATTTCTGCAGCATTAAAACCTGAAGCATAATTATATTTTATGATTGGGCGTAATGTTTGTCTAACATATTCAATATTGTTCTCATTAACATAAAAACGATAATTGAAATACCTTTTAAAGAAAATTAGTGACGTATGTAGAATCGCTAAAGGTATTCTGTTTTGATATTTTAAAAAAACATCTACTTTTTTTATTCTATAATTCGTGATAAGAAAGAATAAGTTTCTATTATCAAAAAAATAATTTGCTAAATGAGGTTTGTTAGGTGGTTTCAATGTATCTACCATTAATTCAAAATCCAAATTCTCAGCATTAAACCCACTCATGTAATCTACAAGCTGAGAAACTGATAGTAATTCTCTAGAGGATTTATTAATGATAAACACACCATTATACACATCTATAAGAATCCATTTTTTTAATTCTTCAGACCAGAATTCGTTAAAAGAATGGCCACCAATAACAGACTGAGTGCCTCCTTTAATACCCCATTCTCTAATTTTAATGTCATTGATGATGCAAAAATTAATAAATACTTGAGCAAAATCACTGCAGACACCACCTTGTTTGTATCTCATAGTAATATAGCTATCATCTGATGCTAAACCAAGACCGCGTCCTTTTTTAAAGAAGGTGTTAAAATGTTCAGCAATCTTAATAACTTTAACTAGTGTCGATAAATTTTGTTCTGAATCTGTAATTGGGTTGTCCTCAAAGAAAATTGGGTGTATATCCTCTTTAGAATTGTAAGCATTATAATTCTCATCTTTAAAATAAGTTGGCTTTGGAGATTTGGTAACCATAAACCATCTAACCTTATGAAGAAACGGATGTCTCTTCATCTGATATTTTACTCTAGATATAAATGCTTTCATTAATCAATTGTCTTTGGGGCGACACAGTAACGCAAATATTGTCGTTATTGAAGGTAAAACTAGTAAACCAATCCTCTCATATAGAAAGAATTAGATAAACTGTCAATAAATAAGTTTAAGCGAGAGAATTGTTAGAAGATATTGACCTCAGTCTCAAGCGAAATGCCAAAGATCCGATGAACGGTAGCTTGAATCAATTTTGCAAGGTTTAATATATCGATTCCTTTTGCTGAATTAAAATTAACCAATACCAAGGCTTGTTTTTCATGAACACCATAATTATTAAAACGTTTACCTTTAAAGCCAGCTTTCTCAATAAGCCATCCTGCAGGTATTTTTGTTTCCTTTTTTGAAATTGAATAGCTAGGGATGCTAGGAAACGTTTTTTGCAATTCTTCAAATTGGATAACTGAAATTATGGGGTTCTTAAAAAAACTACCACTATTGCCTATCTCTTTGGGGTCAGGAAGCTTACTTTGACGAATCGATATGACGGCTTTTGAGACATCTTGTATAGTAGGCTTTTTTATGCCCATGACCTCGAGCTCAGAAGTGATGGCGCCATATGAGATATGCAATTTATGAGGTACCTTTGAGAGTTTGAAAACTACATCGGTGATAACATACTTGCCCACATCTATTCCTTTAAAAATGGAATCTCGATACCCAAAATGGCAATCCGAATTAGATAGTATGCTAGTTTCTAGGCTTTGCATGTCCAAAACATGACATTCTACGAGTGTATCCTTCAATTCTACGCCATAAGCTCCAATATTTTGTATTGGTGCTGTACCAACATTTCCTGGAATTAGCGATAAATTTTCTAGCCCACCAAAATCATGTTTTAAACACCATATGACGAAGTCATGCCAGTTTTCACCTGCACCAACTCTTATTACTACGGATTCATCGTCTTCAGAAAGAATAGAAATTCCTTTTAGGTTTAAATGAATTACCAAAGCATCAATATCTTTTGTCAATAGCATGTTGCTACCACCTCCTAAGATGAATTTTTGATAACCGTCAAGAGATAAGGCTTCTTTTAATTCTTCTATAGATGTTATTGATATAAAATACCTGGCGTTAACGTCAATACCAAAAGTATTGTATGGTTTTAATGATATGTTTTTATGAATTTGCACTATTCGATATATACTTTAAGTGCTTCGCGCAGAATAGCAACTGCTTTTATAAGACTTCCCGTATTAAGCACATAAGCAATCCGTATTTGATTTGCGCCCACACCTGGTGTTGAATAAAAGCCTGCAGCTGGAGCTACCATTATTGTTTCGCCGTTTAAATCATAGCTCTCTAGAAGCCATTGCGCAAAATTATCTGCATTTTTAATGGGTAACTCAGCAATACAGTAAAATGCTCCACTAGGTTTCGCAACCCTTACACCTTCAATGTTTTGAAGCTCTCTGATAAGAGTGTTTCTTCTTTCAACATATTCTTCAATAACTTCATCAAAATAGCTTTGTGGTGTGTCTAATGCAGCTTCACTTGCTATTTGGGCATATGTTGGAGGACTCAATCTAGCTTGAGCAAATTTCATCGCTGTGGCTATGACCTCTTGATTTTTAGATACTATGCAGCCTATTCTAGCACCACACATACTATAGCGCTTGGATACAGAATCTATCATGATGGCATGATGTTCTAATCCTTCTTCTTCCATCACGGAATAGTGCTTAGCACCATCGTAAGCAAACTCTCTATAAACTTCATCTGCAATAAGAAACAAATCATGTTTCTTGGCAATTCCTGCTAATTTCTTGATTTCTTCTTCACTATATAAATAACCTGTTGGATTTCCAGGGTTACATATTAAAATAGCTTTTGTCTTTGCAGTAATCAATTTTTCAAATTCCTCAATAGGAGGTAATGCAAAATTGTTCTCTATTTTAGAGATAACTGGCACTACTGACACACCTGATGCTGTTGAAAACCCGTTGTAATTAGCATAAAAAGGTTCAGGAATGATAATTTCATCACCGGCATCCATAATACTTCCGAAAGTAAAAAGTAATGCCTCACTACCGCCTGTAGTTACAATAATATCTTGAGCAGACACATCAATATCATTTTTGGAATAATATTTGGCGATTTTAGTTCTGTATTCTTCAGAGCCTTCAGAACGACTATAAGCAACGATTTCTAGAGTATTGTTCTTTATAGCATTAAGAGCTACTTCAGGTGTTTTGATATCAGGTTGCCCAATATTTAAGTGATAGACCTTAACCCCTTTTTTCTTAGCATCCTCGGCAAAAGGTACTAATTTACGAATAGGTGATTGAGGCATTGATTTTCCTTTATTCGAAATAGAAGGCATATAACTAAGATTTTATCATACAAATTTGCGAATAAAAATTTTAAATATTTCATTAATTACGGACATCTTTTCATAAACTAATACCAGCTTCAATATAAAAGGCTTAACTAAATTCTTGAAATTTCGTTTTAAGATCCTATAGATGTTAATAAAGTTATTTAGGGGCATTGCTTGTCAAAAGATTATTTAGTATAACCTTCCATTTTACTTCACTTGTAATAATCCTAAATTTTTGATAAAATTGATTAACAACTATCATAAGAGTTGTAACTTAAAGCTTGACTAAACTTATGCCCTTTAATATATGAGGCTTTTTTACCCACTTATTTTTTTCTTATTTGCTTGCAATCTTGGTTTTTGTCAAGGCAACTTCATAATTAAAGATAATAGGGCTAGTTATAAAGTGAAATTCAAGCTTATTAATAACCTCATTGTCTTTCCTGTTGAAGTTAATGGCGTTGAATTATCCTTTTTGTTAGATACAGGCGTTAGTAAGCCCATTGTTTTTAATACTCTTGAGGGTATCGACACACTGCAGGTACATGATACAGAGAGAATATTTTTAAGAGGTCTTGGAAGTGGAAAGCCAATTGAAGCCATAAAATCACGTAAGAATCTTTTTAAAATAGGAGAAGCTATTAATGTTAATCAAACACTGTATGTCATATTTGATACATCTATGGACTTTGCACCTCGTTTAGGTGTTCCTATTCATGGTATTATAGGCTATGATCTCTTTAAGGATTTTATTGTAGAAGTGAACTATTCTGCAAAATATATCAAACTTCATGATCCAAAAAGATATAAGGCGAAGTCATGTAAAAAATGCGAAGTGCTCGATTTAGAATTTTATAATTCAAAACCTTATTTAAATGCCGAAATTGATGTTGATGATAAAAAAGTGCCTATAAAGCTATTGATTGATTCTGGAGGTAGTGATGCGCTCTGGTTATTTGAAGACAAAGAAAAGCAAATTACTATTGAAGAGGGCAATTATTTTGAAGATTTTTTAGGCAGCGGTCTTAGTGGAAGCATATATGGAAAGCGCTCGAAAATTAAGAAATTATATCTGAAAGATTTTACTTTTGAAGATGTTAATGTGGCTTATCCAGATTCAGCTTCAATTCACTATGCACGTAAGTTTGTAGATAGAAATGGCTCTATATCTGGAGAATTGTTAAAACGATTCAATATGGTATTTGATTATGGTAAGAGTAAGCTCACTCTTAAAAAGAACGGCAAATTCAACAAACCGTTTGATTATAATAAAAGTGGAATCTCCATTGAATATGGAGATGTTAGATTAGTAAAAGAGAGGCAAAATAGAAGTGGTGGCGGTACTAAATATGATAATCCTGGGACTGATTTAGAAGGAAGTACACCCATAATATTAGTGACGACTTATAAATACTCGCTCAAACCAGCTTTTACGATTGTGCAATTGCGCAAAAATTCACCCGCATTAAGAGCTGGTCTTAAAATTAACGATGTCATCCTCTCAATTAATAGTAGAGAATCACATGAATTTACATTGCAGGAAATGCTGGAGCACTTCTATGGTAAAGATGGCAAGAATATTAGACTCAAGATAGATAGAGATGGAAAAACTATGAATTTTGGTTTTAAACTAGAACCTATAATAAAACAAAAAAGCCCCTCAAATTGAAGGGCTTAAAGTATATAAGTTTATTAGGTATTAATTAGATTTCTCCGCTAATACGTTCTTTTTCTTCTCAAGTACACTTTTCTTATTTGGGTCAACAACATTACCTTTTATTTTCAAGGCTACTGTTGGTGTACTCGCATTAGAAAGCACTGTTATTGTCTTACGAATTGGCATCACACGATTCGTATCGTATTTTACTGAAATTTCCCCAGTTTGTCCTGGGAGAATCGGATCTTTCGGTTTTTTAGGAACTGTACAGCCACATGTTGATGATACTTTAGATATAATCAAAGGCGCATCGCCAGTATTAGTAAACTCGAAAGTACGAACACCATTAGCACCTTTTTCAATAGTACCATAGTCTATAACGTCGGTCTTGAACTCTATCTTAGCCATTTTTTCCTGTGCAACGGAAGCAAAGCTAATCAGTCCTACAAATAAAATTGCTATTAAATTTTTCATCACTATCATTTTAGATTTGTTATGTAAACTTACTTGTTTTTTATCCATTCTGCAAAAATATTGGATGTAATACACTCTTTATTAACACATTTTAATACCCTTTATAATTTTACAGAAAAAAATATATAAGTACTTTTGCGAATTAAGTTCCAAAAACCGTTCCAAAGTATGAACATTCCATCAAAATACGATGCATCACAAGTAGAAGACAAGTGGTATGATTACTGGATGAAACATAATTATTTTCATTCAGAACCAGACGATAGAGAGCCTTATACCATCGTTATTCCACCGCCAAACGTCACAGGAGTGCTACACATGGGGCATATGCTTAATAATACTATTCAAGATGTGTTGATACGCCGAGCGCGTTTACAAGGCAAAAATGCCTGTTGGGTGCCAGGAACGGATCATGCTTCTATTGCTACAGAAGCAAAAGTGGTAGCTAAACTCAAAGAACAGGGAATTAACAAGAATGACCTTACAAGAGAAGAGTTCTTGAAGCATGCCTGGGATTGGACGGACGAATATGGAGGAGTTATCCTAGAACAACTTAAAAAACTGGGCTGTTCCTGTGATTGGGAACGCACTAAATTCACCATGGATGATGATATGAGTGAGACCGTAATTAAGATATTTGTTGATTTGTACAACAAAGGCTTGATTTATAGAGGATACCGTATGGTTAATTGGGACCCAGAAGCGCAAACCACATTATCTGATGAGGAAGTGAATCATGTTGAACGAACTGACAAGTTGTATTATGTAAAGTACCAAATTGAAGGAGAAACCAATTTTGTAACGATTGCCACTACAAGACCCGAAACCATTTTAGGAGATACTGCCATTTGTGTGAATCCCGAAGACGAGCGTTTTGCTCATTTAAAGGGTAAACACGTAATTGTGCCAATATGCAACCGTGTAGTGCCAATTATACGAGATAGCTATGTTGATATGGAATTTGGTACTGGGTGTTTGAAGATTACACCTGCGCATGACGTTAATGATAAAGATATAGGAGATAGACACGATTTAGAGGTTATAGATATCTTGAATCCAGATGGTACTTTAAATAGTTTTGGAATGCATCATGAAGGAAAAGATCGTGTTGTTGCAAGAAAAGATGTTGCCAAGGAACTAGAAACTCTCGGAATTCTTATCAAAGTTGAAGACCACACACATAAAGTAGGAACTAGTGAACGTACAAAAGCTGTGATTGAACCACGTTTGTCTGATCAATGGTTCTTGAATATGCAAGACTTAGTGAAGCCAGCTATAAAGGCGGTCTTGGAAGATGAAGATGTAAAATTGTATCCTAAACGTTTTAACAATACGTATCGTCATTGGATGGAGAATATCCGAGATTGGAATATATCACGACAACTCCTTTGGGGCCAACAAATACCTGCTTATTACTATGGTGATGGAAAGGATGATTTTGTTGTAGCAAAAACTATTGAGGAAGCACTAGAATTGGCAAAAGAAAAAGTAAATGTCTCCTCGAGTACTTCGACTTCGCTCAGTACAGACTCTGTCGAGAGGTCTCTGACAATTGATGACTTAAATCAAGAATCTGACGTGGTAGACACATGGTTCTCATCATGGTTATGGCCAATGAGTGTGTTTGATGGTATAAGACATCCAGATAACGAAGAGGTAAATTATTATTATCCGACTAACGATTTGGTAACAGGGCCAGATATCTTATTCTTTTGGGTAGCACGAATGATTATTGCAGGATATGAGTTTCGCGATAAAAAACCGTTTAATAACGTGTATTTAACAGGTTTGGTTCGTGATAAACAACGACGCAAGATGAGCAAGTCTTTAGGGAATTCTCCAGATGCATTGAGACTTATTGAAAAATTTGGCGCTGATGGGGTAAGAGTAGGGTTATTATTGAGTTCTGCTGCAGGTAACGACTTAATGTTTGATGAGGAACTATGTCAACAAGGCAAGGCATTTTCTAATAAAATATGGAACTCTTTTCGTCTGATAAAAGGTTGGGAAGTTGCAGATATTGCACAACCAGACTCGTCTAAAGTGGCCATTGACTGGTTTGAATCTAAATTCCAGCAGACGTTGGCAACTATCGAAGACCATTATAGCAAATACCGTATCAGTGATGTGCTGATGGAAACCTATAAGTTGATTACCAATGATTTTAGCTCTTGGTTATTAGAAATGGTAAAACCAGCTTACCAACAACCAATTGATAGTAGAACTTATAACGCTATCATTGCTATTTTAGAAGATAACTTAAAGCTATTGCATCCATTTATGCCCTTCTTAACCGAAGAAATTTGGCAGCATATTACTGAAAGAACACCAGAGCAAGCACTGATAATTTCAAAGTGGCCTGAAACGAAAGAAATTGATGCGAAACTGATTAATGATTTTGATTTTACTTCTGAAGTAATATCTGGTATCAGGACCATCCGCAAACAAAAAAATATTGCGTTTAAAGATACTATTGAGTTATTTGTGTTGGATAGCGAGAATGTATCCGAAACCTTTAACACGGTGATTGCAAAACTCGGAAATATAGCTGAGTTGAACTATACGAAGGAGAAGATTGAAGGCGCACTGACTTTTAGGGTAAAATCCAACGAATACTTTGTGCCTATGCAGGGTAGTATTGATATAGAAGCAGAAGCTAAGAAACTAACAGAAGAACTTAACTATACACAAGGGTTCTTGAAATCTGTACAAAAGAAACTCTCTAACGAGCGTTTTGTTGCTGGAGCACCAGAACAGGTAGTGGCTAGCGAAAAGAAGAAAGAAGCGGATGCTTTGGCTAAAATTGAGACACTGAAAGCGAGTTTGGCGAGTTTGAATTAATGTTTCGTTTAGTGCTAGGATTGTTTGATATCGTTAAACTTTTCGGGACCTGCTAATTTTCCTAAAAGCAATGGCGGCTATTAAACCAATCACCGAGAACCCAGCAATGACAAAAAATAGGTTTTGGTGCCCGACCAGGCCTGGATTACTGTCTAAAACATACCCCATTAACGGTCCCATAAAAATGTCTGGTGTATACCCAATCACCGACATAATACCAATAGCTGTACCCGTATAAGCTAATGGAATATTACCTTCTTCCATTATTGCAAAATATAAACCTCTTAAAGCAAAAATACCAGTACTCATAATGGCAATGGTGAAAATGTAGAACCACACTAAGTTATAAGATATGAGTCCTAAGCCAATAAAGGTCGCACCAAATATCATGATGGCGAAACTGATGATAATCATTTTTGATGCTGACAGCCTGTCAGCAATTATTCCCGCTGTTAATGCCGAAATAGGACGCATCCATAGCGCCATTGTACCCACACTGGCCGATTCAACATCATTAAAGTGCAATACTTCATTTGCAAATAATGAAAAATCGTCTGTAGCTTTATACGCTACGTAACCACAAACAATAATAATAGCTTGTAACCATATGGCAGGCATTTTGGCAACTTTTTTAATAATTGGCCATGACTTGTCTTCTAGCTTGATACTATTGTTTGGAAGAGCGAACCACACGAAAATAGCTATTATGAAAACAAACAGGGAGACATAGTATATCACTTCTTTAAAAGCGATTCGTTTTTCTTCTAAAGTGATGGCGTCAAAATCAACTGGAGATAGGGTTGCAAATAACCCAACGGCAAAGGTTGCCATGAGTGCGGCAGACAAGCCGCGACCGCCTTCAAGAAGACCAAATGAAACGCCTTGTGTATTCTTGGTGCCCCAAGCTCTAGTTGCTTTTAACAACGCTGCCCAGAATAAAAGAATGGTAGTCAAGCCCCAAAAGGCATAAAGGTATTTCATGTTTGCAATGGAAGGATACGAGGCCAATACCAATCCACCTGCTGACGTGGATGCTAATGCTATGGCAATCAGCTTACGCGACTGAAATTTATCTGCTAAAGGACCTCCAAAAAAATAGGATATCATGGCGATTATACCATAAACGGAAAAAATAATCCCTAATTGCAAATTGGTGACTTCAAAAACCTCTAAAACAGTTGGCCTAAAAACCCGGACTAATACAAACGGCAAAAAGAAAACTGCTTCTCCACCTAAGATTAATGCCAGCATTGAAATAGAGCGTTTGTTGATTTTTGGCATTAAGGTTTTTCTTAGGTTATTTTCGATACAAAAAATAATTATTCACTAAATCGATATATGTTTGTTTGGCTTCGTCCTCACTAATGTCTTGGACTTGGAAAAGCGCATTAGTTTTAAAGGCATTAATAATAGGTTCTCTACTACTTGGCCTTTCATAATTGTTGGTAGCCCGCTTAAAATAGGCATAAAGACGTAAGAGAAAATCAGCAGGAAAAGGTTCTGTATGTGCATTGATGCGGTCTACAGCATCGTTAAATTCAATATCTAGAGCATCAGAGTTCATTACTGTTGAGCGATAATACTTTCGCCTCCTTTTACTTTTTGATTGAGTTGTACTTGTATTTTTGTATCTAAAGGTAAGAACAAATCTACTCTCGACCCAAACTTAATGAATCCAGAATCTGCTCCTTGCACAGCATTATCATTTTCTTTTGCATAATTAACAATACGTTTAGCTAAAGCACCTGCTATTTGTCGATAGAGGACTTTACCATAGATGTCATTTTCCACAACTACCGTTGTACGTTCATTTTCTTCACTGCTTTTTGGATGCCAAGCAACTAAATATTTTCCGGGATGATATTTACTGAAAGCCACTTTTCCACCAATAGGGTAGCGTGTAACATGTACATTTAGAGGTGACATGAATACAGATACTTGTAAGCGCTTGTCTTTGAAATATTCTTTTTCAAATACTTCTTCGATGACAACAACTTTACCATCAACAGGAGAGAGGACATGGTTGTTGTTTAAGATTGTCTTTCTTTTAGGGTTTCTAAAAAATTGAAGTATCAAAATCAAAAATACTAGCAACGTAAGCATTAGTAACATACGGAGCCAATTCAACTCAATAAAGGCTTCAATAGCTAATAATCCAGCAGCAATAAATACAAATGTGACGATAATAATCTTGTAACCTTCTTTATGAAACATGCTCTAATAATCTTAAAAAGAGAAAAATAAATGGTGAAGCAAAGATAACACTGTCTAGACGATCCAACAAACCACCATGCCCTGGCATAATAACACCGCTATCTTTAACATTGGCCTGACGTTTAAATTTAGATTCAATAAGGTCGCCTAATGTGCCAAAAACACTAACGATGATAGCCATTATTAACCAGCTAGTAAAATCTAATGTTTCTGTATATGTACTAATAAAATAGCTAGCTACACAGGCAAAAAACAAACCTCCTAGAAATCCTTCGACCGTTTTTTTTGGTGAAATTCTTGGGAACAATTTTTGCTTCCCAAAGTTCTTGCCTACCAAATACGCAAATGTATCATTCACCCATGCAAGGATAAAAGAGCCTAATAAAATATTAGGCACAAATGAATTGTTATAGTTTGCAATAAGATTCAAGAATACAAACCCACTAGTCAGATAAAAAGTGGTAATAATAAACCGTTTAGATTCAAATAGAGGTATTGTTTTTTCAGAGAACAGATCTTTGATTAATATCAATTGGACAAAAAGAGTAATAACCTGAAGAATTTGTGTAGTTTCTGTAAAGCCTCTATCTGTATTTGCAAAATGTTGCCAATATGCAAATAGCCCATATAAAATAATGAAAATGATATATGGTACAATACCTTTGAGTCCAATAAGCTTATTAAACTCTGCCAGGCAAATAACACCAAAAACAAAAAACAATATAGTAAGTGCAATCTGTGATTTTAAGCATAGAATGAGAAGGGAAACATACAATATTCCTGATAGTGCTCTCGTGGAAAGTTCCTTCATATTATAAGTCTTCTAATAAGAGCAAATATAAGTTTTTAGAACTACTGCCGTATGTTAAGAAGTCTTTATCTTCGGCAGCTTTGAAATGTTTTATGGTAGTAATATTAGTTGGTATTTTGTCTCTATTTTTTCCTTTAATGCCTCGTAAGCCTTCACCAATGTTTTCAACTAATTGACTAGTGGTGGCGAAAATAACAAAATTACTAGGGATTTCATGTAATTTTTTTTCTGCAATCTGGTTTGATGAAATAAGCAAGGAGCCGTCGTCTGCAATTAAATACTCACAAGTCGTTAAAAAATAAGTTGCGCCTTTAGCTCTTTTTGAAGATTTTAATTCAAATTCTGAAAATTTTTCTTGTAATCTTTCATCAAGTAGATACACGCTTTTATCGTACCAATCATTTTCAAGTAGAATTTGATCTAGGCTATAAAATACCTCACTCATGTTTTCACAGTAGAGAAACTTTCCGCCGTTAGACTTGAAATTTATGGTGAATCGTTCATCGATAGGGAGTTTAATATCGGGCATGTACTTGCCCCTCTCGTCTGCAGTGATGTCATCTTGAGAGTCCTTATTGAGGCCAAGGATTTTACGAAAAATGTTCATTAAGGCTATGCTATTAACCGTTAGTTAGGAACATCCCAAATATAAACAATCTTGGACTAACTACAGACGCTAATCCAAGATTTAAGATTTCTTTAGTAAGTAACTTACTCAACGGCAAGAGTTTGCTCCTCTTCTTTTCCAAAAGGGCGCGGGCCGAATATTTTCTCAAGATTATCTTTGAAGATAACTTCTTTTTCAAGTAATTCCTCTGCAAGGAGCGTTAATTTATCCTTGTTTTTTTTCAAAAGATCAATGGCACGTTGGTATTGCTTTTCAATGATATCTGAGATTTCTTTATCAATTAATTCTGCCGTTTGCTCACTATAAGGCTTAGTAAATCCATATTCGTTTTGCCCAGAAGAATCATAATATGTTAAGTTACCTACTTTATCGCTCAATCCATAAATAGTTACCATAGCTCTAGCCTGTTTTGTAACCTTCTCAAGGTCACTTAATGCGCCAGTAGATATTTGATCAAAAATGACTTTTTCAGCTGCTCTACCGCCTAAAGCCGCGCACATCTCGTCTAACATTTGCTCTGGGCGAACGATGAGTCGTTCTTCCGGTAAATACCATGCAGCACCTAGTGAACGTCCGCGAGGAACAATGGTTACTTTAACTAAAGGAGCAGCATGCTCCAATAACCAACTTACGGTCGCATGACCTGCTTCATGAAATGCCACTGCTTTTTTCTCTGCAGGAGTGATAATTTTATTTTTCTTTTCAAGGCCACCAACAATTCTATCAACGGCGTCCAAGAAGTCTTGTTTTTCAACAGCTTTTTTGCCGTGTCTAGCAGCTATCAAAGCAGCTTCATTACAGACATTAGCAATATCGGCACCAGAAAAACCTGGTGTTTGCTTGCTTAGAAAATCTGTATCTAAATCCTTAGCTTTTTTCAAAGGTTTTAAGTGTACTTCAAATATTTCTTTACGTTCACGAACATCAGGAAGATCAACAAATATTTGCCTATCAAAACGACCAGCACGCATTAAGGCCTTGTCCAATACATCTGCTCTGTTTGTTGCTGCAACAACAATAACATTTGCATTTGTACCAAAACCATCCATTTCTGTTAATAATTGATTTAAAGTGTTTTCTCTTTCATCATTAGATCCAGAGAAATTATTCTTGCCTCTTGCACGCCCAATGGCATCTATCTCGTCAATAAATATAATAGAAGGTGATTTTTCTTTTGCTTGTTTAAATAAATCTCGTACCCTAGATGCACCTACGCCAACAAACATTTCAACGAAATCTGAACCAGAAAGTGAAAAGAAAGGCACTTTTGCTTCGCCTGCAACGGCTCTTGCTAATAACGTTTTTCCTGTTCCTGGAGGTCCAATAAGTAATGCGCCTTTAGGAATTTTCCCACCTAAGGATGTGTATTTTTCTGGATTTTTTAAGAAATCTACAATCTCCTGTACTTCTTCTTTGGCACCTTCTAGACCTGCCACATCTTTAAAGGATGTTTTTACTTCAGTGTTTTGATCAAAGAGTTTAGCTTTTGATTTTCCTATGTTGAATATTTGACCGCCAGCACCGCCACCGCCACCTGAAGACATACGTCTCATTATAAAAATCCATACACCAATAATCAATGCGAAAGGCAATAGTGTTAACAAGAATTCTCCCCACATATTACTTTCTACATCAGCATCTCTAGTTGTATCTAGGTTTCTTTCAGTAATTATGTCATCGATTCTGTTTTCAAAATTCTGTAGGTCGCCAAACTTAAGTGAGTAATTTGCAGCTTTTGAGGTGGTCATAAAAGAAGAAGGTTTTGCATTTTTATGCACCTCTTTTTTTAGAGCTTCATCCGTAAGAAATACTTTTGCAGTTTTTGTATTACCAACAAGAATAACTTCTTTAACATCACCTTGCTCTAGATAACTTATAAAATCTGAGGTTTTAATTTCTTTAGAATTTACAAAAGCGCTTCCTCCAAATAATTGCATTCCTAAGAAGATTGCTATGATAATACCATAAATCCAGTATGGACTAAACTTAGGTTTTTTTGTATTTTTTTTTGTTTCGTTTGCCATTAATCGTTTTTCTTTAGTAACTCGTTTCTATTACGGTCATTTTTGCATCACCCCAAAGGCTTTCAATATCGTAGTATTCTCTAATATGCTTTTGAAACACGTGTACGACTACGTCGACATAGTCCATTAATACCCATTCAGCATTTTCACTTCCTTCAATATGCCAAGGTTTGTCTTTTGTTTCTTTGCTTACTTTTTTCTGGACAGAGTTTACAATTGCGTTTACTTGTGTATTTGAAGTACCTTCACAAATAATAAAATAGTCGCAAACCGTATTTTCTATCTCTCTTAAATCTAGAATATTGATATTTTTACCTTTGACATCTTCAATACCATTTAATATCGTCGTTATTAAGTGGTCAGCGTTGCTATTTTTTTTCGCCATTCAGTATCTTTAATTTGTGCAAAGTTATTATTTTTTTGTTCTTTTAGGTTTAAAATAATCATAAGATTTACCTCGTAAATATAACCATTTAATATGCGTATAATCAAACTTAATGCCATCGGTTCTACAAACTCGTTTTTACGTCAGATAAGCAGTACAGAATCATTAGAAGATTATACAGTTGTAATTGCAGAACATCAAACTGAAGGCAGAGGGCAAATGGGTACTGATTGGTTGGTTGAGAGTGGTAAGAACCTGACTTTCAGTGTTTTTAAAGATTGTTCCTTTGTAAATTTAGAGAATCATTTTTTTATTAGTATAGTGGTTTCTTTGTCAGTTTATAAGGTATTGGCACAACTGAATTTGCCGAAAACACACATAAAGTGGCCTAACGACATTTTGGCAGAGAATAAGAAGGTTTGCGGTATTTTGATTGAGAATGTCATTAAGAACAATAAGTTGGAGGCATCGGTTATTGGTATTGGTCTTAATGTAAATCAGATAGACTTCTCCAATTTGCCTAATGCTTCTTCATTGTTGAAGTTAACTGGTAAGACTTTTATTCTTGATAGCCTTTTGAATAAAATTATTGATGCATTAAAACAGAACTTTATAAGGCTCGAAAACAATGAATTTGAGAGTTTAAAACAAGAGTATGAAAGTTATCTTTTTAGGAAAGACAAGCCTTCTACTTTTAAAGATAAGAAAGAAAACTTGTTTTCGGGATACATTCAAGGCGTCTCAAACAACGGAAATCTTCGACTTCTTTTAGAAGACGAAATTGTTAAAGAGTATGACCTAAAAGAAATACAACTTCTGTATTAAACCGCTTTTGGTAAATTGGTTACTAGTGTTTCTAGAAACTTACTAATGGGGCCTTTTATCATCATTGCCATCATTGGATTGAAATCACCTTCAAAATGTAATTGGACTTCACTTTTATTGTCACCAAGTGATGTAATATGACCAATTAATGAAAAATCTAATTTACCACCAGCGGCTCCAAGAACTATTTTATTAGGTGCAATAGCTTCTTTCTTTTTTAATATTATTTCTGGCATACCTTTCAATGCAAAAAGAAATTTGTTCTCTTCCAAGACTTCAAATTTACTGATGTTCTCAGGCATAAGATGCTCAAAATTTTTGATGTTAGACAGAAAATTGAAGGCGTCTTCTTGAGATTTGTCGAGTGTTATTTTAGGAGATTCTAAATTCATGATGTGTATTTGTTTAGTAGGCTATAATCAATTTGCGTTCCATTGTGATGGATTGGCATTCCATTCTGCCAAAGTTTCCAATTGCTTGTCAGTAATGTATTTGGTTTCTAGGGCTTGCTCCAGTAAGTTTTCATAATTACCTAAAGTATAAAGGCTGACATTCTCTTTTTCGAAATTATTCTCAGCAATTTGAAATCCATAAGTAAAAATAGCAACCATTCCTTTTACATTAACTTCTGCTTCTTTGAGTGCTCTAACCGCATTTAGGCTACTTTTTCCAGTACTGATTAAATCCTCAACAACAACAACATTTTGTCCTTTCTGTATAAAGCCTTCTATTTGGTTCTGACGACCATGTTTTTTGGCTTCGGGTCTTACATATACAAAAGGTAACCCAAGAAATTCAGCTACTAAAATACCGATGCCAATGGCTCCAGTAGCTACTCCAGCTATTACATCTGGTTTCCCGTAGGTTTGCTCAATATGTTTTGCCATCGTTTCACGAATGTAATTACGAATTGGTGGAAATGATAATACAATTCTGTTATCGCAATAAATTGGTGATTTCCAGCCAGAAGCCCAAGTAAAAGGATCTTGAGGTTGTAATTTGATGGCATTTATCTGAAGTAGGACTTCAGCAGTTTTCTTAGCAGTGTCTTTGTCAAAAATCATGCAGCAAAATTACGTATAAAATCTTCATTTTTTTCATTTATGAACGCTTCAATAAAAAAGTTATTAAAAGTTAAAAGTAAACCAAAAATTAATAATTTAGCAATCCGAAACAGGATAATGAATCTGTATGTTTGAAATCTTTGTAGGCGATAAACCAATCATTTTGACGACACTTGTTGAGCCAGAAATTGACTTTAAGAACTACCTACTTAAAACAGTGAATATAGGTAAAACAATAAAGGAGTTAGAGAACACTAAATTGAAGTCTGTTAAGTTGATTGATCAAAACGAAAATAAACTCCTAAAGAAATTCCTGAAGTTACTGCCAAATGTTATAGCAGGTGGTGGCAAAGTATATAATGATAAAGGCGAAATTTTATTTATTTTTAGAAATGGACGCTGGGATTTACCGAAAGGAAAAATTGACGGAAATGAAAGTATAGAAGAGACAGCTATTCGTGAAGTCACCGAAGAAACAGGTGTTGCTGGATTAAAACTAGTAAAGCCTTTGCAAACCACTTACCATATTTTTAAAAGAAATGGAAGGCATAGAATCAAAGTAACTTATTGGTATGAAATGAAGACCAATTTCAAAGGTGAGCTTTATCCACAGGAAGAAGAAGGTATTACTAAAGTTGAATGGTTAGATCAGGCTCGAGTTGCCGAAGCGATGAGGAATTCGTATGCTAATATCAGGGCTTTAGTGTAGAAACACTTTCTATTACTGCCCATGTATCCCATATTTGTTTCAAGGCTTTTTTAAATGCTACTGAATCTGAATTCATTTCAATTTCCTCGAATAAATCATGCATTTCTCCACGCAATTCGGAATGCTTGTCTGTGATATCTGTCATGTACCTCCAAGCAGTTGTGTGATTTTTGAATGCTATTTTAAACGCTTCTGGGCAATTTTTAAAGTCCATTTGATCAATTACGTCAACGTAATTAGTTATTGCGGAACTCAGGGATAGATTCTCGCAGGCGTGATTTCGGATTTTGCCTATAGAATCATCCAGGATTAAAGCACGGTCCATACAATTTCTTGAAACTTTTTCCTTACTTGATGGTTTACATGATAATAAAGAGACAGTCAGTATTATAGCGCTTAGAAGTTTAATGGAGGTCATAATTTTATTCTATAAATGGGATACTGTAAATGTGCTTTTTCGTAATTAGCACTTTGTTTATGTAGCCAATCTAGTTGGGCATACCAATTATCAGCAAAATCTTTATCATAAGATTTCTTCAGATTGAAATCAATTTGAAGTTTTTGGTTATTGGCTAGTAATTGTTGGGCTTTGTCTTCCCAAACATAGGGAGAGAAACCTTCTTTTTGTTGTAAAATAGTATCGAAGAAATTCCAATTAAAAAAAGAATCTGGCCCTTGTGGTTCCATGGTTTCCATTAAATATCTAAAAGCGGGCTGCGTAGTTTTAACTAGATAATCACCTTGTTTAAAAACGATGTTATTATCCGTAGATGTCACTTTTGTGTCATAATGTAAATAGTGTCCTTCGTAAGGATTTTTCCGAGTTTTGTAATCTGTGATTTTATAAGATTCAACGGTTATCGTTGTGTCTTTTTTAAAACGTATCATTTCTACTTGGTTAAGCTCGAGTAACTCTATGACATTGTGCCAACCTTGAGGTATTATATAAGCTTCAGGAATATCGATTTCCAATTTTGAAACAAAATAATTACTATACGCTGTTTCTTTGATAAAAGGTTTGGTTTGATCAAACTTCAAGCGTTGATTTCCAGTGATTTCACTTGGAATCATGCTACCCTCAAAGCCTTTAAAATTTAGGGCCGTGGTTTTGGTGGTGTCAATTGTCCAATCAAGAGCATAGGTTTTTAGATTTTGACTGTTTGCGAAGGTATTTTGTCGTAGCTCTTTTATTTTTTCAGTATCTCTTTCAATAATCTCGATCATACTTTTCATCAACTCGTAAGTACCTTCTACTCGTTGTTTATACGGTTTTAACATATGTGTTTCTACCATCATACCTAAACTATTCCATAAGGTTGTGTAACCTGTGGAGTATCGCGGATAATCCATAAATTGACTAAATCCCTTTTCAGGAACTCGATTAAAGACATTGACATATGGTGTAATATCCCATTCTTTCTCTGCTAATTTTTCTTCTAATGAAGGCATCATTTCTTTATGTAAATAATTACCTAATTCTCCGCCTAACTTATTATGTTGCGTAAATAGATGTGTGAGTGTATATTGATAATCTGCACCATTGCTAACGTGATTATCAATAAAAACGTCAGGCTTTATTAGATGAAATATCTGAGCGAATGTTCTAGCGTTCTTAGTGTCAGCTTTTATGAAATCACGATTCAAATCATAATTACGGGCATTTCCTCTAAATCCATATGCTTTAGGTCCATTTTGATTGGTGCGCGAAGTTGAATTTCTATTCAGGCTTCCACCGACATTGTATACAGGAATGGTGACGAGAACTGTATTTTTAGGAGCCTCAACCTTGCCTTGAATAATATCGCGATATAGAATCATTGTAGCATCTATACCATCACTTTCACCTGGATGAATACCATTATTAATTAGGAGAATACGTTTAGTCTCTCTGATTTCCTCAAAATCAAATTCTTTATCAGGATTTAAAACTACATAATGTAAAGGTTTTCCAGAGTCGGTTTCGCCAATAGCTTGGATTGAAATTTCTGGATAGGTGTTTGCAAGATAGTGATAGTAATCAAGCGTTTCTTTGTACGTGGCCGTTTCAGTTCCATGGGACCTCTCAAAAACAGTAGTGAAATCTTGATTTTTCTTGTTTTCCGAAGTACAAGAAGTTATCAGAATAAGGGCAATAAGCAGTTTTTTCATTGTCGTTTGATTAATTGATAATCAAACTTAATGAAAATCTACCTCATTGTTTAACAACCTTAAATTGTTTCAAGTTTGTTGTCAGTTTTAAATTGCAAGCAGTAGAAACCGCTTTTGAGTGATGATAGATCCAGTTGATTGTTTCAATAGACATTACTTCCTGCCCATACATCGTTCGTTTTTATTAATGTTTTTATTTTTTGAAAATGTTTACACACTTAGCAAGACTGATTCCTTGCAATTCTTCATTTTAGCCGTATTTTTGCAGCTTCTAAGAACACGCCTCATGACAGAATTCATACGTAAACGCGCAGCAAATGCTAAGAATGATATTTTAAGCGGATTTACCGTTGCATTGGCCTTGGTGCCAGAAGCAGTGGCTTTTGCTTTTGTAGCTGGTGTCGATCCATTAGTTGGATTGTATGCCGCTTTTATGATTGGACTGATTACAGCAGTTTTTGGTGGTCGTCCAGGGATGATCAGTGGCGCTACAGGAGCTTTGGCTGTAGTGATGGTAGCTTTAGTTGCCAAGGGAAATGCTATGGGAGCAGAAGGTGAGAGTTTAGGACTATATTATCTCTTTGCTACTGTTATTTTGATGGGTTTTATACAGATGTTAGCTGGTGTTTTTAAGCTAGGTAAGTTTGTTAGGTTGATTCCGCATCCAGTGATGATGGGCTTTGTTAATGGTTTGGCTATTGTAATATTCATATCGCAATTGGGTATGTTTAGAGATGCCAAAGGTGCATGGTTTAATGGCTCTCAGCTTTTGATTATGTTAGGCCTTGTTGGATTAACTATGGGCATTATGTTTGGGTTGCCAAAGCTTACTAAGAAATTACCAGAAGCCTTGATTGCTATTTTAGTAGTGTCAGCTATTGTGATTTTCGGGAATTTAGATGTCGCTACCGTGGGGAGCTTCATTAAAGATGGAGGAGGAGAAGGATTAAAAGGTGGATTGCCTGAATTCCAGTTTGCTATTTTCAATAAAATACCATTTAATATGGAAACATTGGTGTTCATAGGTCCATATGCCATTATTCTCGCGGCAATTGGATTGATTGAATCCTTAATGACCTTGAACCTTATTGATGAATTAACGGAAACTAGGGGAAATTCTAATAGAGAATGTTTGGCTCAAGGAGGTGCAAATATAGTTACAGGATTATTTGGTGGTATGGGTGGTTGTGCTATGATTGGTCAATCCATCATTAATATTAAAGGAGGTGGTCGCGGTAGGCTATCCGGAATCGTTGCAGCTCTAGCCTTATTAGGATTTATATTATTCGCTTCAGGATTGATTGAGCGGGTGCCTATTGCAGCGTTGGTGGGTGTTATGTTTATGGTGGTTATAGGGACCTTTGCATGGAGCAGTTTTAGGATTATGAACAAAATTCCGTTGACTGATTTATTTGTGTTAATATTAGTATCTACCTTAACTGTTTTCTTTGATTTGGCAGTAGCTGTGATTGCGGGAGTGATAGTGAGTGCATTGGTGTTTTCCTGGGAAAACGCGAAACGTATTCGTGCTCGCAAGCGCATGCGAGAAGATGGAACCAAGGTGTATGAAATTTGGGGCCCGCTTTTCTTCGGAAGTATTACGGCTTTTAATGAGAAGTTTGATGTGAAGAACGACCCGGACAAGGTTGAAATAGATTTTGTAGAATCCCGAATCAGCGATCATTCGGCATTGGAAGCTATTTTTAATCTGGTTGAAAAATATGAAGCAGTAGGAAAATCTATTAAGCTCAAGCACCTAAGTGAAGACTGTAAAGTGTTGTTGTATAAGGCAAGTCCTAAATTCAGGGAAGTCATAGAAGAGGATATTGATGATCCGCGATACCATTTGGCTGCCAATCCCGAAAAATTTACGAAACCTTTATCTGAATATACGTTAGAGAAATAGTGAGTAAACACTCATTTTATAAATAATATTTTCGCAATAAAAACACCTTAGCCGTTTTTTTATCGTTAATAGAGTCTTTTATAATTGCAGCTGTTAATCCATTTAGATGCTGTATCAGGTATTCTGTTTCCAGCTCTGGAGTTCGGTATCGTAATTTGGCAAATGCCTTTTTGAGACACGGTTTAAGAGATTCTAATGTTTCAATTTCATGGTTGTCTAATTCCCATTTTAATTTTAATTGCAGTTTCAAGCACTTTAAGTCATTTTCATCAATGTTAAAGAGTAATTCAATAGTTTTTCTAATGACTTTCTTTGGGTTCTCTTCGTTTAATATTGGTTGTAATAGTTGATTCACTCTTAACTCTATTTCGTTAATAGTGCTGTCAAGCAAGCCGTTTTTATTCTTAAAGTGACGAAATATTAGGCCTTCGCTCACACCTGCACTTTTGGCTACTTTGCTGGTGGAAGTGGCGTGATAGCCTTCTTCAGAAAATAATTGAAGAGCAGCTTTCAAGATTTGATATTGCTTAGCGGTCATTTAAAGTGAGTGAACACTCACAAATATAAACATATATCTTAAATTACATGAATTATTTGCCTTTATAAAAAGAATCTTCATTCACAACTAAGGTCGTGAGCTCAACGGTGTGCTTATCTGGGTCTTTAAGGTAAATTGAATGCGTGTAGTGGTGGTCTTGAAATACAAAGCGCTCTTCTATAGCGTTGAAATACTCTTGGGCTTTCTTGAAATCCGCATTGGAAACATTAAAGGCAAAATGATCTATAAATGTACTTGGTGATGCTTTTATGAATTCGCCGTTTTTTAGGTTCGCTGGAAATATGGCGACACCTGCTTTTCCAGACATCATGAATATTGGGTACTCTCCCCATTCTTCATATTGATGTTTTTCTAAACCTATGATGCGTTCATACCAATCAATTGATGTTTGCATGTCCTTGACACGAATCGCAATATGGTCCAGATAATTGAGCTTAAAAGGTGTCATTTTATTACTCTGACACTTTTGGGTACTAGTTTAGTATAATCTCCATCATTTCGTATCACATCGCGTACTATAGAAGAGGCAATATAGGATGTCTTTGCGGCAGTTAATAAGAACACTGTTTCAATTGGCGCCAAGTCCCTATTCGTATGTGCTATGGCTTTTTCAAATTCAAAATCTGCTGGATTCCTAAGCCCTCGTAGAATAAATTTCACACCAATTTCTTTGCAATAATTGACTGTTAACCCTTCGTAACTGACCACTTTCACCTTTGCCTCATCCTTGAAGGCATCTTCAATGAATTTTTTTCGTTCTTCAAGTGAGAACATGTATTTTTTCGAAGCATTGATGCCAATGGCGACAATGATTTCGTCAAAAAGCTTGACACCTCTTTTTATGATGTCATAGTGTCCAAGGGTTAGCGGATCAAAAGATCCAGGGAATAATGCACGTCTCATATATTAAAATTACACTTTTTTATTCAAAGCTTCTTCAATGGCATTGCCAAATAATTCTGTTAAGCTAATACCTGCACAAGTTGCTTGTTGTGGCAAGAGACTCTCTTTGGTGAATCCAGGAATGGTATTCACTTCTAAAAGGTGAGGTTCTCCATTATTGAAGATATATTCGCTACGCGAGAAGCCACTTAATTTCAATATCTCATAAACGCTTTTTGCAACGATATTCACTTTTTCTTCTTGTTCCTTTGTCAGTCTTGCAGGCGTTATCTCTTTGGATTCACCGAGGTATTTAGCTTTGTAATCAAAAAAATCATTATCACTAACAATTTCTGTTATTGGAAGAACTCTTGTTTTTCCATTGTAGGTTATTACTCCTACAGATACTTCAGTTCCATCTAAATAGGATTCAATAATAATTTCGTCATCTTCCTTGAAAGCGACATCAATGGCTTTATTTAAATCTTCTTTTTTATACACTTTGCTTATACCAAAACTACTTCCAGCTTTGTTGGCTTTTACAAAACAAGGTAACCCAACTTTTTCAATGATGTCAATTTCATTGACGGTATCTCCTAGATTCAAATAATAAGAATCTGCACATTTGATGCCGTATGGTTTGAGTGTAGAAAGCAAATCTCGCTTGTTAAAGGTTAATGCTGCTTGATACATGGTACAACTGGTGTGTGGTATACCTAACAGTTCAAAATAACCTTGCATGAATCCATCTTCTCCTGGAGATCCATGAATGGCATTGAAAACGCAATCAAAGCTAATCTTCGTTTCATTTATCATGATTGAAAAATCATTCTTATCAACAGGAAATTCATCGCCATAGATATCAAAAAATACCCATCTATCCTTGAAAATGTGTATTCTGTAGGCTAGATATTTAGAAGCGTCCAAGGATTCATAAACCACCTGTCCGCTTTTTAGGGAAATCTCATATTCACTAGAATAGCCTCCCATGATTATGCCGATGTGTTTTTGCATACTAATAAAACAGGATTAAAAACGTTTTTGTAAAAATATCATTTATTATCTGTAAACTAAAAACCTAGCAGATTTTATATATTTGTGCGATAATATTTTTTAGATGAGCTTTGTAAAATTCTTGACCAGTAAAGTATTTTTTAAGCAATTACTGTTGGCAGTTGTTGCTATTATAGTGTTATGTTTCTTTGTGTTCAAATGGTTAAAGTGGGATACCAACCATAACGAATTTGAAACGGTCCCTAATCTTAAGGGTAAAACACTCGATGTAGCTAAGGTAGAATTGAAGGATAATAATCTAGAATTCAAACTTCAAGATTCTGCGAACTATAACCCTAAATATCCAAAATTTTCTGTGATTGATCAAGATCCTTCAGCTGGGGCTAAGGTCAAAGAGAATAGGAAAATATACTTAACATTAAATCCTTCAGGCTATCGGAAGGTGGCGGTGCCAGATCTCAGACAGCAAACTCTTCGAAACGCAAGACCCGTCTTGAAAGCACTAGGATTTGAGGTTGGAAAGATTACATATCGAGATAATATAGGCAAGGATATGGTTCTTGGGTTACGTTATAATAATAATAATTTGACGCCAGGTACTAAACTAGGAAAAACGAGTAAAATTGATCTTGTTGTAGGTAATGGTAAACGACCATCTAATTAATTATCATGTCTGAAGACTCATCTGATATAGTAGACAACGACAACCTTTACGAACATTATTCTTTTGTAGCCGAGAAAGGTCAACAACCTCTTCGTATTGACAAATACTTGATGAATTTTGTTGAAAATGCAACACGTAATAAAATTCAGGCAGCTGCAAAGAATGGCAATATTTTGGTTAATGATATTCCTGTAAAATCAAGCTATAAGGTGAAACCATATGATCAAATTAAGGTCATGTTTGCCCACCCGCCATATGAAAATCTCTTGGTTCCTGAAGATATTCCTATTGATATTGTTTATGAAGATGACGAACTTTTAGTTGTTAATAAACCAGCTGGTATGGTTGTGCACCCTGGTCATGGTAATTATTCAGGAACATTAATCAATGCCTTGACATTTCATATTGAGAACCTTCCTAAGAACTCCAGTGAACGCCCAGGTTTGGTGCATCGTATTGACAAAGATACTAGTGGATTACTAGTGGTAGCTAAGACCGAAGAGGCCATGACTCATTTAGCTAAACAGTTTTTTGATAAAACAAGTGAGCGTGAATATGTGGCAATTGTTTGGGGTAATGTAGAAGAGGATGAAGGCACTATTGAAGGAAATATTGGTAGGCATCCAAAAAACAGATTACAGAATACGGTCTTTTTTGGGGATGAAGAAGGTAAAGGAAAACCTGCTGTTACCCATTATAAAGTGATTGAACGACTTGGTTATGTCACATTGATGACCTGTAAACTTGAAACAGGACGTACACACCAAATACGCGTGCACATGAAGTACATTGGACATACATTGTTTAATGATGAGCGTTATGGAGGTGAACGCATACTTAAAGGAACAACGTTTACCAAATACAAACAATTTGTAGATAATTGCTTTAAAGTATTGCCAAGACAAGCCTTGCATGCTAAAACACTAGGTTTTGAACATCCAAAAACTGGTGAATTTATGCGATTTACTTCAGAATTGCCAAATGATATGCAACAGTGTATTGAGAAATGGCAGCACTATGCTAAGCATCAAAGCTAGATATTTGGAAATATAAATTTTTTCGATTGACGTATTAGTTTTTTCAAAAATCTATTTTTGATAATTAACTTTTCTAATTGTAATTTTGAAGGTAAATACAAAGCACATGAAATTAGTCCTTTCTCCGGCAAAATCTCTTGATTACGATAGTAAATTACCAACCTCTCTGCATACAGAAGCTTGTTTTCTGGGCGAATCGGAGCGTCTCAATAAATTGCTTAAAAAGAAATCTGCAAGAAGTCTCTCTAAGCTTATGAGTATTTCACCAAATTTAGGTGAACTTAACTACCAACGTAATCAAGAATGGAGTTTACCATTTAACCAAAAGAATGCACGGCCTGCTGTGTATGCTTTTAGCGGTGATGTGTATAGAGGTTTAGACGTATATGGGATTCCCGAAAAAAAACTTAATAAACTCCAAGAAACTGTTCGTATAATTTCTGGATTGTATGGTTTACTTAAGCCATTGGATCTCATGCAACCTTATCGATTAGAAATGGGAACTAAATTCCCAGTTGGAAAAAACAAGAATCTCTATGAATTCTGGCGTAAGAAAGTCACACAAGCATTGAATGAAGAACTAGAAGATGATGAATTGTTCTTAAACCTTGCGAGTAACGAATATTTCAAGGCCATAGACGTTAAGGCATTGAAAGTACCAGTAGTCACTGCTAATTTTAAGGATTATAAGAATGGTGAATACAAGACCATTATGACTTTTGCAAAACTAGCTAGAGGTTATATGACACGCTATATCATTGACACCAATGTCAGTACCATTAATGATGTAAAAGGCTTCAACTACGAAGGCTATGGTTTTAGTGAGGAATTGTCTAATGGTAACGAATTGGTTTTTACGCGATAATTTTACTCTTTAACCTTTGCTGTTTTCTTTGGTTTTGCTTTTTTAGGCTTAGTTGTTACTATAATTGATTTTTTTTTTCGAGGCCTAAGAACTCCAAAAGTACCTCTGTTTATTTTTCCGCGACGTGTTTTTTTATCTCCTTTTCCCATAATGTTAGTTTAATATTTCTTAAAGTACAAAAAATCAATAGTTTAAACAAAAATTTATACTGACTTGATTTAGGGATTCCTGATTGTCTAAGTTGCACATTTTGAATATCTTTAATACTTAAGAAATCAATACTCTGTGAATCCTTCTAGAATCACCATAACAATGTTCCTCATGTTTTTTGTAGCTTTTGGTTATACCCAAAGTACGCTAATGGGCACCATAAAAAATAGTAAAAGTAAGCCTGTATCTAAGGCCTTAGTTTACCTTGACTCAATTAATTCTGGAGTTAAAACAGATAAAAAAGGATTCTATTCTGTAGAGTTGCCTACTGGTACTAAAGTCATTAATGTGTATTCATATAAATATGGCTTATTATCTTCAACTGTTGAAAATCAAAAGGTGATAAACTTTGTCTATTTGGACGCAAAAAAGAAAACGAGAAATGGCATTAAAAGAGGTGCAAAAGTAGCACTTACTTATTCAGAAGAGAATCAAGAATATGTGGCAAGAAGCGTGCCTAATCTTAAGCCTGATAGTGATAAGAACTTGTCTAATTATATTACGATATTTGATTACATTAGAGGGCGAGTCGCTGGAGTTACAGTGTCGCAAGGAAATCAAATTCGAATTAGAGGTGTAAATTCTTTAGTGGGCTCAGGAGAACCACTTTTTGTGGTCGATGGCAGTCCTGTTAACAGCATTGATAATATTTTACCTGTTAATGTTCAAAAAATTAGAGTTTTAAAGGGGCCAGCAGCATCCATTTATGGATCACGTGGTTCTAATGGAGTAATTGTTATTAGCACTAAAAATTAAGTGTTTTTTCATAAACACCCATATCAACCATTTATTCAAGAGGATACCAAAAAATTGATTGTTGGTACCTTGCCACCACCTAGGTTTACAACTGGTGAACTATTGGAGAAAGATGTAAATTTCTGTTACGGAAGCTATTATAATTCATTATGGTTGTACATTGAAAAGATACATAATTTGCAGTTACGCTACGATAATTCTAAAGAAGCTGTCAATCAGCGTAAGGACTTCCTTGTTAAACATAAGATAGGCGTTTGCGATATTGTAGAAAGTGCAGAAAGAAACAAAATTGATGCATCAGATTTAGGCATGCAAAATATTAAATTAAGAGATGTTGTTGGATATTTAAAGCGATTTTCAACTATTGAAACGCTTTTATTTACCGGAGGAAATAGTAAAAATGGTCCTGAATATTTTTTTAGGAGACATATTAAAGATTATCAATTAAAGTTAGAATTAATCTCTAAAGAAACACCAAAAATCCACCAATTTAATTTGGGTGATAGAACTATAAAAACTGTATCTCTAACCTCAGGTTCTGGGGCAGCCAATATATCTATAGGGAGTAACCCCTTGTACAAACAATTAAAGGCAAAAAACCCTAAGTTTAATACATTTGATTTCAGGGTCATGCAGTATCGCGAGTTTTTTTAGGACTTTATGGCGTATTTTGGTTTGACCAATTATTGATTTATGTAACTTTCTAAAATCTTATTAGAGAAAATAGAGCTTTTTAGTATCCAAAAAAATATTGATATTGAACATGAGGTGTCATATTCAATAGTATTTTGAGTTATATGAAGTACACGTTTATGAAAGATCAATTACAATTTTCGAATTTAAAACTTCGTTTTAGGCGTTTATATACCAATAATCTTTTACTGTTTCTATTATTGGCAGGAGATGTAGCTTTTATTTTAATTCACACAGTTTACTACTTCACAACTGATTTAAATAAGAATCCACTTTATTCTTTATATACCGATCGCGGTTATTCAGAAATATTCCAATATTTAAAAACTTACTGGATAATCATCATTCTCAGTGCATTGTGGTGGCGAACACGTCAATTCTTCTATGTTTCCTGGATACTTCTCTTTACCTATATACTTAGCGATGATGCTCTTCAAATTCATGAAAAAGTTGGAGTATATATGGCCGAAACTTATGGTTTTACAAGCGCACTAGGATTGAGGGCTCAAGATTTTGGACAGTTAACAGCATCTGCACTTTTTGGTATTCCAATTATTCTATTCATATTTATAAGTTATATAAAAAGCTCAAAAAAGAACAAAGCAATAAGTCAGGATTTGGCTTTGTTATTTATAATGCTCGTGTTTTGTGGGGTATTTATTGACATGCTTCATATATTAATAGAGAATAGATATTTACGTGGAATTGCTGGAATTGTTGAAGATGGAGGTGAAATGATTGTAATGAGCTTTACCTGTGGTTATGTCTTTAATGTTTTTTATCAGTTTCGTAGTACTTGAGAATTAAGTATAGGCGGTAGCTTATCAACAACTAAAGAAGTTCGCCTATTTTTTTATACTATGACAGACTATTAGAGCGATTTTGAAAACAGCCATTTTAGTAGTTCTGGTTCTGCAAATGCATTAGTCCAACTATCATGATTTACACCTTCATAAATAGTAAGTTGCACATCTGCATCTATAGCTTTTAACGCATCATATATCTGTTGTGAGTATTTCACAGGTACAACACCATCAGCATCACCGTGAAAAATCCACCAACTAGGTTTGCTAATACGTTTGGCTATTTTAGGATTGGCACCACCACAAATGGCAAAAGCTGCTGCAAACATTTTTGGGTTTTGCTTGATCATGTCAAAAGTACCCATGCCACCCATTGAGAGCCCTCCGATATATAACCGATTATTGTCAAGATTAAAATTGTCTTTTAGTTTTTTGACCAAACCTCTTAGTAGCTCTTGATGTTTAATCTTATCAACAGTTTCAGAATAAATTATATCAACTTTTCCATCGGTTCTTGAATATTGATAATTGCTCCATGAATCTTCTGCAGCACATTGAGGAAATACCACCACTGCTGGATAATCTCTTCTTACAGATTCTTTCAAGAATAATTCGGCGCCATGGGTTAGCTGCAAATTGTTGTCACTACCACGCTCTCCAGAACCATGTAAAAATAAAATCAACGGATACTTGATATTTTGGTTGTAATTCCTTGGAAGCAATACACGATATGGTAAAGTTCCTTTTTTAGAGGTGTATACATCTTTTTTGTAAGCACTAAAATCTTGGCTTAGCATATTATTTGAGCTAAGAATTGAGAGGGTGAGAATGCATAGTACGATAATTCTAGAAATGGGTTTTTTGATCATTTTGCAACTGATTTTTTGATTTAGAATGAATCAGTAAGCTACAAAAAATTACTGAAAATACTTCAATCCTTCATACACAACAATACCTACCGAATTTGCCAAGTTAAGACTCCTGATGTGCGCACTATACAGCGGGATTTTATACAATTGTTCAGTATATGTTTCGGTAATAGATTCAGGTAATCCAACGGATTCTTTTCCAAAAATTAAGAACGTATCTCTTTTGAATGGAATATTCCTATAATCTTGTTTACCATGACTTGATAAAAATGCCATGTTTTTACCTTTATGAATATCTAAAAATTCTTCAGTATTTTCATAATAGGTGACAGATAGATGCTTCCAGTAATCTAATCCTGCACGCTTTAATCTGGTGTCTGTTATCTCGAAGCCAAGCGGTTTTACAATATGTAAATTGCAACCAGATGCCAATGCTAATCTTCCAATATTTCCAGTATTATTGGGTATTTCCGGTTCTATAAGTACGATATGTAATGACATAATTTATTCTTCTAGTAATGGCCTGCCAATGTCTTCAATTTCATCATCAAAACTACCTTTTGGATCTGGGCCATATTTGTTTTGTCCTATATCACCATTAGTGGCAACTAACACAATGAACCAAATTCTGCCAACTATAGGAATAATATTAATGAAGATATATGTTCCACTTTTTCCAATGTCATGTAGCCGTCTTACATTAACGGCAATCCATGGAACGAGTGTTCCTAATAGGTAAATTCCAAGAATACTACCGCCAATGTTTAAATCAAGAAAATCATCAATTGTAGAAAATATAAGGACAATTAAAACAAAAACGACAATTTGAATGAGTACAAACATCCAATATTCTTGTCGTCTTGCTCTTCCAGAAAAATTTGCATAATTTTCTGTTATGACTTTTAAATACCAGTTCATTAATAGTTGGGTTTTAATATTGATTTTGCAAAGTAACCAATTTTATCAACTCCTTTATTAGTTAAATGTTTAATGAATGCTGACCCAATAATAGCGCCTTTAGCATGTTGAGTGGCTTGCATAAAGGTGTCATTATTACTAATTCCAAAACCAACAATTTGTGGATTGTTAAGATTCATTTTCTCAATACGCTTAAAGTAATTGGTTTGTATCGCTCCGAAGCCGTATTGGCTTCCTGTGACACTTGCACTGCTTACCATATAGATGAATCCGTTAGAGATGGAATCAATGAAGCGAATACGCTCAACAGATGTTTGGGGTGTAATTAAGAATATATTTATCAGTCCGTATGTTTCAAAAATAGATTTGTACTGTTCGTTATATACATCAACTGGCAGGTCAGGAATAATAAGCCCATCGATGCCTATATCTTGACATTTTTTGCAAAATGCTTCTATACCATATTGTAGCATTGGATTAAAATATCCCATAATAATCAATGGAATGTTCACGGTTTTCCTGATGTCTTTTAACTGATTGAATAGTACTTCAGTGGTCATGCCGTTTTTTAAGGCTTGAGTAGAGCTGGCCTGAATTGTTGGGCCGTCAGCCAAAGGATCGCTAAAAGGTAATCCAATCTCAATCATATCAACACCATTTTCTTCAAGATTTTGTATGATAGTAGCAGTATCGTCAAGATTTGGATAGCCAGATGTAAAATATATGGAAAGAAGTTTTTTGTCTTCTTTTATTTTCTGATTTATTCTATTCATTGTTGAATTCTTTGGACAGTTTTATTAAAACATCTTTTTGATTCTTGTCAAGATTGTCAGCAGTAAAAATTGATATGCCAGAAGCTCCTTTTTCTTTTGCTAAACGTATGGCTTTCTCCAGATCTTTAGGATTTTTTAATGCTGGACTGTACAGGCCAGAATATATAGGAAAATCAACATCATTGACACCTTGCTCGGTCGCAAAACCAATCCAATTGACATTTTCTCGATAAAAATTATTGTATACCATTGGGTAAGCGGCATCTAGATTCCAGTCATCCCATGCTTGTCGTACCATTTGTCTCGACATTTCGGGAAATGGAAATACAGCAGCAGTTATTTTATGATTGCTTTCATGAGCAATATTTGCAAGCTCATTCACTAATGTTGTCACCGCATTCAATCTATATTGTCGCCATTCTGTGCTTAATTCTGGATGTTCGAAATCTTGGGGGTCTTTACCAAATATCTTCTTGAATCCCTCTCGGGCAATTGGATGATAACCATAGTCGTATTCTGGCATTTCGTGATTTTGTACGAGTCCGTATTTTGGCTGTAAGTCCGCTCCTAAAATCACATCGACATAGCGTACATAATCTAAATGGATGGACGCTAATCCTTTTACTTTGGTCAACTTTCTTACATTGTTTTTTATATGCTCACGAGCTTCTGGGTGAAATGGACTCAGCCATTGATAATAATCAACATAGGCTCTATATTCTAATGAGTTTTTACCAGCACGATTTACAGCATACCATTCGGGATGTTTATTTGCAATGGTGTCTCCAGGACGATTCAGAGTCCACATCCAGGCATGAATTTTTATGTTCTTTTGGTTCGCTAATGGTATAAGTTGTTCGTAGAATTCCGGACTTCCGCCTACCAACACATCAGAAATGCCTAAAGAATCATAGGAAGCTAGTTTGGATTCCCATTTCTCACGATCAAATTCACCTCCAGGATTGGCCCAAGTCGCAAATGTAAATGAGTTTTTTGATTCAGTTTTGATTACTTCAGTCTTTTCCTTGGTTTCATTACAAGAAAATAAAAGTATAGCTAAGAAAGTAATGATTATATGTTTCATAAGGTCTTTAAAGTTCCTTCTTGGTTAATGATATATTTTTTTTTAGTGTATGGACTTCCAATTTTATATTCAAAGCCAAAATTGGTTTTATTGAAATTAGCCTTGATTGATGTATCTTCAGAATAGATGACATCAATGATTTGTTTGTATCCAGTATTGTTGTCTAGTAGATATTTTAAGTCACCGTATCTTGTTTTTCGGAACAATGAAAAAGCCGTTTGTTTTATCAATACATCAGGATTAGTAATGAATTCTACGTCTTTTACAGAACTGTTTTCTGTAAATTGTAGGAACCCCCATTTTTCGGGTTCGTGCATATTAATAATTTTTTGGTTGCTCCAAACCCAATTATATTCCTTTAGATATTTACCATTTTCTTTTTTACGGTAGTATTTTCTATTGATGAGGTCATGATTCCATTGTACCCTTGAGAAGTTAATACGCCATTGCTCACCTTCTTTTGGATATGTTTTTGGCCTGTTTTTGAGAGATACAAATGCTTTTAAAGGAATTGCCATTTCAACAGCCCATAATGTGTCAATATCCTTTGGGTCATTTAATGTACCTTTAATTTTCACGGCAGTTTTTAGGTTGTTCAAATTCCATTGAAAATTTGCTTTACCACCAACACGATAGGGTTTGTCTAAGAAGAGATCCCAAACAGTATTTAAAGTATTTATTTCGATTTCACCATAAGTACTTCCAGTTCCAGATGGATCTATAAACACTTCGAAATCATTATTGTAATATATAATTGTATCACGCTGTTTCAAATTTCCCCAAATATGAGGTTCTTCCATTTCTGAATATACATATAGGTATTCATCATCCCAGAGCATTTTTAGTCTGGTATCATACTTTGGCGTTTTCACTCCTTCAATATCAATGAATTTATCTGAATATATTGCATTATTCCATGCAGGTTCGTCAATAACCCCATCTATAATTATTTTCGAATTTGTTTTTGCTACGATGTAATGCTTAGGACTGACAATATCTTCACTCACATCAATAATTATATGTGTTGGCTGCGATTTTTCCTTTTTACAAGAAATGCAGAGTAACAAGATGATAATGTATCCTAGCGACTTCATTTATAATTTGAAATGATTAATATATGTTTCCAAATCTTTATCCCCACGACCAGATAAACTCAAAACAACAATATCATTTGGGTTAAAAGTCTTCTTTTCAAAAATAGCCAAAGCATGCGAACTTTCAATGGCTGGAATAATGCCTTCTAATTTGCAAAGTTTTAATCCAGCTGCCATTGCTTCATCATCTGTTATCGAAATAAATTCAGCTCGTCCAGATGTGTATAAATGTGCATGCATTGGACCAACACCTGGATAATCTAATCCCGCTGATATGGAGTAAGGTTCGGTGATTTGGCCATCCTTGGTTTGCATTAATAATGTCTTACTACCATGAATGATGCCTTCTCTTCCTAATACAGATGTAGCTGCGCTTTCTCCAGAATCAACACCTAACCCTGCAGCTTCAACTGCAATGAGGTTTACATTGGTGTCTTCTAGAAAATGATAATAGGCGCCAGCAGCATTGCTACCTCCACCTACACAAGCGACTACATAATCAGGTTTTGAGGTTCCTTCTTGCTCTTTAAGCTGCCATTGTATTTCTTCTGAAACAACAGACTGGAAACGAGCTACCATATCCGGATATGGATGAGGCCCGACGACACTTCCGATGATATAATGAGTGTCAACAGGATTATTGATCCAATCTCTTATGGCTTCATTTGTAGCATCTTTTAATGTACGACTTCCAGACAATGCTGGAACAACGGTTGCTCCAAGCATTTTCATTCTAGCGACATTTGGTGCTTGTCGAGCAATGTCAATTTCCCCCATGTAGACAATGCATTCTAACCCCATTAAGGCACAAACTGTAGCTGTTGCTACACCATGCTGTCCAGCACCAGTTTCGGCAATGATTCTGTGCTTTCCTAAACGTTTGGCCATCAAAATCTGACCAATTGTATTATTGATTTTATGTGCACCTGTATGGTTAAGGTCTTCACGTTTTAAATATATTTTTGTGTTATACTTATCTGAAAGGCGTTTTGCAAAATAGAGAGGAGATGGTCTTCCTACATAATCTTTTAGCAACAGGTTGAACTCTCTTTGAAAATCAGGCTCAGCCATGACTTTTATATAGTTCTGACGTAACTCTTCTACATTTGGATATAACATTTCTGGGATGAATGCGCCTCCAAACTTTCCGTAATATCCTTTTTTGTTGATGTTATAGCTCATAATTGCCTTTTAAAATCTTTTAATAATTCTAAATTCTTTAGTCCTGGTTTAACTTCAAATTGACTATTAACATCAATCACATGGCAATATTTTGAAGCCTCATTATTTAAAAACTCCTCTAGTGACTGAAGTTGTTCCAAACCAATGCCACCGCTCAAAAAGTAAGGTTTTGTAGAAGGATAATTTTTTAGAATATCCCAATTAAAGGTGTAACCATTACCTCCTGGAAGTTCTCCTTTGGTGTCAAACAAGAAATAATCGCAAACCTTTTCAAATGCTTGCAGTGCTGAAAAATCAAAATCATTTTTTATCGAGAACACCTTAATGATCTCTAGGTTTTCAGCTTTCAGTTTTTTGCAAAATTCCACCGATTCATTGCCATGTACCTGTATAACCTGTAGCTGATGTTTTTTTGTCATTTCCAAGACAAAGCTGAGCGATGCATTGACAAAAACACCAACTTTTTTTATTGAATCTGGTAGCTCAGGGATTTCATCTTGAAAAAAGCGTGCAGATTTCGGGTAAAATATAAAGCCCAAATAATCAGGTTGTACAGTGGTAATCTCTTGAATATTGTCTTGGTATTTCATTCCGCAAACTTTCAACTTCATGATTCTAAGTCTTTAATAAATTTCTCAACTGCTTCTCCGGGATTATCAGTTTTCATAAAATTCTCCCCAATCAAAAATCCTTTATAACCATATGGTTGCAACTCTTTAATGGCATCAATTGAACTGATACCGCTTTCAGATACTTTTATAAAATCACTCGGAATGAGTTGACTCAACGATTTACTCGTGCCCAAATTAACGTCAAATGTTTTTAGATTGCGATTATTAACGCCTAACATGTCTAGATTTGGCATAATGGATTTGTTCAACTCTTCTTCGTTATGTACTTCTAACAATACATCTAGGTTCAAGCTTTTTGCTAATTGAGAAAATTGCTTTATTTCCTTTCGACTTAAAATCGCTGCAATTAATAAAATGGCATCTGCACCATAAGATTTCGCCTCTAATATTTGAAATTCGTCTATAATGAATTCTTTACGTAGTAATGGCAACTTACAACTTGCTCTTGCCAACAAAAGATCATCCGATGAACCGCCAAAATATTTGCCATCAGTTAGCACTGACATACCACAAACTCCTGCTTCTTCATAACCACTGGCTATATCAAAAACATTGAGTGTGTTATTAATTACGGATTTTGACGGTGAACGCCTTTTGTGTTCTGCAATAATTCCTGTAGAACTTTGCATTAACATCCGTGATAGCGAAAAAGTTTCTCTGTCAAAAAGGATAGATGCTTCTAATTGAGGTATAGGTATAAGCTCCTTTCGAAGTTGGACTTCTATGCGCTTGTCTCTTACTATCTTGTCTAAAATGGTCATTTACTCAAGTATTGAAGGGTTAGTAATGCTTTTAGCCCTTTGCCAGACAATAATGATTCTTTCGCTAGTTCAAAACCTTCTTTTGGTTCAAGGTTCTTAGCGGTAGCTATAGCCATTCCTGCATTAGCACAGACGACATTGTTTTGTGCTTCTGTGCCGTTTCCACCGATAACGTCCATAAATATCTTTGCCGCATCCTCTACAGTATTCCCGCCATAAATCTCTTGTTGAGATAAAGGAGCAACGTCAAAATCTGCAGGTGATAAAATACTTTCGGAGGAATTCCTAATGGCTTTTGTGTCACCGGTTAGTGATATCTCGTCATAGCCGTCCAATGCATGCAAAATAGTATAGTTCTTATCTGTTTTTTGGTATAAATAACCATAAAGACGTTGCAATTCTAAATTAAAGACACCTACTAGTTGATTTTTTGGAAATGCTGGATTCACCATAGGTCCTAACATGTTAAAAAAGGTTTTTACGCCTAATTCACGTCTAATTGGAGCTACGTTTTTCATCGCAGGATGAAATAAAGGAGCATGTAAAACGCAGATTCCCGCCTTATCGATTGATTTTTCTAGAAAGCTAATATCATTAGTGAACTTAATACCCAAATACTCCATGACATTACTAGAGCCACATGAGGATGATACACCATAGTTACCATGTTTAGATACATTTATTCCAGCGCCAGCTGTGATGAACGAAGATAGTGTTGAAATATTGAAAGTGTCCTTGCCATCTCCACCAGTACCACATAGATCAATAGGGTTATACGCTGATAATTCTACTTGAATGCAAAGCTCAAGCAAGGCGTCACGAAACCCTTCTAGCTCTTCCAAAGTGATACTTCGCATCATATAAACTGTCAAGAAAGACGCAATTTGACTTTGATTGTATTGGCCTTCAGAAATGTTGACCAACACTTGCTTTGCTTCTTCTTTGGATATGGCCTCGTGATTAATGAGCCTATTGAGTAGTTTTTTCATATCTAGTCTAGCTTTCTAACCAATTTTTTAATAGTTGTTTTCCATTTGGTGTCAAAACAGATTCTGGATGGTATTGCACTCCTTTTACATCGTATTCTTTATGTCTTAAAGACATAATTTGTCCGTTCTCATCATAAGAGGTTGCCTCTAATGAGTCAGGTAGATTATTATCAACTACCCAAGAATGGTACCGCCCAACGGCAAACGATTTTCCTAATCCTTCAAATAAGGGTTCGTCATTTACACATGTTTTTATTTCTGTAGCAACTCCATGAAACACATTGTCTAAGTTAATCAATGTGCCACCAAAAACTTCGCCTATTGCTTGTTGTCCAAGACATACACCTAAAATACTTTTTGAAGAAGCATAAGTCTTTACGATAGATTTTAATAATCCAGCTTCATCTGGTATTCCTGGACCAGGAGATAAGACTATTTTATCAAAGGGCTTTACTTCATCTAGGGTGAGCTTGTCATTCCGTTTTACATTGACTTTGCAATCTAAATCTTCCAGGTAATGAACTAGATTATAAGTGAAACTGTCGTAATTATCTATGACCAATACGTTTTTCATACTAAATATTTTCTGCTAATTCGATAGCCTTGTTAAGGGCACCTAATTTATTATATACTTTTTGT
>JABABD010000032.1 GCA_014238425.1 Flavobacteriaceae bacterium | reverse complement strand
TCTGTATGATGTACCAAATGCACCATCCAAAGTGGTTTTACTTTATGTTCTACGTAATGTGCTAAATAGGCGCCGATAAAATCGAGTAATAAAACGCCCATTACACCATACAACCATAGCGGCATCTCAGGTAACCAGTTTATAATTCCAAAATCATTGACAACAACCCAATCAGCCGTTTTTAAGAGTAAAAATGCCAACGTGAAATTAATGACAATGGTAGTCACCGTAAAAAAAATATTTGGCACCGCATGTCGCCATTTCTTATAGTTAAACCTAAACAATGGCACAGCACCTTCTAGCAACCAAAATAATGTTAATCCGCCGACAAGAATAAGGCTTCTATGTGCGGAAGGAATGGTCTCAAAGTAATTTAATAGGGTTTCCAATTTGGTATATTAGTCTTTAAAATTAGTTCGGCTTTTTTCAGGTTTACTGAAGACATTTTCTCTTTCCATAACGCTGCCGCTTCTTTGTCTTTCAATAACATAAAAGTAGTATAATTTAAGAAAACATAAAGAGATTCATTTATGTTATCAATCTCAGATGTTTTAGTTCTCCTTAATAATCTCTTAGCTTTATTAGCGTTATTTAAGATTAACAGTTCTTTTATTTCAAGTAAGTTCAATTTTTGCAAAAAAGCACTTTTATTATTTAAATCACTTTCTGCTAAATGATTCTTGGCTTCCTTAAAGTATATAGTTGCTAAATCGACTATGTCAAATCTAGTATCGTTCCCAGAAAATATGGCGAAATCAAGATATTTAGATGCCAAAATAAATGTTGTCGTGAAATTTTCTTTCTTTGAATAGCTCCTAAAATAAGAGTTTAAATAGGATGTGTCTAATGAATAAAATTTAATGAGTGACGTTACATTTTGGACACTTTCTATATAAAAATTTGTATTCAAAATATATCCGTTAACATCCATTATTTTAATACTATCATCTTCAAGCTTATCTGTATAGGCTAAACTAGTGGTCGCTTTCTTAGCTTTGTTAAGGAACTTGCCATAATCTGATTCTGGTAACAATACAGGTATAAAATAATCCCAAATTAGTTTGCTCAAGTTTTCATTCTCGGTTAAATCAATAACTATTACCTCTCCATTTTCATTAGTAATCGATACGTAATAAGGAGTCTTAAAAGAATCTTCCCACATAACAAATAACATTTTGTTTTGTACGAGGGCTAATCTTTTAGCCACATCAAAAGATGTAAACCATTCTTGGGCAAAACCATTGCTTCCAAAAACAAAAATTACAAGTAGGATTAAGACTATTTTTTTCATCGATTGTTTTAATAAAATATAACGCCTTTATTTTAAACGTCTTTTCATCTCCTCTACAATATTGTATGCAGCTGGACAAACAGCAAGGTTTTTAAGTGTCAAGTTCGAAATTTGCTGGAATTTTTTTCTATCTGTATGTGGAAATTCTTTACAAGCTTTTGGGCGCACATCGTAGATTGAGCAGTAATTGTCCGACCCAAGGAATGTACAAGGTACGCTCTGCAAAACATAATCTTTATCTTCATCAACTCTCAAATATTGACTTATGAACTGATGCTCCTTCATTTTAAAATGTTTGGCTATTCGCTGAATGTCCTTATCTGTAAACAAAGGACCTGTTGTCTTGCAGCAATTGGCACATTTTAAACAATCCGTACGCTCAAACTCTTGATCATGTAATTCTTGCATGATATAATCCAATTGTTTTGGCGGTTTCTTTTTAAGCTTTGTAAAAAAGGATTTATTCTCCTTATGCTTATCTTTGGCGAGCTTCGGGAGGCTGTTAATAAACTCTTGCATGACACAAAAATATGAAAGATATACTCGGTAAAGCCTTATTAGATTATCAAAACGGTAATTATACTGAAGACATTATTACCTCTACTAATATTTCAGATGAAGATACACTACCAATCCCTTATCTTTTCAGAAATTATAATGACATGCCTCAACTAGAACAGAAAGCGCTTCAATTAGTTAAAGGATCTGTTTTAGATATTGGTTGTGGTTCAGGTTGCCATAGTTTATACCTTCAAGAAAAAGGATTCAACATCAAAGCTATTGATGTATCTGAGGGTGCCATTGAAGTATGTCGCTTACGAGGAATTAAAAAGGTTGAAATTCTAGATATATTGAATGAAACTGATACGTTTGACACAATTCTACTATTAATGAATGGAACGGGTATCTTCCAAACGATTGATAGAGTTTCTGAGTATCTAAAACATATAAAGTCTTTGCTTAATGATGGTGGAAACATTTTAATTGATTCCTCCGATATTCTTTACATGTATCAAGATAAAGATGGCGGTATTTGGCAAGATATCAATGCTAACTACTATGGTGAATTGGATTATTATCTAAGCTATAAAGGCGAAAAAGAAGCCCCAATAAAATGGCTATACCTTGACTTTAACACCTTAGAAGCTGCGGCCCTAACAAATGGATTGCAATGCGAATTAATACTTGAAGGAGAGCACTATGATTATCTCGCTCGTTTAAGTTCTAGAGACTAAAGCCCTTTTCAGTCAATTTAGCAACGACATTTCGATACATATCACTACTCCACATCTCAGATATTTTACTCATGAGCTTATTCATATCCTCTTGAGAGCCTAATATTTTTTTTCCTGTATCACTTTCATAAAAAGATTCAAGAACCACTTTATCGCCTTCTGTTAAACTCTGAGCATCTTTAATCATTGTTCGTCCTGTTTTGCTTTGATATAAAACATTCATCTTTTTGACGTCGTCGTGAGAAAAGTACCCTCTGTAGGCAGACACCAACATTTGACTAAGCTCTTCCATAGATTCTGATTTTGTATCCTCTAATTCTTTCCAGAGACTCATAGGAACACTTTTTGCAGAATATTGTTCCTTAAGCATAGTGAACATTTGATCTACCACATCAGCATAATAATCATATGTACCATTACTTTTAATACAAACTTTTACATCTTCGCTATAAGGATCTGTTTGTGCAAAAGTTAGTGTCGATAAGCTTACTAATAATATAAAAGTTAGAAATTTCTTCATCATAGAATATTTTGGTAAAGATACGTAATTAGTTAACGCTGTTTTGAATAGCATTTTGGTAGAATCAACTATTGTGCCACACCATTTACATAAGTGTTTTCCACTTTTATTTTTGGGATATCATTTGTAGGTACCGTCATAATATCTTTATCCAACACTATGAAATCAGCAAACTTTCCAATTTCAATACTGCCCTTTTCTGTGTCTTCAAAATTGGAATAAGCTGCCCAAATAGTCATACCCTTTAAAGTCTCTTCCCTTGTCAAGGCATTCTCTTTTTGGAATCCACTTTCCGGGTAATTCTCCAGATCTTGACGCGCAACAGTCGCATAAAACGTCAAGAATGGACTTACTCTTTCCACAGGAAAATCGGTGCCTAAAGCAATATTTCCACTCATATTCAAAAGTTCTTTATAGGCATAGGCACCTTTTATACGCTCCTCACCTAGTCGTTCATCTGCCCAATACATATCGCTAGTCGCATGTGTGGGTTGCACTGATGGTATAATATTCTCATTCTTAAAATACTTAAAATCTGTTTTATCAATGACTTGCGCATGTTCTATTCGCCATCGTCTGTTAGATTCTCCTTTTAAGTGTTTGTTGTAAGTTTTTAAAATATGGCTATTCGCAGAATCACCGATAGCATGAGTATTCATCTGATAATCCGAATTGGCTATCCTTACAGCTAATGCTTCGAGATTCTTTGGGCTTGTCACCATAGCACCAAAATGTCCTTTTTTATCTGAATACGCTCTTTTAAGAGCTGCTCCTCTAGAACCCAAGGCTCCATCTGCATATACCTTCACGGATTGTACATTCAATCTATCAGTCTTTATTTTTCCTTTTGGGAGATAATAATCCAAGTTCTCTTTTTTGTTGCTTATCATCGCATAGACACGCATCTTTAAATCTCCAGATTGTTGGAGGCTATCTATAAGCTCAATAATTTCTTTATCTAAGCCCGCATCACTTACTGTTGTTAAGCCCAAATCAAAACATAATTTTTGAGCATCTAGAAGGGCTTGAATTTTAGTCTTCCTACTGGTTCTTGGGATTACTGCATCAATCAATCCCATTGGATTGTCTATCAATATTCCTGTGAGTTTCCCATTTTGTATAACGATCTCTCCGCCTTCTACGCTCGTTTTTGTAGTAATTTCAGCTAAATCTAGCGCTTCTTGATTCACTAAATAGGCATGACCGTCTACGCGTTCTATAGCCACAGGTATGTTAGGGAATAGTGCATCCAATCTATCTTTTGTTGGAAACTCTTTGACCTCCCAATCATTCTGATCCCATCCTCGTCCTCTCAGGAAACTTGTACTTCTTTCTTTTTGAAATGTTTGTAAACGTTCCAAGACCTCTTCAAAACTCTTAGTACCAACCAAATCAACAACCTGCTGATTTTGGCCTAATCCATAGAAATGACAATGTGCATCTATAAGTCCAGGAAGAATTGTCTGCCCATTTGCGTCGACTGTTTCCTTAGCTTCATAGGCGTTTAAGATATCCGAAGCATTGCCCACAGATATAAACTTTCCGTCTTTTACAGCAAAAGATTCAGCTATAGAGAACTCACCATTAACGGTATAAATATTAGCGTTAGTAACAATTAAATCTACTTGTTCTTTATAAGAGCAATTCCACACAATAAAAGAGACTAATAGCGGTATATATTTTTTCATATCGTAGTTTTCTAAGCATCAATTCGAGTGATTTCGAAAAGATTCGAAATTGTATCGAGAATGGTTTTTCATCATATTATTTACTTGTTCTCGATATATTCTAATAACATCAGAATACTCGAACTGACGTAAATAATTACATCAAAAATAAAAAAGCGTTCTGAAATAGAACGCTTTTTGCCTTACGATTTGTTTTTTTAGATTTAAAAATCGAACTTATACGTAGCCCCTGCTAAGAATTGAATACTCTGCACAGGGAAGTTCAACCATCGTTGGTAGTCTTGACTAGCAATATTAGCTGCTTTAGCATACACCGAAAAACGATCGTTAATTCTGTAACCCACATGTGCATTGGCATCGAAAAACGCATCTAATGTTACCGTTGTTGGTGTTACATTTAGAACTGGCGAAATCAAGGTAATTTGATCTTTACGTTCTCCTACATAAAACAAATTAGCACCCATAAACCAATGACGACTGATTTGATAATCCAAGAACAAAGACCCTGAAAAATCAGGAAGATTCCATGGTTCTACTTGATTTTTAGTGTCATATACAAAATACTCTGCCTTTAACCCTAACTTAAAATTACGATTGACATCTACATTCAATTCTCCAAAGAGGCCTAAAGTCTTTACATCATCATACACGATTCCGAAAGAATTACCAAGATTATAATCTTGGCCTTGATTGGTATCTACTGCATTTTGAACATACAATGCTTTATCATTATCTGCAGTATAAGACCCTCTAAAGTTATAACTCATATTATTAGAGAGTTTTCCTTTTAAACCTACATAACCATTATAAACCTGATCCGTCGGCATAACATTAAGTGTTGGAGAAACAAATGGATTGCCTTGAGCAAAACCGTAGTACGAATTCTGGATCAAGTCTCCTTCAACGCCTCCATAAGCTATGAGTACATCATCTACCAATCTGTACGACGCCGTTATATTAGGGTAAATAAATATCTTATTGTCACTGTTCTCGATATCATTCAAATAGAATAAGGAGACACCCAAATTCACTGTTAAATCATCCTGTTTTATCTGATAGCTGGGAGATAACCCAATATTAAAATTACCGTATTTTAGTTCAGCTGTATCGAAATAACTTCTATCAAAACCACCGCCAATATAATCAAGCCTTATGGTCGTATTTATGATATTATCATTTATCGGAAAATCAACATTCGTTTTTGCGACAAATCTATTTTCACCAGATTCCTGATCGTCTGCAAAACGTCTGAAATAAATACTACCGTTCTTTATATATGAATCATCAAAATTCAATTCACCTCCAAAATGAAACCCATGGTATTGATGCCTCACATCTAAAGTATCCGCAGAAGTTTGATCAAACAAAGGCTGTGGCAATCCATACCAATTAAATACTTGATTTTGATAACCTGCTTCTACGTTCCAAGAGTATTCTCTTTGTTTCTTAGTGTAATTCACATTCACCTTAGCATTGGCAAATTTATCATCCAACAATAGCCCATCAATACCTCCTTGAGATGAATGATAGTTTAAATAACCACCCACACTTTCATTCCTGTTAAGTGCATGATTTAAATATACTTCTCCTAAAATTGTTGTATAGGTTCCGAAACCCAAAGAGGCATAATTATCGAACAATTTCATTGGCGGTTCCTTATCCACCACTGCCGCTTTTCCTTTGGCAGGTGTAAATGTTGACGCTACTGGAATTGAGAAAATATTGTACTTAATCTCTTTCTTAGTGGTCGTTACTTCATCATCTAAAGTTGGTGTTTCTTTTACCTTAAAGGCATCAGAAATTTTTGGTGTATAGGGTTTTACAACACTGATAACATCGGTATTAATAGTGTCTTGATCTCGCTCTTGTGAAAAAGCGAACGTAGTTGTTATGGTTAGTGCTAAAAGGAATAGGTTCTTAAGCATGCTTTGTTTTTTTGTTAGTGTCATCATTTAAAATGCCTGACATTTTAATTATCTGTTTCGATTGATGAATTTGTTTTGGCTTGTTCGGTTTTTATTTTGTTCAATTCAGATGTAGCTTCAGAAACTACATCGTCAAATTCCTTAAAATTCTGAATGACACTTTCTAATATATAAGTAGCTTGATAGGCATCTCCTAATTTGTAATAATTTTTAGCCATAATTACTAATCCTTTCGCTCCAAAATACTTGTATCCTGAATAATCTTTTGCCAATTTTTGGACCTTGACATTTGACCCAGCATAATTTCCTTCTTTATTCTTGAAATAGGCATTGTAGTATAGTGCTTCAGCTGCTAATTCTCCTGTTGCAACTTTTTCCACTTCAACAAAAGCTGATTTTGCACGAGCTTCATCTCCAGTTTCAATAGCAGAACGTGCAATTATAATATGCGCATCACTCTTAATTTTATTATCGATTCTTGAGCTGACCAAGACTTTTTCTGCATATGCCGTTGCGGCATCATACTTTTTTAGTTTATAATTGGCTTTCATCAAGTTAGATTGGGCATAAACTACATTTTGCGGAAAATTAGCCTCTTGCTCCAATCTCTCTAATGCATCAATTGCTTGTACCCAATTGGAGTTATCAATATATATTTCTGACAACCTCGTTAACGACTGTTCTGTAAACTCATTACCAGATGCATCCACAACTGCTTTGTAGTGAGGTGCAGCATTATTTTTTAAATCCTCTTTATAATATAATTGCGCTAAATAAAAATGTGACTGTAAGGCATGCAAACCTCTAGGAAAATCATTCAAATAGCTATTAAACAAATTAATAGCATCCTTTGTATTGTTATCGAGATATTGCTTTTCTGCAGATTCATAGGTGGCGTTATCTAAATCGGCATCTGTGACCTCAACATAATCAAGGTTTCTTACCCATGCCGCGTACTCATCAACTCGGCCTAGGTCAATATAAATTAATCGCGCGGTTGATACAGATTGTACCGCTTCAGGTGTACCTGGAAACTCATTTGCCACTCTCTTGAATTTTCCTAATGCACGTTCGTTATCACTATTATTGTAATACACCAATCCTTGACGTAACAAAGATTTAGGCACGAATGAGCTCTTCCTGTATTCTGTGTTCAATTTATCATACAAAGGCATTGCCTTATCGTTATTGCCTTTCTTTACATACGAATTTGCTAATTCGTAGAGCGCGTCATCCCGTAAAGTTGATTTGGGATAATCATTAATGAACGTGTTCAATTCACTAATCTTTGTAGATGTTTGACCTGCATATCCAGCACTCAGAGCTTTTTGAAAGAATGCATAATCTGTTTCAATTTCATTCAAATCCACTGCTTTATTATAGGCGTTGATTGCTGAACTATAATTACTACTTACAAAATGAGCATCTCCCAAACGCAAATAGGCATCATTCAAACGCACCTTATCATCTTTTCTGTTTGAAATAAATTGATTTAAGTAATCAATAGCCTTTGGGTAATTTTTCTGTTTGAAATATGTATACGCCAAATTATAATCAATATTCGTAACCTCTTTAGTTGACGATGATTTACTACTGCCTACAAATTGTTTAAAGCCTATTAAAGCGTCATCATAATTTGCTAAGTTGTAATCTGTTTCTGCTTTCCAGAATGTCGCTCGCGCTGTATAACTATCATCACGAGGTTCTCCCAAAGATTCATCAAACATATTCTCAGCTTCTAAATACTTGCTTTCATTATATAATTCTACGCCACGATAAAAAGCTACTTTTTGATAGGCTACTTTATTTTCAAAGCTATTTTTCCCTTTAAGTAGTTTTAAAGCCTCTTTATAGTTCTTTGAAGTGATATAAGAATCAATCAGCAAGGTTTCTAATTCTTCGCGATAACTTGTATCTGGGTATTTATCAAGATATCCAGCTAGTACCTGAGGAACGGATTGATATGGATTTCCAATTTCGTAACTGATTTTTGCATAGTTCAGCCATGCATCTTCTTGGATTTCTAAGTCAAAATCCATTTGCGAAGCATTTCTAAATGCATTTAAGGCTTCTTGTTTTTTATCAAGATTAATATAACTTTCACCTAAGTGATAATATGCATTTTGAGCTACACCATTATTTCCAGACACAATTTTATTGAATTCTGAAATGGCCTTTTCATAATCTCCTTGCTTGTAATGTGCATATCCTAATTGATAATAATCAGTATTACTCCATTTGCCTCGTTTGCCTTTGTAATCTTCTAAGAACGGAATGGCCTCACTATATTTTTCAAGGTTAAAATAACTCTCACCGATTATTTTAGACAATTCTGAAGCCTCGTTATCATCAGCATTTGGTAATTGTTCTTTGGCCAGTTTTATTGCATCTTCAAATTTTCCTAGTTTAAAGTTCAAATCTGCTTGATAGTAAGATAACTTTTCCTTGTATTTTTCGTTGTCACTAACCTGTTCGAAATACTCATTAGCCTTATCATAATCATCACCTTGATAAGCCATGAATCCAATATAATATTTGGCCTGCGACCCGTACTTAGGAGAATCCACTACTCGATTCAAGTATTTTTTAGCGTCCTTGGTTCTCTTAACAGCAAATGAGGCATACCCATAATTAAAATTGAAACGCTCTTTTTCACTCCTTGCTAGAGCGTTTTCATCAACTTTATCGTACCATTTTCTTGCATAAGCATAGCGTTCATTCTCGAAGTAATAGTCACCAACATCAATATAAGCGGTATTGCGCTTAGTACTTGTTGGATAGTCTGTAACAAATTTCTCTATTAAGTTATCGGCATTTATCTGATTCAGTCTTACTGCACAATTAGCTATATAATACGCGCAATCAGACTGTACAACTTCATCATCAACAGCATCTTCAATTTGTTCAAATAAGGACTGGGCAGCCAGATATTGTTTATTATTATAGAGTGATAATGCTTTCTGATAGTCCACATATTCACTTGTATATGCCGCCGAAAGCTGCGAATATATTTGACTTGAAAACATTAATACCACAAGGGTCAAAGCCAATTTTTTAAGTACCATTCACTATTCGTTTTTGTTAGATTGTAAAGATAAATCAATATCAAGCCTATAACGGAAGTTTTGTTTGTTAATTATAAACGGACTTATTAAATGTTAAAATTTATTTTATAAAAAGTAATTTACACACGCTTTATAAGTTAGTATAAAACAATACATTTACAAGAGCTTATTAATTCAACTTTTCTATGTCTGATACTGTTTTACAACTTAAAGATGCTTCTATTTTCCAAGGTGACAGCCTTGTCCTTTCTGATGTCAATGTAGAAATGAACAAAGGAGATTTTGTTTACCTTATTGGTAAAACCGGAAGTGGTAAAAGTAGTTTTATGAAAACTCTGTATGGAGATTTAGAGCTAACCAAAGGTGACGGTCATATTGTTGATTATAATTTAAGAACTCTTAAAGAAAAAGATATTCCTTTTTTGAGACGAAAATTAGGCGTTGTTTTTCAAGATTTTAAACTATTGAATGACAGGACTATTAACGACAATCTGTTATTTGTATTAAAAGCCACTGGTTGGAAAGATAAAGATGAAATTACCACTAAAACAGAAGAGGTATTAGATAAAGTAGGTATGAAAACCAAAGGGTTTAAGTTTCCGCATGAGTTATCTGGTGGTGAGCAACAGCGCATTGCGATAGCGCGAGCCTTGCTTAATGACCCTGAACTCATTCTCGCTGACGAACCAACAGGCAATTTGGACCCTCAAACCAGTGTTGAAGTCATGGAAGTGTTACTTGACATCAACAAAAATGGAAACACAATTTTAATGGCAACTCACGATTATGCCTTACTACTTAAATACCCTAGCAAAACCCTAAAATGTGATGAAAATCGTGTTTTCGAGGTAGTACAAAGGAATGTATAAAACATTAAAAAAAACTATAGGAAAGATATTGCCAAAATCGTTTATCATAAAAAACGAACTGGCTTTCCGGTATGTTTTTGGTGTGTTTCAAAAAGGTAACTCTCATCAATGTACTGTTTGCCAACATAAACTAAAATCCTTTATAACTATTGAGAATGGTGATTTACTCTGCCCTTTTTGCGGTAGCCTTTCGAGAACAAGACGTCTTTGGAAATTACTTAATGAAGATGATGTACTTTGCGGTAAAATTCTTCATTTCTCTCCTTCTAGAAGCATTTATCGTAAACTAAAAACCCTAGGTTCTATAAACTATTATAGCTCTGATTTTGACAACGAATTCTTAGCAGACTACCAATTTGACATCACATCTATAGAACAACCAAATGATACTTTTGACTTAATAATTTGCTATCATATTCTTGAGCATATTAAGGATGATAGCCAAGCTATGGCTGAATTGCATCGAGTTTTAAAGCCAAATGGTACAATGTATATACAAACTCCGTTTAAGGAAGGTGATATTTATGAAAATAATGATATAAAAACGCCTGAAGATCGACTTCAACATTTTGGCCAAGATGACCATGTTAGAATATATTCTGTAGATGGATTGAAGACAAGATTAGAAAATGAGGGATTTGTAATTAAAGTTATTACTTTTCAGAAGTCTGAAAGCGATTTTTATAATGGGTTAATGTCACCAGAAACTGTTTTTAAATTGACTAGATAATGCTATCAATCTTGATTCCCACATATAACTTCAACACGTTTCCGTTGGTAAAAGAAATTCATTTCCAAGTCTCAGAATTGAATATTGTTTTTGAGGTTTTGGTTTATGATGACGCCTCAAATAATACATTTGATTCGGTTAATGAATCCATAACGTCTTTATCACGTTGTCAATTCAAAAAGCTCAAGACCAATATTGGCAGAAGTGCGATTCGCAATTTATTGGCCAAAAATGCACATTATGAGTCATTACTTTTTATTGATGCAGGGACCATTCCTAAAAACAAGAATTTTATCACTCAATACATTAAGTTAATAGATAAAACTGTTGCTACTGGCGGTATGACCCACCAAATAAAACCTCCAGGAAAACCCTATAAACTACGCTGGCTTTACACTAAATATAGAGAGCAGAGTTTTTTTCAGGACCAACAGGAAAATAGGTTATTTCATTCTTCAAACTTTTTGGTGCAGCAACAGGTATTCAAGAAATTTCCATTCGACGAAACTTTGAAAGGATATGGATACGAAGATGTTCTCTTTTGTGACAGGCTCATGAAAAATGACATTAATATTCATTTTTTTAATAACCCTGTAATACATTTAGCAGATGACACTGCTACTGAATTCATAATAAAAACAGAGAATTCCTTAGAAAACTTACGTGCTCTTAATGAAAACAATATACTCGATAAAAACACATCTAAAATATCAAGAGCTTACTTAAAATTAGTGTCATATAAATTGCTTACCGTAACAATTTGGGGATTTAAATTATTTAAACCTCTTCTTCTTTTAAACTTAAAATCTTCATATCCATCTCTAAAATTATTTGATATCTATCGATTAGGCTACTTTTGTTCCATAAAGACTAAAGATTAATGCCATTTTTCTCAATCATAATTCCTCTTTATAACAAAGAGTCGTATATCGAGAACACCTTAAAAAGTGCACTTTCTCAGACCTTTCAGGATTTTGAAATAATCATTCTTGATGATGGTAGCACCGATAAAAGTGTAGAGATAGTTGCTAGTATAAAAGACCATAGGCTACAACTGATTTCTCAAGACAATCAAGGAGCATCGAGAGCTAGAAACAATGCCATTATGGCTTCTTCAGGCGAATATATTGCTCTACTTGATGCTGACGACATATGGCATCCAGATCATCTATTAGAATTAAAAAAATGTATTACCGCATTCAGTCATGTCGTTTTATATTGTGGTAATTATGAAATCAAAAGACATAACGACTTAACTACTGATGCAGTTTTCAATTTTGATTATGACAAGGATTGCTTGATCATTGAAGACTTTTTTATGGCTACAATTATCAATTTTGTTCCGTCATCGTCCTCGGTTGCTTTCACAAAAGCTCATTTTTTAAAAATAGGTGGTTATGATACCAAATTAAGGACTGGTCAGGATATTGATTTATGGATAAAATTCGGGCTTTTGGGAAATATTGCTTTTAATCCAAAAATTACTATGCTATATAATCTTTTTGATGACTCCAGCCTATCTAACAAAGAGTACAATGAAGATCGATACTGGCTTATTAACAGATACTTAGAGGATGAAAAAGGCAACACATCTCTAAAATTGTATTTAGATGTCAATCGTTATGCCGTTGGATTAAGAAGTAAAACATATGGTCCCAAATGGGTTTCTGACAAGTTATTAAAAGATTTAGATACATCGAATTTGAATGCAAAACAGAGATTTCTATTAAAATTACCTGTTTTTGCATTAAAGCTCATGAAACGCTTTCAAATGTTTTTAGTCAAAAAAGGAATTTATTTATCTGCTTATAAATAGATTATCTCATCATCTCATCCGACAACTTTTTCCATGCTTCAGTTTTATCCACTAAATCAAATCTCATTACACTTTGCTTGGCGTTCTGAATACACTTCTGTCGCAGTTCTAAATCTTTAACCATTCGCCTCATTCCTTCAGAGAGTGCTTTTACATTATGGTTTTCAACTAATAATCCATTTACTTCGTGCTCAATGATCTCTTTAGGCCCTGCTTCACAATCTACAGAAACGACAGGAGTTTCTAAAAATAAAGATTCAACAAGGGTTAGAGCAAAGCCTTCAGATCTACTTGTTAATACCGTAAAACATGCTTTTTTAACAAGAGGAAACGGATTTTTCATGAATCCTTTAAAAATCACATCATCTCTCAATCCCAATTCCGAAGAATACTCTTGAATTGCAGATGTATCTGGCCCATCACCAGCTATAATAAGCTTTATGTTTTTACTTACTAATTCTGAAGCCAAATAAGATTGAAGTAGAAGTCTTAGATTTTTTGAATGATCATGTATTCGCCCATAATACAAAATGTAATCGCCCGAATATTCATTAATGACATCCTTTTTAGAATGCTCGTCAATAGAAGCAAAATCAAACCCATTATGTATGGTTTCAACACAATTCAATCCATATTTATTCCTGAATTTATCTGCAACTTTATCAGAAACAGCAACCATTGTTTCATTCTTATACAGAAATCTATTTAGCCATTGATATGATGTAAAAGCCACTTTTTCGTCATACGAATGAATTACATACACCACAGGGCAATTATAAATCAACTTGCTTATAATGAATTCTCTATAGGATTGATTTCTAGCTCTGTTGTCAACAATAAGACTAAACTCATACTGATTTAGAAGCTTTCGAAATTCAAGTAATCTATGAATGCGCCCAATGGTAGAATCATTTTTATCTTTTAATGCCCCTAAGTTTATTAAAGTTCCCGAATATTTATAAGTAATATCCGATAATATTGTAACTATATATACGTCATAACCTAAATTAGTAAACACAAAAGATTGCGTAGCAGACGCTCTTTCAGCCCCACCTTGTCCAAGTGATGTTGTAACAATAAGTATTTTTTTCTTCAAATCACTCATAGCTATATTAATTGTCTACACTGAAGTAAATATCATAATCAATTGTATCTTTTATGAATCTTTTACGCTCTATAAAGGCTGGACTAAAAATGCTGCGAGTAGAATCAATTTCTTTTGCAGAAATTTTGCTAAGATCAGCTATACTATGAATTAAATCGTCCGTCACATACCTCTTTCGGGTATTGTCTGCTATTACACTATTGTTTTGGTAGACACTTGAAGTCCATAAAAAAAACGGAATTTCGTACATATTCTTTGTAACGAGTTCATCGTTAGTCTGGCCGTGAAATTCTATATCGTCATAAACTTCTTGTCCGTGATCAGATAGATACAAAACATAGCTCATAGCATTCTGCTTACGAACTATCTCAATTACATTTCTTACGACGCTATCTGTATATCTTATGGCATTATCATAAGCATTAATAATCTTATAGTTATGTTTACTTTTAAATTTTGTCTGTGGTGTCTTTTCAAAAAACTTAAAGCTAGGAGGTACTCTTTTTTCATAATTCTTATGAGCTCCTATCATATGAATAAATACCACTTTTTTCTTCATCTCTTCATTTACAACTTTTTCGAGTTCGTCTAAAAGAACTTCATCGTAAGGCGTTTTCTCACTTGTATGTTTAGTGTTCAAGAAAATAGTTTCTTGGGCTGCTGATGCTATTTTTGTGACTTGAGTATCAGAAAGACCTATTGGTCGCTGATTAGAAATCCAATAGGTCTTATAATCAGCTTGATTAAGTAAGTGAATAATGGATCCATCAAATTTTCGTTCAGGATTTTCGGCATTCGCTAAGGTCAACCCCTTTGTTAATGAAGCAATGGTATATGTATGTGGACTTATAACGTCATTCATTATCATAAGCTCGTTCTTTATCTCATAAAGAAGAGGAGTTGTTGCTCGATCATACTGTTCATATAATTGAACGTGTAATCTACTCACAGATTCCCCTATTATAATAATATAGAGTTCGTTGTCATTTGTTTCAATATGACGCTTAACATCAGTAAAATGCTTATTATCCTGATTGTAAGCATCAAATTTTATCATCTCATCAACATAAATAGACGACCCTTTTACTATTGAATAGACCAAATTATGCTCAACCAATTTAGATACTTTTAATATCATCAAAGACACACCAATTAAGGCTAGTGAAAACAATGGCTTTATGGTTTTCATTCTAACTGAACATTTGTTTAAAACACGTATCCCAATAAATATAAAAACACTGTATACACATATCAAAAACACAGATACCGTATCGAAATAAGAAGTCAAAAACTCACTTGTTTCTGCTCCATTTGTTTCTAACACAATAAACGTTGCGGAAGCATTAAAACTACTTTTGAAATAATAGTAATAGATTGTTTCAAAGAAAAGCATAAAACAAAACAGTATAAAAACTGATTTTAGATATACCCTCCTGAACGAAATTCTCTTAATCAAAAACGCTATAGAAATAAGAATAATCGCAAAAAAGATGTGCTCAATAACATTACTAAATCGCTTAGTTATGTTAGCTAGAATAATTAATTCAAATACATAGGAAAAGATTATTGGGATAATGAATACTAAAACTACAATGTTATTTTTTTTATTCATCTATCCGTTTAAACTACTGTTTATGTATGAAATAGTTTCTTTCTAAACACTAAAATTAGTAAAATAAAATATAAGACATAAGTTACTAAATATGCCATAGCGCAGCCATCTAACCCATATTTCTTCAAAAGAAAAAGTGTGGAAATATACATTATTGAGGCCAAGAACATATCTGTTATAAAGTATCCAATAATATTTCTTCTTGCATAAAAATTAGCTGCTAAGACCATGCCCATTATTCTAAAGAAATCTCCAAGCACATACCACTTGACTAGAGACTCCATGGGAATAAATTCCTTACTAAAAAATAGCGTTATAATAGCATAACGCAATATAAACACAAGAAAAAGTGCCAACGCAAATAATGGAAGAATGGTCCTGAAAAATTTTGAAATCACCTCTTTGAAAGCATGATGATTTTCCGATAATTTTGGCAATACAAATAACATTACTAAAGACGATGCAAATAGTAAATAGTTGTCTGATATTCGTTTCATTGCCTCCCAAAAACCAGCCGCTTCTTCTCCAACATCACTTATTATAGCCCCTCGTATCCAGATAGATATTACTGGAAATAAAAACAAAGAAAAAAGTGTCATTGCCGTATAGCCTAAAAGTTTTTTTGTGAATTTACGTGAAAAATCAACCTTTGAGAGCAAGTTTAGCGACACGCTCTTAGGTTTGTATACAATGATTGAAATGAATTGAAGAATAAAGAAAATACTTATTGCTAATAAAGCGCCTTTGGTACCCATAAAATAGGACATAATAACAATGGCAATCATATTAAGTATATACAATAATGTATTTATTCTTAAGATATGACTTGTGTATTGCAACCCATTAAGTACAGAGATAAAGTATAAATTGAATACGCTAACTGGAATTACCAGAGCAAAGATTTCGATGACAAAACTAAAATCATAATGAGGAGACAGAAGCTTACTAATGGGCTCAGAAAGCGCAAAAAAAACGACTCCTACTAGAATACTAATGGTTAACATCAATATTTTAGAGGTATTCAGGAATATTTTCAACTCGTTAGACTGAGACTTTAACTCAGCGGTATACTTTACAAGTCCTTTCTGTAAACCAAGTGACGACATGTTTACAGCCATCGTCGAAAAATCCTTGAATATACCAATAAAAGCGAGTCCAGAGGGTCCAACAAAAATAGCTAGAGCTTTTGAAGAAATAATGCTGGCTAAAATTTTGATAACAATAGATACCGAATTAAAAGCACCCAGCTTTAGCAATCCATTATTATTGATGATATGCTTGATTTTTTTCAGCACCTATTAATACACCATATATTTCATATTATTCATCATTTGAATCTTCATTTACAGTTTCCTCTTCTACTTCTAGAGGCAAAGGACCAAAAAGTTTGGTCCCAAAGACCATTAAAATAATTCCAAAATAGAATAAATAGCTAACAAAATGCGCTATAGTAGCTCCTCTTGCTCCGTTGCTATCTATAAAATAAATACTGGATACATATAACATAACTACTAAAAATACTTCGGTAATAATAAAATGCCAATACATTCGCTTAGCAATAAACTGATAAGCAATTACTATAGATAGTACCTTCACAAAATCTCCGAGTAATTGCCATACAAACAAATTTTCCATAGGTGCAAATTCCTTGCTAAACACAATAGAAATAATAAATGGTCTTAAAAGATATATTACCAAGAGCCCCATTCCAAAAACCGGCACTATAGTTTTATAAAAGCTAAACACCTCTCTTCTGAATTCTTTAGCCCCTTCAATTTCAGAAAACCTAGGCAAAATATACAAGCTCATCAAGGAACTTATAAACATCAAATAGTAAGTTGATATTCTATTCATAGCTTCCCAGAATCCGGCTTCTTGCATGCCAATATTATTCCCTATATAGTTTCGAATCTGAATCATAACTAAAGGCAATGCTACTCCAGAAATCAATGCCATCATGGTATAAGAACTTAACTTCTTAATAAGGGTTAAACTTATATTATCTATATCTATTATGCTTGTTAAACTTTTTTGATTTGATATCCCAACAAAAGTTATCAAGAAAATTAAAGACGGGGAAATTACGACCGATATTAGAGCTCCATCAAGATTATTTTGCCATATAAGTATTAATGTAACTAAAAGGCCAAGTATTTGCCCTATTATATTAATCATCAATAGCATTCTATACTTTGAGTAGCCATTCATGATAGAGAATGTTAGCATATTCAAACAATAAAAAGGCAAGGCTAGCGCCAAGATCTTAAAGATATACGTATAATTAGTATACGTAAGAAAAACTAAAGAGTTTATGTACTCGGCATTGTAATAAATAAAAAAGCAAACAATAGTAGTCGCAAGAAATCCCACATAATATACTGTGGATACGAGCTTACCTAATTGTGTGACATTGTTCTTGAATTCTGAAATATACTTTACAACGCCATTGTAAAGTCCTAATGTAGCAAATGATTGAACTGATGTTGTGAAATTTCTTAAATTCCCGATCAAAGCCATTCCTTCAGGTCCAATTAAGACGGCTATTGCTTTTGATGTAAATACGCCAGCAATAATTCGCACAAGAACAGACGCAGAGTTTAGTGAAGCTACTTTAAATAGAACATTATTATTAATATAATCAAAAAGCCGTCTCACTGTTAGGTATTTAATTCTTAGAATCCATTTCTAACATAGAACTTCTATAAAGATTCTTTTATGCTTTGCTAAAGCTAAAAACATTAGCTTAAATCATCTGTTCTACGATGCCAAAATACTAATTTTTATTGACAAGGAGATAATACAGATTAATACAGATAATTGCAAAATTTGTGATTATTATTGGCCAAGAAGTAGCTAACATTATACCGTAAATCACAAAAAAAGCACAACCAATAGAATTTATAACTCTAAGTTTAGTAACGTTTTTCATCATAAACGACACAAGTAATGTCGCCATCGCCAAATAACCAATCCAATCTGTTAGAGATATACCTATAAACTCCATACCATAATATTAAGAAAATTATATTTTCTAGAAGATCATATAGATTTATTACGTTTTCTTTCTACCTCTTTCAAGAATACTTTACGCAATCTCAAATAGTTTGGCGTTACCTCTACATATTCATCTTTTTGAATATACTCTAAAGCTTCTTCCAATGAGAATTTAATAGCCGGAACAATTTTGGCTTTATCATCCGCTCCAGAAGAACGTACATTAGATAATTTCTTAGTTTTAGTAACGTTAACAGTCATATCATCACCACGAGAATTCTCTCCAATGACTTGACCTTCGTATATATCTTCTCCCGGATCCACAAAAAACTTACCTCTATCTTGTAATTTATCAATTGAATAAGGAATTGCCTGTCCATTTTCCATTGACACCAATGATCCATTTTGTCTTTCAGGTATTCCACCTTTGATTGGTTGATATTCCTTAAATCTATGAGCCATAATAGCTTCACCAGCCGTAGCAGTTAGTAATTGATTTCTCAATCCTATAATTCCTCTTGATGGCACTATGAATTTGCACACCATGCGATCCCCTTTGGCTTCCATACTTGTCATTTCGCCTTTACGAAGCGATACCATTTCAATAGCTTTTCCAGATACATGTTCTGGCAAATCGATGGTCATATCTTCTACAGGTTCACATTTAACACCATCAATTTCTTTAATAATCACTTGTGGTTGTCCTATTTGCAGCTCATACCCTTCTCTTCTCATTGTTTCTATCAAAACAGATAAGTGTAATACACCACGTCCAAAAACCATAAATTTATCAGCACTATCGGTTTCTTCAACACGTAATGCTAAGTTTTTTTCAAGCTCTTTCATCAAGCGCTCTTTAATATGCCTAGATGTTACGAATTTTCCATCTTTACCAAAGAAAGGAGAATCGTTTATTGTAAACAACATACTCATCGTAGGTTCATCAATAGCAATAGTTTTTAATCCTTCAGGATTCTCAATGTCCGCAATGGTATCACCAATTTCAAAACCTTCAAGCCCCACAATGGCACAGATATCTCCTGTTTGCACACTCTCCACCTTCTTACGTCCTAAACCTTCAAAAATATGTAGTTCTTTAATTCGAGACTTAACAATACTTCCATCTCTTTTAACTAAAGAAATACTCTGTCCTACTTTTAAGTCTCCTCGTGTTAAACGACCAATAGCAATTCTACCGGTAAACGAAGAGAAATCCAAAGACGTAATCAACATCTGTGTATTTCCCTCAGGTATTTTCGGTGCAGGTATATGTTCAATTACCATATCCAACAAAGGCTCTATATTTTCTGTTTGATCTTTCCAATCATCGCTCATCCAATTATGTTTGGCCGAACCGTAAACTGTTGGAAAATCTAATTGCCATTCCTCAGCTCCTAATTCGAACATCAAATCGAAAACAGCCTCATGCACTTCTTCAGGAGTACAATTCTCTTTATCAACTTTATTTATAACCACACAAGGTTTTAAACCCAAATCAATGGCTTTTTGCAATACAAATCGCGTCTGTGGCATTGGGCCTTCAAAAGCATCAACCAATAAAAGCACACCATCTGCCATGTTTAACACACGCTCTACTTCTCCACCAAAATCGGCGTGACCAGGTGTATCAATAATATTGATTTTAGTGTCTTTATAGATAACGGACACGTTCTTAGATGTAATGGTAATACCACGTTCACGCTCCAGATCGTTATTATCGAGGATTAAATCTCCAGTATTTTCATTTTCACGAAATAACTGACAATGATACATAATCTTATCTACCAAAGTGGTTTTACCGTGATCTACGTGTGCAATAATTGCAATGTTCTTGATATTAGCCATAATAATGCCTGATTTTAAGCGCGCAAAGGTACGTTTAATTATGATAGGTTGTATATCTCAACCTTTGAATTGAGAGCGTTAATTAAATGTTATAATCATTTTACAAAATACTAGAGCACATCATATATCGTTTTAGAATGAACAAAGCCAGCCATCTGAATCCTTTTTAACCTAAAACAGATGAAAATCATAAGTAAATATTCTAAATCCATACCCTATTTTTATTTTATTGCAGTAGTAGGGTTTTGGTTTACAGATGTTAATAAAGTCGAAGGTGCTATCGCCTTTCCGATATTATTATTTACCATACCATGTCTATGGCAAATTATCAAACCTAAGAGCAAACTAAGTTCTACTTTTGGAATCACTTTAATTTGCCTATCCGTATACCTAATATCGGCATATGTTTTGGGGTTTTTTAACATAACATCAATGACTAGCAAAACGACAGATTTTGTTATTTATGGAGGCGTATTTGTAATTTTAATTTCTGCCATCGACATGTGGTGGATGATCATTAGGAATAGCCTACGCCAAAGCTTTTAATTTGATTATCTTTACGGCTTAATTAAATGAAACCTTAGATTGATGAATCTTCAAGATATTCCGAAGTTAAAACACACCAATTCCAATAATTTTTTCTTGCTCGCTGGACCTTGTGCTATTGAAGGTGAAGATATGGCACTTCGCATTGCTGAAACCGTATTGAAAATTACAGACACCTTAGACATTCCTTATATTTTTAAAGGTAGCTTCAAGAAGGCTAATCGCAGCAGAATAGATAGTTTTACAGGCATTGGTGATGACAAAGCATTGAAAATACTAAGAAAGGTATCTGAGACTTTTGATATTCCAACGGTTACCGACATTCATGAAGTAGAAGATGCATACAAAGCCGCCGAATATGTTGATGTGTTGCAAATACCAGCATTTTTAGTACGGCAAACCGATTTAGTAGTAGCCGCTGCCAAGACAGGCAAGGTGGTGAATTTAAAAAAGGGGCAATTCATGAGTCCTGAAGCCATGAAACATGCAGTGCAGAAAGTGAAAGATTCTGGAAGTAACAAAGCTTGGATTACAGATCGAGGCACTATGTTCGGATATCAAGATATGGTGGTCGATTTTCGTGGCATCCCTACCATGAAACAATATGCACCTGTCGTATTAGATGTTACACACTCCTTGCAACAACCTAATCAGAGTGCTGGCGTAACAGGTGGTCAACCTGAAATGATAGAAACTATTGCCAGAGCTGGGGTTGTAAATAATGTAGATGGGCTATTCATAGAAACCCATTTCGATCCTGCAAATGCAAAAAGTGATGGCGCTAATATGTTACATTTAAATAAATTAGAAGGGCTTTTAAATAATTTAACAGCTATTAGAAAGTTAGTCAGTTCCTTTTAGGTTATTTCTTCTTATAAAAGCGTTTGTCTTTATGTTTATTAACCTCCTTTAAAATATCAATAAAAATACTATCATCAATCTCTTCCAAAGATCTATAACGTAACGATTTAACCACTTTACGGTTTTCGCTTTCTAGATAGGCATCGTATTCTGTTAAGTGCGCAGAATGCCAAAATGCTACATCAACAAATTGATTTTTATGACTAGCATTTAAATAACATATTGGCTTCTTTCCAACATAATAACAAGGAATGCGCCATTTGTATTTTAATTCGGCACTAGGAATCGTATGTTCTATAATTACTTGGACATGCATTAAGATTGAACGGAAAGGCTCTGGTTGGTTGAGAATATACTCTTCTGCTGGGTTCACTATCAAATAATTTTAATATCTTAAAGTTATGAAATATACTATTTTCTTGTTGCTCCTCTCGATATGTCATCAATTTACATGGTCTCAAAATTACCAATTGATTGATGAAAAAGTATATGGATACCCTGTATTTAACAACATCGAAACCTTAAGCATTAGAATTCAAAATGATTTTAAAACCGATATTGAGCGTACGCGTGCTGTTTTTATATGGATGGCCAAGAATTTGGAATATGATATAAACACATCTTTAAAGCCTAAGGTAAAAACAACCTTCTTTTACTCCAGTCAACGAAACCTTAAAAATCAAATAAGAGAATATCAAGAAAACTTAGCTACCGTAGCCTTTAGTTCGCGAAAAGCCTTATGCGAAGGTTTTAGCTTATTGTTTGTTGAACTTTGTCATTACGTGGGTCTTGAGGCTATACAAATTAATGGAGTCACTAAGATTTCGGCTACCGAAATTGATGTGTTTCGCACGGTAAAAGATCACGCTTGGAATGCTGTTAAAATTCAGAATCAATGGAAACTTATTGACGTTACATGGTCCGCAGGATCCAGAAATTTAGAAACAGGAGTTTGGCAAAAAGATGTAGATGATTATTTTTTCATGACACCTCCACAACAATTCTTAACATCACATTATCCAGAGCATAAGATTTGGCAATTGATAAAAGAACCCATTACTTTAAGTGAATTCTTCGAAAAACCAGTATTCTACAAAGACTACTTTAAAAACGAATTGATTCTAAGTCAGAACCAAAAGGGCGTCATTGAGGTTTCTAATAACAAAATTATCGTTGAATTTGACAAAAAAGATAAGAATCACGATTTATATTATACTTTTTCCAATGACAGATATTCTAAGCTCCTTTATCTCAAAAAAACTAAAGAGAAGAAGTACCAAGCCATTCTAGATTATGATGGCGCACCTAGCAATACGCTAACGTTATACCTTAATAACAATCCTATTATCGACTTCAAGATCATTGCTTTGAAATAAAATATTAAACGTACTATTGAATAAAGAGACACGCTATGATTTGATCGATTTTAAGTTGATTTTTTGCCTAATTTGGTAATAAACCTCATTATCCAAAAAACCCTTAAATCACTCTTCTTATTCATGAAGTTGCCTTCGAGAACAATCAGGTCATGAGAACAAAGTAAACAAGCCTATACCAATTAATGCTAGACCAATGATAGCTTTAAAAGGCATCAATTTATCTGACAACTTTCTTAGTGTTTCTTGAAACGCAGGTGCTTTGCTAATAACATGTGTTAACAACAAAAAACCACCTAGAACACTTACAATATTGAATAGCCAGTTACCACCTCCAAAAAGTCTCATTAAGCCCAATACGACTAAAACACCGCCAATAATAGTTTGAAAGGGTGCCAAAACAGCAGCTATTTTATTGAAGAAATTTCGCTCCCCATCCCATTTATCTAATGTTGCCAGACCTAATAGCACACCTCCAGCAATGTTCGCAATCGTTAAAATTGTAACAATCATAATCTTAATATTTTTTTAAAGTTAGAAACTAAATTAAATAAAATTAAGAAACAATTAACTTGGCAAGATCAATAGTTTTATTTTACTTTGTATTTCAAAGTACTTTAGATATGGAATCAAAAGATTATTTAAAAGACATCAGTGAGATCAAGAACCTCATGAATAAATCGTCTCGGTTTATATCATTAAGCGGTCTCTCAGGAATTCTTGCAGGTATATATGCCCTAGTTGGTGCCGCCGCCACATACTGGCTCGTTATGACTTATAGCAATGGCACACTGTATCTTGATGGGTGGATATTCAGGACAGTGCTTCTTATTCTTTTTGCTGTAGCGGGTCTTAGCATCTTAACCGGTATATTATTAACAACAAGGAAAGCTAAGAAAAACGGCGAAAAAATTTGGGACGCATCCTCCAGACGTTTGATTCTAAATTTCTTGATTCCGCTCGTAGCTGGAGGTTTGTATATACTTATCATCCTCAACCAACAAAAGTATGGACAGGCAGGTGCTTTGATGTTGATCTTTTATGGATTGGCTTTAGTGAATGCCTCTAAATTTAGTATTGGGGATATTCGATATTTAGGCTATATACAAGTTATCCTTGGACTCATTTGCGCTCTTTTTCCCGGATATGGATTCTGGCTTTGGGTTCTTGGCTTTGGTGTTATGCATATCGTTTATGGAGCGATGATGCATTTTAAGTATGATGTAAAAAAATAAATTTACAGAAAAAGAGATTCCTACCTTCGTAGGAAATATTATGAGTTTAATAACCAACATAAACAAGGTTTTTGATCACCGTATTCGCTTAGGCATCATGTCTATTTTGATGGTGAATGAATATGCAGATTTCAATATGCTCAAGGAATTGTTAGAGGTCACCGACGGCAATCTGGCTAGTCATGTTAAAGCCTTAGAAAAAGCAGAATATTTGGAAGTAGAAAAGCAATTTATCGGGAGAAAACCCAACACAAGATATAATGCAACCCAACTCGGAAAGACTGAATTTAAAAAACATATTAATGCACTGGAAAAACTGATACAAAAAGGAACTTGATATTTTTTTATCATTTTACTTTGAATTACAAAGTACTTTACAAATGAATTACAGAAAACAATTAATTAGCTGGTTATTCGATACATCTCAAAAGGTATATACAAACCTTTTCAAGAATCATCAACCTTGGGGAATTAGTAGAGCAGATCTACTCACCTATCCCGATACATCGTTCGGGAAACATCTAGGAAGGTTTTTAGACATCAATGGCTTTGAACTCATCCCAAAAGTAGAACGTCATGATTGCTATCATATACTTACAGGGTATAGCACCAATGTTGAAGATGAAATTGCGCTGCAATGTCTTTGTTTTGGAAACGGAAAACGGAGCCCGTATCTGTTAGGCGCTATCATTCTTGGCACTATCATCCTACCAGATTACTTAAGATACTATTACAAATCTTTTAATATCGGAAGAAACGCCAATTCTTTTCATCATTACGATTATAGTAAGCTATTAAGAGTTTCAATAGAAGAATTCAGACTGGCTATTTTCTCAAAAGCTTATATACAAACAATTCATAATAACAGTTAAATCTCAATATCATGGAAGTTATACAAAAACCGCAACCCAACAAATTCGGACATTGGTTAAAAACCTCAATCACAGCACGCATGCTTATGGTTGGTATTCTCGTCATTGTTTTACTTGTGCCGCTCTCTTTTATTAGCAATCTTATCCAAGAGCGCTGGCAACGACAGCAAGGTGTTGTAAATGAAATAAACGATAAATGGGGTAGCGATGTCATGGTATATGGTCCAATACTAAAGCTTCCATATAAAACCTATTCCGAAACCACCAAGTATAATGAAAAAACCAAGGTATATACCAAGGAAACCGAAACGCAAATTAATTATGCCTACATTTTTCCTGAAACCTTAAACAACGCCTCAGAGGTAGACTCTAAAACCCTAAAACGAGGTAATTTTGAATCCGCAGTATTCACCACCAAAATGAATTTCTCTGGTAGTTTTAAACGCCCAGATCTCTCGCAAAAAGATATCAAAAACAAAGATATAGTCTGGGACAAGGCCACAATACTGGTAAAAACATCAAATTTAAAAGGCATCAAGAACGAGATGTTTCTAAAATTAGCGGATTCAGATTATGTATTTGAAACCAACTTTAATGACAACAATGGCAATTATCTGGATGAACTAGAATCCAACTATATACAGCCCGCGGCTTTTTCAGAGAATGAATCTATCGCATTCAATTTCAATATGACCTTTAATGGTAGTAACAAAATTCAACTAATTCCTATTGGAAAGACTACTAATATGAATATGACCTCCAATTGGGCGGATCCAAGTTTTATGGGTAATTTTTTGCCAGATGATGAAACTAAAGAGATATCAGCTGATGGTTTTAAAGCTGATTGGAAAATACTACATATCAACAGACCTTTTTCGCAACAATATCTCAACAAAATTCCTAACCTTCACGCATATGGTTTTGGAACCAAATTTGTAGTACCAGTAGATGAGTATCAAAAAAGTGAGCGTTCAGCTAAATATGGTTTCTTGGTTATCGCACTGACATTTCTAATATTTTTCCTGATTCAAACTTTGAGCAAGATCAATATCCATCCATTTCAGTATTTAATGATTGGTTTGGCTTTAATTATGTTCTATACCTTACTCGTTTCTATTTCAGAACATAGTAATTTCTTAAAAGCCTACTTAATAGCAGGATCTTCGGTAGTAGTTTTGATTACATTGTACTCCAAATCGATTTTAAAAACCTTCAAATTTCCAATATTCATTGGCGCCTCTTTAACAGCCTTGTACGCCTTCATTTTCGTCATCATTCAGTTAGAGAATTATGCCTTACTGGTGGGAAGTATTGGCTTGTTTGCTATTCTAGCCATCGTTATGTATGTATCTCGTAAAATCGACTGGCACAATGGTTAATCAAACATTTGACCTCACAGAACATCTAGAATTTTCCGCCAAGCTGATTGGCGGAGGTTCTTTTGTTATTGGCACTATTTTATTCATTCTGCAACTTATTAATCCAAAAGGCGGTTATGAAATTACTGGGCTCTATTTTACCGGCTATGCCTTTGTTATAAATGCATTCTTTTTTTTATGCCTGTTAGCAGCCGCTGGTGCATTTTATGTCAGACGCATTATACTCTTGAAAACAGCAGGGATATTGTTATTAAATATCCCCATTGCTTTCATATATCTACTGATTTTAATTAATCAAAATGCTTTTTAATTATGAAACTCACTTTTAACATACGCTATTTTATAGTTTTCATCTTACTCTTTGGTATTGAAACATGTATAGCAATATTCCTAAAAGAAGGTTTCATTAGGTATACTGTAGGTGATTTTCTAGTCGTGATACTTCTCTATTGTTTTTTTAAGAGTTTTATAAAAACACAAACCATTTATATTGCTATTGCGACCTTGTTTATAGCTTATGGTATCGAATTCCTACAGCTCACCAACCTAGTTCGCTATGACATGATCAAGGAATACAAATGGGTAAGTCTTGTATTAGGTAGCCATTTTAGTATCCAAGACCTCATTGCCTACTCACTAGGAACCGTTAGCATTTTATATCTCGATACTTATATTTTACATCTTAAATCCAAGCTCAATGACACCTCTTATTAGTCTCATAAAAAAACGCCAGTCCATTTTCAAAGTACTCTTTGTTTCAATGGCTTTCAGTATGCTTCTACTTATGGTCAGAATGGCAGCAACCGAAACGATTTTCTATGCCTTTCTGGTATGGAATCTCTTTCTAGCTATCATTCCATTTGCCATAACAACCTACTTGGTAAGTCAACCTCAGTTGTCCCGATTGAGGTTGACATTATGGTTTTGCATTTGGCTTCTATTTTTACCTAATGCGCCTTATATCGTTACCGATTTAATGCATCTACAATGGGACAATCATGGGTATTTATGGTTGGATGTATTGGTTGTTACCTCTTTCGCCTGGAATGGCTTGATTCTTTGCTTTATGTCCTTGCTTGACATGCATGATCTGCTTCGGAAACGTTCTTCTGAAAGATTAGCTTTTTGGAGCATCATCATAGTGCTTTTTTTATGTGGTTTCGGCATATATCTAGGACGATTTCTCCGTTGGAATAGCTGGGACATCATACAACATCCTGATCTATTAATTAAGGATATCGTCGTGCGTTTTATCTACCCAATGAGCTATTTGAAAACTTGGGGAGTAACTTTAGGTTTTGGCACTTTTTTGAGTCTAGGGTTTTGGATGTTCTCTGAGTTACGACAAATAGTAAATAAATCGTAACCCAGATTAATTACTATCGTCTTATATTTAGATGGTGAATCGTTTAATACATATATTTCTGATTTTCTTCCTATTGAATTGTTCTAGCAATAACGAGCAAACTTCAGAGCCTGAAGATCATTTACAATATTTTGGGTTTGCCATTACCGACTGCGGCACAAATTACACAAATCTGGTAGATGATTTCGTGAATTTGATTGATATGTGTCCTGAAGATTTTAGTAGTTTGGAATCGCGAGTGAATAGCAATACTGTTGGCAACAATAAAGTAATAATCCATTTACAAGGTTTATTCATCGATAATATTCCAGATAACACATCACCTTCTGGTTTTCGGTATGAATTGTTAGACAATTACGAAACTCAATTTAATCTTTGGAAAGACAATAATACATTCTTAACTGCTGATAAAGTGGCTGCTTTCGATTTTGCCGATGAACCAGGATGGAACCAAATGAACATGCAAGATCTTGCGATAGCTGCAGTCCTTATTAAAAGCGCTTTTCCAGATATTCCGATTATGGTTATCGAAGCATCTGATGGTATTAACGATTTAACAATAACAAATGATATCGATTGGGTAGGCTTTGATCGCTACGGAACTTTAGACCCAAAGAACGATTCAGAATTTTTATCACGACTGGAGCTCATAAAATCTAAACGAACTAATATCAACCAAAAACTGGTACTTATTATGGAATCTCAATGGCTAGATTTATACACACAAGCAGGTTTTGATGAATCTGTACTTATACCCATGGCAAATAGCTATTCCGACTTAGCACAAAGTGAAGACGACGTCATTGCCCTTATATCTTATTTATTACCTAGTGGATTCGATGCACCTGACCAAAAAGGCTTTTTAGATTTAGAGCCTACCACAAAATCTGCTATTGAAGCAATTGGAAGAGAAATTTCGAATTAGTTATTCCTCGCCATCAACATAGTTTTGCAAATACGAAAAGCGTTCCGTTAATTTTCCATTTTCACTCATTTTCGCTCGAGACAGTACGCCATCTTTATCGTCGTTAAAAAAGGCAGGAATCACATGCTTTAAAAAGGTATCTCCAAAACCTTCGCTGGCGTCTTTTGGTAGTTCGCAAGGGAGATTATCGACCGCCATAACGGTGATTGCTCCTTTAGCATCGTAAGTCACTTCCGTTTCAGTTTGAGGATCGTACCCATAAAAAGGATCTGCAATGGTTGATGCTCTTAAAGTAGACGCTACCGGTCCATCGACATCGCAACTAATATCGGACACTAAATTAATATTGAAATCTGAATGTTTAGCGTCGTCTCTTGTAAATAAATAAGGTGCTCCTGTACCATAAAAATGACCAGCGATAAAATAATCCGTCTCTTTAGCATACGACATGAAATTACTTTCGTAACCTGTTGGGTCTTTATAGAACTCCCACTTATCGCCTACTTTGCCGTCGATTCGTTTAGAGTATTCCATGACATCTACCAAACAATAAACTGGTTCTGTAAATTTAGAGGTGAGGTATAAGGCATCACTAACTTCTTTGATCTGCAAATGATCCAAAATCTCTTTGGCGCCTTTCGCGACTTTACCTGTTCCGGACAATAATATCTTAATGTTTGGCAATTTTATTTTATCCAGTTCTGCTTTAACAGCATCTAGATCTGCAAGTGTTTCGACCTTAGGAAGATTAAACAGATCATCTCTGAGGCCTAAAGCTCGAAATCCGTTATAGGCTCCTACTAATCCTGCATAGCGCCCGAAACCTATAAGGCGAAAGCCTTTTTCGTTAACGATGGTTTCGTGATCTAACATCTCGATGTTCTTATCTAACATTACCTGAAGCAGTTTGCGATTATAAGGCTGCTTTTTGATAGTATGCGAAAAGTAAAAGTATTTTTTATTCGGAACTAAATATTCAATAGGTACTTCTTTTACGCCAATCATAACATCGCAATCTGACACATCGTCGGTAACCTTAAAACCAAGTGCTGCGTAAGATGCATCAGGAAACACACGAATATCGGAAGACTCCACTATAAACTCAGCATCTGGGAATTGAGCTCTGGCTTCGGCCAGTTTTTCTGGTGAAAATACCACACGTCTATCAGGTGGATTCTTACGTTCTTTGATAATTGCGAATTTCATAAATCGGATTGGTATAAAATTTGCGCTAAATTACTTGGATTTATAGGGTAAAACAAACTTTTGGTTAACTTTACACCTTCGTTAAAACTTCGGTGCACTTGTGCTCGAAAATTGCGTTAGCGATTAAGGCATCTGTTGAAGCTCCTTGAAAAGAGCGACTGCCGAAAGCGCGATCCTCCATAGCTTTAGCGACGGAGGAAACGCCAACCTCTCGATACTATTCCGACACGTCGGAATCACTTGAGATGACATTTAATTTACTGGGGTCGACTGGTTTCGACAGCGAGTTGAATTAAACGGTAAGCACGTCGCGTAATGACATTGAGACGCGTTAAAGGCTAGGTCAAATTTTAAACGGCGAGAATAACTACGCTTTAGCTGCATAATCCGAATTATAGTAGGATTAGCCTCGGTACACTAGGTGTACAAGCTAAATGTCTCCTGAAAGCCTTTGTTAACGGCGTTCTTTTTGAGGCATCGTAAATGTTGACATAGAATTGGTAGCGCTTTGATGCCAATTTGAAACTAAAGAAGATAAGTATTAGGTAGGTTGTTCTTGGTCAGCTTAATATCGAAAATCAATTGAGAAATAAACGTGTAGAAAACTCTTTGATGGCTTGTTTGGACGAGAGTTCGATTCTCTCCGGCTCCACTTTTTGAGTATCAAAACTCAACAAAAACCCTGTAATCGTATGATTTACAGGGTTTTTCATTTTAAATGATATCATATAATAGCATATAAAACCATTTAAATCGAGACCAATTCGGTGACCCTTTTTAAAATCTCAAGGGGGTCTCGATTTAGATGTTATTTTATTGATTTTCAACATTTTATAAATTTAAAGTATTTGATTAATAGGTGTAAATTCCCTATCTTTTAAGTGCATTAACGAGACCTAAAATTTATATAATTATGAAAACAGACTTTTCAACCCGCTTTCATTTAATCAATTCAAAGATTAATAATAAAGGATTAGCTCCAATTTATATGCGTCTTACAATAGACAGTAAACGCATTGAACACAGTATTAGCAGGAGAATTGAGCCAAAATTTTGGAATAAAAGGTCACAAAAAGTGATGGGTACAAATCGTGATGCTGTTGAAATCAATACTCATATTGACAATCTAAAACACAAATTGAATAAAATTCATCAACGAATGGTTGATGAAGATCAATATATTTCTTCAAAATCTATGATAAACATCTTGAAAGGTGGCGGAAAGAAAGTGCGATTTATTTTAGAGATATTTAATGAGCATAACAAAAAAACTGATCTATTGTCAGGAAAAGACATTTCAGTCAGTACTGCAAAACGTTATTGGACTTGCTACGACCATGTCAAACAATTTATTGAAGAGGAATACGGATTAGAAGATTATAAGTTAAGAGATATTGATTATCGATTTATAACAAAGTTTGAGTTCTTTTTAAAAACAACGAGAAAGTGTAATCATAATTCGTCTTTAAAGTATATAAATAATTTCAAAAAAATCATCCGCATTGCTTTAGCAAATCAATGGATAGACAGAGATCCATTTTACAATTATAAAGTACAATTTGAAGCAGTTGAACGTGAATATCTGAGTGCTAAAGAAGTTGAAACACTTTACTTAAAAGAATTACATTTTGATAGACTGAAAATTGTTAGAGACATGTTTGTTTTTTCCTGTTATACAGGTCTCGCCTATTCAGATGTCGAAAAACTATCCAAATCAGATATTTCTATTGGGATAGATGGTAAGCAATGGATAAGCATTAAACGAACAAAAACGAACACACGAAGTAGCATTCCATTGTTACCAATAGCCAAAGAGATTTTAAATCGCTACGCCTATGATCCTCTAGTCATAAAAAGTGAGCGTTTAATTCCCGTGTTTAGCAACCAGAAATCTAATGCTTATTTAAAAGAAATAGCGATGCTCTGCGGTATCACAAAACCATTAACTACACATTTAGCGCGACATACTTTTGCCACTACCGTAACTCTAACTAATGGTGTACCTATAGAAACCGTTAGCAAAATGCTAGGGCATAAATCCTTAAGGACCACACAACATTATGCTAAAATTGTAGACCGAAAAGTAAGTGACGATATGAATGTACTTGAAGAGAAACTAAAAGTTCAAAGCAAAAAAAGCAAAAATAAATCAGTGAAAAACTCCTAACTAAATTCAAACTTTACTGCACCATTTGAATTGCTTGTTTTTGATGCCATTTGACTATGTGCAATTATAAAATAGAAGTGTACTAAATATGGTACAAGCATTGAGACAACTACTGATACAAGCAGTGAACAAGTTGTGGTACAAGCATGAGTACCTTATATAAACATAAATAAACAGTACAAAACATATATAAACTTAGCTACCCAAAAAATTTAAAAATGTGAAAATTCTTTTTTCCGATACTCTGCTTTTTATATCCCATTTATTGAATCTTAAAGATATGACTAAACATTAAATTTAAGACAGTTTACAACCACTCTAAGGGTATTTAGTTAGCAAATCAATAATGTGTGGTGATTAGTAAAAAAAGTGGGTTAAAAGCGTTTGAAATCACCATTTATAAACAACTACAATACGCAATTATATTTGGCTCCATTTGATATCATTTGCCTCAGCAATAACGTCATAAATCCATTTCTTAAAAAATGCTTCTAATGTTTATGTTTTGGGTCTAATAGACTCGTATAAAGAAATACTATTTTCGTCAAGAAATTCGATCATCAATCGCAATGTCATCGATTGAAATTTTGATATTTTTCAGAAAAAAATTATTGATTTCATTGGGCTACGAGCATTTTTTCTGAAAAAACGACTCTAAAATTTCAAAAATAAAAACAAGCAACCACTGTTAAGCACCAATTTTACTAGTGTCTTGCAAAAACTGAATATCGAAACATCGCTTTAGCGTGTTACCCTCTTGCTATTCCTTTTTTCCGATACATCTTCAAAAATCCATACCTTCATTTAAGGTAATTCACAAATCAAATCTAACATTAGGATTACCAGAATTTAAGAATCTATGATAGTTGCTCTGGAAGATTTTCAACCTAATTCAGCTTTTGATTACATTATTGAAAAAAGCATTTACTTATTATATCCAGAGCGTTTTCCTTTTTAAATTTTAGTATCGGAACTAATTGACCAAAAATCAAATAGGTTCATCTGTCAATTATTTCATTTACTTCCCATAGAGCCTTCGCTGTTACCTTTTCAATATGAGCCTTCTAAAATTTGAATGAGTTAGGACTTATAAAAAGTGCGAGGTAGGAGCCTGATTATGCAGTCCGTCTCGTTTAAATTTTAATTCTTTAGAAGAAAAGGTAAATGTTCAGACTATGCTTAAGCGGACTTAACCCTTTTGGGTTGTGTCCAAGACTTTTCTGAGTAAAGCTCTTTCCCCGGAATGGAGTGCAACGAAATGGAGTAAGAATGTGCTGAACGGGATTTAACTGTGTGTTTGTCCTGAGCATTTAAATCTTTAAGACATCTATGATTTTGACTGTTTTTTTCTTATGTTCACGTAAGATGAACATACAATTTTTATGATAAGCATGTTACGATGGTAAAAGTGACCTATTCGGTGAGTACAAACATTCAAAATTCCAAAAACTACCTTATAACAGCACTTCAGGGGTCGGGTTCTGGTCTTATACGCTCCATATTTAAAAAAAGTCATTAGAGAAAGAAAGATTTTTTAGCAATATATGGTAAAACCTTCGCCATTGAAGTGCAGTTTGACAGTATTTTAAAGGTATCAAGTCTACTTTTTTAATCCTATATGGGACACCCAAATGTAAATGGCATCAAGTTGTGTGCAAAGAAGCTGAAGAGCGATCTTTTTTTTTCCCCATTTTAGGCTTATATTTAAGATAAGTTTAGTATCGAAAATAAATGGATAAAACTGCGCTAAAAGATTTGCAATCGAACGATAGATTGAAATTGAAGGCACTTTATAATCAATTTAGAGCTGAGTTTCTAAACTTTGGCAAACGGTATAATCTAGATCAAGATTCTTTGTCAGATGTTTATCAAGAAGCTTTTTTAGCACTACGAAAGAGGGCACTACATGGAAAATTGGATGATGTACAGAGTAGTTTCAAAACCTATCTTTTTGGAATCGGTAAGTTCAAAATTTATGATGTTTTAAAGAAAAAACAACTGGAAGAACCTTACGAGACCAAATTACATGCGGTTAATGAAGAAATTCAAATGATTGAAATCGATAAGGAACCGCAGCTAAGCGAGAAACAAACGCTATTGCGCAAGTACTTCAAGGAATTGGGAGAAAAGTGCAGGCAAGTGTTAACTATGTTCTATTATCGGGGACTAAATATCAAAGAGATTGCCGAACAAGCTGGATATGGTAATGACAATGTCGTGAAGGCTCAAAAGTCGCGATGTTTGAAAACGCTTAGACAATTGTGTAACAGATAGGAGTATGAATCGAGAAACGTTTTTGCAAAAACACCTAATGGGAGAACTGACCGAAAAGGAAAGGCAAGAATTTGATGCACTTCTAAAAAGTGACCCAAAATTTAGAGAAGAAGTGGAGTTTCAGACCGATGTTAAGCGGGCAGTAACGGCCGAAGAAGACGAGAATTTTATGGCAATCCTATCCAATTTCGAATCCGAGGCCAGAGCGAAGAACCCACAAGTAAGAAAATTTCCAACCAAATGGCTAGTAGCCGCCTCTATTGCACTGATTGCGGGATCTACCTATTTTTTTATGGTCAATCAGACAGCTAGTCCCCGAGATTTATATTCCCAAAACTTTAAACCGTATCGCAATGTTACGCATCCAATAACCCGGGGAGAAGAAATGATCGACACGAAAACCCAGGCATTTTCTAATTATGCCAAAGGTGATTACAAAGAAGCTGTGCTGATTTTTACAAAATTATATGCCTCGGAAAAAGAACCCTATTATCTCTTTTACAAAGCCAACGCCTTGATTCAATTGAATAGGGCAGAGGAGGCAATTCCCTTGTTACAAGAACACTTAGAGACCAAGGACTCACTTATCGATAAATCGAATTGGTATTTGGCCATGGCCTATTTGCAATTAGAAGATACGGAAAATGCGGAAAAAGCATTAAACGAAGTAGTGTCGAAAAACGCCTACAAGGCCGAAGAAGCTAAGCGATTGATCGATGTGCTTTGATTTTTTTATAGCCAAAAAACAAGACTCCCATTCCGAGAAGTCCTAACCCTAAAGGCAGCCAAGGTGAAATGGATTTGTTGGATACTGATGAGTTATCTCCCAACACCACAAAACCGGCCCAATAGTAGGGATGTTTTAGTTCTTCTTCCTCAGTGGTATCGAGGTATGCTAATTTGGCCTTTTGGAGGGCATTTGATTTAGAATCACCTTCTGCTAAATTTTTATAAAAATTGATAAGGATATCCTTACCCGCCTCATCGGCAACTGGCCATAAAGTGGAGACCACGCTTTTTGCTCCTGAATAAAAGAAGCCCCTTGCCAAACTCATGACTCCCTCACCCCGTTTTATTTCCCCTGAAGACGTGTTACAAGCACTCAATACGACCATATCGGCATGCGTTTTTGTGGCATAAATTTCCTTTAAAAACATTTTTGAATCGTTAAAAGCTATCCAAGGATTGTCTCCCTTGCCGATATCTGCGTGGGTAGCCAAATGTAGTATGTTATGAGAATTAGCATTTTTAATAAAATTGACTTTAGAAGCTTGATTATTCAATAAAGTCTCCCCTGAATATAAGTTAGCAATACTGTTAACCTCGCTTTCGCTAAAATAAAGTTCCGGGAGATTCAACTTTTCGAAGGCAACAGGTGCAATTCCAAGCCAATCACCATTGTGCTCAATTTGGTCTTTTTTGTTATAATCGAGAAGGGAAGCGGAATAGGCATAGGATATGTCAACATCCTCAATTAGATATTTTGACTCTTTGACATCGGTCATTAATGTTTCGAAAGGAAGTTGTTGTAGTATGTAATCTGGGATTACCGTGAGCTGCTTTCCCCGAATTTTCTGATAGATGTCGGTCGGAATAAGATTCTTGAATACCTTGTGGGATATGGTTTTGAACAAATCCATATTAGTAACTCCATTGGACAGAATCCTAATTAAAGTCTCTATATCATTGTTGAGTTCTGGTATCTTCTCAAGCTGAAAAAGTAGGGAAGTATCTTTGGTGGTCAACAGCCCATACCCCTGATCTTCATTTAATGTATAATAAAGTATGGCATTATCATTTTCAAGATAGCTATTGGACAGATTTGATAGGGTAAGAATTTCAGGATTGCCTTTAAACTTTGTGTAATTTGGAAAGGAATTTTCCAAAGAATCTATAAATATTTCGTAACGATATTTATTTGCGAATACGATATCTTTCAAGCTGACAATAGCCTGATCGTCCAAAACTTTTGCTTCTTCTTGCAATCTATTTTCCGATAAATGGATGGCACGTTTCAGTTGGAATTCACGTTCGGCAATAGCATTCGGTAATCCGGCAACTTCCTTCGCATCTTCATGGGTAAGGTCTTCAAGTAGTAACAAGGCTTTGTTGCGCTCCATAAAATAATGGGCGACTTCTGGTCTATTCAATAAAAAGCATGCTTCAATTGCCCTCATGTACAAATTGGAACTTTGCTCCCTCCAATAAAGTTTGGATTGGTATTCGGTGCTCTCGCCTTTTATGAGATCAATAAGTTCGTCAGCTTTTTTAAAAGTTTCTAACGCATGGGTCAAATGACCATTTGCGTTTTCTTTTTTATAGAATGAGAGCCAGCCATTGGCTTTGGTCACCAAATGATTCAATAGTGACAATTTATCCTCTGTTAAATCAAGTATTTCTGTTGTAGGTAAATCGGTTAGTTCATTTAGTTCTTTCGGAAAGCCTGTCACTAGTTGAATGGCTTGTTGATAATATTCAATAGCCTTTTCATGGTCATTTTGCTCAACATAAACATCTCCCAAGTTTTCTAATGGTGAGCTATACTGGTCACCAAAAGTCAAGGATTTCATAAGAGATTCAATACTTTTTTCAGGCTCTCCCAGTCGCGAATAACATACTCCCATACTATTATATATTTTGGCCAAATTCTCATTTCCAAAATTTCCTTGAACCAGTAGTTGACTCTGTTTTTCTAGTGCTTTTTCAAAATCACCTAATTCAATCCATAGGTTACCATAAATCTGCGAAATTCTGGCATCGCTAAAAGGACTCTCGATGTCGTTTTTTTTAATTAAAGATTCTGCCTCTTGCAGGTTTTTAATAATCTGTGTTGAATACTCCACATAACCCATAGAGGCATATAAGTCCGCCAAATCGATGTGTATTCCGATGCGTTTGTAATCATAATCTTGGTCATTGTCATAATAATCAATACAGTTTTCAAAACGTTGTACAGCTTTTCTATAATCGCCGATGTGCCAATATAACTTCGCAATTTCCCTATTTGCCAACTGTGTTTTGTCGTCGGGTTCTCCCAAACTTATTAGTTTACCATAAGATTCAATGGCCCCAAAAACATCTTCATTATAATTCTGAAAGACCCCTAAATTATAAAGTGATTTCTTAAGTGATTTCTTTTCAACGGAATCTAATCCTTGCTTCTGGGAAATTGCCAATTGGGTGAATTTTATTGCGAGCTGTAGATTACTTTTATCTTCAATGTCCTGATTTCTCCAGTTCTTGAAATACCATTTACTCCCCATATCATGATGGAAATCGGCACTTAACCTCGAATCACTTTTTTTCTTTACCTCCTTGAGCAACGAATCGATTTTATGCTGTTTGGCGATATCGTCAATATCCAGAGCTATGATATGCACAAGTTGTTCGGTTTGTGCATTTATAAATAAATTCATAAATAATACAAACACAAAAGTTGGTATTCTAGAGTTCATCTCAATCAAATCAAGAAATCAATTATTTTAGATTAAATGCTACATGCCAAAAATGGGCGGCTTAATTCTGTTCGGGTTTATAGAACCTACTTTCTTTAAAGAATTCACTCAGATTGGACTCGATACCGGTATGATCAAAATTAAAAATTTCAATTATCTCCACTGGACTTGATCCGGGCTTATTAAATTGAATTTCAAATAATTTTGCACTTACAAAAGCAGTACTAAATGATGTACCTTCCACTTTGGTGGTTCCTAAAACCCTAGTCCCAGTGTTATCAATAATATAGGCTTCTAATTTGCCCAAGGCAAAAGGCGCTGCGACATCGATATTATTAATTCCGTAATTGGAAAACACATCTTTGTCTAAACTAGAACTACCCTCCATCTTATAGCCTCCTACCGAGACAATATTATCGGATGTATATCCAGATGGGAAATGTGTAATTGTACTATCGGTATCTTCGCCACAATTACCTGCGGACGTAACAAATAGTGCCGAGTCTCCAAGGCTGTCAATGAAACTTTTCATGACGCCTAAATCATCAGCATGGAGTGCCGTAAAACTCCCCCCAAAACTAGCGTTAATCAGTTTAATATCGCCTCTACTAGTTGCGTTTTGGGTATTTTCTTGAATTTCATTGAGGTAGGCCATTGCACAATTTATCTTCCAATAGCTACCTTTACCTTGGTTATCAAAAACTTTCAAGGGTAATATGCTGTAATCCGTTATCTTCAAACGAGCAAGTTCGTTGGTTAGTGTTTTGGTCACCAAAGTACCATGGCCTATGCCCGAATGATCATCATAAAAATTACTGTTGTCATCCGCAAAATTCCACCCTGTACCGTCATAAGCGTTTAGACAGTCATTAGAATCACTAAGGCCGTCATATTTATAAATAAACCTTTCCGCTCCGGTAATTCTAAAATCGGTAGAGTATTGTCCTAACAAGTCGATACCTGTGTCCAATACTGCGATAACCTTCTTGGATTCCGATATAAAACTAGGTTTTATGCTTTTAAACTCTCCAGGAAGTGGGGCAATATTAAATCCAGCAACTTCATTCGGGGTTTCATTAAGTAAGAGATTAAAGTTGAAATTTAAATCTCCTTCCACTCCACCTTCTGATGTATCTTCTTTTAGATTGTCAAGTTTGGTTTCTATATCAAAGTCAGAGCTAAACGTTACTAGCACTGGCGAAAGATCGCCACATGCACAAAGCTCAATAGTTTCTATCGATTTTATTAAGTCATCAAACGAAAAATCAGTAGTAACAATTTCATAATATTTATCTAGGATATCCCCAAACGCATTTATTAGATCATCCCTGTCATCTTGTGACTTCCTTAGGTTTTCGATGTCTTTTCGCGGAAAACGAAAAACAACTTCCGTTTTAGAAAAAACAACGTTTTCTTCACCACATTCCGCCCAGTTGGGTATCCCATCATCATCATCATCTTCCAATTGGGACTTGGTACATCCATTTTTATCTACCTTTTCTCCAGAAGGTGTATTTCTACAATAATCTTCAGAATCGACGACGCCGTCGCAATCACTATCATTCCTGTTACAGTTACAACTTATAAGAACCAGTAACATCAAAAAAGTGCAAATAAGGTAGTTTAAATATTTCATGATAATTAATATAAGAGTTATTACTGTTTTGTCGGCATCTAGTATTAAAGGTTAACATATCAGATAAAAATGGTACAAATACCACATTTGGGGCAAAAGTAGTGCCTCAGCAAATGCTATTTATCAGATACTGTGGAGCTTAAAGCTAATGATTTTTTTCTTAAAAATGTAAGATGATACCGCTCTATTGACCTTTTTTTGGTGAAAGTCTAAACATTTGACCATCCTTCTCGATTATTGCTGGACTATATGATTGGCATAGCTAATTCCACGATTTGTTTAAATCAATCCTATTTCTTTTCTCTCCCTTATGTTAACCTTTTTCAGTGGCTTCTAGACCAAAGGGTAAATAACAAAATTAGATATCATGAAAACTGCACAATGGATTATATGCATACGGGTACTGCTCCTGAAAAGCTATGTAAATGACCAAATTAACTCTCATAAAGGGCACACGGATTACAAAAACACCAACGCTCATTGTTATAGCCTTGATGCACAAGGCTCAGACTTATGCATGGTGGTGACCTTGAATTGATTACATGAATGTATTGATTACGCTAGAAATGCTGAGAGGTCTTTTTAATGCTTTGGTCGAAGTGAATTTGCTATAAGAAGTATAAATGGATTGAGATAAAAATAATAGTCACTAATAAAAAACAACAATTATGAAAACTAAGTTACTAATTTGGATCGGTTTGATTTTAGGAATTTTGAGCGTAGAGGCTCAATATTCTTTATTGGAAAAAGCACAGTTTGCACGATGGGAAACATCTGTAATAGACCGTAACTCTAACGCCTTAACTGGAACCACGACAAGGTTAAAGTTTGGAAAAGGAAACGCGAATGGAGAAGCTAGCATCAAGAATAGCGTTTTAGAAGATGGAAAATCTTATAAAGTACTCTTTACCCATCCGAAGTGGGCAAAAAATGGTACCATAAAAGGATGGTTGCCAAAGATTGAGACACTTCCAAAGAATAGCACCTTAAGAGGTAGAGTAGGTTTTGTTAAACCTAATGGTACTCCAGGCACAGACGGAGCAAGATTTATGGTCTACTTGCATTACTATGTAAATGGCCGAGAACAATGGAAACCTATAGTTAATATTTGGAAACCATATACGGGCAAGCTTAAATCCTTTTTCTATGACCTTTCTGCGTATGCAGGGCAAAAAGTGTTTTTTGAATTGAGAGTGGATGCTGGACAAAGTTCAGGCCAGGATTGGGCAGCTTGGGTTTATCCGAGGATTACACAATCTCATAGCTTATTCGATGTAATGAATTCTAGTAGTAGAAATACTCCGAAGTTGATATACCCTTCAGATGGCAAAGTGTTTCATCACTATCCACGAAAAACAACATTAAAATGGAAACCTGTAGTATCCGCGATTGGATATGTGGTAGAAATAGATTGCAAGAATTGTTGCGAGAGAGGTAAATGGTGCACAGATGTAGGGAAAACATACACTAAAAAGAAGATCAAACAAACGCAATATCAATTTAACTGGGTTGGAGCACAAGAGGGTCGTTGGAGAGTCACTTCGATATTTTCATCACGCAGTGGTAAACGAAATAGGACAAGTGCATGGCGAACATTCAGATATACCAGATAACGTGTTAAAAATAGCAAAATAGTTCATCAATACTTTCAGGGTAAAATGGTTGATATGAGGAATTTAAAAGAAAGAGGCGATTTGATATCATCATATGCCTAGTACACCAAAAAAACTACCATGTTTTCTGAAAACCGAGGAAAGTTCCTCGGTTTTTTAGTTTCAAACTAGCGAGATCCTACAAATATCATTACAAATAATGGGTTCGGTCCAGCTGTCTCATGAGCAATTAAACCTCCTTCATAGGATGTCCACATGAACATGCCTTTTGAGGGCACAATAAATTCCAGTAATTGACACTATTCTTTTCTCTCACCAAACTAGCGATAAAAAAATAAGCTCAAGTGTTAACCTTTTCAAAAAGAGCAAGGACTAACGCTTGAATAACAAAATCGAATAACATGAAAACAGTTCAACAGTTTATTTACGGCTTATTACTGCTTGTATCATGCAGCGTCTATGCCCAAGTTAAATTGGATGAAGGCAGACTTCTCATTAATGGGATTCAGCTGCTGCAGGATAGCAATGACCCTAGCTCATATTATTATCTCCCTGATTATCCAAGGTTATCACTCAAAGATAATGGTGATTTTGAGCTTTTATGTATGAAGTATGTTGGCCAAGGGGGAAATGCCAGCGGCGGCCTTTTTCACGCCTTGATTCAATTTGATTTACCTGAAGAAGTGCTTAATGATTTGGAGAAAGAACTAGAGAAAAGAACGGGCGGAGGAAAAATTGTTGGCGTAGTCCCTATGAAACAAGCTATGAAAGATGGTGAGGATGGAATCGCTGGGTTTAAAATCGTCTCTTCTATTTTAAATAATACAGGAGGAGAAGATCCCTTTACCGCCAACGTAATTACTTCGGGCCATGCTCCATTGTATGCAGGGTCCAAGGCTGCTATTGCAGCCAAATTAAATCAAGAAGGAGCGACCCTATTATGGGAATCGCTTCAGGGACAAACCTCGGATGTATCCGTAGTCATAAATGGTTATTACGAAGCCAAAGTAAGGGGATACAATGCCGTGGTTGCGGCGGAGATGTCCAGCGTTTATACTCACTATAGCAAGATAGTCAACAATCAGAAAGATTTTACTAAGCGACAATTACGAAAAGTAACGGATGAAATGGTCCAGGACCAGGTGCTGAATATTGATGTGTTCGATAGAGCCTCTGGACTTGGCATCAAAACCGACGATATGGCCGGTATCCTAAGTGTTGTCACTGATAAATTAATCGAACTGATGTTCGATGCCGAAATGGGTTGGGCAAAACAGCCCGAAAAGGAAGTGGTCGTTGATCAGGGTCAATTGAAGGGGCGCAGGGAACGTGGATTTTTTAGTAAACTTTTTGGAGGAGCCCAAAATGAAAAATATGTCACGGACAATCAATTTGTTCTCAAGAAAAGAAAGGATATTAAAACTAATAAATTCTACCTGAACCTCAGCAAAACTACCACGGTTAAGGTTCCCGTCTATTCTTCTGGTAACATTAGTGGACTCTATAAAGTTTTTAAAGATCAACCTAAAAGCAAGGACAAGTATTTCAGGGTGGTGGATTTGGAAGATATCGATTTTTTAAAAAGAGAGGTCATTTTTCAATTAGATGGAAACTACGTCGATTCGTTTAATGATGTACTTAATTCAGTCACAGTGAGTTTTAAAAAAACCTATGGTGAGAATCAAAACGATGTCACGAGAGACGTTACGATCAGTAGGACAGACCTGGAAAAAGGGTCAGATTATAAGAACATATTTTATCCCAGGCTGGGACTAGAAAGCGCTGACTGGCTTGATTTTAACTATAAAATAAGCTGGAACTTAAAAGGAGATGACGAGACCATTCGCATACCCTCCGGTCAAGATTCGTGGCTCAGCGGAAATGATGCGTCCATAGCACTCACCCCTCCTTTCCTAAAAAAGATAGTTCAGGTTGATGCGGATAGAAAATCCTTTGAAGATGCCAATTTTCAATCTTGTTCAGTACGATTTTTTACTATTTTGAATGGAAGCGCCAATGCTCAAAAATCAGTAATTCTTCGAAAAGATGACGCCGAAAACACGGCAAAAGTCAACCTCTATTTTGATAAGAACGAACCGGTCATTTATCAAGTGAGTTGGTATGGTCCTGACGGTGAGATCCAGAAGAAGCCACAACTCTTGGAAGGAGAGTATGTATTTCTAAATGCACCAAAGGACACTAAAAACTAAGAGCTATGAAAACGATAAATAAAATAATGACATTGTTGTTGCTTATCGGTATTTGTAGCCAAGTAGAAGCACAAATCCGTATGGATCAGGGCATTGAGGTCAATGGCTTGTGGTGCTTTCCCTTACACGAGAAGGAAAACACCTATTTATACCTCCCGAAAAGGGCCCGTTTGGCCTTGAGTGATGATTCCCTTCCCGAATTTTCGTACATGCGATACATTCTTGAAAAGCCTTCGGAAAATGCCTCGGAAACCATGAGTCAAGCAGATGGTGGAGCTATTTTGAACTTCATGGTTCTATATGATACTCCTTATGATTTGGTCACCTCCGCACAAGAATTACTACGCGAAAAGCTGGAAAACGATTCCTTAAAACTACAAGGACCAATTCTTTTCGATCAGGGCAAATACACTCTGGTATCCTCCATCATCAAACCTGGAGAAGGGAAAAAGAACGAAGTGCTGGCCAGTGGTGTTGCCCCAATCATGGAAAACAGCAAAATTCCGCTGTCCTTCAATTTAGACCCTATAAAGTCAAAGTTGCTGTTAGAAAGTTTCAAAATGGCCACTCCCGATGTTTCATTACTCTTTGAACTGTCGTTTTCTGGACTAACCGATAATTATGAAGCCGAGCTAGAAATAGACTGGTCTGAAGTGAAGAAAAGCCAAACCTTTGATGCCGGAGTTAGTTACTTCGTAGAGGTAGATGTGGAATTGGGCTTTGATAAACTCAGAAAGGATCAGGCCATAAAATTCACCTCTACCGGTAGTGACGAATCCATGGAAAGCTTGGTTCAGACCGTATACTCGAAATTATTAGAACTCATGTTCAAACCCGTAGAAATAGAACAAGTTCCCGAAGGTCAAAGAGGAGGACTTACGGAAGCTCTAGGGGCTATGCTAGGACAAGGAGGTTCCTCTGGAGGAAAGGGTATGGGTTTCGGAGTAAATGTGGGATATCAATACAAAGAACACAAGACAACAGGAAAAAGTAAAATGGCCTTTAACGGCAGAAGCACGGTGAGCAGAAACCACTATATCACTTTTAATGCAGGCGATCTTTTTAAGAAGTACGGTGATAATAAGAGCATTTTCAAGGATGTGCCCTTATGGGATCCCGCTTTTCAACAACGTGATGTGTATGTGGGCGTCGACGGCAATATAGAAAAAGAGTTTGACCAAATGCTGAATAGCGTTACGGTAAAACTTAGAAAAATACATGATAATGGCGACCAGACAACTAAAGAAATCCTAATCACCAAAGATTCTTACAAAGCTTCTAATGGAAAAATTCATATGAAATACCTCAATCATGGGGATAGCGATCAAAATGAGTGGCTCGGATATGAATATAAAACTGTCTGGAAGTTTATTGGAGGTGGGACCTATGAGGAAGAATGGCAGGAGGAATCTTCCGCTATGATCAATCTGTATATTCCATTCAATCGAAGAAAAATAGAGTTATCCGGAGATTTGACTTCCCTCGTGGATCAGAATGTCCGTGCGGTTTCGGTAAAAATAGATTACGACTTTTTTGGAGACTCCAAAACTTTGACTAGAACAGTATATCCATCGGAAAAACCAACCGGAAACAATTTTGATATCACCCTTCCTAAAGGTGTTGAAGATGTCGATTATACCCTCACTTGGTTTTTATCGGAAAGTGACCCGAAACAATATAAAGGGGTAGACAAATATGGACTCATATTCATTGATGAAATTCCAAAATCTAAGATACCATGAAGCTACAATTATACATATTGATCTTATTTCTGATGAGTACTTATGTGCTCAAATCGCAGCGATTGTATGTTGAGGCATATGAAGACATAACCCTTTCTGATGGCCTTAAAATACGGGTACATGAAAAATGGGGGCATTCGAATGATGCTAACCAGTATTACTATGAGCCAGTCAATCTTCGATTTTCCATTACTAAGAACGAAGATCCTGAGTTTAGTTTTCTGGCCTACAAAGATGGGCATGATACATCAGGAGCAATTATGCACTTTCTGATTTCCTGGGGTTTGACAAAAAACCAGTTGAACGAGGCGCAAGACTCCCTAGTCCAGGCTAAAGGCATAAATGCTAAAATAATGGGCGCGGTATTGCCCAAGGTTGTGAACGCAGAAATTGGATTCACAATTGAGGGAAAATCGTCGCTGGCTCAGATCTTAAAAAGGGCTTTGGTAAGTGTTGGTAAAACACCCACAATGCCCAATACTAAAATTGCTGCCTCATTTCAATTCAACAAAGAAGATGCTGAAATCTTCCAAAATGCCTTAAATGAGAATGGTGACGAGCTCAAAGATGTCTCGATCAGCATCCCATATATCCTCAATTTCAGGAAAAAAGAAAATAACATGTATTGTAGGAGAGAACATAAGCTCCAAAAAAATATTTATAAACTATTAAATCAAATATTATGAAAACTACGATTGGAAAATTAATCTATACAACAATTTGTTGTTACATCATCAGCTTGTCGGCAATGCACGCACAAGCAGTTGACAATGAAAACAGGTATACCGTAACGTTATCAGATGGGACCGCCGTTGTGCTCTTGGGTAAAGCTATAAGCCTATCAGACGATACGAGTAATGAGTTTTATTATCTGCCCTTTTCATTAAGGCTTGCTGAGAACAAGGCAAAAGACCCAGAATTTCTCTTCTTAAAATATATGACCAATGAAAAAGAAGTTAATGGCGGTATAGGCGGAGCCCTATTGCATATGTTAATGATGTGGGGCCCTACGGCAGCCCAACGTACTGAGTTAGAAACAATTTTGGAAAAGGGGGAACAGCATGTTCCAAAAGGCAGTAAACTTAAAGGCGCATTGGAGGTAATGCCGGATGGGGAAAAATCCTTAAAGATTATATCGGCAACCTTAGGTGATGAAAAGCTTACTAGATCAATTGTGCAATCATTTAATGCGCCTGTATTGGAAGGGGGGAGATGCGCAGTGGCGTCTTCCTTAACTCCACAAGGTGCTCAATTATTGGCCGCAACCTTTGAAAAGAATATGGCCATAACTGACCTATCTGTAGAACTTGGCTATAAATATACCACTAGAATCCCAGCTGCAAAAGGAAAAGTTACAATCAATTGGAGTAAAATTAAGAGTCATATGGATTCGATTCATGCAAAATATGAAGTAGATATAAAGAGGAAAAAACGATTACACTTTAACGGCTTTTGGCTTTCAACCAAAACAGATACAAAGGTAACTAGAAACTATGATGAATCAAGATCTGTAATAGACTCCTTAATTAAAGATAAGTTAATCGAAATTGATTTCGATGAAAATGTTGTTGATGATCGTGTTACCAAAGTGAGAGAGGCCTTTTTTGATTTCTTTTTACAAAAAATGACACAATCTGATGAAGCGCAAGAGCTGCCACCTCCTACAGAAAAAGAAGCTGAAGCTATGCCAAATATAAAATATGGAAGAGAATATACCTTCAATAAAAAATATATTGAGTCGAAGTATGAATCAGGAGTAGAGACTTTTAACCTTAACTATAGACTTGCCGTTGAAAAGCCTTTCACGATAACCGCTAATCTGGCAAGCTGGTACAACAGTGTTAAGGATAACAATAAATGTGTAGCATCGGTGTTATTGGATGACCCATTTTTTCAACATAGGGATATCAATTTTATCCTTGATAACGAGGCCAAAGACCTGCTTGAAAAAGGAGAGGCCAACTACGCAACGGTCAGTATCAAGAAAGAGCGCAATTCAGGTAATGACTTTATTGATGCTGTAACCATCGATTATGAATATTTAAAAGAAAAGGGACTCAAGGCGGCCATTACTTATGCCCGTGGGGAAGATAAGAACTCCGATGTTTATAAATACAAAATCCAATGGAGTTTAAAGGGCGGTAATGTTTATCCTGCAAATCCCGAGTGGGTAGAAGGTGATTGGCAGGGTATTACCCTTGCGCCACCTGTTGTATCTAGAGACATTGAATTCGAAGCGGATCTGGAAGAGCTCAAGGCTCTTAAAGTGGCAAGGGCGACCCTGCAGCTGCGGTATTTTAAATTTGGCAATGAGGTGGAAAAGAATATTCCAATCACCGTATCCAAAGGCGAACCTCTGGTGGAGAAAACCATATTTACCGACCGTGATACCCAAGGCTACATGTATCGGTACATTCTTACCCATAAGGAAAAAGGGAAAATGGTAGTTCCACCGACAAAATGGGAAGAAAAAGTGAATGATGACTACGTCTATGCCACCATTCCACAGGAATTAAAAGATGAAGACCCCGATTACCTTGATATGGCGGTGAAAGCGGGTGAAGCACTTCTTAAACCCGGAAAGAACGGTAAGGTAACAAAAGCGGCTCAAATACTTGATAAGTTCAAAGATGTGCTTAAAGTAGTCAAAACCGATTAAGAGTTTAATAGTAAAATCTAGAAATTATGAAAAAAATAATTAAAATCTTGTTCATACTATTGCCACTATTAATGACATTCAATGTCGTAAGTGCGCAACAGCAAATACTCTTAGACAAACCAGTTAGGGCTGGTGAGCTAATACTATTCCCAGATTTAACTGGTAATGGTCAGTACTATTATCTACCGGATAAACCTCAATTAGCATCGCATCCAGAAGGGAATCCCATTTTCTCTTTCTTACGGTATGTAAAGAACGAAGAAACTGCGGCAGATGTAAATGAAGCAATAACAGAAAGCGCAATCGGTGGAGGCATAGTACACGCACTCGTCGAATTAAAAGTGCCAGATGCAATGGTTAAAGATGCCGAAAAAGCATTGAGAAGGATAGATAGCAAAGGAAAAATCATGGGGCCTGTAGTTTTTAAATCTGGAACAGTAGCTCTTATATCTTCTATTGCTAAACAAAATGGTGATTTCGAAGCCAAAGTTGTCGGACTTGGTAACGCTCCTATTTTGGAAAATCAACGATCAGCAGTATCCGTACATCTCAACAAACTTGGCTCTAAAATTTTATGGGAAACATTCAATACGCCAACGCCAGATTTTAGTGTTCATTTTGAAATGGAAGTTGAAGGATTTTTATCCCCCAAACGGGTATTGATAGAAGCCGACTTCGAACGTATCTACAAACATCAAACTATTGAAGCCGCGGTAGCGACGCCTGTTCTTTCGGCAGAAGTGAATGCTGCGTTTGACGACCTTTTTGATTCGGGTGCGATTAAGGTTACTCAAGTTGGCGATGACGAAGAGTTAAATAAAATGAAGGAGACGGCCTACAATCAATTAATCAACCTGATTTTTGACAAGGTCGGTGGTACAGGTGTCCCACAATTAAATGATTTACTGCCAAAAAATCAAAAAAGTATGTTGGATAGGGCAACAGAGCAGCTCCAGAGCGCACGGCAAGAGACCAGGGAGGAAAACAGACGCATCGATAGATTAGAAGGAGCGAGAAGCGAGGAAGATAGGAATAGAAGACAAAATGCACAAGGTAGAGCAGACGAAGTAAGAACAGAAGGAGGGCACTCACCAATTGAAAGAGGAGAACAAGCAGAATCTGAAAATAGCGAGAGTACATCTGCTAATACACCTGAGAGAGAAGCAATGCCAAGTCTTTCCGTGGCCGTTTCATATCGAATGAAGCAAGTTAAGAGAAGTGGGACCTACAAGGTGGATCTTAATAAATTCACCGAAACTACCCGTACCCTGCCCTTTGATTACAACCTTGGAAACGTAAGAAAGCAATGTGAGGAATGCTTTAGAGAGATCAATGCCGATGATCCTTTGATGAAACAACGGGAGATTAATGCCTCATTGGGGGGCACCAACATTGAAGATTTCAATCATGTAAACTTTGTGAATGTCGTTATGCGAAAAAAACATGAAGATGGACAACAAACTGTAGATGAATTGAAAATAGACAAAACTGCTTTCAATACCAATGGCAATTTTTTTAAAATGCTCTACGGCTGGAAAGGTGATAACAACAGGGACAACTGGCTCAACTATGATTATAAGACCCTATGGAGTTTTAAAGGAAACCATTCTGTTGAGTCTAACTGGGAAACGACTCAATTCGGTAGTATAGCCTTAGAACCGCCCATTGTAAAAAAACCAATTTACATCGAAATAGATGAAGATTTTATTACAGATGAAAATATTCGTGCAGTAGAGATCAAGGTGTATAGTCAATTGGGCGAAAGACAAGAAGTCATCACAGCCAATCTTAAAACCAACAAGTCAGAGTTAACCGAAACTTTGGAGGTTTTGCTTCCACGTGATTCTGAAGAATATCAATATGAAATAACCTATTTCGTCAAAGGTAAAGATCCGATAAAATCAGAAAAGAAAATTTCTGATTATGGCAGAATAGATATAGACAGATTTTTATAGAACAAAATTTATAATCATGAAAACAATAGAAAAAAAATTACAGTATATGGCAATTCTATGTTGCCTTGTTAGTGTTGGATTATTTGCACAAGAAGAAAATTCATTTTCCGAAAATCCAACTAGGGAAATTACCACAAAGATGCCATTTAGTAGAGGCAATGATGTGACAATTACGGTCGAAGAAATTGATGGTAAACTTATATATCAAGGTGATATTGTTATTGAACCTGCGGGCAGGGGCTCTGCTGGCAGTGCCGATACCGATTTCAGATGGCCCGGAGCTAAAGTTCCATATGTAATAGCTAATAATCATCCTAAACGGGCAGATATTTTATGGGCGATCAGTCATATTAATAGTAGCTCTAATGTCTGCCTTACTCCTAGAGCTTCAGAAGGCGATTACGTTGAGTTCATTTATGTCCCTAATATTTGTGGATCATCAAGAATTGGAAAAAAACCGTCCGGTGGTCGGCAGATAATAAGAATTGGAGATCGATGCGGATCTACTACTCAAGGAAGTGCCACACACGAAATAATGCATGCATTGGGCTTTTATCATGAGCAGAGTAGGGATGATAGAAATACTTACGTGACAATCAATACCGCAAATATAATTCCTGGAAAAACCCACAATTTTGAACGTTACAACCAAGGCTTTTGGCATTATTTCTTTCCAGAAGGACAAAACATAGGGAGCTATGATTATGGTTCGTTGATGCATTACGGTGCCAACGCCTTTGGTAAAACATCTCCTTCTGGTGGAAGAATGATTACGATAGTTCCTACACGAAGTGGAGCTGCAATAGGTCAGCGAAGTCGATTAAGCGCAACCGATATTCGAGGGATTAATACACTGTATCCTACTGCCTGTTCCGCAGGTTCGGCTGATGAAGAAAGTACTTCGGAGGTTACAGAGAATAACTCTGTACCTGCAAGTGGACCAATCTCTACTGATGAAAATGTTGCCATAGATATTTTGCACGATGTTCAATTGGTTCCCCAAACAACTAGTATGTCATGTTGGGCAGCCGCTGCTTCCATGATTGTGGGTTGGAGGGAACGCATTAGTATGAATCCTCATGAAATTGCCGGTGGTGAAGGAGGCTGGGGCGATTATCATTATAACAATGGTCTGCCTCCCGATAATTTAGAAATGTTCAGTATATGGGGAATGAGATTTGAATATCCTCAAAGCTATACCGTTGAAGGATTTGCGCAACTACTTAGCATGGGGCCTTTATGGGCAGCTACAGACATCACTGGTGGTGCCCATGTAGTTGTCGTCTCTGCCATGCGTGGCGATGGAACACCTGATGGTACCATTTTAACAATCCAAGATCCTTGGGAGAGAGGAATGACAAGGTTCAGAAACTCGAATAGGGGTTCTACGTACCAGCAGACCTATACTGAATTTATGCACAACCAAGAGACTTTGGCAACCACTGAACTTTCACAGCCAGAAGCCTATTATATCGCTTATTAAAAACAAGAAATCATGAAAAATAAAATAATAATACAATTTAGAACAATAGGATTCTTTGCAATAATGCTATGCTATGCATATAGCTATGGGCAATATCAGCAAATGAATAAGGAACCCAAAGGACCTGATTTTTCACAAAACGTGGTATTCCCAGAATTGGGTGATAGCGCATTAGATCATATCAAGAAAAATTTTAATATTCACGCTAAAATTTATAAGGATAAAAATTCTTACTCAAACATATACTACTATTTACCAAGGGAGTATACTTTGAAATGGAACAAAAAGGTAAATGAATATGATTTTAACATTCATTATCTATCATCCAAAGACAATAAGCGTGGAGATGCCCTGATAAGTTTGGCACTAATCTCTAATATTAAAGGAGAAGATATAAGGCATGCGGAAAAACTCATATCACAAAAAACAAGAAAACCTGTAAAATTGAGAGTTTTAAGCACCTATGGTGAACCAAAATTTGATTTTCAAGAAAATCTAAAACTCTTAAACGTACATATTGATAGTGTTAGGATTAGCATGCCATCGGATATGAATCTACCTATAACAACGAGTTGGAAGATGACTACCGACGATGTTAGTAATTTTATCAGCGCCATGTTAAAAAATATAAATACTGGTGGTAATATTACGTTTCAACTGGATAAAGAAGGCGACTATACGACTAGTATACCAGTCAATTTAAAAGTCAATAATGCCAAAACTTTTGGTAAAATAAAGTTTGATACGGCCGAACAGTTCCTAGCAGGTTGGAATAATGAACTGGATTATCCGATTCTACCAAAAAGCGTTATGATTTTAAGCAAGAGAGCAGGTCGCAATCCCATAACGGGCAGATCGATTAGAATCTCAAGAAATAGAATGGACGAAATCAATTTTGATGGAAAGACCGTGGCACCAACTAAGAAATTTACGCTATCAGATCGATCTATCGTGGATCGAATTTCGAAGATGGCCGGTATCAGCTCAATTTGGATGGATTATGATGTAGAGGGTTGCGAAGAATGCGATCAAATTGTAAAGCGTAAGCTCATTGGTGGTACTTCGGGTAGCGAGATTTCAACTATGGAAGTTCAAGTGCTTAATGCTCTTGAATTCTCTGAAGCCAATGCCATTCAGGTTCATATTAAATCTAAACAAGCAGACCCTAATGGAGTCAATGAAATAGAACTTCCACCCATTCAAATTTTAGAAGATGGTCAAACCATATCTGATATCCAACTTTTTGTCCCACAAGGAGAAACTCTTGCTTACGATTATCGTGTTTTGTTGGTTATGGATACCGGTAAAACACATAAGAGTAGATGGATGAAAGGAAATTCCAATTTATTGGTCTTAGCCGAAAAACAAATTAAAAAATTATTTCCGGATAAAAAGAAAGACGAAATAATTGAAAATGCCAAAAATGGTGCTATAGAGAAATTAAAGGATACCGTTCTAGGTAAAGATGTTACTGAAGAAGAGTTGATTGATAAGGGAATTTCATTGATATCTGGCCTTTTTAAAAAGAAAGATAGCACAAAGGTCAAAGGTCAGGAGGAAAAGAAAAAAGATAATGAGCAACCAAAGGATAATGAAGATTTGAAAGACGATGGAGATACTTCGGAAAATTCGGGAGGTGATAAACCTAAAGATGAGGATTTAGGAATCAAAGACAATGAAGATAAAAATGGTAAAATTCCAAAAGATGATGATCAGAAAGAAATTCCAGACAAGGAAAATTCTGAGGATAGCGAAAAGAAGAAAGAAGGGGGTGTTGATAAGAAAGGTGAAAAAAAAGATGGAGACAAGGACGGAAAGGGCCAAGATAATAAGACGAGGAATAAGTAGAAGGACTAATATCAAAGTTATAAATAGCGGTGATGGTGCCATTTAAAGAAACAACAAGATGAGGCTAGTAAAAATACTTTTTGTGGTAGCAATTCATTTTACAAGTTTATTGTTCGCACAACCAGATTATGATTCCAAAACGGCGATAAATGGCATCCATATATATCAGGATAATACGGACCCGCTCTTGTTTTATTATGAACCAGGAGTACTGGTTCTCGCGCGAAATGGGAATGGTAAGCCCGATTTCCAATTTTTGGATATGCGCTATACAGGGTCCAAATGCTATAATGATCAAGGTGAAAAAAATTTTATGAGCCTAGTTCAGTTTACAGTCGAAATGACGAAGATCGAGGCAGATGACCTTAAAGCCGCTAGGAAAAACCTAAAAAAGAGGAACATAAAATTGATACCATTGCCCATTACTCATATTACATCTAAATTGATCATCGCTCCAATAGAAAATTCTGATAACGGTGTTATGAAAGAAGGAGCCCTGGAAGCCACTGGCAAAGATGGCTATTCCACTTCTAAGGTGTTTTGGACGAAGAGATCTTTTGTTGTAAAACTAAACAATCATGAGTCACAGGTGTTGAATGACCAATTGAGCAATGGCCGATTGGGAATGAGCTTGGCTTATTCTTATAATTCGGATTTCAAAATAAATGAAGATATTGAAGCCAAAGGTTCTCCAGAGCTTTTAGAAGCAGTTTTAGAAGCCAATAAAGATGATGAGGTGATGACGGAAAATAGAATAGTCAAGTCAGACGCCATTGCCATAGGTATAGATGTAAAAAAGTATCCAGGGACCATAATGCAGATAGATCTAAACAAAGAAATGCCACCTGCTTATGCAGGCACTGAAATTCGATGTTACGATTTCAAAAATAAGCTTAGGCCTGACCTTTATATAAAGATCGTTGAGATCCAAGCCCAGAGTGTCGATAACGAAAAAGAGGTTATTGTTGAGGCCAGGTTCTTAAAAAATCATTCTGATATTTATACAAAGCACATTTCGTTTCCTTATGCCATTTATGTAAATGCGCCTATGCGCTATAGAATAACTGAAATCACGAACGAAGGAGAAAGGATGGTGTCCGATTGGAAGAATAAAGAATCTTGCAGTTCTGTTATTGATATAACAACACAATTCTAAGGTTAAGATGATCTAATATCAATTGCTGGTTTTTGGGTTAATTGTATTGCGGTAAATGTTAAGCTATGTTAAATCGAGACCTATTCGGTGACCCTTAAAAAGGAGTCCTCCTTTAGACCTTATAAACACTATAAAATTGAAATTTTGGTCGTTGTCTCCGGCTCCACATCAAGCGCAATTTGATTGCGAATTAAAAGGTAAAAACCTGATCAAGTAAACTTGATCAGGTTTTTCTTTTTAAGACGTTTGTCTTGTAAAGACAATAAATTGCATTTGCAAATTCGGAAAGGAGATCAAGGTGTTAGCCATTCTCTCTGGCTCCACATCAAACGTAACTTTGTTACGGCTTAGAAACTAAGAGATTCGCCAAGTTTACTTGAGCGGATCTTGTGGTTCTGCTTAAAAACGTATATGACTTGTTGCAAGCGTTTTATTGAATATTATTTTTATCTAAGAAATTTAAAATATACTCTGCTATTTCATCACCTTTCTCTTCAAGGGCAAAATGTCCTGTATCCAATAAATGAAATTCTAAATTCTTTAAATCTCTTTTGTAAGGGTAAGCGCCATCTGCTGGAAAAATATAATCATTCTTTCCCCAAACAATTAATGTTGGAGGTTGATGATCTCTAAAGTATTGCTGCCATTCAGGATATAAAGGCACGTTTGTTCTGTAGCTATAGAACATAGCTAATTGAATCTCATTATTTTCCTCACGGGTTAGGTGTTGAAGATCAATATTCCAATTGTCTGGGCTTATTTTTGTTACATCTTGTACTCCATGTGTATATTGCCATTTCAACCCATCTGGAGAATGAAAACCTTCCAAAGGTTTTCCGTTTTCTACGGTATATTCATTCCAGTATTTTTTAATAGGAGTCCAGAAATCACGTAAACCTTCATCATAAGCATTTCCATTTTGAATGATTAAAGACTCAACCTTTTCTGGATATTTTGCAGCGATTCTAAATCCAATAGGTGCTCCATAATCCATTAAGTAAATACTATATTTGTCAATATTCAGCTCTTTTAGAAAGCCCTCTACTATATTGGCCATATTGTCAAAAGTGTATTCAAAATCCTTCATTTTGGGTTGGTCACTCCTCCCAAAACCTGGATAGTCTGGTGCTAATACATGATATTTTACAGACAAATCTGTAATTAAATTACGAAACATATGAGATGACGTTGGGTAACCATGCAATAATAAAATGGTTGGCTTGTTTACATCTCCTGCTTCCCGATAAAAAATATTCAATCCGTTAACGGTAACATTTTTATGCAAGGTAGATTTGTTCGCTTTTTCTAATATAGTATCTTTTAATTCTGATTTGGAATTAGTGAAAGATACTAGGCTAATTGAGAGTACAGCTAATACAATAATACTAAATACTGATTTTAAAATTTGTGTTTTCATAATTTCTAATTTGTTTGTTTTATTAATTAAATACGATTCGATAAGATTTTCTTATTAATGACGCCTTTTACTATTCCACACATAACTCAATGAGTTTTTAAAGTGCTTTACTTGATGGATTCTTGATGTACTCATAATTTTGGTTTTTTGTTTGTTAAAATTTTCGTTCAGATTCCTTAATGTTTATATCATTGGCGCTCATATCTCTAATTTCCATGAACCCGTCACTGTCAAATTGCCAATGTTCGTTACCATGTGTTCGCTTCCATTGATTGGTTTCAGTATCTTGTCATTCATATTCGAATCGTACCGAGATTCTATTATCGGTAAAACTCCAAAGATGTTTTTTAAGCTTGTAGTGTAACTCTTTACTCCATTTACCAGATAAGAATTCAGCTATTGCTGCTCTTCCTATAAAGAATTTATCTCTGTTTCTCCATTGAGCATCTTTAGAGTACGCCATGGATACTTTTTTAGGGTCCATACTATTCCAAGTATCTTCTGCCATTTGAACCTTTCGCCTTGCCGTTTCTTCTGTAAATGGCGGAAGTGGATGTTTTTGTTCTTTCATTGTTTTTATTTTTGTTGATTATTCTAATTTACCGAATGATCGGTAAATTAGAATTTTAAATTTTTTTAACTATATCTCAATTTTATTTTTTCTAAACTATCAATAAATGGTTTCGTCATTTGTAATGCTTTTGATAATACTAAACTTCCTTGGATATCAATAAACGTTTGAGTAGCATTTTCAGTAGCATCTATTTCACTCATCCCATCTGCTAATCCATATTGCTTAAAACTTTCAATTACCAGATTAACGCCCTGCTTAATTTGATCACCAAACAGTTCTATTCCGCTATCGAGAGATAATGATCTATACATACAAACCTCTCGTCCATCATTATATAATGCTTTAATATTTTGTATAGCTTCATCAAAACGTACACTTTTTTCTCTTTTAGTATCAGTTAAAACCTGATATACATTTTTATGTATAGACTCTTCTAAATGCACTAAAACGGCAGACGTCATATCTTTCTTACCGCCAGGATAACGATGATATAAACTTGCTTTTTTTAAACCAGTAGCATTAGACAATTCGGCCATACTAGCACCTTCATATCCTTTAGATCTAAAAACAGACATAAGTCCATTTAACATTTCAATATCTTGTACTTTTTGTGGTCTCATAATGCAAATATATGCATCAAAAGTATTTTACCAAACGTTCGGTTATTATTTAACATATCTTTAACAAACCCTAAGAGTAACCGAACTCGTTATTACGCCTATGCAATTCTCAACAACATCCTTCGACTTTTGTCACTTTGGTTCCACATCAAACGCAACTTGACTGTGGGTAAAACCAAAAAATCCGTACAAGGGTTTACCTGTGCGGATTTTGTTTTTAACATTATTACTGAAACGACAAATCAGGTGTTTTAAAAGCAAATGTGTATCTAACACTTAGATATGCATAATAAAACGCGATTCTCGAATTCTAAAAGTATGAACTTATCTTTCTAATATTTGTTTTTCTTCTTTTCTAATCCTTTAGACTCAAAGTAAGCATAAGCATACATCGCTCCGAAGAATAAAGACATAAACAACACTAATATAATAGCATCTTTCATAATTAAGGGATTTAAATGGATTAATCTATCTATACAAAAGTAGAAAAGTCAGACAAGATGGAAGATTATATTGGAAATTCAGCTTATTTATTCGTTAACTGTCTTAAAGAGGTCAAAAAAATCGACCATCGGAGAGTTTAATGTAACTGAGATCATATATGGCACTAGATAGAGTTCAATAAACACTGCCTCTGTAATATTCTAAAACTTTAACGCGTAACAGATATTCATATTTGGAGTTTGTAAGATTTGTTTGAGCATTATCGAGGTTGTTTTTACTAGTAATATAAGCCAAGAAATTTGAAGCACCATTGTTAAACCTTATTTCATTAACGCGATAAGATTCTTCAAAGGCTTCAACCTGCTTCAGTAAACTTTGATGACGCTTGAATGCAGCTTCCATATCAAAATGGACTTGCTTAATGGCATTCTTAATACTTTGTTCAGTGCGATCGAGTTCAACAAGTGATTCTTCTACTTTAATCTTCTCCAATGCTACGTTATTTTTTGCTCTGAAACCATTAAAAAGAGGCACGCCTACAGATAAACCAATAACTGTGTTCAAGTTATTGTCAAATTGATCTTTATAACCAATTTTTTCAGCTCTAAATTCCTTTTGGTCTGTTAACACAGGTGAATTCTGATTGTTTATTACTACGAAGTCCCCTGTCTCAACAACACTTGAACCTGTTTCTACAAAGGTCTGTGCAGCACTCGAATAGTTTGTGTTTAATTGTCCAAAAATCGATACTTCTGGCGTAAACTGTGCTTTAGCAACATTAATGCCTTTTTTAGCAGCTTTTATCCTCAATTCCTGAGTCTTGAAAGTTGCAAGGTTTTGCAATGCATCATTAAACACATCTTCAGATGATAATGGATAGTTTTCAAAATCTAACAATAAATCTTTCGTATCAATACTAATATCATCCTTTATATTTAGCAATCCAATAAGGTTCAATTTTGCGTTATTCAAACTACTTTCTGATGATAAGATACTCGTTTCGTCTATAGTTTTCTGCGCTTTGATATCTGTATAATCTGCTGGATTCCCGACTTCTTCTTTATAGAGGTTCTCTTGCCTATTCAACTGCTTATCAGTAACCTCTGCACGCTTTTTAGCCAATTCCAACACGTCCCTGCTATTCAACACCTGAAGATAAGCAAGTGTAACATTCAGTATCAAGTTTTGTTTAGCTTCTTCAATTTCCATCTCTGAAACCAGCGTATTCAATCGTTCTTGTTTAATCGTATTGATTAATCGGAAGCCATTAAAGACAGTAACATCTAAATTTAAACGTGCATTAGAAAACGTTAGTTCTTGATTTATAAAATCGTTGGTAAAAGGATCTATACTTCGTCCGTTATTGACACCTATATTATAATTGCCATTTAATGTTGGCAGTACATTTGCTTTTGACTGTCTGAAATTAATAGCCGCAGAACTTGCATTTAATTGCGTAGATTTTAAATCTAGATTGTTTTCTAAAGCTATGGTTATACATTCATTCAAGGTGTAGCTCTTTTCATTTTCAACTTGTGAAAATGAAATGTGCTGAATGCAAAATACAAATAGGCATATAACTAATTTTGATGACATATATTTAGAATTATTCGGAGACCATTTTGCCATCCAAAAGATTAATGATTCTTGAGCCATAGCTTGCATTGCTTTCTGAATGTGTGGCTTGTAATATGGTAACACCTTCTTTATTCAGCTCTGAAAACAATTCCATAATCTCCTCTCCCTGCTTAGAGTTAAGATTTCCTGTTGGCTCATCTGCTAAGATCAATTTTGGTTCTGAAATCAACGCTCTAGCTATTCCAACCAATTGTTGCTGACCACCACTTAATTGAGACGGAAATAGGTCTTTTTTTCCAACGATATTAAAACGATCGAGTATATCTGCGACTAAAGCTTTTCGTTCAGATGACTTAACATTTTTATACAATAATGGCGTCTCTATATTTTCTTTGACGGTGAGTTCATCAATAAGATGATATGCCTGGAAAACAAAACCTATATAATCTTTATAAAGTCTTGACCGGTGTTTTTCTTTCATACTATGAACAGGTTCTCCTAGAAACGTATAACCACCGCCAGTAAAACTATCTAGCATACCTATACAATTAAGCAATGTAGATTTACCAGAACCTGAAGGTCCCATCAACGAAATAAACTCTCCTTCTTTAACAGTCATGTCTATACCATCTAACAAGATTACCTCCTTACTTCCAGAGTTCACTGCTCTTGTTGCATTGCTCAATTTTACTAATGTATTTACCATTTTAATTTGATATATTAATGATTGATGATTTTAACTTAGTCAATACGTTGAATTTGCGAATCTCCAAAACTCAAACCTTTATTGATAATTGCTGATCCTTTATAGCGTAGTTTAGCCTCGCCATAAGCCGTAAACTTAATGCGTTCTGACGTTTGAACAATAAATTCAGCTTCTCCGTAAGCTTTAAGCTTCGAGAATTTGTTATCAACTTCTACAAGATCGATAATACCTTCGCCATAGGCAGTTATTTTTTGATTACCAATAGTACCCTTCTTTATAGATAAATGACTTTCGCCATACACATCGACATCAAAATCTGAAAAATGAACCTCATTGAACACGACCTCCGATTCTCCATAAATTTTAAGCTTGAATTTTTCGACGTCCAAACGACTTTCGCATAATGTGGCCTGTTCTCCTCTAATTGAAAGAGTCTCCAAGTTCTTGTATGAGATTTTTATAGTCAATACTTTTCCTTTATAGATCGGTACTTTCCTTTTCACACCATTCTTCACAACCTTTATATGTTTCGTAGTTTCTTTGGCATCGTCCAAATACACACGTAGTGTCTCTCCATTTACTTCAATGTTTATTTTATCCTCAGACTCTGAACTATCGAGAATAGTTAATGAGTTTTCGTCACCTTGTACAAAAGTGGTTTCAATATGAGGACTAATGATTACCTTATTAAAACTCTCAACCGCTCTTTTTGTTTGCGACAACATGACTTGTGTTAAGCAAATACATATAATCGTTGTATAATATTTTAAATTTTTCATAATATAATTTTTAAAATTCATTCTGTTCTTAAGCTTTTAATAGGGTTGGCAACTGCCGCTTTAATGGCCTGATATCCCACTGTAGCAAATGTGACAATCAAGGACAAGAGACCTGCAACTAAAAATACCGTCCAGGAAATATCAATTCTATATGCGAAATCTTGTAACCAATTGTTCATTAGATACAAGGCTAATGGAAAACTAATGACTAAAGAGATCAAAACCAACTTCATAAAATCCATCGATAGCAACTGAACAATCTTTGAGACACTTGCGCCAAACACTTTTCGTATCCCAATTTCTTTATTACGTTGCTCCGCCATAAATGCTGCCAATCCGAATAACCCTAAACAAGCTACTAATACGGCTAGAATTGAAAACAATAAACCTATATTGGCAGTTCGTGTTTCTTTTTCATATAACAGCTCAAGATTCTTATCTAAGAAGGCGTACTCAAATGCCGAGTTAGGTGCCACCTCTTTAAATGTCTTCTCAAATTTCGAAACAGTCTCGGTAAATACGTCATTAGTAAATCGAATTAGCAAATAGGATTTTCGCTCACGACTCGAATTATGAAATGCATAGGCACCAATTGGATTATGCAAAGAAGCGAAGTTAAAATTATCTACAACTCCATAAATGTAAGCGTTATTACCAAGTTGCATATCTACTTTTTTTCCGATGGCTTCTTCTGGTGACAGGCCCAAAAAATCGACAGTCGTTTTATTCACTACTACCTCAACCAAAGTATCTCCCTCTTGTTTATTTTTTGGTAGTAATTGACCTGCGAGTAATTTAAGTTGCAAAACATCCGCTACTGAAGGCTCCGATCTGTTGGTTTGTATACTCGCACTTTCATCGCTATTCGGTTTAGTAATACTACGACCACTTACTCCCATTCCTGGATAGCCTTGCGACCTACCTACTACTGACACGTTTGGTAGTTTTTCAAAGGCATTTACCAAAGCGGTACTTGCTTGACCTCCTCTAATTCCAGCGGTTGAAATAGCCATTACATTCTCTGGATTATAACCTAATTTTTTATTTTGGATGTATTCTAATTGTTGATGTATTACAATCACACCAATAATCAAAACAACTGAAGCGGAAAATTGAACTACCACCAAGGTTTTTCGAATGGTACTTGCCATACCACCTTTACTGGCTGATGGTTTCATGACTTCTTTAGGCGAGAAACGCGATAAATACAACGCTGGGTAGGAGCCTGAAATGAGACTCGTCACTACCCAAATAAGCAACAAGAACCCAAAAATCTTAAGAGACAATAAGGAAGCTATATCTAATTGTTTCCCAGCAATTTCATTAAAGACCGGCAAGGCTATGGTGGTAAACAACAATCCTAAAATCATAGCAATGGCTGTAATTAATCCTGTTTCTACATAAAACCGTGTAATCACATGACTTACAGAAGCACCAAGGGTTTTATTTATTCCTACATCTATCGCTCGCTTTTGAGACCGTGCCGTAATTAAATTCATGTAGTTAATACAGGCAATAATGAGAATCAAAATAGCCAAGGCTGTAAGATTCCGTATTTGATTGATATCGCCATTATTGTCAATATAACTGTTTGAATAGGAAGATGAGTACAAATGGATTCGCTCTAAGGGTTGAATTGAGAAATTATACCACTGCTCTTCCTTTTTAACATTAACATCCAACAATTCCTGAATTTTAGTTTCAATGCCTGCAATATCAGGTGAATCGGAATTCAGCATCAAAAACGTCTCAAAACTTGCGTTGCCCCATGTTGGGTTCTTAGCTGCACTTTGCATCATAAATGGCGCTATAACATTAAAATCCAAAGAGCTGTTATTTGCGAAATCCTTGTAAACACCTTTAACCTCAAATGTATTTCTATTATCAAGTACCACTGTTTTACCAATAGGATCTTCTTGTCCGAAATAACGTTGAGCAGTACGCTCTGAAAGTAATATATTATTAGGGCTTTTAAGGTTCTCAGCACCACTTCCCTTGATGATTTCGACATCAAACATCTCTAATATTGAAGGATCTGACCAAAACAACTTATCCTCAGCAAACACATCATCTCCTGCTTTTATAAAAGCCGTTCCGCCAAAATCGTGCCTTAATAATCTGCCTGAGTCAACTACATCTGGTATATTCGTTTTTAACTCCGGTCCTATTGCTGAAGGTATATTGGCCCAAGTTTCTAAATCGTCTTCTGTAGTATTCAACAATACTCTGTAAATACGCTCTTTATTAGCATACATAGTGTCAAAACTATGCTCGTGAAGAATAAACAAAAACAATATTAAAGTTGTTGCTAAGCCAATAGAAAGTCCGAGAATATTAACAATCGAAAATAGGCGATTGGTCTTTAAGCTTCTCCATGCGATTTTTATATAATTACGTATCATAACAATTGTGTTTATTCGGTTTTCAAACTATCTACTGGATTGGCTATGGCTGCCTTTATGGCCTGAAAGCTCAGAGTTATAAGTGCAATGACCAAGGCCACAAATCCTGTTACGGCAAAAATCCACCAGTTAAGATCTATTCTGAACGCAAAATCCTGTAACCACCTATTCATAAACCACCATGCTATAGGTGTGGCAATAATAAAGGCTAGCATTACTAACTTCACAAAATCTGTGGATAGCATTCTAACAATATTTCCTACGGATGCCCCTAAAACTTTGCGGATTCCAATTTCCTTGGTTCGTTGTTCTGCGATGTAAGTTGCTAATCCAAATAACCCTAAACATGCTATTATTATAGCTAATAGTGCAAAAGCTAAAGCAACGGTACCTACACGTCTTTCCTGACGATACATATTATCAAAAGAGTCGTCCAAGAACTCATACTTGAAAGGCATTCCCGGACCTACTGCATTATATTTTTCATTGATAAGGCCTACTAAGCCGCTAACATCAGCCGTACTGAACCGGTAAGCAGTTTTCCAGCTATTATTGCCTAACCTAAAACTTAAAGCTCCCACATTTTGCCTTAAAGACTCATAGTTGAAATTTTTAACTACCCCAATAATGGTATATTCTATGACGTCATTGTTCTGATCAATAGTGTATATTTTTTTACCTACGGGGTTTTTAAAACCCGATAATTTAACTGCCGTTTCATTTATGACAATCGCTGTTGAATCTGACCCGAAATCGCGAGAGAAATCGCGTCCATCTTTCATTTCCATTCCTATCGTACTCACATAGTCATAATCCACCCTCCAATGTTGCATATTAAATCCATTGGAATTGGTCATAACTGATTCGGTAGAAAACGTCGTATCAGAACGTGATGAACCAGACACAGGCATATATCCTGCAAAAGATGCTGATTTCACTTCAGCCAATTGCTCGATTTCAGATTTTAGGGACTGCCTCGTTTCACGCGTCAATCCAGAATTATCAACTACCAAAACCTGATCTTTATCAAAACCTAAATTTGAAGTTTGAATATGATCCAATTGCTTGTAAATTACAATGGTGCCCACTATTAATATGATGGATGTGGCAAATTGAAAAACAACCAAAAAATTCCTTAATTTATTCTTCTTATGTCCAGATGACATTTTCCCTTTTAGTACAGTAATAGGTTTAAAAGAAGATAGAAAAAAAGCTGGATATATACCTGCTAGCGTCCCTACTACAAAAGGTAATAAGGCAATAAAAATTAGAAATTTCGGGCTCAACAAAGAAGCTATATGCATATCTTTTCCTGAAATACCATTGAACCATCCAATTGAAAGCCAAACAAGTAACAAACCCATTATGAGCGCTAAAACGGCAATTAAAGTAGATTCTGTCAAGAACTGACCAATAAGAGATTTTTTTTCTGTGCCCAAAACTTTTCGAATTCCAACTTCTTTTGCCCTACCCGAAGATCGTGCCGTTGTAAGATTCATGAAATTTATACACGCAATTAATAAGATAAATAATGCTGCTGCAGAAAAAATATAAACATATTGTATGTTGCCATTTGCACTTAATTCGGGATTTCTTGCAGAGTGCAAATGGATATCTGTAAGAGGCATTAAAGAATATTCCAATTTATTACCACTAGCCTTAAATTCCTCCATATTGTCGATCTGGATGAATTGAGCAACTTGAGGTAGAATATGCTTATCTATGACTGTCTCGAAATTCTTATTAAACGCTTTATAGTCTGTTCCTTCTTTTAATAGTATGTAGGTATAAAAATTATGACTTAAATAATTTCCAAAAGTATAATCGACATTATCCATTGAAAAGAAGAAATCGAAATTAAAGTGAGAGTTTTTAGGTACGTCTTCAATAACAGCTGTAACTTCATACAATGTTTGGTCTTTTTCATCGGTTTCCAGCATTTGTCCCATAGCATTATTTACTGTACCGAAATATCGTTTTGCTGCAGTTTCTGTGATAACAACAGTATTTGGCTCGTTAAGTGCCATTTTAGTATTGCCAACTATTGCTGGGAGCGTAAACACATCAAACAATGTAGAGTCTGCATGCGTCACAGCTGATTCACTTATGAATTCACTACCCTTTTTAATCAATTTTGGCCCCATTGAATTATAGAGCCTTACATACTGTTCTACTTCGGGATAATCATTCTCGAGGGTTTCGCCCATGGGATCTGAGCTCACAGCCATAGACATATCTGTACCTCCAAAACTTATATCAGAATTTATTCTGTATATACGATCGGCATGTTCATTATATTGATCATAACTTAATTCATCTGTTACAAACATGGCAATAAGGACAAAGCAACCAATGCCTAATGATAGACCAACAATATTAATCGCAGTAAAGCCTTTGTTCTTTATAAGATTCCTCCATGCTATTTTAAAATAATTCCTGATCATGATTGTTTGTTTTTGATTGATTGATTTATTCTGTTTTTAAACTATCTACAGGGTTCGCTATTGCCGATTTAATGGCTTGAAAACTAACCGTAGCCAACGCTATAAGTATCGCAACAAATCCTGCGATTATAAAAATCCACCAATTAATCTCAATGCGATAGGCAAAGTCTTGAAGCCAGTCACTCATTGTTAACCAAGCAATTGGAACTGCTATGGCAATTGAAATAAGTACCAGTTTTAAAAAATCTTTGGATAACAATTTCACAATACTCGTAACACTAGCACCTAACACTTTACGCACACCTATTTCCTTTCTGCGTTGTTCTGCAGTATAAGCAGATAGTCCAAAAAGCCCTAGACAAGAAATCAAAATAGCTAATAGTGCAAATATTTGAGAAAGTTTCCCAACCAATTGTTCGTTTTTAAAACGTGCATCAAATTGCTTATCAACAAATGTATATTCAAATGGAAAAGCTGGATTATTCTTTTTCATTACTGTTTCAATTTGTGAAAGAGCATCACTAGCAGCAACTTCTGAATTTGTTTTTATATATAAATATCTGGCATAATTATGATAATTAAAAAACATCACAGGGTCGCTTGTACCGTACATATCTCCATACAGAAAATCTTTCACAACGCCTATTACTGTATAATTTGTTTCTCTAGTTATTTGTTTACCAATAGCACTACCTTCGCCCATTAGTTTGGCAAAAGACTCTGTGATTAATGTGCTTGTACTGTCTTTAGCAATGCTTTCACTAAACCCACGACCTTCAATTAATTCCATTCCAGTAGTTTCTAAAAAATCTGAACTCACATACCTAAATGAAATTAATACATCTTCAGTATTGGTCCCACCTAGCCATTCTAAACCAGATCCGTTATTTCCACCAGATAATAATTGCGAATTACTTAGCGCTATATTTTTTACTGCTCCAGTATTTATTAAGTCTTGTTTTATAACTGTATACTTATTAACCATTTCACGATTAGTACGCATTGTAATTAATTGGTCTTTATCTAAACCAAGATCTCTATTCTTTACATGTTGGATTTGCTGATATACCAATATGGTGCTGATAATAAAAACTATCGAAACGGTAAATTGACCAATCACAAGTCCTTTACGAATAAATGACGCAGAACCGCTAGTAACTTTTATTCCTTTTAGAACCTCAACAGGCTTAAAAGAGGACAAATAAAAAGCTGGATACAGGCCAGCAAACACCCCACAAACAAGAGTTATACTCAATAAAACTAGAATATGAAGCGGATTAGTTAAACCTAAGACTAACTCTTTCTCTATTAATAAATTGAATTGTGGCAATAATAAAAGCAATAATAAAACACTAACTATTGAAGCAATAAACGCCATCATTAATGCTTCGGCAACAAACTGAATCATTAAACGTGAACGATTAGAACCCATAGCTTTTCGCACACCAACTTCATTTGCGCGTTTTTCACTTCGTGATGTAGAAAGGTTCATAAAATTAATACAAGCAATCAATAAAATAATCAAAGCAATAATTGAAAATAATCGTACATAGGCTATCCTACCTCCTATTACTTTTCCTCCTTCAAATTTTGACTTCAAATGCCAATTTTTGATAGTATGCAAAAAAGCATAATCACCACCATCACTACCGCTTTTTTCTTGAATCAATTGACGAACACGGGCATCAACAGTTTCGAAATTTGCTTCTCCTGATAATTTCACAAAGGTGTCTGAGAAGTTATTTCCGTATTCAGTCATCCATTCTGCGCCATCTCTATAGCGTTCAAACGGTGCAACCCAATCAAAAGGAAATGACACATTATTCGGAAGGTTTTCAATAACGCCGGTAACGAGGTAGTTATCTCTATTACTCATTTTTACTACTTTTCCAAGCGCTTTTTCATTTTCTCCAAAAAGTTGTTCAGCAATCTCTTTTGTAAGCACTATGGCTTCAGGATTTTTAAAAGCTTCTTCAATATTTCCTTCAATAAATTTCAAGCTAAAGATTTTAAGGAAATCGGCATCGGCATACCTCCCTCTTCTATTTATGGCATTTTCTCCTACCGTAAACAAACGTTCTTCACTGCTAGAGCGCGTTGCTCTAACGACGCCTGGAATTTCATCTTTCATAGCTTGAGCTAAAGGTCCTGGTGTAGAGTAAAATGTACGCCATTCTCCTTCGTATTGCTGATTTGTAGGCACATAATAAACCTGATCTTGGTTTTCAAAAGATGTATTGAAACTCATTTCATCTTCTACCCAAAGAAAGATTAAACTAGCGCATGTAATGCCTATGGCTAAGCCAAAAATGTTTAAAAAACTATACCCCTTATTTTTTCTTAAACTTCGGAATGCTATTTTTATATAATTTAAGATCATGATTGTCTGCTTTTGATTGAATTAAACATCTATAGAGATTATATAGACAAGATAGTGCCAAGTATTTAAATATCTAAATATCAATAAGTTATGTTTAGTTTAAAAACTGAAGGTGTTCGATTTTGATACACTTCTTGTTCGTAATCGAACACCCAAAAAATAAATGATTTACTCAGATCGTAATGAGTTCACAGGATTCTTCATTGCAGTTGATATTGTTCTTGCACTCATAATAATGACTGCTATTAAAACCATTCCTAAACCACTTAATAAAAATATCCACCAACTTAAATTTGTTTTAAATGCAAAATCTTTTAGCCAGCTACTTAGTCCCCAATATGCAAAAGGTGTAGCAATAATGAATGCTAGCCCAACAAGAATTAAAAATTCCTTGCATAACAAAATATTAAGTTGTTTTAAAGAAGCTCCTAAAATTTTGCGTATTCCAATTTCTTTTGTTCTACGCTCTGTAGTGAAAATAACAAGACCAAGTAATCCTAAACAACTAATTAGGACTGATAATCCCATCGCCCAACTAAGTAACTTAGACAAACTTTGTTCTTGATTGTAAAACTTTTCAACAGTATCATCCATAAAACTCACTTTAAAACTTGAATCAGGATAAATTGATTTAAAAGCGGTTTCGATTTTGGAAATCGTATTTGACATACTAATTTGTTCATTATTTGCCATAGTAAAATGCATCACTCTAAACGATCTTCCTCCCCAATTCCCAACTAAAGCAAGCGGTTTAATAGGGTCTTTTAAAGAACGCTGATTAAAATCTTTTACAACGCCAACTATTGGATACAAATCATCACTTCTTTTTATTTGCTTTCCAATAGCATCTTGAGGCTCTTTAAAACCGAGAATATTAAGATAGGTCTCATTGATAACAAGCTCATGAACAGTATCATTTAATGTAGTTCTTCCAGCTAATAGTTCGATACCATAAAGATCAATGTAATCTTTAGTTCCTCTTATCAACTGCAAACCTGTTTGAATCTCAATTCCATCGTCATTTATATATGTCACAGAACTAGTACTAGTACTAAATGATGCAGGAGTATTACCTCCTCTAGCAAGTTTAGATATTTCTGGATATTTTTTAAGTTCTTGCTCAAATCTCAATTGCTTTTCTTCTGTATTATTATACCAAGGTGTATAAACATAAGCAATAGCATCAGTTTTAAAACCCATATCTTTATTCATCATAAAATGAATTTGCTTGCCAACCAAAATTGTTGAAATAATAAATACTTGAGCGATTGAAAACTGAAATACTGTTAAAAAGCGTCTTAATGCTGGTTTCCCAGTTTGATTGACAACTTGATTTTTCAATACCGAAACAGGTTTATATTTTGTTAGTACTAGTGCTGGATAAATTCCAGATAAAAATGTTACCAAAGCGATAAGAATTATTGCGAAACCTAATATAAGAGGGGTTTTAAAAAGTGAAAAACTCAAACCACTTGGCGTAAAATCTGAAAATACCTGAAGTAACCAATATGCTAGTATAACAGAAATTATAGCAGATGCTAAAGTGAGCAGAAAAGTTTCACCCATAAACTGAAAAATGAGCTGCTTTTTTGAACTGCCCAAAGTTTTCCTAATACCTATTTCTTTAGCACGTTGGTTGGCTTGTGCTGTATTTAGATTTATAAAATTAATGACTCCCAATAAGAGCAAAAACAAGGCTATTAAACCAAGTCCCCTCATTACCGATTTATCTGCTGGTTGAGCACTAAAATCAAAAATGCCTAATTCAACATTAAAATGTAAATCACTAAGTGGCTGGAGGTTAAAGATCTTGCTTCGATTGTATTTTTTTTCCCAATCAGACCTATGTTCAACCTCCAAGGTATTCAATTGTTCTGTTATTGATGACTTTACTAAAGGGCTAGAGACTTTAACAAACAACTGGCTTCCAGAGTTTGTGTTATCCCATTGAGGATCTAAAATATAGCTTCCTTGATTCGTTTTTTTTGAGGTTCCAATTGATAGAAACTCTTCAAAAATTAAGTCAGTACGTTCTTCGAAATTTGCTACAACTCCCTTAATTGTGGTTTGTATAGAATCGTTATAGGTTAACGTTTTTCCTATAATTTCACTTGGCGATAATGTCGGGAAGTATTTCTTTGCCCTATTTTTAGTTAGTACTAATTCATTTGGGGCATTCAAGGCCATTTCCGGCGAACCAGCTAGCCAATTATAGTTAAATATTTTGAAGTACTCAGGGTTAGTGAAAACCACATATTTTGGGTTTTTGAAAACTTTTTTATTCAAGTTATCTTCCACTTTTAAAAAATCAGCAACATGAATTCCACTTGCAACATCCACACCACTAATATTATTTCTTGTCTCAATAATATATGGCATAGGAATTCCAGGATTACTGCTTTCCGAATCATTAGAAGTACTAGTAGTAGTTACTCTATAAATAAGCTCGCTATCGGGATGAAATTTATCAAACGTTAAGTCGTAATAAACCATAAGTCCAATCACAAATGAAGCACTAAACCCAATTGCTAAACTGATTATGTTTATGATTGAAAACAGTTTATGTTTCCAAAGGTTCCTCCAAGCTATTTTGAAATAATTCTTAATCATAACCATTCGATTTTAATTGATTTACTCAGTTTTGAGAGCATTTATTGGATTTGCCGTTGCAGCTCTATAACATTCCCATCCTACTGTAATCATAGCAATAAACAATGTTACAAATCCAGCTAAACCAAAAAACCACCATTTTAATTCAATAGCATATGCAAAATTATTCAGCCAATTAGAGCACAACCAATACCCTATTGGAAATGCAATTAATGAGGCAAAAACTATCATTTTTCCAAATTCACTTGAAAGCATTTTAACAATACCTAAAACACTTGACCCTAATATTTTGCGAATACCGATTTCTTTTGCTTTCCGCTCAGTTGTAAAAGTTGCCAACCCAAAAAGCCCAAGGCAAGAAATAATAACAGCTAAAGCCGCAAAAAAATCAGAAAGATCAGCAACTCTACTTTCTGCTTCGTACAAATCATTATAATCACTATCTAAAAAAGAATAGTCGAAAGAGTAGCCTGGATTAAACTTTATGAAAATTGATTCCATTTTTGTAAGTGTCTCGCGTTCCGTCCCAGCAGCAATTCTAACCAATACGTTATTTCCATAAGGTCTAAATCTTATAATAAGTGGTGCTACTTCCCTATGTAGCGAACCATATTGAAAATCTTTTACAACGCCTACTATTTCTTGCTTATTTTCCCCTTTTTGAATTATCTTACCAATAGGATTTTGTAGGCCTGTAAATTTTAATGCTGATTCATTAACTATAATTTTATTATAATCGTCATTAAATTCTTTTGAAAATGTACGCCCAGCAACTAATTCCATTCCTAGAGTCTCTATAGCTCCATAACCCATTCTCGGGGATTGAAAAATAATATTATCCTGAGATTCTTTCCCTGGCCACAACCAACCACTATTATTATCATTACCATCTAAAAAATCGCCATTCATAAAGCCAATATTCTTAATAGTAGGAATACTTTTTAATTCAGAAAGCAAGGTTTCTGATTTTTCATTATTACTGCCAATTTCAAAGCGAATTACATTCTCCTTATGGTAACCAAGGTTTTTAGTTTGCATGTAATCAATTTGTTTATTAATAACCAAAATGCCAATAATAAAAATGATTGAAATTGTAAATTGAAAAACAACAAGTCCTTTTCTAATAAAAAATTCCCAAATAGATCTTGGCACTTTTCCTTTTAAAACTTCTATAGGTTTAAATGCAGAAAGCCTAAAAGCAGGATAACTTCCTGCTAAGAAACCTGTTACGATTACAATAATAGTAATAACTAGTATTTGATTTCCTCCAAAGTTCAACACTATATTTTTATCAGTAATTAAGTTAAACTTTGGCAGAAATAAAACCACTAAAAGTATCGCAACTGCCAATGACAATAAAACCAAAATAGTAGCTTCACTTAAATATTGAAAGATTAATGATTTGCGATTTGCACCAAGTGCCTTTTTTACTCCGACTTCCTTCATTCTTCTACTTGCTTGTGCTGTAGAAAGATTCATAAAATTAATACAAGCAATGAGTAATGTAAAGAGCGCAATAATGACAAACAATCTTATATAAACAATACGTCCACCAATCTGCACACCATTATCATAAGGTTGCTTAAGATATCTATCCGAAAATTTTTGAACAAATGTTGTGAACTTAAATTTATTTTCCCTTTTAGTATTTAAATAGTTTGCAATTTTTTTGTTGAAATCAGAAACATTTACTTGCTCATTTAAAACTAAAAAGGATTTTGCATAATGTCCACTCCAATCACCAGCCCATCTATCAGCATCTATCAATAAATCTGAATGTACTATATATTCAAATTGAAGTGTAGAATTTGCAGGAGGTGTTTTAAAGATGCCCGAAACCACGAGTGTTTCCTCGCCGTTTCCATCTGTCCATTTATAGTTCCAATTTAATGTCTTGCCTATGGCATTTTCTTCAGTCTTAAAAAGTCTTTTAGCTAAATCTTCTGAAATTACTACATTGTGCTTATCCTTTAGAATTTGGCTTTGGTTTCCAATAAGTAAGTCAAAAGAGAACACCTCAAAGAAGTTTGCTGCTGCAAATAACCCTTTTGCTACTTGATTATTATCACCATAAGAAAAAACACCTTCAGGAGTTGCAAAATCACTATTAATAGCTGTAGCTGATACTACTTCAGGGAATTCTTTGGTGATTGCATCTGCTAAAAGAAGTGGACTGTCAACTAATGTAATTGTTTCATCATTCAATGTCATGTTAGATATTACCTGATATAGTTGTGCTTCATTCTTATGAAACTTGTCCACACCAATCTCATCACTTACCCAAAGTGAAATGAAAAGTACACATGCCATACCAGCTGAGAGTCCTACAATATTTATTATAAAACTACTTTTATACTTCTTAAAACCTCGAATAGCTATTTTTAGATTGTGTTTTAACATGACTGATAATGTTTATTCGGTTCTCAATGATTTTACAGGATTAGATGTCGCTGCCTTAATCGCTTGAAAACTCACAGTAATCAGTGTGATTATTAAGGCACCAAAACAAGCAATAGCAAATATATCCCAAGTCACAGATGTTCGGTAACTAAACTTCTGCAACCATTGCCCCATAATGTAATAAGCTAAAGGGGATGCAACTAAAAGTGCAACAATTATAAGAGTGATAAAATCTCTAGAAAGTAATAACCATAACTGACTGATTGATGCTCCTAATACTTTTCTAACACCAATCTCCTTAGTGCGTTGTTCAGCAACAAATGATGCCAATCCAAATAAGCCTAAACAGCTAATAAAAATGGCTAAAGCAGTAAACACTCTTGCTAAACTGGCGATACGTTCTTCTGATCTGAATTTAGCACCATACTCTTCATCTACAAATTGATAGTCAAATGGCGTATTTGGAAAATTCTTCTTAAAAACACCTTCAATAAGTTCTAAGTTTTCGCTTGTACTTTTTTCAGGATTTAGTCTAAGATTATAAAATGCTATGTTACCATACCGCTCGAAAACATACATAGCTTGTTTTACCGGACTGTATGGTGATTGAACAATCATGTCTTCTATAACGCCAACAATCTTTAGTGGTGCCTCAGGATTAGGATCATCGGTATCAGAGTCTCTAATGTATTTTCCTATCGGATCTTTGATTCCCATGTATTTCACTGCTGTTTCATTAAGAATCACTGCAGTAGAATCTGTTGCGAAATCTCGAGAAAATGCGCGTCCTTCCTTTATTTTTAAACCTAAGGTTTTAACAAAGTCATAAGTAACTGATGTATGTGCTAACTCTTCTTGAAAACCAACTGGTTTACCTTCCCAATTATAACCACTACGGTTAGACCAAACGTTTGTAGTAGGACTACTCATAGTTGTCATACTTAAAGCACCACCTGAGGCTACAAACTGTGTACGCATCGTTTCGTGTTTACCTACAAATTCAGAACTCATTACTGGGATTTGTAACAACCCATCCCTATCATATCCAACAGGTCTATCTTTACTAAACTGAATTTGATTCATCACCACTAATGTTCCTATAATCAATGCAATAGATACTGTAAATTGAGCAACAACTAATATTTTACGAGGTAGCGACGAATAACGACCACCTTTAAACGTTCCTTTTAAAACAGTAACTGGATTAAATGAAGATAAATACAATGCAGGGTAACTACCAGCCAAAAATGCAGTGGTTATTACGAATACAAATGAAACTAACCAAAATTGAATATTGCTCCATGGAAAGACAATCGCTTTACTTGCTAGATTATTAAATCCATTTAAAAATAATAGAACAATTCCGAGAGCAAATACAAATGATATAAGCACAATTAAAAATGACTCACTTAAAAATTGGAATATAAGCTGTCCTCGTTGCGAACCTATTGATTTTCTAATACCTACTTCTGTTGCGCGTTTTTCAGAACGGGCTGTGCTTAAATTCACAAAATTGATACAAGCCAATAACAATACAAATAAACCGATAACTCCAAACAGCCATACATTTTCAATTCGCCCACCTGATTGCACACCGTTTTCAAAATCACCTCTTAAATACCAATCTTTCATTGGGAATAAGAAAATTTGAGGGTTAAATTGAGCTTCACCTGATGATGCGTTCTTCTTTACATCTATTATTTTAGACGTAATTGCTTCCATAGTTGTGTTTTCATTGATTTGCACAAACATTTGAAACGAATTATTTCCCCAAGATTCCTTAGCTCTTTCTAACCAGGGTTGTGTAGCCGCATAGTACTTCCATGGTATTAAATAATCCATATCACTGAACGAATTATTTTCTGGTATATCCTTGTAAACTCCAGAGACAATTAAGTCATCTTTGTTGTTCACTTTAACAACTTTCCCTATGGCCGTCTCTGAACCAAATAATGTCTTTGCAGAAGATTCAGATAGCATTATAGCATTTTGCTCTTTTAGGCCGTCTCTTATACCTTCTACAATTTTCAAGTTCAGCATTTCTGGAGCACCTTCTTGCATGGCATTTCCAAATCTATAAATGTTGGTTTCACCAAATTTTAGATATCTAGGTTGCTCCCATGACGACATAATAATATGCTTAAAATTGTCATTATGATCTTGTCGTAAAGCAAATTCTAAAGGTCTCGGAATTGCAGGGCCTGTATCAGTCTCTCCATTATTAGATTCATGCTGAAAAATTTGAGCTATGACCTCTTTATTATTAAAATAACCATTATAATTTAACTCATCTGCAATCCATAAACCTATAAGAATTGTAGCAGCCATACCAATGGCTAAACCAGATATATTGATAAATGAATACACCTTGTTCTTTAACAAGTTTCTAAACGCAATTTTGAAATAATTTTTAAGCATGATTTCTAAAGAATTACTGTTCGTTTTTTGATTAATTTGGCTTCAACACTTCAGCATAAATGATTGGTTAGTTATTTTTTATACTGAAGTGAAATCAGCCTGATTGATTGATGATTTTAGCTAAGTCAAAATATTTTCAGTTACTTTTTGTCCGTCTAGCATTCTAATAATTCGATGGCTATATTTAGCATCATGTTCGCTATGTGTTACCATGATAATGGTAGTTCCGGCTTCGTTAAGCTCGATTAATAAATCCATAACTTCGTTACCATTTGTGCTATCTAAGTTTCCTGTAGGTTCATCTGCAAGAATTAATTTTGGTTTATTAACTACTGCTCTGGCTACAGCAACTCTTTGCTGTTGACCACCAGATAATTGTTGCGGAAAGTGGTTACGTCTGTGCATAATTTGCATTTTTTCTAATACTTCCTCTACGCGTTTTTTACGCTCTGCTGGTTTTATGCCTGTATAAATTAATGGCAGTTCTACATTTTCGAAAACCGTTAACTCATCAATTAAATTAAAGCTTTGGAACACGAATCCTACGTTATGTTTACGTAAAAATGAACGTTTGCGTTCGTTGTAACCAGCCACTTCGTTACCATTAAATTTGAAGCTTCCTCCATCTGAATCATCAAGTAAGCCCAATATGTTTAATAAGGTAGATTTTCCACAACCAGAAGGCCCCATTATAGCAACAAACTCACCTTCTTTTACACTAAACGATAGTTTATTTAATGCTATGGTTTGTACTTCTTCGGTTCTATAAAATTTCTCTAAGTCAGTTATCTGTATCATTGTATTATGTATTATATTGATTGATTTTTATTTGTTTATTTTAATATTAATTCTTCCGTGTCTCCAAAGCTATCATAGCTTGAGGTTACTACTTTATCACCAGGATTTAAACCTTCTATCACTTCGTAGTATTCTGTGTTTTGACTTCCTAAACGAATGTTTACCTTATATGCTGAATTGCCATCCTCACTAATCTTAAAAATCCAATTCCCTCCAGTTTTTTGAAAAAATCCTCCTTTATCTACCAACAGTGCTTGTTTTTCAGCACTTAACGCTACTCTTATTTGCAAATTTTGACCACGACGAATGCCTTCTGGAACATCGCCTTCAAATTGCATATCAACTTGAAAACGCCCACTATTTACTTGTGTAAATACTTTTTTAATGACTAAAGTATATGGCTTATTATTTATCGTAACTATACCTGTTTGCCCATTATAAATCCTTGAAATATAATGTTCATCTATATCGACACGTACTTTAAATCCGCTTAATACATCCACTTGACCTAAACGTTCTCCTTTAGTTTTTGATTGACCAATTTCTGCATCAAGAGATGTTAATTGTCCATCAACTGGAGCACGAACAACTAAATCTCCAACTTTTCTTCGCATTAACTCTAAAGCACTTTGCGTTCTAGCATAAGAGCTTCTGGCTTGTCCTAATTCTTGTTTTGAAGAAATAGAATCTTGATTTAATACCTGTTCTGCTAACTTCATACGCTCCTTTTGATAATCGAAATTATTTTTAGAAGACTCATAATCTTGGCGTCCAATAGCATCTTTTTCATATAATCTCTTATTCAATTCATAAACACGTTTCGCTTCAATTAAACTATTTTCAACATCGGTAAATTGATTACGTCTATTAATTGTGTTTTGGCGTGCTGAATTTTGAGAAATTTGCATTTGTGTTAGTAAATTGTATACTGATGTTTCTTGATTGATTAAGCTAAGCTCTAAATCGGTATTAGATAGTCTTAAAATTGGTTCTCCTTTTTTCATAATGGTACCATCTTCCACAAATTTTTCTTCAACACGTCCTCCTTCTAAAGCGTCTAAATAGATAGTTGTGATGGGTAAGACGATTCCGTTTACAGGAATATTCTCTTGAAACACATCCTTTTTAATTGTATTGATTGCTATTCGCTCTTTCTCTACATTTAATTTTGAGCCGCCAGAAGTTTTTAAGATTACAAAAACAATGAGGGCTAAGATGGCAAGACCACCTAAGATTAATCCTATTTTAGATTTTGAAAATTGCTTCTTTTGAATTGGTACATCCATAGATTGGTTTTTTATACACTATACATATAGTCAAGATGATGCCAAAAATGTAACTAATTAATAATCAACATTTTACAATAAAAAATTATATTTAAAGTGTCCGATTTTGATACACCTTGTGTTCGGAAATGATGCACTTTTTTTACTTAAATTAATTTCTTTTTCAAATTTTTATGAGCTGAATATAATATTGTAATATTGTATATATGGTATTAAAAGAAGCTACGATATTAGTAATAGACGATGACATTGATGTACTTACAGCTATGCGTTTGTTATTGAAGCCTCTTGTTAAGGAAGTGATTACAGAAAAGAACCCGAGTAACATTAATACTCAAATTGAAAGCAAAAAATTCGACATTATCATTCTTGATATGAATTTTAATGGCCTGGTAAATACAGGCAACGAAGGTATTTTTTGGCTTAATAAAATTAAAGATCTGTATCCTGATACTGCCGTTATCTTGATTACGGCCTATGCAGATATCGATTTGGCAATAAGAACGCTAAAAGAAGGCGCCTCAGACTTTTTAGTAAAGCCTTGGAAGAATGAAAAAATAGTTAATACTATAACAACTTTATTAGAAGCAAAGAAATCTCTTAAGAATAGAAAACATGTTATGAAATTAGATAACATCAATATTTTAGGAGAAAGTACTGCAATGAAAGATGTCTTTGTAAAACTAAAAAAAGTAGCCCCAACAGACGCCAATGTGTTAGTGCTTGGTGAAAACGGAACTGGTAAAGATTTAATAGCCAGAGCACTTCACGATAATTCAAACAGACGTCATCAACCATTTATAAAAGTAGATGTTGGGTCATTATCTTCTTCTCTTTTTGAAAGTGAATTATTTGGTTATAAAAAAGGAGCTTTTACAGATGCTAGAGAAGATCGAATCGGACGCTTTGAAGCTGCTAACGGAGGTACACTTTTCTTAGACGAAATTGGCAATATTAGCCTAGGACAACAAGTGAGATTATTAACGGTACTGCAAAACAGACAAGTAACTCCTTTAGGTTCTAATGATTCTATATCTTTAGATATACGACTCATTTGTGCAACCAATATCGACCCAAAAATACTGGCCGATGAAAAAAAGTTTAGAAAAGATTTAATCTATAGAATTAATACAGTAGATATCATTGTTCCACCACTTAGAGATCGCGAAACCGATGTCACAATTCTATCAAAACATTTTGTTTCAGTATATGCTGACAAATACAACAAAAGTGCATTGACTTTTGATACTGGTTTTATTTCAAAATTAAAAAAGCACGATTTTCCTGGCAATGTAAGAGAGCTACAATATGTGCTAGAGCGTGCCGTAATTATGACAGATGGTAACATTTTAAAAGTTGAAGATTTAGTGTTTTCTTCTATCGAAAGAAAAATTACTACGAACAAAGCTACCTCCATGAACTTAGATGATATAGAAAAAAATGCCATTCTCACCGTCTTAGAAAAAAACAAAGGAAACGTTTCCAAATCGGCAAAAGAGCTAGGAATAACAAGAGCAGCCTTGTATAGACGATTAGATAAGTATGAACTATAAAGTCTACATTTTTAATCTCTTTTTAAGGATACTACTTTTGGTAGCTTTTCTTGCTGCTTTATTGTATAGTATATATATAAAGAACACAGTAATTACCATACTCATTAGTTTTATAATACTCTATTTAACATATAACTTATATAGCTTTGTAAAACGCCGTTTTGTCGCTATGGATGATTTTTTTGAAGCGGTAAAATATCGTGATTTTTCTAGATGGTTTCCAGAAGACCGAGGTCCAAAAGACATGCGCTTTCTTTATACTGGTTTTAATGAAATCAATCGTACCATCAAAGAGATTAATTCTCAAAACGAAGCACAATACGTGTATCTCCAAAAGATCCTAGAAATGGTAGATATCGGCATTATAGCCTATAATCTCGATAATGGTGATGTTTTATGGAGTAATGATTCGTTTAGAGAGACTCTGGATGTACCATCTTTTAAGAACATTCGCTTTATAGAAAATAGGAAATCAGAATTATACACAACCATTTTTGAAACCTATCATAGAGAACCAAATTCTATTTCAATAGCATTGCAGAACGAAAAAATAAAGGTGCTTATTTCTGACACTATTTTTCAAGTACATGAAGATGCATTTAAGCTCATTGTTATTCAAAACATTGATGACACTTTAAGTAAAAATGAATCTGAAGCTTGGAAAAAACTCTTGAGTGTTATGACGCATGAAATCATGAATTCTATCGCGCCTATTTCATCCTTAGCAGATACACTTCAAAGAAATTTGCAGCTCGCCTTAGATTATCCTGAAAAAGACGAACTTGAACTTGAGGATCTCAATTCTGGCATAAAGACTATCAAAAACAGAAGTGAAGGTTTGTTGAAATTTGCAAAAACGTACCGTAGTTTGAGCAAAATAACACATCTAAACCTTCAAAAAACCAAAGTATCAGATCTTTTTAAAAGTATTCAATTACTAATGGAACCGTCCATAAAAGCTAAAAATATTGCTGTTGATTTCAACATTATTTCACCAAAGTTAGAATTAGATATAGATGCTCATTTAATAGAACAGGTACTTATAAACCTTATATTGAATGCGATTGATGCTTGTAAAGAACAAGCGGATGCAAAAATTAAAATTCAGGCATCCTTAACTCCTAATCGTAATATCATTATAAAAGTTTTTGATAATGGTTCAGGTATTCCGCATGATATTATGGAAAGCATCTTTATTCCATTTTTCACGAGTAAGGCTGCGGGTAGTGGTATTGGTTTAAGTCTTTGCAAACAAATAATGTTGCTACATAAAGGTAAGATATTAGTAAATAGTAAGGAAGGTGTAGGTACGGTTTTTAGCTTGGTTTTTTAATACTCATGTAATTACCCTCCTATAGTAATCATACTACGATTACTATGATTATCTAAATTCTCAAAATCTTCTAAATTGGTCATTCCAGAACGCACAGCCTTCTTTTTAAAAATGGCGTCTTTTATAATCGATTCAATTGATTCTCCTTCTCTGTATGGCGTTAGCAAATCAGTTTCGGTATTAGAAAATAAGCAGTTTTTGAGTTTTCCGTTGGCAGTGAGTCGAATGCGATTACAACTATCACAAAACGGATTGGTCACAGAACTTATGATTCCGAAGCTACCTTCATACCCTTTAATTTTAAAATTCCGAGCAGTGAAATTTTCCTCATTAGGCAACCTGATAAGCTCTTCTTCTGAAAAATACAACCTTACTTTTTCTATAACTTCGACATAACTCACCAATTTTGACTTATCCCATTGATTACCATCGAATGGCATGAACTCAATAAATCGCACAGTAATAGCTTTATCTTTAGTAAAGTTTATAAAATCAATGATTTCATCTTCATTAAAATCTTTCATCAATACTACATTCAATTTCACATTAAATCCTTCATCCATCAATAATTGAATATTATTAAAGGCTTTGTCAAATTGGTCGCGCTTAGTAATACTGTTGAACTTTTCGGGATGAAGTGTATCTAAACTCACATTTATAGTTTTTAAATCACAAGTCTTAAACGTCTCAATATGCCTATCGACCAAAATAGCATTCGTAGTTAATGAGAGTTCAATCGGTAATTGAGATATGGTCTTTAAAATTTCAGGAAAGTCTTTTCGCAACAAAGGTTCTCCTCCTGTAAATCTAATTTTCGTTACGCCATGATTCACAAATAAACGCGCCATATCAATCACTTCTTCTTTAGTCATTAACTGTGACTTTGGAGTCAATACAACACCACTTTCTGGCATACAGTAAGTACAACGCAGATTGCATTTTTCAGTTAACGATATACGTAAATAGTTGTGCTTACGCCCAAAACTATCAGATAATATGTTAGAAGTGTTTATCATTAATGTCGCTCTCCTTTTAAAACTTTATAGCTATGAAATAATTGCGGCAATACGGCATCCATACTTTCTGCTACACCTTTACTTGAACCAGGTAAGGCCATCACTAAACAATTGCCAATAGTACCAACCACGCTACGTGACAATAATGCATAAGGCATTCGATCTTGTCCAAAACGTCTGATGGTCTCTTCGGCTCCTGAAATACGCTTATCTAATAAAGGTAAAATGGCTTCCGGCGTGACATCACGAGGTGATAAACCTGTTCCTCCAGTAAGGAGGATCAAATTGCAATCATTGACTAATCTTTTTACTGTATCCTGAATCATATCAAGATCATCAGGAACAATAATGGTCTCTTTTGAGGAGATTCTATAGCTCTTCAATCGGTTTTGAATAACATTTCCAGAAACATCTTCGCCTTCACCCTTGGATAATGTATCAGAACACACAATGACCCCTGCATGGATGTTAGACACATCAAAAGTCGGGTAAGAGCTCTTACCACCTTTCTTTTTTAATAATTTGATATTACGTATCTCTAGACCTTTATCAATAGGTTTAAGCATATCATACATATTCAACGCAACGATACTTGCTCCATGCATCGCTTCTACTTCGACGCCCGTTTTATATATGGTCTTCACCGTTACTTCAATAAAAATGTCTAGGTTTTCAATTCTGTAATTAACATCTGTATATTCAATAGGCATTGGATGGCAATCAGGCAATAACTCTGGTGTTTTTTTTACTCCTAATAACCCCGCTGCTTTACTCATTGCAAACACATCGCCTTTAGGAACACTATTATTTTTTATAGCGTCTACTGTTTCTTGTTTGCTCACTTTAACAATGGCCTGAGCGATTGCTATGCGTAGCGTGTTTGATTTATGTGTGATGTCTACCATATTACAAATTGGTTTTCCATTGATATTCACCAGCCTCGAACAGTTCTTTTCCAAAAATCGGCACATCTTCTTTTACGCGGTTTACAATGTATTCTGTAGCTTCATATACTTGTGGTCTATGAGGTGCCGATACAAATACAAAAAAACAGATTTCTCCAACTTTCACCTGTCCGAGGCTATGATATATATGCATGCATGTCAAATCAAACTTCTTAAAAGTGTCTTCACGAATATCATGTAACTTTTTCTCAGCCATCTCTTGATAACATGAAAACTCGATAGCATTCACGGTTTGATCTTTTAATTGGTCTTTTCGTACTTGACCAAGAAAAATATTATGTGCTCCAATTACTGTTTTAGTTTGATGTTTAGCAATAGCATTAGCAATAAACCCTGATGTAATCTCTCCTTCTATGAATACTGTTTTTTTCTTTGTCATATGATATTTATTAGTTCTAGACTCCGCTCGAACCGACAATGATTTTACTCTTAAGCTCTGGGGCATTGTCTTTTAAACAAAATACTGTATCAACATTCTTTTTCTTTAACAATTGATATGCTAAAGCGCTTCGTTTTCCGCTTTGACAGAATATAAAAATACGCTTTGCAGCTGACAATTGTAACAGGTTTTCTTCTAAATTTTGAAGTGGTATTTGAGCATAATTCTTGAACACTAATTTTGGCTCTTCACTAATTTGACGAACATCCAAAAACAATCCTTCTAACTTTAAGGCATTTTCAAAACTAATAGTATCAATATCTTGTTTCTGGTATTCCTTCGTGAAAAAAGCTTCAGTAATAAATGTGTGATTTTTCTTTTGATATAAGAATTGATGTTGCTGATTAGTCATCGTATCCATTAAAATCATTTTATTCGTCAGTACCTCGCCAATATCAAGCATATATTTAATCACTTCATTTACTTGATATAATCCAGCCATAGCAACTGTACCAGGCATAACACCTGCTTCAGAACAACTTTGAACTGTTTTTGGAGGGTTGGGATATAAGCATCTATAAGTACCACTCCTATCTACATTAAAAGTAGCTATCTGAAACTGAAAACGATATACCGATGCATGTACAAACGGTGTGTTTGTCAACACACAAGCATCATTGATCAAGTATCGAATATTGATAGTGTCAGTGGCATCTAAAATAATATCATATTCTTTAAAAAGGGTTAGAGCGTTTTCTACATTAAGGAATTCTTTATAGGCTTTGAATGAAACTTCTGGAAATTGAGTGCTCAATTTATCATACGCCACACTAGCCTTTAGTCGATTTATATCCTTTTCCGAAAACAATACCTGACGATGTAAATTGCTCATCGCTATGGTATCTCCATCAATAATTCCTATAGTTCCTATTCCTGATGATGCCAAATATGGCAACACAGCATTCCCAAGACCGCCTATGCCTATTACTAAAACACTTGCATGTTGCAACTTTTCTTGCCCTAACTCACCTACTTGTGGTAATGTTATTTGTCTTATATACTTCTCGTTGTTCATTTTTATCCTCCTGCAAAAGGTGACAATACAGCCACCTCATCATTATCATTTAACGTTACATCATCATAAACAGAAACTAATTCATGATTTATGGCAATGTGCAAATCCTCGATTTGTAATTTATAAGCGATTTGCAAATACGAAATTAGTTCAGATACCATTCCATCTTTTAGCTGAACATCTTCAGATGTGCAATTAGTAGTATCAGCAATCTCTCCAAAATAATTTATTTTCATCTTTATAGTTTATACCAAAAATAATTTCACCATTGCAATTGTTAAAACACCTGCAAGTACATATTTCAAGGTCTTCATATTAAATTTTTGACTTCCATATAAAGCCCCAAGACTTCCGCCAATAATTGCCACAGGTATGAAATACCAAGCCTCAATAGGAATATTTCCACCTTTTACTGTAAATCCAATGATTCCTGAAATTGAATTTACAAAAATAAATAGTGCCGATACTGCTGCAGCCTGTTTCATAGTTCCCCAACTCAATAAAATAATGATTGGGCTTAAAATAATCCCACCGCCAATACCTATCATTCCCGAAAACAGTCCAATAGCGGAACCAATGAATAACGAACCAATCACATTTGAATTCTTAATATCACTTATCTCCTTTCCAAAAACAGTCAACATCCGTAAAATAGCGAGTGCTAAAAACACGCCTAGAATTTGTTTGTATAGTGATGCATTAATTGACAAATAACCTCCTAAAAACGCCATTGGAATTGAGGTAACAGCAAATGGGTAAAAAAGTTTCCAATTAAAATGATGATTCTTCCTAAAAAACCAAAATGATATACCAGACACAAAAACATTAAGTAGCAGAGCCGTAGGCTTCATAACTATAATTGGAAATGAAAACAGTGCCATCAATGCTAAATAACCGCTAGCGCCGCCATGCCCAACACTAGCATATAGAAATGCCACCACTAACAGAATAGCAAAAAATGGGATTAATATCTCTGGCTGAAGAATATCCATTCACTAGAATTGTATATAGGTTATATCTTCGCCTTCTTTAATCTCTTCTGTATCTGCGGGAACAATCAACAAGGCATTACTCATTGCAAACGATTTTAACATCGATGATGCTTGTCCTGTGAGTACCGATACTTTTCCGTCACTTACATTAGCTTTCAAAAAGAGCGTCTTACTATGTATATTTTTAATATCGCTTGTAGTCTTACCTTTTAATCTGGGTAAATGATTATCAAAATGTCCCATTTGAGCTCTTAACAATGGTAATACATATACATAAAAGCAACTTAGACTTGATGCTGGATTTCCTGGCAATGCAAAAATCTTTGTCTCCCCTTTATACCCAAACCACAATGGTTTTCCAGGTTTTTGATTGACTTTATAAAACACTTCTTTTACATCATTTTTGATTAATGCTTTTTTTACAAAATCATAGTCACCTACAGAAATACCACCAGAAATTATGATAACATCTGATTTTTTTAAATGTTCTTCAATAGCCTTGGCTGTCGATTCTAAATCGTCTTTAACTTGAGAAATTAGAGTGTTTTTTATTCCAATACGCTTTAATGCCAGTTTTAGGGTAATAGAATTGCTATCATAGACCTGACCTTCTTCTAAAGGTTTACCATTTTCTTGAAGTTCATTACCCGTTATAAGAACACTCACTTTTGGCGTCTCATATACCGTTACTTTGGCAACTCCTAATCCTGTAAGAAATCCTACAGCCGCTTCATTTAGATATGTTCCCTTTTTTAGAGCAATTGCACCGGTTTCAATTTGCTCGCCTAAAGGACGAACATTGGTATTTTTTCTCGGCAGCATTTCAATCTCCAAATCTTGACCATTTCGACTTGTATACTCTTGCATCACCACAGTATCTGCATCGTCTGGTACTCGTGCACCGGTAAAAATCCGAACTGCTTCTCCTAAATTTAATGAGACATTTTCAGAACTACCTGCTTGCACTTCTCCTACCACTTGAAAGATGCTTTTATCAGAATGTATTATCGCATAGCCATCCATAGATGATTGCCTAAATGGTGGCATATTTATAGGCGACAACACATCTTCTGCCAACATTAACCCAGCTGTTTTTTCAATAGATTTACTAATCGTCTTGGGAGTCGTACCATTCAAGTCAATATGTCGTAATGCTTTTGAAACTGGAATCATTTAATCTGTATTGATTTTAAAAAATCTTGATAATCTTCTTTAGTATCGACATCCATCAAGCAATTATTTTGCAATTCTATAATTTGTTCTTTATATGTCATTAAAAACGCCTTTGCGCCACTATCTCCTTTTAATTTCAGCAACTCAGGATAAAACTTTTTCGATATGATTACTGGAACACCTAGGTTATTATCATAGCTTGAAGCAATTATTTTTTTTGGATGACTTCTAAACGTATTTATCATTTGGTTTAAATAATTAGCATCTATAAGAGGTTGGTCTCCAAGCATTATCAAAATCGCATCATAACTCTTGGTTTGTAAATGTGTAATACCTGCTATGATACTTGAACTCAGTCCATCTTTATGGTTAGCATTAACTATAGTCTCTACATCGTATTCTGTTATTGATTCCTGAACCTTATTTCTGTGAGCTCCTAAGACACAATACACCTTTTTAGCAATTGATTGTAATGAATTTTCAATAACAAGTCCTAAAAGTGTTGTTTTTCCAACTGGTAATATTTGTTTTACTGTTCCCATTCTTGAAGAACTCCCAGCAGAGAGAATTAAAATAGCAACACTCATTAAGTATGAATTTTGCTCGTAATTGCACGTAATGAAAGAGACTCTGTTTCACGAACCACCGACAGGATTTCGGATAAAATAGACAATGCTATCTCTTCAGGAGTAACTGCTCCAATATGTAATCCTGCCGGACTATAAATACTTTCTAAAAACGTTTCAGATAATTCAGGAGCATAATGCATTAATTCACTTTGTAATTCTTCACGACGTTTCGTTGAGCCTAAAATTCCAATGTATTTTGTATTTAAAGGCTGAAGCTTAAGTAGGTATTTTAAATCTTGAACGTAATTATGAGTCATCAATATTACAGCAGTCTCACCATCAATTTTTAAATCAATAGTTTCTGGTGTTTGTGATGATACTGTTTTAGCTCCAGGAAAATCAGATATGTCTTTAGGATCTTTTATAGATGTTATAACCTCTACTTCCCAACCTAACAAACTTGCCATCGTACACAACTTCACAGAGTCGTGTTCGCCGCCAATAATCAATAATTTAAAACATGGTTTCAAGATTTCTGTAAAAATATGCGCCTTTTGATTCAATTTTGGGTTAAATGTATCAGAAAAAGTCATAGACAAGGTCTCTGAAAATTGAATAATCGAACCAAAATCACCTATAACCTCATCTTCTTGTTCATAGTAAGATCGTATCAGAAAACTATCTCTAGTTTCAATACATTTTGTAAACTCTTGAAGGAGCTCCTCACTTACTTTAAAAGGTTCCATCAAAATGTACAAAACACCTTCACAACCTAAGCGATATCGTCCATCATAAGTAATAACTTTAGCCTTACCATCTTTAAACACAGATTGAGCGCGTCTCAATACTTCCTTTTCTACACAACCACCACTTACCGCTCCTGTTAAAGTATCATTTTCCGATATAAGCATGCGCACTCCAGGTTTTCGATAAGAGGAACCTTCAAGATGGACTACCGTTGCCAAGACACTTCTTAATTTTTTTTGTTGATTAGAAATAGCTTGATTTAATATGTGTTTAAACTCGTGCGTCATGTATTCGGATAATGGAAAGGAAATGTCTTATGTTTTAAACTCTGTTTCTTTTTTTACGTGGTTTATAAATGGCTGATGATAATGTCTTTCTCCTGTTGCTTTATATAATGCATTAGCAAGAGCACCCATAATTGGGGGAAATGGTGGTTCTCCAAGCCCTGTTGGGTCTGTATCACTTTTAACAAAATGTGTATCTACATATTTTGGAGCTTCGCTATGTCGAATCAATCTATACCTGTCAAAATTACTTTGTTCTGGCACACCATCCTTAAATGTCATTTCACTGTACATAGCATGTCCTATACCATCTATTGCTCCACCCTCAGCCATATTAGCAGCAGCATCTGGATTTACCACAATACCACAATCTATTGCTGCTGTCACTTTTTCAATAACAGGTTTACCATTCTCTATGACCATATCCAGCACTTGGGCAACATAACTGTTATGACAGAAGTATGCAGAAACGCCTCGATGTAAACCTGATAATTCATTGTCCCAACCAGATTTTTCCCTTACCAATTCCAAGACACCTGCATATCTCGCAGCTTCATAATCATTATTTTCTCCAACAGGCTTTTCCAGTGCTCGTTTTAAAAGTTCAAGTCGAAAATCAATAGGGTCTTTGCCAGCTTCTTCTGCAACTTCATCTAAAAAAGATTGCTCTGCTCCTGCTATAAAATTAGATCTCGGTGCGCGAAACGCTCCAACAGTAATGTTAGAATCAAGACTCCAATCTTCTGCTAAATAATTATCTACTGCGCCAGCAGGAAATCTATTGGCTGCCAATGGACTCTCAGGAATGCCACCAGCACGTACATGAAATGCAATAAGATTATTATCTGCATCCAATCCTGCACGATAATAAGCATGGTATGCAGGCCTGTAAACACCATTCGTCATATCATCTTCTCGTGTATAAACAAGCTTTATTGGTGTCTTCATTTTCTGAGAAATGACGCCTGCTTCAATTAAAAAATGACCATAAAGTCTACGGCCAAAACCGCCACCCATTCGCGTCATTTGTATATCAATTTTTTCAAGAGGTAGCCCAAATCGTTCTGCAGCACTCTTCTCCATAAATTCAGGAGTTTGTATCGGACCAGCAAAGTCTGCTTTATCTTCTGTAACATCTGCGAAAAAGTTCATAGGCTCCATCGTATTATGCGCAAGGAAAGGGCAAGTATAAGTTCGCTCGATAATTTTTACAGCCTTTTTAAATGCTGCTTCTGTATTACCATCTTTTCTTGCAACCCTAATTTTATTCTTATCCACATTTGCCATTTGTAATTTATGTGACTCTGAATTTTCGAGACCAGCTGGAACCTTTTGAATTCTAGTATCTCCTCTGAAGTTGCCTATTTTATTTTCTGTCTCTGGAGAAACTTTCCATTCTAATTCTAATGCTTTTTTAGCTTTCATTACTTGCCAAGTAGAATCTCCAACAACAACAACTAGATTATCAAAAGCACTTACATCACACCACGCTTTTACGCCTCCTTCTTTATAAGATTGTATTTTAAAGACATCTCTAATTCCAGGCATAGACCTAGCCTTCGAATCATTTACATCACCTAATTTTTTTCCAAAAGCTGGTGGATGTACTATCATAGCAATTAACATTCCTTCTTTTTCGTAATCTAAGCCAAATAGTGGTTGTCCAGTTACTATCTTCTTAGCATCTACATTTTTTCTAGAAGTCCCAATAATTTTGAAATCTGTTTTCTCTTTTAGTTTAACTTGCTCAGGTACAGCTATTTTTGCAGCAAAAGCAGCCATCTCACCATAGCCTGCAGTGTTATTCGTTGCTTTATGAGTAATGACACTTTCACTTGTTTCTATTTCTTCAAAAGGCACTTGCCAAGCATCTGCAGCGGCTTGTTTAAGTAAATGTTTTGCAGTAGCTCCAGCCATTCGTAATGCATCCCAACCTTGACGAATAGATTGACTTCCTCCAGCAAGTTGACGTTTAAAGATTGCCGTGTTAAGTGGTGCTTGCTCAACGATGACATTTTTCCAGTCAACATCCAACTCTTCTGCCACAATCATAGGCATGGATGTTTTTACATTCTGCCCAATTTCGGGATTAGGCGACATGATAGTAACCAAACCATTGTCACCGATTTTTAAGTATCCGTTGATTTCGAACCATTCCTCAGGCATGCTAATCAACTGCTCGGGCGATGGCTTGCAAGCAGCTAACCAACTAAAGCCAAGCATCATCCCACCACTAGCAAGGGCAGAATTTTTCAGAAAGGAACGTCTGTTATATGTTGTTTTTATGAGTGTCATAATCGCGTGTGTTTTTCGTTCTCTTTAATGTTATGCATTTATTGATTTTGCTGCAATCTTAATAGCTTTCTTAATTCTGGTATACGTACCACAGCGGCAAATATTACCGTTCATAACAGCATCTATTTCTTCGTCAGTAGGATTAGAATTTGCTTTTAGCAATGCCGAGGCACTCATTATTTGCCCCGCTTGACAATAACCACACTGGGGTACATCAATTTCTAACCAAGCTTTTTGCACTGGATGATCTCCCTTTTCAGAAAGCCCCTCAATGGTCGTAATCTTATAGTCTGCTGCGACAGATACTGGAGTTTGGCATGACCTAACAGCTGTACCATCAATATGAATAGTACAGGCGCCACATTGAGCAATACCACAACCATATTTTGTACCAACTAATTTTAAATGATCTCGAAGTACCCATAACATAGGCGTGTCCGCATCAACATTTACTATTTTCTTGTCTCCATTAATTTTCAGTTTGTATGTTGGCATAGGAATAAATTTAAAAGTTGGTTACTAAAAAATGACCATTAATATGATTACTATCAATGGCTTTTAAAGTTAGTGAAAATTATGAAGTGAAAATGCATTTTAACAAATTGATAAGAACATACATACAATAAAAATCTTACGATTAATTGGGATTATGCTGCTAAAACACGACTACCTATTAATGGGTATTTTTTTTGTAATTTGTGCTTTAATCCACAAAAATAGGCGATTCATCCATTAATTGCTCGTCATGACGCGTTCCCTGATATATCGATCTGTATAATTTGTATTTTTAAAAGAGGAGTCTCGTGCTATTTTTAAATAATAATCAAAACCATTAGTACTTCTAATATCTGTTTCAACAAACAACTGTACTATGTCAAACTTACAAAATGCCTATGCGCTATTAATAGGTGTGGGAGATTGGGATATTCCACAATCTGCTACTGATGCCGAAGATATTTATAAAGTTCTAATTGATGAAAATTTGGCGGCCTATATGCCTGAAAATGTCAAAATATTAACCAAAGAAAATGCAACTCGCAATAACGTTATAAAAGAACTAGATGAGTTAATTGAAAAAACTAAGGAGAAAGAAGACTGCACGGTAATTATTCTTTATTCAGGACATGGAGGTATTTTTTACAGCGACAATCCAAAACTCGAAAATCCACCAAAGGAATATTTTTTATGCACTCATGGATTCAAAAGTGTCAAGAAGGAACGGACTGGTATTCGTGATATGGAATTCAAGATTCGTATAGATGAAATCAACTCAAAAAGAAAACTTGTTCTTCTCGATTGTTGTCACGCGGCTGGAATCGTAGCAGATCACGATCGAGTTGTTCTTAAAAACAAAACAAAAAACACCTCTGAAAGTACGGTTTTTGATGACTCACATGAACAATTATTAGAAAGATTAAGCAATGGGGAAGGAAATGTAACTGTGGTATCATGTGGCCCCAAAGAAAAGTCCATTATTTATAGAGGTGCGAAAAACAGCCTTTTTACTCACAAGATCATCGAAGGCTTAGAAGGTGCCGGTACTGCTCGATCAGATGATTTTATTCGTGCTATCAATTTAATAGCATATGTAGTAGTTGGAGTTCTCAATCATATTGAGAACGAGAGGAATAGAGATCCAGAGTTCAATCATACGCAAACCCCGCGTATAGCTCATGCAGAAAATTTAGACGCCGCTTTTACCATTTGTCGGAATTCTAAAAAGTACAATTCCGAGTTTAGAACTGCAGATTCTGATCAAATTATACAGAAACATCTAGTAACATTTGGTGACCATGACGATATTGAAGTCATGCCAGAAGAAAGTTATGCAGCATTGGAAGAATTCCAAAACGTAAATAGAGAATTATTTAAAGAGGGTAACCGTATCCCGATTATTATTGAACGTTTCTTGGAATTGCCTAGAACTAAAGATTCTAAGCTCATGCTTGATAAAGTTTTAAGGTTATCGAGTAGATATTATGAAGTAGAGCGGTTGAAAAAGAATAAGGAATTATCAGCGAAAAGTGCACGACAAGAAAAGCAAAACATAGAACGACGACTTATTGGTTACAATAACAATCTCGAAACGTACTTGTACGCTTCAATACAAGGGAAAACAGATATTGAAGATTACATCAACGACTTATGGGATCTATATCATAGCGCTGAATACCTTCAAATTATTGAACGCTTAAGTATTCAAAATAAAAAATTGAATCTTATGAGAGTTGACTCTATTTTAGGAGGTGAAATTGCAGATTTGTCTACTGATTTTCACGCTGACGAACGTCGGAAAGAAGAGGGCGATTACACTCAGAATGAGTTTCTTAAATATAGAAAATTATGGAAAGATAGACTTAGATCTTTTCTTTTTGATTTTCAAAATATCTTTTATAATCTAATCGAGGACCTAAATAACTCAATGGAAGTATCTTCTGAAGATCCTGAACCAAACAATATTGTTATAACTTCAACAAAATCAGATGATGACAATCTGTATATTAAAACTCTTAATAACACCATTCAAGACATTACCTTAATGATTGACAATGAAGATGTTGAATCTCAGGTCATTGATTTAACCGCTCCTTTTGCTCTTCCAAAACGAAAGAAAAAACGGTTTTCTATATTAAACAGTTTATCCGCCTGGTTAATGATTGCTGTCTTTGTTATAACCATCTTGATGTGGGGTAAATTAGAATCAGGGTTAGATAAAAGTTACGTTCTTAATCTAATAATTCATATTGGGATAATATTGCTTATGATTAATTGGACCATTCGTCCAAAAATTCATGAAGCAGAATTTCGAGGAAAATTTGCTAAAGACACCTTATTATTTCGCGTTTTTGATAATAATTTTGAGTTGTACAAATTCTACAATCGAGCGAATGTCGCCATAAGTCAATTCGGGACCTGGTGGCGTGGCTTAGGCTTTTCCTTTTTAGCACTCTATGTATATTATTTCTTCGCTCAATATATGATGGAGTCATATCCAAATAGTAATATTGCTAATTTCTTTGGAGAATATAAACATCACTTTGACATCGTCATTAACGGGTCTGAGATATTCTTTTTATACATTATTTTTAAACTCTTGACGGATCGCACTCTAATTGAATCTTATGACCTAAAACAAGGTTTACATTTCACGAAAACAGTGAATTGGAAATCACCTCTTAAAGTGATTCTCGCTATTACTTTTGTATTCATTGTTTTCGGAATAATAATCAAAACAAATACTGAAAATGCCGTCCTTGGAATCGATTTGAAGGAGCTCATGCTAGTAGGGCGAATTACTAGCAGTGCTTTCGTAGCAGTCAGTTTATCATTAATTGTGGGGCGATTAGATAGTAAATTTATTGGCGCGAATAAATTTTGGTATATGGCGCTCTATTTATATGCAGCCATCCAAGTATTATTCATTTTGTTCGATAAAGACGCACTTAGTGTTTTAACAGGAAAGACTCCTGTTGATGAGGCAAAATATGTACAAGTAACGACTTGGACATTGTATATAATATTAGTCTTAAAAATGATATTTATTGCTTTTGTCTATTTAATTCATCATAGTAATCGACTATTTTACTATTTCCTTTTAGGTTCAAAAATAAATGATTTTATTTCTGAAGGTATCGATTTGAATCCTTGGGTAGTTTCTGATAAGGATGTTGTTGAAGGGCGTTTGCGCATAAAATTAGAAAAGCCTCAAGATATTGAGGCTTCCTAAAACATGACAAAAAGTACTGAGGTATTATTTTATTCACCCTTTTTAACTGGTTTATCTGGTTGAGAAGAAGCATCACCATCTGGTTTACTTCCATTTGAACCACCACCATCTGACTTTGTTTCTGGCAGAATGTTATTAATTATGGTTTTAGCCGTGTCTTTATGCTCCTCAAAAAGGGCCGAAATACGTTCTGCCTGTATTTTCGCTGGATTACTTTCAACAATTTTCATACTGACCTCTGCCAATCGCCCTCCTTTAGGTAGCAAAATGATATCACTTATATACTTGTCAACAGGAAAAGGAGTTCCTGAATTAAAAGCAACATAAGGAATCTTAATTGGATTTAAGTCAATAGCTTTTTTTTCTGAGTTTCCATCTTTGTCAGTTACCAGAAAACTAAGTTTTAAACTAATATTATAATCTAATTTATTATAATCTTGCTTTGTTCTGGCCTTGGAATATGTCAATTTTAAGTCATCGATTACAAAATACATGGCACCTGTAAGATCAGTTATTGGTTTGGCCGATAAGGTTATCTTTAGAGCCTCAGACAAACTTGAGTTGGTTTTATTACCCAACCCAACCTTCCTGATAAAAGTAATGGAAGCAGGCACTTTTGCCACGCTAACATTGACATTACTTTTTTGCACATCATACTCACCGGTAAAGCTCTGCTCTCTCTTTTTCAAAGCTTCACTTATGGTTTTAAAACCAAGGTCCACGGCTGTTGGTATAAGGGCTGCTAAAGAAAATGACTGAACACCAACCGCTCCCGGAAATGAGACCCCTGCGTTGATATCTCCAAAAATTAGATCAACTTCTTCGTTATGAATTTTATGTGAATTCCCTTTATCATCAAAGACTTTAGATTGTGCATTTAAGTTAAATAGCATGGTTGAAAATATTAGAGTTAAAAAAAATGGTTTCATGATTATGTTATATTAAATTAGTGAATTTGCTTTACTTTCTTCTATCCAATTGTCCCAATTGCCCACTACCTTACTCTGAACTTTTACTGCATGATTAGGACACTGTCCATAGGTATGGACACCAACAACCGCATAGCCGTGTTCTGTTTCTGTGTAAATTGGGCTACCGCTATTTCCTGAATAGGTATCTATGTTGTAGTAAATAAGATACTCATCAACAGAATCGATGTTTCCTTGAGCGTACTTTTGAATACGCATCGTATCAAGAGGGTAACCAGAGTTGAAGTAATTCTCGTTATTAGAAATTGTGTTGTAATTAAACTTAGCTCCTAAGTGGTTATAAAGTGTATCATCAGGAAGCAGAATAGCGCCATAGTCGTAATGTCTGTTCTTATCATTTACCCATCCTTCAACCGAACGCAATTCTGAACTAGTCTGAGAGCCATAGGGAGCATCATTACCCTCAGCACCAGGAATAACTTCAATTTCACTCGACCAAACGCCTCGCGTATGAATACAGTGACCTGCGGTAATTACCACCCTTGGCGCAATAAAAAACCCAGAAGCTTTGAAAATGCCAAATCCAGGCACATTTACTAATAACAGGCAAATCATATTAAATGGCGCTTGTCTTGTTGGTGCGAGTTCACGGTCATCTGTACCACCACAAACATTGAGGGTTGTGTATATCATTTGTGATATATGTGGCAATTCTTGATTTTTATCAATACTTAAAGAAAGACGTTCAGATGATTTATCTTTCGTAACGACTTTAGATACAGGTTTAGAAACGGATTTATATGGATTGTTGTTAAACATACATAATCTTGTTTAATACGTATAGGACAAAGATCATTTTGATCTATCGAATATCGTCTGTTTAAAATTAGCTCAAAACGTAATAGGAAACTATACCCAATTATAGGTATTTTACTAGAAATCGTATTTTTTTTCCACTGCAAAACGCAAGAGTTCCCCTGCCCCTTGAAGCCCTAGTTTCCGAATCATATTTTTACGATGCGTGTCTACCGTACTTTTTCCTATAAATAGCTCGTTAGCTATCTCATGAGAAGTCCTCCCTTTTCCAATTAACTTCAGTATTTCAAGCTCACGTGATGACAATACACTTTTAGACATGTTCTTATTTGCTGTCGGCAAATTGATTTTCTTATCAAAATAAAATTGGCCAGATACTACTGTTCTAATAGCTTCCATGACTACTTGTAACGAAGAATTCTTCAATACATATCCTATCGCACCGGCATGAAGCATCGATTTAACGGCCTCATCTTGATCGAACATTGTAAAAGCAATAACCTTGGTATTAGGCAATTCCATCATTATTTGCTTAGTAGCTTCTATTCCATCCATTATAGGCATTCTAATATCGCATAATATAACGTCTGGTGTTTTTCTTCTTATCAGGGTCAATAATGACGCCCCATCATTGGCCGTTCCTATGACGTTGATATCATCTTCAAATTCTAGATATGATTCTATTCCATCTATTAATGCCTGATGATCTTCGGCTATGATCACTTTTATCATATTGGGATATCAATTAATATAGAAGTTCCTTTTTCCAAAATACTATCGATAGTAAAATTCCCTCCCATAAGTTCAACACGCTTCTCGATGCTACCTAAACCCATACCATCATTTGAGAAGCGACCACTGTTCCTGTTAAATCCAATCCCATTGTCTTCAATGATAATATTCAAATTATCTTCATGTCGAGTGAATTGAATATGAGCCTTACTAGCTTTAGCATGCTTAACAACATTTGTAATTAATTCTTGTACTATTCTAAAAATTGTTAGTTCAAGCGAATTTTCGAGCCTTTCATCCATTCCATAATCTTCTATAGTTACTGTGATGGTATTAGATGCACTTAAAATTCGAGCTATCTTCTCTACAGCTGGAATCAAACTTCTATTGGCTATAACACCAGAATTTTTAGTGTGTGCCATATTACGAACCTTCTGATAGGCTTCGTCAAGAAGATGTTGTGTTTTCTCAACAGCATCATCATCCTTGGCCCTACTTATATTGGCAAAATGTAATTTAATAGTAGCCATAAGACTTCCTAAATCATCATGTAATTCGTTGGCTACTTTTTGGCGTTCTTGCTCTTGACCAGAAATCATCGCATCTATACTGATCAATTCTTGATTTTTTAAAAGGTTTTCTACTTTTTGTTGTTCTAAAATGCTTTTTTGTTCAGCTAATATTCTTTTTTTTCTGTTGTTCTTATGTAATAATACTGCAATAAAACTACCTAAAAACAATAACGCAGCAGTTGTAATTAATAGAGACTGAGTTAATCGCCTCTTGTTATCTAATAGCAATTTGTCAGACTTAAGGCGTTCGGTTTCATTCTCTACAGCCAAAATAGAAGACTCCAATGTATTGTTTTTATACCCTAACTTATATTCTGTACTGACTGAATTTTTAAGCTGATAATATGCAGAATCGTAAACTTTTGTAGCAGCGAGTATTTTTGAATCAAGTCGATCATCAAAAAAAGTGTCTTTTAAGGTATTTCCACTAGCTCTTGATTTTTTAAGATATGATTTTGCTTGCGTATAATTTTTAGCGTTTAAGTAACAATCAGATATTTGCCATAATGTTGTACCCTCTAGTCGATTTAAATGACTTTTACCTTTACATAAACGTTCCGTTTTCAAGAAGTAATCTATCGCCTTATAGTACTGATAATCCAATTTATACTGAATGCCTTTTTCATGTAGATAATACGGGTATAACGAATGAGTTTCTGAAAGATTTTCGAAAATAGCATCCATTCGTTTAACAGCATCATAATAATTAAAGTCTATATCTAGATCTTCATCTGCCTTAGAGTAAAAAACAATTTCATAGAGAATAAGTTGTATATCATCCTCAACGGTTTCCTTTAATTCACGAAAATACTCGAGATAGGACTCGTATTGCTGACTACCAATAAATATCTCGCTTTTTAGAAGGTCTAAAATGGCTATTAGTGCTGTTTTCTTATAGGTAGGGTCATCAATGTCTTCGGTATATTTAAGTGCTTGAAGAAAATCTTCATATGCATTTATTCGCTTGGAAGTTTCTCCAAAACGATTGTTATAACCAGATATCATGGCTTTTAAAAAATCAATCGAACTGTTATTGGTTGATAAAGTATCTGGATTAAAACTCTTGATCGGATTTCCCTTCAAAAGAGTGTCCAGCTTTGTCAGCCAAGCTTTATCTTCAATGTTCTCCATAAGTAACAATACCTTATCAGAACGTTGGAAATTTTGATAGTTGATTAGTGAAAGGTATTCGGATGTACTATTCTGCGCCGAAACACCGATAAAAAAAAACCACAGTACGATATATAAACCCTTGCTTTTTTTCAATATCAAATAAGTCTATTTCTTCCTGTTTCACAACGTCTACCTGGAGATTTAATTCGTACTTCCATCTCTTCTTTTTGACGTATTCGTACTAATCCCATTCCATCACGTGAAAAGAACTCACTATCAAACACTCCAGATCTTAAATGAATTGGGTCACCATCTGCATCGGAATGCATCGGAATCAATTGACGTTCTATTGTTAAGAATTTTAAAGAATCTAAAGCAATAGATCCGCATGGCACTCTTACAAATTTTTCTGGACCGTTACGATTTGACAATGCTTTTACAAACACATTGAGTTCTAATTCACCTGTACTCTCATCGAATGTCACGGTTTGATTATCGTTTTCATCCTTCAATAAACCGAGGTCAAAATGACCTTTGTAATTAATTAAATACAATCTAATCGCTTCGAGTTTGGCTTTATCAGTCGAAAGCTCTATCTGACAGTAGACATTAAAATAAGTTCCGTAAAGTTGACTTGCATATGCCAATTGTTTATCCTCAGTATTTTTTAAACTGAGTGTTCCTATAAAATCTGGATAGCTCATAATTTAGTTAGTTAAAATGTTAGACAATATGATTACACTTCAAAAGTCTAAAGAATAATTAATTGAACAAATACCCATTAATGGGTATTTTTAATACATATGTGGTTAACAAAACAGAACTCAAAAATTACATATAAAAATTCAATAATAAAAGAACTTCGGATAAGGATGAAGAACTTATTATCTAAAAGGAAGTTTTGTTGAAGTATAAAGATTCAATTATACAGGGAGAAATTTCGTTACATATCTAATAAAAAAAGCCTCGCAAATTGCGAGGCTTTTTTTATTATGATTTCGTCTGGACTTTTAGCCCTTTGTATTTCCATTTAGTAATACCGCCACTCAAGTCATAGACTTTCTCAAACCCAGCATCCTTGAGTTTCTGGGCACATTTAGCGCTTCGTCCTCCTGCCTGACAATACACCAAGACTGGTTTCTTTTTATCTAACTTAGAGATTTGATTCTCAAAATCTGGAGATCGAAAATCTATATTCTGTGATTTCCCAATATATCCAGACTCATGTTCCTCAGCAGTTCTAACATCCACTAACTGAACATCGTCCATTTCTATAAGAGATTTCATTTCTTCAGGTGAAACGACCTTGATTTCTGTTTCTGGACTCTCTTTGCAACTGGCTAAGCCAATAAACAAAGCTACTAGTAATATAATAGGAACCTGTTTCATAATATTTTCATTTAAATGCTGGCTACTTCTCCATTCCATTGACTAAATCCACCAACCAAGTTATAGGTATTCTTGAATCCTAATTGATTCATTACTGCACATGCTTGAGCACTTCGTCCTCCTGATTTGCAATACACATAATAATTTTTTGATTTATCTAGTTCTTCGACCTTATAAATAAAGCCTTGCCCCTTATAAATATCTATAATTTTAGCATTTGGAATAACCCCATCTGCTACTTCTTCTTCTGTTCTCACGTCTAAAACAAACGCATTCGTATCATTTTCCAGTTGCAATTTCCACTGGTCTTGGGTTAAATCTGCCATCGTAATCCTTTAGAAATGATAAAATTAACATTTCTTTATGATATAGACGAAAAAAAAGCCAGAGTGTTACACTCTAATATGTTAAATGTGTAACGTAGGGATAGTACTTCACGAAGCAAAAAGCAGTAACAACAAGTGTTTTTGATAACTGGTTCGGTAACCATAAAAATAAGAAAAAACATTTTAATTCTGTTTAGCAAATCAAAAATCGCGTAATATAAAATTTAAAAAGTCCTCTTTCGGATTTAAGTGTTTTTCGCGATTCACTTAGAAATGCTAGGGGCTTTTTATTATATGAAAACAAGTGTAGTAATGATTCGTAAGATGGGAAACTATGATGTTTCTCAGAGAACCAAAGACGGTATGTTTAACGCTACCTCTCTTATGAAGCAATGGAATGAATCGAAAGGTGGTTCAAAAAAGGAAATGGGAGATTTCTTTAGAACAAAATCAACTAAGGAATTTATCGAGGTTATAGAGTCAGATTCTAAAGATGGAAATTCCCCTTATTTAAAAACTCGAGGCAAATACGGCGGCACATGGATGCATCCATACCTATTTATTGACTTCGCGATGTGGATAAATCCAAGATTCAAATTAGAAGTTATAAAGTTTGTTTATGACCAGTTAATAAAGAATCGCCATTTAGCAGGGGATAACTATAAAACACTTTCGTCATCAGGAGTTACATTAAATGGCTATGATTTTTCAAAAGTCGCAAAAGCGTTACAACATATAGTTTTCGACAAAACAGGAAAAGGTCTGAGACAATTAGGAACACAAGAGCAATTAGAAGAACTCGCAGACATAGAAGCAAAATTAGCATGGGCAATTGACATGGGATATATAAGGTCTTTCCAAGAATTAATGATCGAACTCAGAAAAATGTACAACAGCAAATACAACTTAACCCACAATCTAATTAAATAGAACCATGGAAATTTTAAGCACAATCATTACAACATTCTGGATACTCAGCCCTCTAGCTTTAGTAGTGTTCATAATCTTATTTTTTAATGAGAGAAAACACAACAGAAAATTAAATAGAGAATTTGAAGAGTATAAAAAACTAATTGGTCTACAAGAAAAAGAAACTCATGATTGATAAACAAAATAAGAGATCAATAGTATAAAACTAACATTATCTATTTAGAGGTTAAAGGAAACTATAATACAACAACAATATGGAAGAACTAGAAAAATTATTAGCATCTAAAATTGATGCAAGGTCAGAATTGAATATGCAAATATTCAATATTCAAGAAACATTATCAATGCTAAAGCCTAAACCTATAAAGTCAGGTGGCGGAATTGAAACAGATACGATTTAATCGGTCAAAATCAGAAACTATGGAAATAGATTATTACACAATACACGTTTTTGCAAAAACACGAAAAGAGCAATGGGATGATAATGACGAAATGTTCTACAAATATTTTGAAGATTCATTTACGATTGATTGTGATGAAAATGACCATGAAATATTAATGAAGCTAAATAATCATTCTGAAGATGATGAACCAATAAGCTGTTTGAAAATTCCAAATTTAATAGATGCTCACTTAGGGCATTCTATGTATTTAGAATGGGACGACGACGACGTACTGTTATTAAAAACCACAGTCGAGAATGTAACATACAAGTAAACGAAAACAGTGGGTATGGGAACAATAGCAATTTGGGGAATATGGACTTATCTAGGAGTGATAATCGCTTTGCTTTGGTCTATAAATGAGAAACTAAAAAAGTAAGGTATGAGTTATTGCAGGTGGTCTTCAGATAATTTTGATTGTGATATATATGCTTATGAAAGTTGCTACGGTGGTTTTCAAGTACATATTGCAACTAATAGGTATGTCGGTGAAATTCCAAAAGTTAATTACAATTTAATTCAGAACGATAAAACACACCAGCAATTTATAGAACAGAGAAAAGCACAGAGTAAATTTTTAGAAAATAACGTATCCAAGCCTATTGGATTACCGCATGATGGAGAAACTTTTTTATATGAATCACTAGAAGATTTTAAACAAGCAATGATTGGATTTAGAAAGTTGGGATATAGGTTTCCAAATTATGTGATAGAGAGTATTCAAGAAGAAATTAACAGTTTATAAAAATGGTTCATTACGGACCACTAAAAACAAAAAATTGAAGCATGAGTATATATGATAATCCTTGCGGACATTGTGGAATGGAAAAAACTATAGAAGGTCACGATGGATGCATCGGCACTTTAGAAAATGTTATGAATGCATGTTGTGGTCATGGAGAAACTAATCTTGCTTATATACAATTTAACCATGATAACTATAAAAATGAGCCTAACAAGATTAGAATATCAGGTATTCAAGCTTTGAATTATATAAAACAAAATCTATGACAACAGACGATTTTATAAAGGACAATCCGTTTTATTGTAGCGATAAAGAAGATGTTGGTTTAAGCATATGTTCTAAGCAATGTATTATTTGTAAAGACATCAACACATTAACAACAGAAAAAAACCCCTGAATTAACAAGGGTTAAATAAAAAGCTCTAGCGAAGTTGCTAAAACTTTAAAGTGGAATTTCAAAGATAATAATTCTTCGCTAGGCTTTTCCAGAACGGGAAAGGCGAACCCAATTTTAAAAAGAGCCATCAAAAAAGACCTAGTAATAGGCAATTATTATTATGAAGAAAGTTTTTTTACTATTTGTGATTTTTATCGGTTTAATCTCATGCAATGTAGACAATATAGAAAAACCGCACCCGTATCAAGAGTTAATGCACACGCCTTATGAATCTTCATCTAAAAGAGGAGTAATTGTATTAACAATATTTTGTCAGCTAGAATCCACTAATAATGGAACTGTACATTGGGGAGTATATCAAGATGAGCAAGGTAGTTTTTACTTAGTTTCAAGTGATGGAGACACATTTTCTGATTTGGATCCTGATAATGCTTTTGCTCATTGTAATGATTATGATGATCCGTTTGGAGATTTGCCAGAAATTATTAACGTATAAAGCAAATCTCTAATAATTAGAAAGCCCTCTCGAAAGGGAGGGTTTATAAAATCGGTCCCGATTGGACCACTAAAACCAGACGGTATGAAACACAATTTTTCACCAAAGATTAAATGCCAAGCACACCAACTCAAGACATGGCCCTCATATTTTAAGAGGTTGTTGTCTGAAGAAAAAACCTTTGAAGTAAGAAAGAATGATCGTGATTTTCAAACAGGGGATTACGCCTCTTTGAACGAATGGGATCCCGAAAAAGAAAATTACACAGGAAATCAATTAGATATCCAGATAACATATGTTTTGAGCGGTGGACAATTCGGAATTGAAAAAGACTATTGCGTCTTTGGATTTAAGATAATTAAACCTTAAACGGTCAATTATGGATGAAGAAATTTTAAGTAAGGAACAAGCTGTACAAGCAATGAAGGATGAAAAAAAAGTATCTCATGCATCTTTTACAGATACCGAGTGGATGACCATGAAACGAGGTAAAATCGTTTTTGAAAACGGGTCTAGATGTCATCCAGATGAATTTTGGAAATATCGTCAATTGAAGTCATGGGATTATTACTGGAGGATAGTTGAAATATGTTATAAATCGAATGAGATATGCAATCATAAGTGCAAAGCTCAATGTAAAGAATCATGTTAACAAAAACGGTCAATAAATAACAACGAATGTGGATAGTACCAAAGAACATAACAACACCCAAAGAATCTTATCTTTTTGCTACGGATATGGAGGTCTCGAAAGAGGAATTTCTAAAGTCATTCCCACAAGAGTTGCAGCTTATGTGGAGATCGAAGCCTTTCAGAACTTTAACTTGGTGGCAGCGATGGAATCGGGCATGGTGGATAAAGCACCTATTTGGACGGATCTTAAAACCTTCGATGCAAGACCGTTTCATAACAGAATACACGGAATCGTTGGGGGTTATCCATGTCAAGGAGAAAGCCACGCTGGAAAACGCGAATTGTGGAATGATGAAAGATTCCTTTGGCCTTATATTGAAAAGGCTATTGTCGCAACAAACCCTTTTTGGTGCTTTTTCGAAAACGTCTCAGGACACCTTACGGGATCTTTCCCCTACATTCTTGACAGCTTACGAACTTTGGGCTACACAGTTGAAGCTGGACTGTTTACAGCGGATGAAGTTGGCGCGCCTCATGAGAGAAAACGGACATTCATACTCGCGTTGGGGAACACCGAATACAATGGATGTTCTACCATCAAGAAGCTACGAAGCGATGAAACGACAAGCGACATCTGGAGGAAGAAAAAATCGAAAAGCACCAGGCAATCTAAGAGAGCAGGTGGACGAATTAATGCTAAAGGCGTATCAAGATGCAGCATTGGAAGCCAACAAAAACTGGGCGACTCCAAGAGGATTTTGTTACAAGGACGCGGATCACGACAGGGGCAAGAGCAATCTAGGGGAGCAAGTAATGAACTATCCTACCCCAGTAACAACGGAAACGGAGAAAGCAGCAAAGAACACCAAACAGAAGAGTTTATCCAAAATGGCGATAAATGGCCAGCTAAACGAGGGCAATCACAACACAAATGGGAAGCTCCTAGAACGGTTGAACCCGGAGTGGGTTGCACAGTTAATGGGTACAACTTTCGAACAGAGCTTTTACGCCAATATGGCAACGGAGTAGTTTCACAACAGGCATCATTAGCTTTTGAAACTCTTTTAGATAAATTAACGAACAGTAAATAAATGGTCAAATTATAACACTATGTCCTAAATGTCGTTCATAAAAGGATATACAGTAGTTATTGCATGAGTTTACATACCATAATTCATACTAATATCTTCCCTGTCGCTGTTCCACTTAAAAATATATGGGTTATGAATCTTTTGACCGTCATTTTTGAAGTTAAATAACTCGAAAAAACTTGATCCTTTTTTAAAATTAGTTTGCACCCATTCACTACTTGGACTAAAAGCACCATAATTATAATAGTCAAAAGAATCAGAAGTACTTTCATCGAATATCTTTTGATGCGAATCCCCCTTTGAGAACTCTATTTTAACATCGTCTGTAAGTAGTTTATGTTCGTCAATATAGTTCTTTATCTTTTCAATTTGTTTAGTCTCTAAAACAGGCTTAAAACCAAATTTAAGATTCTTTCCATCTTTGCCGTGAGTTAATATAAAGCAGTTTTTACCAAAAAAATAATGATCTATGAATTTACGTATGTTATTTACTATTACATGCTCATATCTTGCTTCTATAAATGATTTAAAAGCTGAGTTAACAACATAACCAAAGGAACCGGCATGATTATCATTACATATATTATTGCATACAATTTTCGAATAATGTTCTGACAGGCTATCAATTAGTTTTATCTTAAATTGAAACCCAACATCAAAGGCTTTTTCGTTATCCATGTTTTGAGGCAATTTATGACCTTTACGCACGGTTTCTCCATCCCATCCATCCATAAAATCGCCTAGCTCGTCAATTATTAATGTATTGCCTTTTTTGTTTTGAATAGTATGTGAAATCATTACATCAAGACGCCTAAGTATTTCTTCTTCATCCCATTTACCGCCATATAATGAGTAACCGTTTTCATTTGTGTTCATTCCTATGTGAACATCCGCATAAACTAGTCTATCAAAAGTAAAAATGCCAGTATCTTGTTTTACTGGCGTTAATTTGATGGGTTCTACATATTTCGAAATAATACTATCGAAGTCTATTTCTTTAGATGGTTCTTCTCCAGACTTAAATAAGGGGTTCCTGAAATGTATTGAAGTCGCTTTGCTTTTTAACCATCCATGATCTAGGTTTTGGAGTCCTACACCATGCTCTTTGCCAGCATTTCTTATACCTTTTATTAGTTCGTACTCTTCTTCAGATAATCTAGGTCTAAAAAATTCTTTAGATTCTTCGCTCATATATAGAATACTATTTCAATTAAAAAACAACGTCCAAAATTGTTTAGGTAAACCAACCATGAAAAAACCTAATTTTACTAAGGACGTTGCATTATTCTTTTAGCCATCTTGAAATCCTATTTTTTTGGGATTTAGATAACTTGTTATAATTGTTTAAATCAAGAACGCAATCATCTTTTTTTAATAAAATGTTAGTTGGTTTTTGATCGTTTAATGGTTCTTGATTAATGCTTATTTGTAGAGTATCACTCTTCTTTATTTTATCAATCTTTAGATCAATTGCATTATTGATTGTATTAGCAATAGTTTCTTTATCTATAGCCTTTTCAATAGTTGGTTTTAGTTCAATAATAAGGCTATCTGCTGTTGCTTTGGTTATTTTATGACCAACTACAACTCCAAAGACAATACCTATCAATACAAGACCTAAATTCTCTGCTGTGTTTTTCCAGTTCATAATTTTTAATATACCCATGTGACATTTTTAGGCTTGTTAGGGTCGTTGTCTAAATGAATAAAATCCCTTCTTATTCCTA
>JABABD010000025.1 GCA_014238425.1 Flavobacteriaceae bacterium | reverse complement strand
ATCTGCTCCATTACCACTCTGGCACCTCTCCTGTTTATAAATGAACTTCGCAAACATATTTTTGCGGTTGCAAATGTAACTTATCATCTTAAAGAACGCAACTATTTTATTTATTTTTTTGGTTCTATTCTGGATATTCAATCCTTAAATGATAAATATTTGCCAGCTTGTGTTTTAGCACTTTTTTTATTGACTGTATTTCCTTGAATGTAATATTCGCATTTAAGAATTGTCCTTCATCCATTTGCTTATTGATGATGTTTTCAACAAAAGCATCTATCTTAACTGTAGTTGGCTCTTTTAAACTTTTAGATGCCGCCTCTACACTATCACACATCATCAAGATAGCCGTCTCTTTACTAAATGGTTTAGGACCAGGATACATAAAATCATCCTCATTTGCATTCTCATTTTGGCTTTTCTCTTGCATGTAAAAATAATACACCAAACTAGTACCGTGATGGGTTCTAATAAAATCAATCACCCTATCTGGCAAGTTGTTCTTTTTTGCAATTTCAATACCATCTAATACATGGTCAATAATAATTCTAGCACTTTCTTTATTCGATAGTTCATTATGAGGATTTATGACCGTAGATTGGTTTTCAGTAAAAAACGTAGGATTTTTCATTTTACCAATATCATGGTACAATGCTCCTACTCTGACCATCATTGCGTTGGCTCCAATTTCATTAGCTGAAGCCTCAGCTAAATTTGCGACATTTAATGAATGATGAAATGTTCCAGGAGCTTTATTGGAAAGCTCTTTAAGCAATCTAGTATTTGTATCTGAAAGTTCTAATAGTGAGACATCCGAAACTAATCCAAATATTTTTTCATAAACATATATAAGTGGTTGTACAAATAAAGTTGCTAAGCCACATAATATAAACATCCCAAAAGTTTCCCATTTAATGGTATCTATAGCTCCCTCATGAATAACAAAGAATGCAAAATAGGCTATGATATATATTAGCGTAATTTGACCAACAGATATAAATAAATTCGCCCTTTTATATAACTCTGAAACCGTAAGAATAGTAACAATACCGGCAATTATTTGCAAGAACATATACTCATAATTATTAGGCACAATAAACCCTAAAAGTAAAACTGTAATAACATGTGCAAATAACCCTAATCGTGCATCAAAAAATGCTTTTAACACCAACGGAAGAATACATATAGGCACCACATATACATAGATTGAGTTATAATTAACAACTAATGTCGTTAGTAATACCATAAAGGCAATATTGAAGAAAATAAAAGTGACTTTTGTGTTATTCTTAAAGACATCATGACGATACTTTCTTAAAAACAATAGCAGCATAAGTAAGGCTAGCGCTACTAATAATGTATATGCGGCTACTACCCAGTTATAATTGGATTCGTTCCATACTTTAGATTTGTATTCATTTTCAAGAGATTTTAAAACCAGAAACGTATCACCTTCGACCACTTCACCTTTTGACACGATCAAGGTTCCCCTTTCAACACGACCTCTTGTATAAGAAATTTTATCAAGTGCCTCTTGCAAAGCATTCTGCGTTAAATCACCATTTTGAAATAAGTTTGGTTCAATAACTTCAAAGAATAGAGAGGTAAAAGGCGTTAAAAAATTAGTTAAGTTTTCTTTTCTTAAAGACTCTTGTATTTCAACTTTTAATTCTCCTTGTGCTATCAATTGGTTAAAACTGGTAGCACTTTTTTGAATGCGATTCTCTAAGATTATAACTGGTCTATTCTCTTTAAAATTATATGTGTCTGATAAAACTCCATGAGTATATAGCTGTTCTAAAACGGTCTTCCCTTTTACTTTTAAACGTCGCTTATCTGCATTCGACAACGAATCTAGAAAATAACCTCCAAATTTATTTTCATACGCTGTCAAGACATTAGAAAGTACATTTTGACTTCTTTGGAAATATACGGGAGAGCTATTCTTTGTTTCACTTATTTCGTTATCGAGTTCTTTTTGATCTTTAGCTATAGCGAAATCAAAAGGCGCTAATAAACTTTCAGATTGCCATGGTTTGCCTTGTACGAAACTATATTTGAATTTTCCGCTTTTGGGGAATAGATAAACAATAACAAAGGTAGTAGCTATAAATAAAAGGCCCTTGTAAATAAGACCATGATTCTTATAAAGTTTATTAATGAAGTCTTTCATTGATTTGCTTAAGTTCATTCAAAAGTAAGAAATTTTAAGGGATAGCTAGTCACATTAAAAGAGCAGGATAGCTTTCGTCTTTAGGATAAATTTGATTAATTTCGCAGTATAAAAATTCAATCATAATCCTATGAATAAAGAGGTCGTTATTGTATCTGCAGTACGCACGCCAATTGGTAGTTTTTTAGGAGCGTTATCAACCGTTCCAGCTCCTAAACTAGGCGCTACAGCCATAAAAAGTGCTCTAGAAAAAATCAATTTGAAACCAGATATGGTTGACGAAGTGCTAATGGGTCATGTTGTACAAGCTGGTTCAGGTCAAGCTCCTGCAAGGCAAGCTTCAATTTATGCTGGCATTCCAGACAGTGTTCCTTGTACTACTATCAATAAGGTCTGCGCATCTGGCATGAAAGCTATTATGCAAGGCGCCCAAGCTATTGCTCTTGGTGATGCGCACGTTGTTGTAGCTGGCGGCATGGAAAACATGAGTCTTATTCCTCACTATTATCATGCGCGTTCTACAACCAAGTTTGGCCCAGCCACATTTGAAGATGGCATGCAAAAAGATGGATTGGTAGATGTTTATGATCAAAATGCCATGGGTGTTTGCGCTGATGCCTGTGCTGTAGAACATAGCTTTACTAGAGAAGATCAAGATGCTTTTGCTGTACAATCTTATAATAGATCTGCCGCTGCTTGGGATGCAGGAAAGTTTAATGATGAAGTCATTCCTGTTGAAGTCCCTCAACGAAGAGGAGAACCAATTATAGTTAGCAAAGATGAAGAATATACGAATGTGAAAATGGAAAAGATTCCGGCATTGCGTCCAGCTTTTTCTAAAGATGGCACTGTCACGGCTGCGAATGCATCTACAATAAATGATGGCGCTGCGGCATTAGTACTTATGAGTAAAGAAAAGGCAGATGAATTAGGATTACAACCATTAGCAACTATAAAGAGTTATGCTGATGCTGCCCAAGAACCTAAATGGTTCACAACCGCTCCAGCAAAAGCCCTACCAAAAGCTATTGCTAAAGCTGGAATTTCTTTAGATGATGTCGATTATTTTGAGTTTAATGAGGCCTTTTCTGTAGTTGGATTAGCCAATATGAAAATACTAGGTCTTAAAGATGACAATGTAAATATTAATGGAGGTGCTGTATCCTTAGGTCACCCGCTAGGCTGTTCTGGTGCAAGAATAGTTATTACACTCCTCAATGTCCTAAAACAAAATGAGGCGAAAATTGGAGCGGCAGCTATCTGTAACGGTGGCGGTGGTGCTTCTGCAATAGTTATTGAAAGAAACTAAAATTCTTCATGCAATACGGCATCTGTAATTTAAGCATTGTTCCACTTCGAGAGTTTCCTCAAGATACTTCAGAAATGATTTCTCAAGTGTTATACGGGGAGCATTTTAAAGTGCTAGAAAGCCGAAAAAAATGGAGCAGGGTTCGTTTAGCATTTGATTCTTATGAAGGGTGGGTAGATAATAAACAGTTTTTAGAAATCTCAAAAGATGATTACGCAGCCTTTGATACAATAAAAAGTCAATATAGTATTGATTTGGTAGATGTTATTCAAAACAAAGATAATCAGCTTATCACTTTACCCATGGGAGCTTCCGTACATGCTACTGAATATTTAAAGCATGAATATGAAGGCAACAGTACTTCACAGAAGAAAGGAAAATCTAATTTTATTCAAACGGCGCTTAATTATATGAATGCTCCATATTTATGGGGTGGAAAAACACCCTTCGGAATAGATTGTTCTGGATTGACTCAAATGGTATACAAAATAAATGGTCACAGACTTTTAAGAGATGCCTCACAGCAAGCAACTCAAGGTGAACCTTTGAGCTTTATTGAGGAAAGTGAACCTGGTGATTTAGCCTTTTTTGATAATGATGAAGGTCATATTACGCATGTTGGCATAATCATGCAAGACAACTATATTATTCACGCACATGGGAAGGTAAGAATAGACCGTCTTGACCATACAGGTATCTATAATTATGAACGTCGAACTCATACCCATAAATTGAGAGTCATTAAAAAAATAATATAAAAAAAGCCTTGCATACTTTGCAAGGCTTTTTTTATTAAATAGTACTACTTTTAGTTTCCACCATTCTCCAATGACTCCACTGTAGCTTTCATTTCTTTATATTTTGCCGTATCTCCTGTAGCGCTATAAATATTCATCAGCGTTTTTGCGGCATCAACATTATTAGGTTTGATCTCTAATGCTTTTACTAAATAAGGAATAGCATCGTTATAAACTTGTGTTCTTTTTGCCTTAAGATCATCATACTTTCTATCATCAGCGGCAGAACTTCCTAGGCTATTCATTTGTTCTACAATTGTTGTCTCTTCTGCTAAAATCAACGCCGCCATGTTAATATGCGCATTCGTATAGTTAGGGTCTAATTCAAGTGCCTTACTATAATAGCCCTTAGCAGCTTCAACATCAGTATCAGCTGTTGTTACTCCAAGATTATAGAATAATTCAGGATTATTTGGATCCATCGTGATTGCTTCAGCAATCAATGCCTTATACTTATCGACATTACCTGTTTGATATTGAATATTCGCTTCAGACATCAAAAGGTTAAGGTCATTGGGATTAGCGATTCTTGCTTCTTTTATGGCAGTCATGGCTTCTTCTTTTTTACCTTGACTTATATATATTAAAGCAATATTTTTCGCAATTTCACCAGAGCGTGGCTCAGTAGTTTTTACTCCAGGCTTTATATGAGTCCCAGCCTTAACCGAAATATCTCTCATGGATTTATTTGGAAAACCTTCTTCTTCATTAGTTTCCTTATTAATCGCAATAAACTCCGTCTCTACACCAGAATAACCAATCTCCTTTAACTCATTATAGTAGGTCAAAGCTGCATCATATTCTTGTCCGTTTACGGCAATTGAAGCAGCGTAAAACAAATATAGAGTATCCTTTGGAGACAATCTATAGGCCTTTTCGAATCCATTTGAAGATGCCGAATAGTTTTTCTGCTCTAATGATGAATTAGCTTTGGTCAAAAAAGAATTGATCATAGCACTCTTCAAAGAGGCTGCGTCACTAGCGTAATCTTTTCCAGATTTATTAAGGCTTTCTATAGCCTTACCCATATCTTCATCAGAACCTGAACCTTCAGCATATAGTGCCTTGCCTAAAAGAAAGTAGTATTTTCCTTTTAACTTGTCATCTGCCGAAGAAATTGTTGATTCTACTTGACTCAAAAGAGCCTTCGCTTCAGCAAAATTGCTATTTTTTATTGCTTTTTCAGCTCCTTTTAACTCTTTTTTCTGAGCAAAAGAAACCGTAGCAATAAGTAGCATACATGTAATTGCTATTAATTTTTTCATTTTAGTTAATGTTTAAAGTGTTATTGAATTAATTTTCTGTTTCATTAGTATCAAGAGTTGTGCCATCTTGAGAAGCGTCAGTGTTTTCAGTACCTTCAACAGTATTGATGTCTGCATCATCTACTTCTACATCATCTTCATCATGCATTACTTTAGCAACTGCAGCAATAGAATCATTTGATTTCAAATTGATTAATTTAACGCCTTGTGTCGCACGACCCATCACTCTTAAATCTTTAACGGCCATTCTTATGGCAATTCCTGACTTATTGATAATCATCAAGTCATCCATATCAGATACATTCTTGATAGACACTAAGTTACCAGTTTTTTCTGTAATAGATATGGTTTTTACGCCTTTTCCGCCTCTATTGGTAATCCTATAGTCTTCTAAGCTACTTCGCTTACCATATCCATTCTCTGACACCACTAGGATATCACTTTCCATATCATTAACGGCAATCATACCTATGACTTCATCTGTTTTCTCATCTGTCAACCTGATACCTCTCACTCCAGAAGCATTACGTCCCATTGGTCGTGTTTTCGCCTCTTCAAAGCGAATGGCCTTACCAGATTTCAAGGCCAACATTACCTGACTTTCTCCAGTGGTCAATTTAGCTTCTAACAATACATCATCATCCTTTATGGTTATCGCATTAATTCCATTTGTACGAGGTCTTGAATATTGTTCGAGAGATGTTTTCTTGACCTGGCCTTTTTTAGTTGCCATAATGACATAATGGTTATTTATATACTCTTCATCTTTAAGATCTTGAGTACAAATAAATGCCATCACCTTATCATCTTGCTCAATATTAATCAAATTCTGTATCGCTCTGCCTTTAGACGTTTTACTTCCTTCCGGTATTTCATAGACACGCATCCAGAAACATTTTCCTTTCTGAGTAAAGAATAACATATATTGATGATTTGTTCCTACAAATAAATGCTCTAAGAAATCTTCATTTCTAGTCGTAGATGCTTTTTGACCAACACCGCCTCTATTTTGAGTCTTGTATTCTTTAAGAGATGTACGTTTTATATAACCAGCATGAGAAATAGTAATTACTACTTTCTCGTCAGGAATCATATCTTCAATACTTAAATCACCTCCAGCATATTCAATCTTAGAACGACGTTCATCTCCATATTTATCTTTAATTTCTTGAAGCTCTGTCTTGATTATATCCATACGTCTATCCTTTTTATCAAGGATATCCTTAAGGTTATCAATAGTCTTCATTAAGTCATCATACTCAGTACGTAACTTGTCCTGCTCCAGACCTGTAAGCTGACGCAGTCGCATTTCAACAATTGCTTTTGCTTGTATTTCAGAAAGTTTGAAACGTTCTACCAATTTTGCTCTAGCTTCATCAGCATTTGCTGAAGCTTTGATTAATTCAATTACTTCATCAATATTGTCTGAAGCGATGATAAGGCCTTCCAAAATATGAGCTCTTTCTTCTGCTTTTCGTAATTCATATTTGGTACGCCTTACAACAACTTCATGGCGGTGCTCAACAAAATAGTGAATAAGCTCCTTAAGATTCAACAATTGAGGTCGCCCGTTAACCAGTGCAATATTATTAACACTAAAAGATGACTGTAATGCAGTATATTTATAAAGTTTATTTAAAACGATATTAGGGATTGCGTCTCGCTTCAATACATATACGATACGCATTCCGTTTCTATCCGATTCATCTCGAATAGTAGAAATACCTTCCATTTTTTTATCATTGACCAAATCAGCGGTTTTCTTAATCATATCCGCCTTATTCACTTGATAAGGGATTTCTGTTACAATAACGCATTCGCGCCCCTGAACTTCTTCAATTTCTGCTTTAGCTCGCATCACAATTCGCCCACGTCCTGTATGAAAGGCCTCCTTAACACCGTCATAACCATAAATAATACCACCTGTTGGAAAATCTGGCGCTTTAATATGTGTAATCAGCTCATCAATTTCTATATCATTATTTTCTATATAAGCAATTGTACCATCAACAACTTCAGTCAAATTATGAGGAGGCATATTAGTAGCCATCCCAACGGCAATACCGGAAGCACCATTAACCAAAAGACCAGGTACTCTTGTCGGCAACACGGTAGGTTCTTCTAAAGTGTCATCAAAATTGAGTTTATGATCTACTGTTTCTTTATCGATATCTGCCAACATTTCTTCAGATATCTTCTTCATACGTGCTTCAGTATAACGCATGGCTGCAGGGCTATCGCCATCTACAGATCCAAAGTTACCTTGGCCATCAACCAACATGTAACGCAAACTCCATTCTTGAGCCATACGCACCATGGCGTCATAGACGGATGTATCGCCATGAGGGTGATATTTACCTAATACTTCACCAACAATTCTTGCTGATTTTTTATGTGCGCCTGTCGCTCTTACACCCAGTTCATGCATACCATAAAGTACACGTCTATGCACTGGTTTTAAACCGTCTCTAACATCCGGTAAAGCACGTGACACAATGACCGACATCGAATAGTCAATGTAAGCCGATTTCATTTCATCTTCAATGTTAATAGGAATGAGTTTTTCTCCTTCTGCCATATTCTAAAAATTTGTTTGAATTCTATAATTCTCGAATCGTGCTAAGATAACGATTTTGGCTGCTTTCTAGGATGTCTGATAGTCGATTTTTGGTATGATTTATTAACAATATTTTAGTGCTTTTTCGTTAATAAGTATGATGTTAAATACTTTGATTTTCTAAAGTATTTTTTGTCTATTAGCCAGACAGCAGCTAAATGAGGTATGGTTTTTGAAATAATACAGTTGTTTTTACTATTTTTAATGCAGAAAGGAATCTAATAATATGGATGATAATTTTTCCCCAAGAGTCAAAGATGTCATTGCATTCAGCAAAGAAGAGGCATTACGTTTAGGCCATGATTTTATTGGCACTGAACACTTAATGCTAGGCCTTTTGCGTGATGGCAATGGTAAAGCAATTAATATATTGAGTGCTTTAGATATCGATCTTAACCATTTACGTCGTAAAGTTGAGATCCTAAGTCCTGCAAATCCAAATATAGCAGTGGCCACTAACGAAAAAAAGAACTTGCATCTGACAAGACAAGCTGAACGTGCTCTAAAAACAACTTTTTTAGAAGCAAAATTGTTCCAAAGTTCTTCAATTAATACTGCACACTTATTGTTATGCATATTGCGTAATGAAAATGACCCTACAACTAAGCTTTTGAATAAACTGAAAGTTGATTATGATGGTGTCAAAGAGCAATTCAAATTTATGATAGCAAACGAAGATGATTATATAGATACACCTAAATCAGAATCTTTCCCTGGCGATGATGATGAAAACATAGAGGATGACGGATCTAAAGAAAATGTATTTAACCAACCAGCTGGTGCAAAGGGTTCCAAGAAGTCTAAAACACCAGTTCTTGATAATTTTGGACGAGATTTAACTGCCATGGCAGAAGAAGGGAAGCTAGATCCTGTTGTTGGTCGTGAAAAAGAAATCCAGCGGGTGTCTCAAATTTTAAGTCGTCGCAAAAAGAATAACCCTCTTCTTATTGGAGAACCAGGTGTTGGTAAATCGGCCATTGCTGAAGGTTTAGCTAATAGAATTATAAAGCGAAAAGTTTCTAGGACTCTGTTTAACAAAAGAGTCGTTACACTTGATTTGGCAAGTCTTGTCGCTGGCACAAAGTATCGTGGTCAGTTTGAAGAACGCATGAAAGCTGTTATGAACGAGCTTGAAAAAAACGATGATATTATCCTGTTTATTGACGAAATACATACCATTGTTGGTGCTGGTGGTGCAACTGGAAGTTTAGACGCTTCCAATATGTTCAAACCAGCATTGGCAAGAGGCGAGATACAATGTGTAGGAGCCACTACGCTTGATGAATATAGACAATATATTGAAAAAGATGGGGCACTCGAAAGGCGTTTTCAAAAAGTTATTGTAGAGCCGACAACCGTTGAGGAAACTATAGAAATCCTTAACAATATAAAAAGTAAATACGAAGATCATCATAATGTTGAGTACACAGATGATGCTATTGAAGCTTGTGTGAAATTAACGAATAGATATATGACGGAGCGTTTTCTTCCAGACAAGGCTATAGATGCTTTGGATGAGGCAGGCTCTAGGGTTCATATTACTAATATTGATGTTCCTCAGCAGATTTTGGAGCTTGAAAAACAACTAGAAGACGTTAAACAGACAAAAAATTCTGTTGTCAAAAAACAGAAATATGAAGAAGCTGCTAAGTTAAGAGATGATGAAAAACGTATCGAAAAGGCCTTAACTGAAGCTCAAGAGCAATGGGAAGAAGATTCTAAGCAACATCGTGAGGTCGTCACAGAAGATAATGTGGCTGATGTAGTTTCTATGATGACAGGTGTTCCTGTTAATAGAATTGCACAAACAGAGAGTAACAAATTAGCTCGACTACCAGAATTAATAAGTGGAAAGGTTATTGGTCAAGATGAAGCAGTTGCTAAAGTTGTGAAAGCAATTCAGCGCAATCGTGCCGGATTAAAAGATCCAAACAAGCCTATTGGATCATTTATATTTCTAGGTCAAACAGGAGTCGGTAAAACTCAGTTAGCCAAGGTGTTAGCGACAGAGTTATTTGATAGCGAAGATGCCCTTATAAGGATAGATATGAGTGAATATATGGAGAAGTTTGCTATTTCAAGATTAGTCGGCGCGCCTCCAGGATATGTTGGATATGAAGAAGGTGGACAATTAACTGAAAAAATAAGACGTAAGCCTTATGCGGTTGTTCTTCTAGATGAAATAGAGAAAGCACATCCAGATGTATTTAATATGTTGTTACAAGTACTAGATGATGGTTATTTAACTGATAGCCTAGGCAGAAAGATAGACTTCAGGAATACCATTATTATAATGACCTCCAACATTGGAGCTAGAAAATTAAAAGATTTTGGTACAGGTGTTGGGTTTGGTACGGCTTCGCAAAAAGCGCAAGAAGATGCCAATGCAAGGAGTGTCATACAAAATGCATTAAAAAAAGCATTTGCTCCAGAATTTTTGAATAGAATTGACGATGTGGTCGTATTTAATACTTTAGAAAAAGAAGATATTGATAAAATTATCGATATTGAACTAGAGAAATTATTATCTCGAATAAAAGGATTAGGGTATGTTTTAAAGCTAAGCAAGAACGCCAAAGCATATATTGCTGAAAAAGGATTTGACAAGCAATATGGTGCTCGTCCTCTAAAGCGAGCAATTCAAAAGTATATTGAAGATACCCTTGCTGAAGAAATTATCAATTCTCATTTAGAAGAAGGCGATAAAATATACATGGATCTTGACAAAAAAAGTGACGAGCTTTTTATTAAAATAGAGAAAGCGGCAAAATCGACTAAATAGAGTACAGAACGTATATTGCGAACCCCGTTCCATATCTGGAACGGGGTTTTTTGTATATTGACTATATGAACTATAAAGAAAAAGACAGCGTAAAAGCCAAAATTCTTAAAGCCATAGGAGAAACTAAAGTTTCTATTAAAAGCTATGAAGGACTAACTCAACCCATAGCACCTGAAAATGCTATAGGGCGCATATCGAGAATGGATGCTATAAACAATAAATCTGTTAATGTGGCTGCGCTAAATAAAGCCAAACAAAAACTAAAAAACCTACAAATAGCACTTAGTAATATTGATGACAATGCTTTTGGTATATGTGGAAAATGTAATAACCAAATTCCATTAGGCCGCATTCTTCTAGTACCACAAAGTCGTTTTTGCGTGAATTGCGCGAGTTAAGAAATGTCTTACAATTTAGCATTTCAACCGATTTTCGTTATATATATCGAAAAGTATCATGGTCAAAAGACTAGAGTTTAAAAACCAACGTATAGTAATGTGTATATTGAATCACATCATCAATGTGCTATTATTATGACTACTAAAACGAATACATATCCCCAAGGTTTTGACACGAAGATTATTGTCGACATAGGTCAAATAGTGTTTTTTGATAAATTTGTGCTCTTAGATTTAAATGAGGGTACACATTTTGGCTTTAATGAAATACTAAAAATTCATTCAATCGTATCTGATTATTATACTGATCGTTCTTATGCATATATCTTTAACCGCGATGTTTCCTATTCAGTTAATCCAATTGCCTATGACACATTAAATGCCAATGCGCAATTAAAATGTATTGCAATAGTCAAACAGTTTTCAAATAGTCATGATATTGAAGTTGAAAAACATTTCATAAAAAAACCATTCGAAGTTCACACATACTTTGGAGAAGCTGTAGAATGGGTTAATCTTTTTGTTTAACTGATTAATAAATAAGCATTTCCTCTCCATAATTTCATTGAGATCTTTGAATACTTATAAAGTACAACATCAATCAATTCTGTTCATTTTCAATTACTTATAAAAATTTTAACATTGTAGAATAGTATAATACTCTATAAAAGGTCGTACTTTTGCGCTCGCAAAATTAATCCCAAATCGAACTAAATAACATAACCAATGGTAAAAGACTTAGGTTTTTGCACGGTGCAACTAGACGACAACTATCTCACCTGCATAGTAAAAGAAGGTACTATTCTATCTATTGATAAAAGTCAAAAATTAGTACAAGATCTACTATCTCATTTCAATGGTAGACCTTTTGTATATATCACGCATCGTATAAATTCTTATGCCGTGGATCCGGCAATTTACAATGTGGCTGTACAGATTGAAAATCTTGTAGGGTTTGCAGTTGTTTCAACTAATAATCTTGCGTTGAAAAATGCTGAAATAGAAAAACTGTTTTTTAAAAAACCTTTTAAAATATTCAAAGATTTAGAGAACGCTAAACAGTGGGCAAACACTATAGTGAAAAATAGTACTCAGTTAAAATAATTCTGAATTATCTATCGCTAAATTTTGAATAAAAGCAATAGAGGCTTCAATATTATCGTGTAGTACTTCATCTTCTTTTATAAAAGGCACCTCTATTCTGTACAATTTCAAAAAACTTTCCAAGAAGTTTGAGCTCTTTAGTGGCCTTCTAAATTCTATAGCTTGCGAAGCGTTAAAGAGTTCAATAGCCAAAATGCGTTCAATATTTTTGACAAGTTGAAGGGCTTGAACCGCGGCATTTGCACCCATACTTACATGATCTTCTTGACCATTAGAAGACACTATTGAATCTATACTAGCTGGAGTCGCTAATTGCTTATTGGCGCTTACTATACTAGCGGCAGTATATTGTGGAATCATGAAACCAGAATTAAGACCAGGATTATCGACCAAAAAAGCTGGTAAGCCTCGCAATCCAGAAACTAGCTGAAACGTTCTTCGTTCGGATATATTACCAATTTCTGCCATGGCTATTTTTAAATAGTCTAAGCCCAGCGCTAGTGGTTGCCCATGAAAATTGCCGGCAGAGATAATCAAATCTTCGCTTTTAAAAATATTTGGATTATCTGTCACTGAGTTAATTTCGGTAACGAATGTTTTTGTAACAAAGTCCAATGTATCTTTAGTAGCACCATGCACCTGAGGTACACATCTAAAAGAATATGGATCCTGAACATGTTGTTTCTTTTGTACTATAAGTTCACTCCCTTCTAAGAATTCACTAACTCTTTTCGCTGTTTTTATTTGTCCATTATGAGGCCTTACTAAATGCACTAATTCATTAAACGGCTCAATTCGTCCATCAAATGCATCTATTGAAATACTAGCGATAAGGTCTGCAAAATAAGATAGGTGGCGTGCTTTTAATAAGGTATATACGCCATAAGCACTCATGAATTGTGTTCCATTCAATAACGCTAACCCTTCTTTGGATTTCAATTGAATAGGCTTCCAATTAAATTTTTTTAGGACATCTATGGAAGGTACCCTTTGCCCATTATAAATAACTTCTCCTTTACCTAGCAGAGGCAAAGACATATGTGCTAACGGTGCTAAATCCCCAGAAGCCCCTAATGAGCCTTGTGTGTATATAACTGGAGAAATCTCTTGATTATAAAAATCAACTAGTCTAGTTACAGTTTCTAATTGAATACCGCTATGCCCATAACTTAAAGATTGGATCTTTAAAAGAAGCATTAACTTTACAATGTCCTCAGGAACCAAATCACCAGTTCCGCAGGCATGAGACATCACCAAATTTTCTTGAAGTTTAGTTAAATGACCTTTAGAGATCTTGACATTATACAAAGAGCCAAAACCTGTATTGATCCCATATATTGGGTCATCCTGATGTTTTAGTTTGTCATCAAGATAATCTCTGCAGCTTTGAATATTTTGAATTGCTTCATCTGATAATTCCAATATTTTTTGATTACTGAAAATATCATGAATTGTCTCTAGATCTATAGTCTTAGAATTTATTTTGTGTACATTGTTCATCGTACTTCAAAAGAAATCATTCGCCAGAATATTTGCAAGCAATTGTTAAGAAATAATAAAATAGTTACCAACTAATTCACTAATGCTATACATTTGTGAAAATCAAAAATAATCCTAAATGAAAAAATTAATTATTGTGTTTGTTGGACTTGTATTATTAAGTTGTAATCAGGAGCCAAAAGAATATGTTACTGTCTCTGGTAAAATCATGAATCCGCATGATAGTAAAACGTTAATTATCATGGATCAAAAAGGTCCTAAAAAAGAAATATACATTAATGCAGATGGCACATTCAGTGATACATTAAAGGTTGAAAAAGGATCATACACCATAAAACATGGTGAGCAATATGGTGAAATATATCTTGAAAACGACTATGACCTAAAAATCATGACAGATTATAATGATTTTGATAATACTTTGACGTTTGAAGGGAGAAATGCAGATAAGAGCAGGTTTTACATTAAAACCACCTTATTGACACAAAACAAGTTAGGTGATGGTATTATGGATCTTCCGGAAGAAGATTTTAAGAGAGCAATGTCTGGAGTACAAGATGCTTATACCAAACTCAAATCTGAATTTAAGGATTTGGACGCGGATTTTTTCACTGATCAGGATAAAGGAATGGAAAGGATGCAGAAAATGTATAGTCAATTTTATAATGAAAAAATTGCAATGCGTAAAGAGTTACCGGCAGGTAAGGCATCTCCTCAATTTATTAATTACGAAAACCATGATGGATCGAAAACATCATTATCAGACCTAAAGGGCAAGTATGTTTACATAGATGTTTGGGCAACTTGGTGTGGACCATGTATTGCTGAAATTCCTGCGTTAAAAGAGGTAGAAAAGAAATATCATGACAAGAATATTGAATTCGTTTCTATTTCTATTGATAGGCCAAATGCCTATGACAAATGGAAGAAAATGGTAATAGATAAAGAACTAGGAGGTATTCAATTATTGGCAGATAATAATGCAAAATCTAAATTTGTGATAGATTATAAAATAAGTGGTATTCCAAGATTTATTTTGATTGACCCTGATGGAAACATTATTAATGCAGATGCTCCAAGGCCATCTAGTCCAAAACTCATAGAGGTATTCAATGAACTAAAAATATGATAGTTATACCTAAATGGTGTTATCAAAAAAGCCGCTAAAGTACTTTAGCGGCTTTTTTGATATAATTAATCTTCTTCTTCAACTTCTTCTTCAACTTCCTCTTCTACTTGAGGTAGCTCTTCCTGCTTAAATAAATCTTTATAAGCCTCTCCTAAATAGCTAATAATATCACTAGCGACAAAGGCTTCATAACCATGATCCCCTAAGCCTATATCTGCCGATTTACCATGAAGATACACTCCAAATACTGCAGCAGCAATAGACTCATAACCTTGTGATATCAATCCAGTGATGATTCCTGTTAATACATCACCACTTCCTGCGGTTGCCAACGCTGGATTTCCTGTACTATTAATATGTAATTTTTCATTAAAAACTGTAATGGTATGAGCCCCTTTAATCACGATGACCAAATCGTGTTTTTTCGCAAGCGCTTTAGTTTTCTTGAGTTTATCAAAATCATTTGACCACTTCCCTACTAATCGCTCTAATTCCTTTGCGTGCGGTGTTAATACACTATATTTTGGTAATAATTTAAGCAGTGTTTTCTTTTTAGAAATGATATTCAATGCATCAGCATCAACAACTAATGGGATCTTGTTCGTCTTTAAGAATACTTCAAAAGCAGATATCGTTTTCTTATCTGTCCCCATACCCATACCAACACCTATAACAGTTGGTTCTAAATCAAAAGAAATCGTTGAAATCACTTCTTCATTAGTATCCATAATAGCCATGGCTTCTGGCAGAGCTGTTTGTAATATGGTATAGCCACATTTAGGAATGTAATTCGTTAACAATCCTGCACCAACGCCCATAACAGCACGTCCAGCAAGAACTACGGCTCCCATTTTTCCATAACTTCCTCCAATAATCATAGCATGGCCAAACATACCTTTATGCGAGAATTTGTCTCGAGGTCTGTACATGGGTAATACTTCATACTTTCCTATTAATTCTGATTCAGTTTCTGTTGTAAATAAGTACTCTGGATCAATTCCTATATCTAATACTTCCCACTGCAGCGTGTATTTTGCCGTTTGAGGCAAAAAGAATACTAATTTAGGGGATTGGAAACTCAATGTATGATTGGCATGCACAACTGCTGCTTCATCACTAGGTACTTTGTCAGAAAACAAACCAGAAGGCATATCTACCGATAGCGTAAACGCTCTAGATTGCCCAAAATGCTGAAATAGTTCTTTCACCCAAACATCTACAGGACGATTCAATCCGATACCAAATACGCAATCTACAATAATGTCATCCTGATGAATTTCAGGAAACTCTTCTTTACATGTGAGTAGTAGTGGCCAATTTTTAGTAACGTTTTTTATACGATCGTAATTAGTCAAAAAATCCTTGGAGCGTTTATCACTACAATTAACTACATAAGTATGTACATTATATCCATGAGTTACTAAATGCCTCGCAATTACTAAACCGTCACCACCATTATTTCCAATACCACAGAACACATGTATAGGCACTTGAGCACCTTGCATGCGAGTATGCAACCAATTAAAAATTTGAGTGCCAGCACGTTCCATTAATTCATTAAAGGAAATGTTTTGTTTGGCAATAGTTAATGTATCGCCCTCGTAAATCTGTTCTTTAGAAAATATTTTCATGTAATCTATCAAAAAAGCTGAAAGTCAAATATAAGACTATCAGCTTGATTTGTTTATTGAATGAATGGTCTTAATCAAGTTTAGGTAACTTAAAATCATCCAAAGCACTTGATTTTGCCATAAGTTTTTCTATCTCAGATGATTTACGTGGCGCTTCTCCTGATAGATTTACAGGGTCATTATCTGTAATTAAGATATCATCTTCTATCCTAACCGCTATGCCCCACCACTTTTTATCACAATCACTACCTTCAGGAATATAAATTCCTGGTTCTACAGTAATCACCATACCTGGCTCATACTCCTGATATAAACCAGGATCATGAACATCTAACCCTAAATAATGAGACGTGCCATGCGGAAAATATGGGTGCCTTGCTTGGGCCGAAGCTATAATACCTAGTTTAGCTAAGCCTTCATTTATAACTTTACGAGCTGCTGTATCTGGTGCGTTAAAACTATTACCCTTTCTAGAAGCTTCAATACCCGCTTCTTGAGCTTCGTATACCAAATCATATATTTGTCTTTGTTCTTTGGTGAATTTACCATTGGCAGGAATGGTTCTCGTAACATCAGCAGAATAACCATGGTATTCGGCACCGAGATCCATAAGCACCAAATCATTCTCTAAAGTCATTTTACTGTTCTCTATATAATGTAACACACAACCATTTTCTCCAGCACCTACAATACTTGGATAACCTTCATATTCAGAGCCGTATTTTTTATATACATATTCATGAATACCTTGTACTTCTGTTTCAGACATTTTTGAATGCATAGCTTTCATAACCTCTCGTTGCCCCATAGCGGAAATACGGACTGCCTTTTTAAGCAATACCATTTCTTCTTCTGTCTTTATCTGTCTTAAACCTGCCATAAACGTGGACAGAGATTTAAGATCGAACTGACTTTTAGATTTTTCAGCCTCTATTTTTATGGCTTGCTGCTTTAACTCCATCCTCAAACTATTATCTCCGGCTTGCACGAATTGTGATACAATTGGATCCGTTTTTAGTTCAGGGAATTGATCAAACGCTCCTTTTAACCGTTGCACAACATTAGCACTAGTTTCTTCTGTGCTCTGTTTAATGGCATTATGTGCATATTCCAAAATTCGAGAGGGTGGCTTATAATCTCCAAAACCTATATCATTCTTAAACGTCGCAACTAAGTCGTAAAGGTCTGCACCGTTACGCCTGGAGTTTCGATAGTCATCCTGAAAGTTATTAAACATGATTTTATCAAATGACTTGTAATCTATTTGTGAGTTCAAGAACTCCTTCCCATTTAAGGCCATATCTATGCCCAATGATTTCTTAGCGCCTTCTGTACCAAGACGTTTTCCTGTCCACATCTCGGCCTGAGGGTTTTTTTCCTGAACGTAGAGTAATTCATTATATGTTTTCCCCTCCTTATTTGTTTGGTTTTCTGAAAAGATAACCAATACCGCATGCGGTTCTTTATAACCTGTTAAATAATAAAAATCGGGATCCTGATGATATATATATTCAACATCATTTGCTCTATTTCTCACTGGATTTGCGAAAAATGTAGCTACAGAATTTGGTGGCATTTTTGCCCGTAACCCATCACGTCTACTTTTATGAAACTCTTTACTCAAATAATCTTGAGGAGTGCCATCCTGAGCTATGACAGTTGTACAGAATAGTAATGCAATGATTATGCTTTTTGTAATCTTCATTCGTTAGTGCTTTTTAGGATGTAGAAAAGTACATATTTCTAAATAAAATTCGGATATTATCTTCCAAATTAACAGTTTTTTTAAAGATAAATATTGTTCATAATTTATCTTAGTGTACTCAATGATTTTCAATATTTTTGTAAAGCAATAATCAAATCAATTAAATGAAAAATACAGCTTTAACAGATACACATACTGCTCTAGGAGCAAAAATCGTTCCTTTTGCAGGATATAACATGCCTGTTCAATACGAAGGTGTTAACATAGAACATGAAACGGTCCGTAATGGTGTTGGTGTTTTTGATGTATCACATATGGGTGAATTCTTAATTGAAGGACCTCATGCTTTAGACTTAATCCAAAAAGTTTGTAGCAATGATGCATCTAAACTAACCATTGGCAAGGCACAATATAGTTGTCTACCGAATGAAGATGGTGGTATTGTAGACGATTTAATTGTATATCGCATAAAAGAAGAGACCTATTTACTAGTGGTTAATGCGAGTAATATAGAAAAGGATTGGAACTGGATCCAATCTAAAAATGATGTCGGCGCAGAGATGCGAGACCTAAGTGAGGATTATTCTTTATTAGCCATTCAAGGTCCTAAAGCAGTTGAAGCCATGCAGTCCTTAACGAGTCATGATTTGTCTGATATCAAGTTCTATAATTTCATAGTTGGAGATTTTGCTGGTATTGAACACGTTATCATCTCCGCTACTGGGTATACTGGTTCTGGTGGATTTGAGATTTATTGCAAGAATAGTGAAGTAAAACAAGTTTGGGATAAAGTACTAGAAGCTGGTGCCGATTATGATATAAAACCCGTTGGTTTGGCCGCACGTGATACCTTAAGACTGGAAATGGGTTATTGCCTTTATGGTAATGATATAGATGACACTACCTCTCCTATTGAAGCAGGACTGGGATGGATTACCAAATTCACTAAAGATTTTACAAATTGCGAAGCTATTGAAAATCAAAAACGACGTGGACCAGAACGCAAATTAGTAGCATTTCAAATAGATGATAGAGGTATTCCACGTCACGGTTATGATATTGTAGATGGTCAAGGAAAAACAATCGGCAATGTAACATCTGGAACCATGTCGCCATCTATGGGAATAGGTATAGGCTTAGGATATGTTCCAAGTATCTTTTCGGAAGTAGGTAGCAAAATCAATATTCAGATTCGCAAAAATGCCGTAGCTGCTACTGTAGTGAAATTGCCGTTTTATAAACCAAACGTTTAGTTATCGCCGCCCCAAGCAAGAAAAAAATACTCATTCTAGGAGCCAGTGGTTTTATTGGTAATGCGCTCTATAAAGAACTTCTAGCCTATTTTGACACATACGGTACGTATAACTCAGCTAATGCAATATTCAAGAAGAACCATCAGTTCTTTCAATTCAACTTGGAAGTAGATGATATTTTTGAAATTTTAGAAAAGGTAAAACCTTCGATTATTATTTCCACCATACGCGGGGAATTTGCACAACAAATAATCATGCATCAACATCTATTAGAGTATGTAGAACTTACAAAAACTAAAATTATATTCTTATCATCGGCCAACGTCTTTGATGGGTATAGTAAATACCCTAGCTATGAGTATGACAAAACCTTGAGCGAAAGCATTTATGGGCGTTTTAAAATTAAGATTGAGAATATGATAATGCGTCACTTACCAAAGCGACACTATGCAATCATACGTTTACCGATGGTGTTTGGTTCGCAATCACCAAGAATTAAAGAAATTAAAGAGCATTTAAAAGAAAAGACCGCAATAGAGATATTTCCAAACCTCATTATCAATGCTACTACTGATGACAAAGTGACACAACAAATTCATTTCATCATCAATCGCAACAAATCTGGTGTGTTTCATCTAGGAAGTACAGATCTTATACATCATGAAGAGTTAATTAATGATATTGTAGCTGAACTTAATAATCATCAACCCGTTTACAAAAGGGTATATACCACCAATGACGATCGATATCTAGCGGTGCTTCCAAAAGATAATCTGCTTCCAAAAAACCTGCAGGTTAAAAGTGAAGAAATCATTAATAATCTTAACTTAGATAGCAAATAAGAATTATGAAAAAACTAACAGAAGACGATATTGAAAAGCGTTTATTACGCTTCCCAGATTGGGAATATCATGATGAGGCCATTCATACCACATACGAGTTCGCGAATTTTAAAGATTGTTTCAGCGCCATGAGCCGTATGGCTTTTGAGTGTGAGGCTCTAAACCATCATCCAGAATGGAAAAACGTCTACAACACTTTAGATATTTCATTATCAACACACGATGCAGATGGTGTGACTGATAAAGATTTCAAGCTTGCAGAAGCTTTTGAAATGATTGTTGAAGAGGAAGAGTATTAGGTTTTCTTAAAACCACATTTTTTTTAAATTTGCTAAGCAAATTAAAACAGTAACCCTTAAATTTTATCTTAAGAAATGGGAAGAGCTTTTGAATTTCGTAAAGCGCGTAAAATGAAACGTTGGTCTGCAATGAGCAAGGCCTTTACACGTATTGGCAAAGACATTGTAATGGCTGTAAAAGAAGGCGGTCCTGACCCTGATAGCAATTCTCGATTACGTGCCGTTATTCAAAATGCCAAAGCTGTAAACATGCCTAAGGACAATGTAGAACGTGCCATTAAACGTGCGACTGACAAAAGTCAAGGTGATTATAAGGAAGTGATTTTTGAAGGCTATGCACCACACGGAATTGCTATTCTAGTCGAAACTGCAACAGACAATAATACCCGGACAGTTGCTAATGTGCGTTCTTATTTTAATAAGTGTGATGGAAGCTTAGGCACATCAGGTTCTGTGGTATTTATGTTTGACCATACATGTAATTTTAGAATTCCTTCTGAAGGACTGGATCCTGAAGAAATAGAATTAGAATTCATTGACTTTGGAGCGGAAGAAGTTTTTGCTGATGATGACGGCATTTTAATTTATGCACCTTTTGAAAATTTTGGAACTATACAAGGAGCTTTGGAAGAACGTGACATAGAAATTTTATCTTCAGGTTTTGAGCGTATTCCGCAAGTTACAAAAGCACTTACAGTTGAACAAGGCGAAGATGTAGAGAAGCTTCTAGAGAAACTGGAGGAAGATGATGACGTGCAGAATGTATACCATACAATGGAAGAAATGGAATAACCAACAACTATTTATCATGCTCATTAAAAGGATAACTTTACTCTTAACTGTTTTGTCCCTATGCTTTGCATGCCAATCTCAAACCCAAAAGGTTCAAAAACAAAAGACTACTGATTATTTAACTATTTCGGACACACCAATTCAAGATGCACTTAAAATAGCCTATGTTGGTAATATGGGTGTTTTGTTAGAACATAATCATAAGACAGTTATAATTGACGGGCTGCACCAATTCTATCATAAAAATTATGTACACCCAACAAAAGATATGGTAAATAGATTGGTTTCTGGAACCTTCAAGAACTTCTCTCCTATTGAGTTCTGCTTATTTACGCATGTTCATGGAGATCACTTTAGCGAAAGATACACTTTAAGGCTTCTAGAAGCACATCCTGAGGTGGTAATCATGGGATCACAACAGATTAGCGATAGTATTCAAAAAATAGCTAAGGATACACAACTTATGGAAACCGTAAAGGCAATTCCTTATGATGCGTTACCACATACAATAACTAAACATGGTATTGAAGTAACTGGTATACAATGCTATCATTCCAGTCCTTCGAGGCATGGACAAATAAAGAACATAGCCTTCTTAGTTAATATAGATGGGTACAACATTGTACACGTTGGTGACACAGATTGGGATTTAACTGTAGCACCATTTAAGACTTTAGATATCAAAAATAGTGAGGTCGATTTAGCAGTCATACCCTATTGGATGTTATTAGAGCGCGGTGCTACCAAGAAAATTATGGAGCTTTTATCACCTAAGCATATAATAGCAACACATATCCCACCAAACTTTAGTCATCGCAATCACGCTGTACTAAATGATAAGTTTCAGAATATCACCTTATTAACACAATTAGGCGAAGTACTATATATTAAGAATTAAAAAAGCCAGCGTTTTACAATACTGGCTTTTTAACATTAACACTTAATCACTAAAAATAGCAAATCCCTTGAGATTTTACTGTTACCATTCCCTGATATGGGTTGAAGTCTTTTGGTAAGTAATCTTTGGTCTCAAAACCTAAATCCACTTCCTCTTCTACTTCGTATAACTTTACAGCTTTCCAATCGATTCCTTCCATGCCCTCTGTGGCATTAAAATCTTTTGGCAAGTAATTCTTTGTGTCGAAATCAAAGGTAGCCTCTTCTTCAATTTCATAGATATGAATAGAAGAAACATCTACAATAACATCATTGTTTTGTGTTCCAAATAGTTCGAGTTGTAAATCCAATTCTTCTATCTGATTTGAGATAAAGTTATCCATTGGATTATCTTTTGTGTCTGCATTTGCGTTCGCACTGAGTGTGAATGTCGCAAATAAAATAAAGATTGATTGACGTAACATAATATTGGTTTTTAAGTTTGTTGATTTGTTTTGTATATATTATAAAGACGCAAGTAATTGATTGATGTTACGTTTGTTAAGAGATTTTAACATGAATAGTTTAATCTTTGTGATAGCTTTAAGAATTCACGCTATATTATCAAGAGTTTTATAAAATAAATGTAGACTTTTCGACATCTTACAAACATCAGTTTAAATAATTGTGTATTTTGGATTTCTAAAACTAACCTAACCAAGTAACCTATATGGATTTAAAATATTATCCTGAAAGTCCTAATGACATTCCAAAAAATTTCACCTCTCTACCAAGTTCTTACCAATTCAAAGCTTTTTTAGCCATCTTATCGATTATTTTATTTTTCCTATTGTATGCTGCTCTAGTAACTGGTTTAGGCTACCTCGCTTATTATGCAATTATCTATGATATGGGCTCGGTTAATAAACTCTCCATTCTTTTAAAAATAGGAGCCATAGCCGGAGCAGTCATGCTTTTCGTTTTTACCTTAAAGTTTATCTTCAAGATTAAAAATCATAAACGAGAAAATCGTATCAAACTCAATTTAAAAGAACATCCAGAACTTAAAGCGTTTGTTTATAAGATATGTAAAGAGACAGGTGCTCCTAAACCAAAATCGGTGTATGTAGATCCAGATGTCAATGCTTATGTGTCTTATACTAATATGTGGTTGAGTCTCTTCTTTCCAGCTAAAAAAGATCTTACACTTGGTTTAGGTTTAATAAGCTGTATAAATCTATCAGAATTCAAAGCCGTTACCGCTCATGAGTTTGGTCATTTTGCACAACGTAGTATGAAAATTGGTAGTTATATCATTTCAGCCAATACCATTATTCATGATATGATTTTTACACGTGATAAATGGGACGACCTATTGGACCAGTGGAGAGGTGCCGATTTACGCTTGTCTATTGCGGCATGGGCCATTACACCAGTTATTTGGGTTATTAGACAAATATTGAATCTATTCTATCAATTTCTTAACATTATGTACGGATTACTCTCTCAGGAAATGGAATTCAATGCAGATAAGGTTGCGGTAAGCATTACTGGTAGCGATGCCATTGTATCTGCTCTTTGGAAATTAGATGACGGTTCCACCTGCTGGAATACTACCGTCAATCATGCCTATCTTGCCTCGCAGAAAAATATTTATGTCGATAACCTATATATTCATAATAATTTAGCCTTAGAGCGCATAGATAGCAAACAAACAGAACGTCTTACAGCATTACCAACAGATCAGCGTGGCGGGAAGCATTTTTTTGCTAGCTCAGAGCACTCTAAAGTCAGCATGTATGCTAGTCATCCCCCAAACGATCATAGAGAAAATAATGCCAAAATTCCTTATATCGCATGGAAAGCAGATACACGTTCTCCTTGGGAACTTCTCACATCCGATGTGGCATTACAGGAAGACATGACAAAATTGATATATAAACAATATCTCAATCTAACCCCTGAAGAATTTTCATCTGAACAAGTTTTTGAGGATTTTATTAAAGCAGAGTCACATGGTAAGGACTTATTAGAAGATTATGATAATACCTTTGAGAATCGATTTATCACTATACCAGTTGAAAATACTATTTTAAGCGGTGTGGCAGCTATCAGCTCTTTAGATAGTTCAAATATTCAAAACCTTAAAGATTCTCTTAAGGACTTGATGCAACCTGTAAGAGACATTGAAACTCTTATGTCAAAAGCCAATCAAATAGCAGGTGGCACAACCAAAGAAAAATCCTTTTCATTTAAAGAGAAAACCTATACTAAGAAGTCCTTACAAGATGGGTATATGGAATTATTTAATGCCAGAGAAAAACTCTTTGATGAACATTTTAAGCAATGGGATGCAGATTTCTGTACTATCTATTTTGCATTAGCAAAAAAGGCAAAGAAGGATAAAGAACTTCTAACACTTTATAAACAACACAATGCCTTGACTAAGCTTTATAGAAGCTTCTTGGAAAGCAAGAATTCTATATATACAGAGCTAAATAATTTGCAAGCAAAAACTGAAGTTACAGAATTACAAATCAATGCTTTTGGAAGAATTGTGAATAAAAAAACTGACGAGCTGAACACCGAAATGAATGCCTTGTACGAGCTGTCGTTCGTACCGCTTCCAAATATCGATGACTTAGGTGAACTCAAGAACGCTATTATTGAAGGTGGTGAGTTCAAGCCTGAATCTGAGCGCAAGATGTTTGAAGATGGTGGATTTGCGCGTGTGTCTCAAAACTTAGAGAACGCCATATTGCATTTACAACGCATTGATCAAAAAAGTATCGCAGTTATCTTATCAATGCATAAAGATTTGGAGGCCGTTTTGGAAGATGCCTCAGAGAGTGCTTAACCAATTATATGTCATATTTAAAAAAAGGGGAGTTTTCCCCTTTTTTCATGTCCACCTTTGTTCTTAATATAGTTTGATGTAATTTGTGTAAACAATTTATAACCAAATAGTTGAAATCATGATAGTATTATTAGACAATGGTCATGGCGGGTTGATAAACGGCGAATATCAAACTCCAGGAAAACGTGTAGACTGGGGAAACGATGGCATTATTTACGAAGGTGAATTCAACCGCGCTATTGTTGCTGGTATTATGGAAGAACTCACAAAACTCAAAATACCATATGTGAATATCTGTCCAGAGCATGAAGATATCACCTTAAGAACACGTGTACGTCGTGCTAATGAATATCCACCGCGTAATAGTTTTTATTTAAGCGTACATGCCAATGCAAGTGGTCCGTCAGGAATTGGCGACGGTGGGGAAATCTTTACTTCTGTCAATCCTACAAAGAGCGACTTGATCGCAACTATATTTGGGCAAGAATTTAAGCGTGAATTTCCACATGAAAGACTACGAGAAGATACTAGTGATGGAGACTTAGATAAAGAGTTTAATTATTACGTGTTAAGGCATACCAAAATGCCCGCAATATTGACTGAGAACTTCTTTATGGACAATTTGAACCATTATAAAACCATTCACACAAATCGAATAGGTCGTCAACGCATTGTAGATTATCATGTGAAAGCAATTGTACGTGCGAAAGCAGAGCTTTTTAATACTTAAGAAATTAAAACTATGATGGTCACCTTCAGGGATTAGTTAAACAAATTAGACCAAAGTACGTCCCAAACACGTACCAATACCAAAGCCACTATGCAGCGTGCCTCATTAGTAATTGCTCGTCAAACTAATGTAGAGCTTATAGAAAATTAACCAGCAAACCTATTATCCTACCATTTCATTAAGGGCATTTACAAACACATCTAGTTCTTCTGTAGTGGTAAATACATTAGGCGTAATTCTGCATCCTTGCACATTGGCATAATCTATAGCGACTGTAAATATATTATAATCACTCATTAGCTGTTTGGCCAAATTTGCTGGTGTCATTGTTTTAATACCTACGTTAGCTATGCCACAAGCTTTATGAGATTCTTTAGGTGTATTTACCGCAATATTGGGGTTGTCTCGTACTTGACTTGTCCAATATTCTTGTAAATAACGTAAGCGCGCTTCTTTACGAGCACCACCTAACATATTGTAGTAGTCAATGGCGTTTTCTATACTCAAGTCATGATATACGGGATGTGTACCTGTATGGTTCAGTCTTGATATGTCTCCAGGTTTTCTATCGTGTTCAGCAAATATGGGCCATAAGGTATCTATATGTTCGTCTTTTACATATAACATTCCTGTTCCTAAAGGCACTGCCAACCACTTATGCAAGCTTGAGCCATAATAATCGCAGCCCAAATCCTCAAGACGAAACTCAAAATGGCCAATACAATGCGCACCATCAACCATCACTTGCACACCTTTATTATGCGCCATGTCGCATATTTTTTTAATGGGTAAAATATGTCCAGTAATATTTATCATATGACACACCATCAATAGCTTTGTTTTTGGTGTTATTGCACTAGCATAAAGGTCTATGATTTCCTCATCAGATTTTGGGTGGTTTGGAACAGAAACTATCTTATTAACCACACCATAACGTTTTGACACTTGCTCAAACATGACTTGCATCGCACCATAATCTTGCTTCGCAAAAACAGCTTCATCATTTGGTTTCCAAGGAAACCCTTTAATGACCATATCCAAAGACTCTGTTGTATTTCTAGTAATAATCACGTTTTTCGAGTTGCACCCTATCACTTCAGCTAGTTTTTGAGCCATACGTTTTTTATTATCCCACTGTACCGAACGCATATAATGAGATCCCTGATAATTCACCATTTTTGCATGATCTATCATGGCATTAAGTGTTGGAGTAGGAATAATATTATAATAACCGCTTTCCAGATTGATATAGTCAGGTACAAGTTTATAATCTTCTCTCACTTTTAACCAGAAATCGTCGTTAGATGCTAAATCTTTAATAGGAACTTTAGCAACTTCTTCCATACATGAAGTCAATACACTACCATATAACGGAGAAGCCAAAGTCGCCAAGGACATTTTTTTTATAAAGTCTCTTTTATTCATAAAGAAAGATTGTTTTTTTAAAGATACTGAAATTACTATTTAAGATATCTTATCAGAAAACCAAATAATGATTAAATGCCTTTTAAATGTAACTAACTTACCTCTATTAACGTCTTATGATTAATCAATCATAAAACAAAACCATGAAACCATCAATCAAACTCATTGCTTTAATCTTATTAGTTTTAATCGCCTCAAGCTGTAAAAAAGTAACAGAAGAACAAACTGCAACAATACCAGAGACTAATATTTTAGAAACTACAACTAAAACAATACCTACTTACACTCCTAGTGACCAAACACTTTATGACACCATTCTTGAAATGGACAAAACTTATTTTGATGCCTATAATACTTGTGATCTAGTGACCCAAGCCTATATTTATGCTGATGATATGGAATTTTATCATGATCAAGGTGGCTTAGAAACCAATAAAGACGCTCTCATTAAGGCTTTAAAAGATAATATTTGCGGTAAAGTAACTCGCCAACTTGTAAAGGGCAGCATGGAAGTCTACCCTATTGCTGGATACGGCGCTGTAGCTGAAGGCTTTCATACATTTAAAAATAAGTTGGAACCTGACGCTCCTCAAAAACCATCTAAGTTCATTACAATATGGAAAGACACGAATGATGGCTGGAAAATGTCTAGAATTGTAAGCTTACACTAGATTCACTTCCCTTCTCAACATAATATATCAGTAGCGTTTCCAAAATATATTTTGAAATTCAAAATTGCTACAAAATCTTATATCTGAAAACCGAAAACATGCAGTCATATAAAAAAACTACCTCAGTAGGTTTTGAGGTAGTTTTGATAAGAGTTACTAAACATGTTTCTTTTTAGGGACACTAATGGTTTACTTTATGTTTCATGCCTTTATGCACTCCACATAACAAATTGCAATTCTTGTGCCAAACTGTCTTTTTTGAGCATCAAAAAAGCCCATCATAATAGCAACGAATGGGCTTTCCGAAATATCAGGTCCAATCCCCATCGAACCGTAATACTCTGTATTAGTGAGTTAATATACAAAAAAATGTAATCTGAAGTTAGCTCTAAATATTTCAAAACATTGAAGTGTTTCGTAATTATCTGAAAATGAATACGACAGACTATAAAATAATTTTCTCTTCTATGAAACGCAGCATATTGATTGTCCTCACATTAATCTGTTTTGAAACGCTTACTCAAGCTCAAAACATGTCTACAACAAAACTTGGAGAGATTATTACCAAGGTAAGTGACACTGTACAGCATCAAAACAATGTCTATAAATTTGTCTATAAAGATACCATATTGCTATGCATGACGGATGAAAATGCTAATCGCATGCGTATTGTTTCTCCAATTATTGAAATCTTTAAACTGGATGAGAATCAATTAAAGAATGCTTTAGTTGCAAATTTTCACACAGCATTGGACGTTAAATATGCGATTTCTGAGGATATTTTGTGGTCAGTGTTTATACACCCATTAAAAGAGTTAAACGAGCAACAAGTTGAAGATGCTATATTACAAGTATATATGGCTAGTGCGACTTTTGGAACAACCTATTCGAGTACAAATTTGATATTTCCTGGAAGCGCACCTAAAGAAGAAAAAAAGACTGTTAAGAAAAAAGAACTGAAGAAGACATAATTGAATTAATTTTTGAATCAAAATGATTGCGATGCCATTCCGAATTTTATAGGAAATTACTTATTATTTCTCAGCAATTACCTCTACCATTTGAGGCGTTAAAATCGTGGCATTAGAATTGGTTCCTAAAATTTCAAGTTCTTCCAATGCTTTTTGTACTTCATCATTCGTTAAATAGCCCGCTTCTGCTACTTTAGGAAAATAAATTTGGAAGAAAGTTCTTGGCCATTGCCAATCTATGCTATCTGGTGTTGCTAATTTATTCATCGGTCGTTGACTAATGATCTTCATTCCTAGTTTCTCGAACATACCTGGTAAATGCTTACCAATATTGACGGTTCCTTCTGAATCATGAAATGTCTGTAATGCATTTTCAATGGCCTTTCTAAGGTTTGGAAATTCTGGCGATGTTTGTAAAAGCGACCAATCATAGTATTCATGAAAAACCACACGAGCACCAGGTTTTAATGCCTTATATACTTTGGTGAGTACTTCTTCTACATTAGGAATCCATGCCATTGCCCAACGACAATACACACCATCCAAGCTATTATCTTCTAGCTTCATCTCATTGAAATCGGCATATTGTGCTTCAATTGGCAAATTATGCTGTCGGGAAAGAACATCCAAAAACTGAATATAAGCTTCAGATTTATCGACACCAATCACTTTTCCAGTAGGTCCAACTACATAAGCGAGTTCTTTAGTGCAAAATCCTGGACCACATCCGAGATCTAAAATAGTTTGACCTGCAGTAAATCCAGCATTACGCCAGCCTTTGTGTGCTTCGCTAGCCCATACTTGATGCTGCAAGCCCAATCTGTGTAGTTCTGCTGCTTCTGTACCTAAAATATAAGCATTTTGTTCTTGCTGCGACATAACTATGAATATTCTGGAACTTTCCCCTTCACACCTTTATAAAATGATTTCATGAAAGCAAAATCTGCGCTTATATCATCTGTAAGGTAAAAAGGTTCTGATACCTTATTTTGTTTATTCTCAAAATCCAAAGTAAACATAATGACAGGCACATTGGCTTCTTTAGCAATATAATAGAATCCTGTGCGCCATTTTTCTACTTTTTTTCGCGTACCCTCAGGAGCAAATGCCATTCTAAACTCAGTATGCTTTTTAAACTCTTTGGCTATTGCTTCTACTTTATTCTCATTGGCACTTCTATTTAGCGGAACCCCTCCAATGGCCCTGAAATAATAACCAAAAGGCCAAGTAAACAATTCTTTTTTACCAACAAAATTTGTTTTTACGCCCACTACTCTCCTTAAAAGTACTCCAATATAAAAATCGTGCCAGCTCGTATGTGGAACTGCCACTATAATTGCTTTTTTAATTGTCTCTCTTGAAAAATTAATATTGCCAACAACTTTCCATCCCAGTAACTTAAAATATATGAACTTTGCGAGCCAAGTCATATTACATGAGTTTGTATAATGACTTCAGCTTATCTCTTGTGATTTTGGTTTTCCAATTTTTACCAATCGCATTTTCCCAAAGCGGTTCTAAACTTAGTGCCACATCAATCATAATATCAAACTCATCATCACTCAATTCGGCACAAACACCTTTAGGTAATTCAATATGGTGTTTCTCTTTCATTTTTTTAAATAAAGCGACACCTTCTGGATAGTAATCCGCTAGGTGATCAAACACAATACAATTACCAACACCATGCTTTACCCCTAGTAAAAAGGATAATCCATAACTCATAGCATGGGCTACTCCTACTTGAGAATAAGCAATACTCATCCCACCATGCCAAGACGCCATCATGAGTTTATCTTGAGATTCTTGCTTTGTTAATTTATCATCTTCAAAAATCTCTTTACACAGATCCAATGCCTTCTCTCCATAACTTTGACTGAATGTATTTAGATAGGTTCCGTTTAACGATTCGATACAGTGTACATAACAATCCATACCTGTAAAAAACCATTGATTTTTTGGAACATCCTTAGTTAACTCTGGATCTAGAATCACTTGGTCAAACGGTGTATAATCAGAGTTAATACCTAACTTTAGTTTTGGTCCCGTAAGAATCGTAGTTCTAGACACCTCTGCTCCAGTACCAGATATGGTTGGTATACCAACATGATATACTGCTGGACTCTTGACAAGGTCCCAACCCTGATAATTTACAGAACTGCCATTATTGGTTAACATAATAGATACGGCTTTTGCCAAATCTAATATCGTTCCACCACCAATACCAATAATACCTGAAGGGCGTTCTTTATGATTAAGAATGATTTTGTTAACCAACTCATCTACCTGAGACGTTTTTGGTTCTTCTTTTGCCGAAATAAAAAGTAATGTATCGTCATACGATAAGGGAATTCTTGATGTTAACCAAGCTTTGCCTTTAAAAACGTCATCTACTAAAAATACGAATGGTGCATTAGCATTTAGTCGCTTTGGCGAGATAATCTCTTCTAACTGATTGAAACTACCTCTACCAAAAATAACTCTTGGCACCATTGGGAAATTTTTATAACTCATGTAATCTTTTATTCATTTACAAAAATAGAAATAGTAATACTTATATCTTTAATTATTCAAATAGAATTGAAATTTTTCGGCAAATAACCCAACATGATACCCATCTGCTAAAGCATGATTAACATTTACAGCAACATTCATCTGTCCATATACCACTTTGCTAAATGCCAACTGAGGCACAGATTCTGGAATTCCAGAAACGGGCTCTTTATGACCGCTAAAGTGCAGCCAAGGCATTGCCGAACAATGAATGCAGTCCAATCCATTTTGTGGTGGATATAGCGCATTTGTAGTTTGTATTCTATGTTTTTCTCTTTTGAGATTTTCAAGAAATACTTTCAAATCTTTATTAAATTCAATAAATGAAAATCCATAGGTATTATTTTCTCTTGCAATAGTAGCGGATGCATGAATCACTTCATAATCTACTACTACATCATCAACGATTCTGTATCTTAGGTTCTCTACGCTGTTAATAGCTTTCATACAATCATGCAAATAGCGTCCAAAAAATGAAATATTATTGGCCTTAGAGTACTCATATGCTTTAGTGACATCAAAAGGAATGGTTACTGCAAATGATGAATCCGCTAGCTTTCTAAAATGTTCAAAAAGCTGACGTCTGTCCCAAGTATCTATATGCACCTGTTTCAATTCAGTATCTTTAAAATGTCCGACACACTATTTAGGGTTTTGTAGTTCTTGCCATTAGTATCTTCATTAGTCACTTGCTCATGTGTCCAGGTAGTATGAAATGGAATATGCATAGCATGAGCTCCTATATTTACCAAAGGAAGAATATCTGATTTCAACGAATTGCCTACCATTAAAAATTCACTAGGATGGATATCTAAATGTTCAAGTAATCTTGAATAATTTGCTTCCTTTTTATCACTTAATACCTCTATATGATGAAAATATTTCAACAATTCTGATTTTTCTAATTTGCGTTCTTGATCTAACAAATCGCCTTTAGTAGCAACTATTAATCTATACTTATCCGACAACTTCTCCAAGACTTCCTCAATACCATCAAGCAGTTCTACAGGTTTATTTATCATACCCTTGCCAATATTTAAAATACTCTCGATAGCTACATTAGAGACAGTACCATTAGACAGTTTTAGAGCCATTTCCAACATAGACAGTACAAACCCTTTAACTCCGTAACCATATAATGGCAAATTGGTCATTTCCATTTTAAATAGTTCTTGATCCACTTTATTAGCAGTTTCGTATGGAGCCATCAATTTTGCGAACTCAATTTCTGCATTACGGAAATACGTTTCATTAACCCAAAGTGTGTCATCCGCGTCAAAGCCAATCACTTTTATGCTGTCATAATCTATTTCCATAATCTTTTGGCTCGTTCTAAATCTTCTGGGGTATCAATTTCCACTCCTTCGACCGTAGTTTCTACCATTTTTATTTTCTTGCCATATTCAAGATAACGAATGCATTCAATTTTTTCTGATCCTTCTAAGAATTGCATCGGTAAGTTTGTAAAATCTAATAATGCTTGTTTTCTAAAAGCATAAATACCTTTGTGTTTAAAATAGCGCGTGCTTACCTCTTTATCTCTTGGAAACGGAATCGGACTTCTTGAAAAATACAAAGCAAAATCGTTTTGATCCACAATAACCTTAACTGTATTTGGGTTATTTATTTCATTCCAGTCGTTAATCTCCACCATCAACGATGCTAAGTCTATCTGTTGGTCATGATCATCTTTAAAAACTCCCAACACCTTTACCAGGCTTTCTCTCTCTGTAAAAGGCTCGTCTCCTTGTACATTAACAACGATATCTGCTTCAATATTCTCGACGGCTTCTGCTATACGATCGCTACCAGATTCATGCTGTTTAATGCTCATAATAGCGTTTCCTCCATTTGATACAATCTCATTATAAATCACATCACTATCCGTCACCACAAACACATCGTCAAATAATTGCGTTGCAACAGTCGCTTCATATGTACGTAAAATGACGGTCTTCCCTCCTAGGTCTTGCATTAATTTACCTGGAAAACGTGAGGCACTATAACGTGCAGGAATCATGGAAATAACTTTCATATGATGAACTGTGAAATGATTCTCAAAAATAAGATAATTTGAATAAAATCAGGTCTTGCGTGAACGTATCTTTCTATATATCCAGAATATGAACATTAGAATTACAACAACACCAATGATCGCTATTATTGGCACAAAAATAGATAAGGCTGACATCATCAAAGATGTTCCTGTTTCAACTGTCGACACCACCGAGTTTCCTAAACCTCCTGTTGTTGCTGTAGATGTAAGTCTAGTAACACCAGAAGCTCCTTTAATCGCAGCTGCTGTTCCTCCTCCAGCAATAATAGCCATTGCCCAAGTAATAACTGGACTCAAATCTGCTACAGTCGACACCATGACAGCCGTTCCTGCAATGGCCGCTAACGGTACGGCAATTGTATCTAGCAGATTATCGATATACGGAATATAATAAGCGAATATTTCTACTAAAGTAGCCACGCCAAGGGTTAAAACAGCAGCCAAACTTCCAATCCATTGCCAGCTCTCATTGAGTTCCCACACATTAAAATAGGTAGCTAAACTCAATGCAAACAATGGAACGAATACACGAAAACCGACAGAAGCTGCTAATCCGATACCTAGGAAAATACTTAAAATAGTTTCTGTTGTCATAAATTATTCTTCAAAAAAATCATTTTTAAAGCCAATAAGGTACAATTTTTCCTTAGCTCTAGTAACAGCCGTATATAACCACCTTAGATAATCTCTATCGATACCGTTAGGCAAATAAGGCTGCTCTACAAATACCGTATTCCATTGTCCTCCTTGTGATTTGTGACAGGTAATAGCATAAGAAAACTTAACCTGCAAGGCATTGAAATGCTTGTTGTTTTTAATAGATAAGAATTTTTTATAATTAGAAGTTTCATGAGCAAAATCTTTTTGAACTTCCTGATATAATCTATTAGAATCTTCATAGGGTAAAGATGGGGTTTCTGCCGTCATTGTATCTAACAAGAGTACTGTTTCAAAAGGGCGCATTTTTGGGTAATCTACCATTCTTACCTTTACATCGGCAAATCTAAATCCATACAAATCTTTTATAGCAAATATCTCTAGCACTTCAATAATATCGCCATTAGCAATAAACCCTGCTTCACTGGTAGGTTTTAACCAGAAATAGTTATTCTTGACAACCATTAAATAATCGCCAGCAGATAATTCATTTTCATTAAATAAGATACGTTCTCGAATTTGCTGATTATAAAGATTGGCTCTTTTATTAGATCTGACAATGATGGTAGTTTCCTCATTTCCTAACTGACTGTAGGCATCATTTATGGCATCCATTATTTCATGGCCATCAATTAATCTGATAATATCACTGAATCCATTAAGGTCAAAACGAAACGTATCGTAAAATGCTTCAGATAACGCTTCCCTAAGTCGCGTTGCGTTTTCGAGGATTCCAGAGTCCTTTTCCTGACGCACCACTTCACTCAGCTCCATTTTAGTCACTTCTTTATTATAATTAAGGCTTAACTTATCTTCATCAAGAGCAGGGCTTAAATCTAATTTTACTGGAGGTAACTGTGCAGTATCTCCAATAAGTAAGAGCTTGCATTTATGACCAGAATACACATATTGCATCAAATCGTCTAATAACGAGCCATTTTCAAACAATTTAGATTCGCCTGGTGTATCAGGAATCATAGAAGCCTCATCCACAATAAAAACAGTATCCTTATGTTTATTTGGCTGAAGAATGAATTTAATAGCACCTGCCTTCTCTTTTTTGGGGAAATATATTTTTTTATGAATTGTAAATGCTTCTTTACCTGAGTAATTAGAAATCACTTTTGCTGCACGGCCCGTTGGCGCCATTAAAACAGCGCTTTTCTTAGCTTTCCATAAGTTAGTTACAATTGTCCCAACAATGGTTGTTTTTCCTGTTCCAGCATATCCTTTTAATACATATAACGCATTTTTAGATCCATCTAAAATGAATTCCGAAAGCTGTCTTAAAACAATATCTTGCTTTGAAGTAGGCTGAAACGGAAACTGCTGTTTTATGAGATGATAAAATTCTGTTGAATTCATTAAAACTGGAAGTCCTTTGTGTATTTGTCAAAGATAAAAATGATTTTTACTAACAATGGTTTTAGCGAATAAAAAAAAATTGTAGATTTGTGAATAAACTTAAAACTTTCTAATTAATGATTCTTCTAGTAATCTTATCAATTTTAGCAACTTTTGGAATAGTCTGGCTAATCAATAAATTTTTACCTCAAAAATTAAAACCATTAGTGATGCTGGTTCTTTGGGGTCTTATTGCTCTTTTTGCTTATCAAACGTTTAACTCGGTTTACAAACCAATTAAATTCAATGAAGTAAAACAAAAGCGCTATGCTGAAGTCATAAAGAATTTAAAAGATATTAGAATCTCACAATTAGCTCACAGGCAAGTCACTGGAACCTTTGCTCCTAATTTTGATAATTTGGTCAAATTTTTAGACACTGCTCAATTTACACTAACACAAAGACGTGACTCAAGTATTATTGATGTAGAACAAACTAGACGCTTTGGTGGTGTTACTACCTATAAAGAAATTACAGTTATTGACACATTAGGCTATAAATCTGTTAAGGATTCATTGTTTAAAAGCTCTGATCGCTATAGAACTATGATGAATCTTCCAGTTGGTAAAGAAGGTGCCAAGTTTGAGATGAAAGCTGGATTGTTTGAAGAAATTCCTGTATTTGAAGCCAGTGTTGATAAAAGTATTATACTAGACGGTGAGGACACGGATTTAATAAATGTTGAAAAGCAAGTAGTTGCTGTTGATGGTGTAAATGGTCCAACTATAAAAGTAGGATCTATGGATCAAGTAAACACCAATGGTAACTGGCCAAAAGTATATGGCGATAACGACAATTAAAACACATACTATACCATTTAAAGCTTTGTCCATTCAAGTTAGCTTGAATGGACTTTCTTTTTGTGTCTTAAATCCAGACACCAATACTATTGAATTCCTAAAGAGCATTCCTTCGGAAAAACAACTCAATCCTACAGATGTGCTAGAGTTGTTAAAAGAGGCCATTGAAAAGGAGCCACACCTTCAACAAGGTTTCAAAACCGTTTTAGTCATTCATGAAAATGAATTATCTACACTCGTACCTAAGCCTCTTTTTAATGAGGAGCATATGGCAGATTATTTGAAATTTAACGCCAAGATCTTAAAAACAGACTATATAGCTTTTGACGATCTTAAGGTGAATGATAGCGCCAATGTGTATGTACCATATGTAAATATCAATAATTACATTTACAGCACATTTGGTGAATTCATTTATAAACACCATTCATCTGTTTTGATAGAAGAAGTACTTAAGCTGGAAAAAAATGCGGAGAAGGCAAAAATGTATGTTAATGTTACTGTACATCATTTTGAAATTGTAGTTGTTGAGAATGGTATATTAAGGTTTTATAACACTTTTGAATATGTTACTAAAGAGGATTTCATTTATTACATTCTCTTCACTTCTGAACAATTAGGATTAAATCCAGAAAATTTTGAACTAATCTTTACAGGAGATATTGATTCTAAAAGTGAACTTCATGCCATTACCTATAAGTATGTGAGGTTTGTCTTTTTTGCAAAACGCATGGATAGTTTTAAATTCTTAGACGACGCTCAACCGGATAATGAACATGACGAATTTGTGATCATACATAGCTTCTTATGAGAATTATATCTGGACAATACAAAGGAAGACGTATCACTGCACCAAAGAAGCTACCAGTTCGCCCTACAACAGATATGGCAAAGGAGTCGTTATTCAATATTTTAAATAACACATACTATTTTGATGAGATATCGATACTCGACCTTTTCTCTGGGACAGGAAATATAAGTTACGAATTTGCCTCTAGAGGCACTGAAGATATTATTGCAGTTGATGCTGATTACGGGTGTGTGAAATTTATCAATCAGACATCCGATGCTTTTGACATGTCTATTAGTGTTATTAAAAGTGACGTTTTTAAACACCTTGAGCGCTCTAAAAGAAAGCACAACATTATTTTTGCAGATCCACCTTATAAGTTTACGTTAGAAGAATTTGCAAAGATTCCAGAGCTAGTATTCGCCAACGAATTACTAGAATCTGATGGCTTTTTAATTATTGAACACTCTAAGTATACTGATTTATCTGATTTGAAGTATTACAGCCATTCTAAAAGCTATGGCGGCAATACCTTCAGTTTTTTTGAACATACAAATTCTGTATAAAACATAAAAAAACCACCTCATATGAGATGGCTTTTAACATAGTGCTTCTCTCCCTTTATTCAAAGAAGATCCATTCAGTCAAGTAGTTATTTCATGAAAAATATATCTACTTTTTTATGAGTTTTATTGTTTTAGTTAGCTCTTTAGATTGTATATCCGCAAAGGCTAATAATCGTTAATAACAAGCTATCTTTGGAAAAAATAAATGTATGAATATATTTAGTTTTAGGGCACATTTCGATAGCGAGGAATCTTGCAGGAATCATTTTAAGAAGGAGCATGTTAAAGTTGGTATTTTTTACCATATCTGAAGACTCAAGTATTGTTAAAATTTAATTCTTTAATAACTTTATGGTCTCCTGTTTTGTTTCTGAACCAACTTTAACCAAATAAATTCCTGATGTTAAACTTGTCACATCAATTTTTTCTCCGTTATATTTTAAAATAGTTCTTATTTTTCTTCCATTTAAATCATAAATACTTACGCTAGTTTCATTCGTACTATTTATAACCTGAAACTGACTCTCAGATGGATTTGGATAAAGCACTACTTTTATTTTGTCATTTGTTTGAATAATATCCTCAATTCCTAAAGTTGGTTCTTGTACTTTCCACAATTCTACTCCATTTGTACCATTATTCGCTGTAAAGTATAGGTCATTTCCAAAAACCTTCAAAAAGTTAATATTAGCACCAACAGGCCCCGGATTTATATCTAATAGCATTGAAGCACTTGTACCATCATAACGCCATAAGTTCACTCCGTTAACATCATCATGAGCTCTAAAATAAACACTATTTCCAGCAGTTGTTAAATCCCAAACACTTGAAGAATTAGATCCTGGATTTATATCTTGTATCAAACTTGTGGTAGTACCATCATATTTCCATAATTCTGCACCATTTGCTGCATCATTAGCTCTAAAAACCAATTCATTATTAACTACCGTTAACCATATTGGAAAGCTTCCATTTACACCTGGATAGATGTCATGGACTAAGCTTGCTGTAGTACCATCATATTGCCATAATTCTGCATCATTTGCTGAGTCTCTAGCAGCAAAACATAATGTATTATTATACACAACAAAACTATCAGGATATGACGGGTTTATACCGCTATTAATATCTTGAGTTAATGTTATAGCTGTACCGTTGTATTGCCATAGCTCCGTTCCGCTAGTTCCATCATCTCCAGTAAAGTATAATACATTATTATATTCTATAAATTGGCTTGGTGAAAACCCTCCATTTCCTGGATTAATATTCGCAATTTCACTAGCTACTGCTCCGTCATACTTCCAGAGTTCTCTTCCATTAGTACCACCATCGGCAGCAAAAATAAGTTCGTTCCCATATACCACGATGTAATTAGGAGATGAGGTATTTACTCCAGGATAAATATCCTGTACCAATGTTGCTGATGCACCATCATATTTCCATAGCTCTGTCCCATTAACACCATCATCAGCTGTAAAATATAATTCATTACTATATACTATAAAATTACTTGGATAAGAATAGTTAGGCCCTACATTAATATCTTGCACCAAAGAAACAACACTCCCATCATATTTCCATAATTCCTGTCCAAAAGCGTCATTCCTTGCCGAAAAATAGAGTGCTCCATTATACACTATAAAGTCATTTGGAGAAGAAGAGTCAAATCCAGTATTTATATCATGTACCATTACAGGTGGATTAACACCATCATGTTCCCATAATTCTTCACCGTGAATCCCATCATTTGCAGTAAAAATTAGTTTCCCATTAAATGATGAAAATAACCATCTTGGGTTAGAGGCATTCGTTTTTAAGTTAATATCTGCGATTAAAGTTGCATTGACTCCATCATAGCTCCATATTTCATTTCCTACTAAACCATCATTAGCGCCAAAGTATAATACGCCATTCCAGTTATAAAAATAATTAGGGCTAGACGATTGACTTATATTGATATTTTGAATAAGCGTAAACGCAGCACCATCATGTTTCCAAAATTCATATCCATTAGTTCCATCATTTGCATTAAAAAATAAATCGGTTCCTGTTACATAAAAATTGTTTGGATATGCCGGATTTGCATCTGGTCTGATATTTTGAAGGCTAAAGTTTGTTCCATCGTATTTCCATAAATCGCCGCTTTTAACAAAAAACAAATTAGTGCCCGCAACATTTAAGCTGTTTACATATGATCCAGCAGCTCCAGCGACTATATCAATAGTTGTAAAGGTTGTTCCGTCATATGTAATCAATTCATGACCATGTGTACCATCATTTGCAGTAAAATATAAATGGCTAGCCGAACTGGTTAAACTATCTGGAAAAGCATGAGCAACTCCTGGATTTAAATCCTGTACTAAACTAGTTGTTGTTCCATCGTATTTCCAAAGTTCACTACCATTAGTTGCTTCTTCTGCTCTAAAATAGAGTTCATTATTAAAAATGGTTAACTGAGTAGGAAAACTACCGTTAACCCCTGTATTAATATCGTGTACTACCGTTGCTGTTGTACCGTTAAAACGGAACAATTCTCTTCCAGCAGTAGCGTCAGTTCCTGAAAAATATAGATTTCCCATAAAAACAATCAAATCCGAAGGGCTTGAACCATTTGGTCCTGAATTAATATCATATACTATTGGAGCATTCGTTCCATCATACTCCCACAGTTCTCCTCCATTAGTGCCATTAAATGCATGAAAATATAATTTCCCGCCATATTCAGTTAAATCATTTATTACGGCATCTCCAGTTGGATTTATATCTGCTACCATTGTAGCACTGGTTCCATTATATTTCCATAATTCTGATCCGTTTACTCCATCATCTGCTGCAAAGTACAATATACCATTTGCTACATATAATTTATCTGGATTAGATCCCACACTACCAACCCTAATATCCTGAACCAAAGTAGGCGTATTGGTTCCATCGTATTTCCATAATTCTGTTCCTAACACCCCATTATTTGCAGTATAATACAATTCCCCATTATATTCCGTAAAGTGTTTAGGGGAAGCATTCTGCGTTATCGTATTAATATCATGCACCATAGATGGTATCTGTGCAAAAAAAGTAGTACACACAAGTAGCATAATAATTAACATGTATTTTTTCATCATTTTAATTTCTTTTATTTATATCATATTCTTCAGTAAAAGAATACCTTTATAAATTAAAGAAGGCTTTGTATAATCTATTTAAAACAACCAAATAATAAATATTATACACAGCTAGCCTTCTTTTATTTTTTATAGTTTAGTAACCAAATAACCACTAAACCCCGATTCTGTTTGAATTGTATAATCTGTATCATCACTGGCATATACACCTACATATACATACTGATTTGCATTTAGCTTAACGACACCACTTATAGTTAGTGTGTGAAAATTTACTCCAGCTGCACTCTCTGTAAGTGCATGCATTCCGCCATCAAGACTTATGCCTAGGTTAGTTCCTAATACTAGTCTGGCAAAACCAGAACCTATGCCATCAAATCGTACTTGAGCGGAGAAAAAATACAAGCCATTTACAGGCGCTGTAAACCTACCCGTAGATTCATCAAAATGATTCCCGTTGTCATGTAAAATAGATGCTGCACCAGCAGAAGATGTTCTATAATCTGCTACGTTTAAATAATTACCTTGTTCGTTTGTTACATTAATTGAGCCATTTAAATCGGCTAAAAAAGAAGGTAAGGTTGTTACTTTAATACTTGTTGCTTCTATATCACTAGACCAGGTTGAACCACCAGCTCCATCACTTTTAAGTACTTGTCCAACAGTTCCTCCTGTAGGTAATGCTTGTGCTGCTGCCCAAGACACAGTTCCAGAACCATCTGTAGTCATTACTTGGCTTGCTGTACCATCTTGCGCAGGTAAGGTATACCCTGTTAAAACTCCTTGGTTATCTCCATCTATAGTTAATTGACCATTTAGAGTGGTATTTCCGTTTTTTAACATTACTAAAGCATCACTTCTAGTCCCTACGGCTGGACCATTACCAATCACCAATAATCTGTCATTGGCATTGTAACCATTGGTATTTAGGGCTGTTACTGGTGTATTGAACATTCCTAAACTTATTTGTGAATAACTTTCGGCTCTAGAGTCAGCACCAATTGCTAATGCAGTACTACCACTAGCATGTGAATAATCACCTAAGGCTGTACTATAATTACCTGTTGCTCTTACGCCATATCCTATTGCAATTGCCCCAAGACCACTTGCCTCTACATTTCCTCCAAAGGCAGTGGAAAAACTTCCAACATTAGTATCGTCCCAAAAAGGTAAGGTTGTAGCATCACCATCATTTAATCCTCCAGCTCTAAATGCGCCTTTACTTTTATCAAAAAACATTCTATTATTATCTGAGGCTCCTGTAATATCAGCTAATTGTGTGCTTCCAAATACATAATCGTCTGTAGCTATCGTTCCTGGTGCATTACTCGTTACATTTCCTGTTGTTGAAAATGCTTTGTCGCCACTTGTGTTGGCATACGAGCTATAGGGTACGTGTTGTAGCTTTGTTGTGCCCATAGTTACATAGGTTGTTCCTCCTGTAATGTCTACAGCAACATCTAACCATTGGTTTTGTAAACTCCAATTTATAGCACTAAACGTATCTGTAGTTGTTCCAGAACCTATCGCTAAATTTAATACGCCATTAGCATTGGTTGTAACTGTATGTGTTTCTGTGTATAGTGCTGTTCCTGTAGCGCTTCCGTCTAAAATAGCAATTTGCACTCCTACAGACTGGTTAATTACCAAATTTCCAGCACTATTACGCACTGCTGCTTGGTAATTAAAATTTTGTGAGTACCCAAAAACGGTACTTAAAAGCATTACAATAAAAAAATAGTAGCTGCTTGTTTTCATCTTATGCTTGTTTTTTTTAGTTTATGTTCTTTTGTTTACTAGACAGTGAAAAAATAGAATAGCCTATCAATTTATTTATTTTATTACAGTTTATTTACTAAATAGCCATTAAACCCAGATTCTACATGAATAGACCAAGAGGTGTCTTCACTAGAACTCGCAACAATTGAAACAGTATCCCCTTGATCTAATTTCATTATCCCTCCAACATTCATCGTTTCATACAATGTAGCTGCGGTACCAACTTGAATGCTATGAAAACCTCCAAAAATATTAGGAGTAGTAACACCTGGATTATGATTAACAGCTAAAATTACTCTTACAAAGCCTGAGTTAACACCATCAATTCTTACTTGCGCATTAAAATTATACAACCCAGCTACTGGTGCAGTAAACCTTCCCGTAGTTTCATTAAAATGATTTCCTATATCGTGTAACTGAGTAGCTGTAGCACTAGATGTAACCCAATTTGATGCCTCATACCAAGTATTTATTGCTGTAGCACTAACTGCAACATTTGCATTCGCTGCAAAAGAGGGTAGAAGTAGTGTTTTTAATTCGGTAACCGTTGCTTCACCGTTAATAGTGACATTCCCGCCAAAAGTAACTTTCCCATTCTTTAAGATTGTTAACGCATCATTAGCTTCAAGATCACTACCGTTACCTATTACAAACAAACGATCTGTTGGAACAGATTGAGTTAAATTTCCTGCTACTGCCGTATTGTATTTCCCTAGTGATATTTGCGCATAACTATCTGCAGTGGTATTTGCCCCTATTGCAGTAGCATAATCAGCTGAAGCAGTACTACCATTGCCAAGAGCTGTAGCAAATTTTCCCGAAGCGACATTCAATGCTCCTGCCGAAAAAGAAGCTATACCACTTGCTGTATTACTATCTCCAAAAGCTGCGGAAGATACTCCAACGTTAGTATCATCCCATTGAGTAGAAGAAGTCTGACCAGCTCTAAAAGCTCCCTTATTTTTTTCAAAAAACATTCGAGCATTATCGCCTGTTCCTGTACCATTATCTAATTGTGTACTACCAAATACAAAATCGTCTGTAGCTATAGATCCAGGTGCATTACTGGTTACATTTGCGGTTGTTGAAAATGCTCCTGATGAACTCGTAGCATCTGCCCAACTTGCTACACCAGCACCATCTGTAGTCATTACTTGGCTTGCAGTACCATCTTGTGCTGGTAAGGTATATGATGTTCCAGCACCTGCATTATCTCCATCAATTGTTAATTGACCATTTAAGGTAGTATTTCCGTTTTTCAATATTGTTAAGGCATCACTTTTATTAGCACTACTATTACCATTACCTATAACCAATAAACGATCTGTTGATACATAAGAACCTGTAGTTCCTGTTACTGCTGTATTAAAAAGTCCTAAACTAATTTGCCCATAACTATCCGCTATGGTATTAGATCCAGCTGCTAATGTAGCATTCGAATTTGAATCGTTGAAAGCACCTAAAGCTGTTGAACTAATTTCAGACACTGTATTACCGGTACCTGCTGCAAATGAATGATTTCCTGAAACTATATTATTTTCACCAATGGCAAAACTACCTATTCCTGAAGCCGTATTATCAATTCCAAAAGCAGTAGGATAATTTCCAACATTTGCTGTGTCCCACTCAGTTGTTTCAACTGTTCCTGCTCTTAAAGCACCTTTACTTTTGTCAAAAAATAGTCGATTATCATCGTCTGTTCCAGTAATATTGTCTAATTGTGTGCTTCCAAACACAAAATCGTCTGTAGCTAATGTTCCTGGTGCATTACTCGTTACATTAGCAGTAGTTGATAATGCTTTGTCACCACTGGTGTTGGCATACGAACTATAAGGTACGTGTTGCAACTTTGTAGTGCCCATAGTTACATAGGTTGTTCCTCCTGTAATGTCTACAGCAACATCTAACCATTGGTTTTGTAAACTCCAATTTATAGCACTAAACGTATCGGTAGTTGTTCCAGAACCTATCGCTAAATTTAATACACCATTAGCATTGGTTGTTACGGTATGGGTTTCTGTGTATAGTGCTGTTCCTGTAGCGCTTCCGCCTAAAATAGCAATTTGCACTCCTACAGACTGATTTGTTACTAGATCGCCAGCACTATTACGTACTGCTGCCTGGTAATTAAATGATTGTGAAAACCCGTAAAAGGTGCTTAACATCATTAAAATGAAAAAATAGTGGTTGTTTGCTTTCATTTTATTATTACTTATTTAAATTTTTACTAAAACTTACTTATTAAATATCCATTGAAGCCAGATTCTGATTGTACGCTCCAAGTAGCATCAGTATTTGATGACACATGAACGGATACTGTTTGTCCTTGTGTTAATTTCATTGTTCCTGAAACTGAAAGCGTTATGTATGGCGTGCTAGCATCGGCAGGTACAAGAGCATGTAAACCACCATCTAATAATGGAATTTCACTAACTGCTAAAGCCATTCTAATAATACCTGTACTCACGCCATCTACTCTAATTTGTGCAGACATATGGTAAAATCCATCTACTGGTGCTGTAAAAAGTCCAGTAGTAGCATTAAAATCACTATTATTATCATGTAAATGAGAGGCTCCTGCTTCGGCTCCTGCACTTCTCCACACACCAATTTTTTCCCAAGTATTTACACTTGTAAAAGCTGGTGTACTGTTTAAATCTGCAGCAAATGTTGGAAAGTTTACTACTTTAATACTTGTTGCTTCTGTATCACTTGACCACGTTGAAGCACCTGCTCCATCACTTTTAAGTACTTGCCCTACAGTTCCTCCTGTTGGTAATTCTATTTCATTGGTATCGCTTGTATCTCCATCATCTACTGCATCATTTACCCAAGTATAAACGCCTGAACCATTAGTTTTTAATACTTGCCCATCTGTTCCGCCTGTTGGTAAACTAGATGACGCAGCAGCATCTGCCCAACTGGCTACACCAGCACCATCTGTAGTCATTACTTGGCTTGCAGTACCATCTTGTGCAGGTAAGGTATATGATGCTCCTGCACCCGTATTATCTCCGTCTATTGTTAATTGACCATTTAAGGTAGTATTTCCGTTTCTAAGTATAACTAATGCATCACTTCTAGCTGAAGATGTTCCATTACCAATAACAAATAATCTATTAGTTGGTTCAGTTGATGACATAGGAGCTGTTGGAGTATAAGATGTATTATAAGTCCCTAAAACTACTTGTATAACACTTTCAGTAAGTAAACTATTACCTATTGCATAGGTATTTGCCCGATTCAAATCATTAAAACTTCCAAGTGCCACAGAAGAATCTGCATTTGTATCAATATTATTACGATCTCCCAAACCAACGCTATATAATCCAGTAACAGTATTAGAATTACCCATTCCGACTGTTAAATTTCCTACGTTAGCATCATCAAATTCATTAGAAAATGCTTTACCTGCTCTAAATGCACCTTTACTTTTGTCGAAAAATAGTCTGTAATCATCATCAGTCGTACCAGTATCATCATCTAATTGTACACTACCAAATACAAAGTCATCTGTAGCTATCGTTCCTGGTGCATTACTGGTTACATTTGCAGTTGTTGAAAAAGCAGTCGTACTTGCTGCAGTAGCATCTGCCCAACTGGCTACACCAGAACCGTTTATAGTCATGACCTGGTTTGCAGTACCTGCTTGCGCTGGTAAGGTGTATGCAACACCTGCTCCTTGGTTATCTCCATCTATAGTTAATTCACCATTTAAGGTGGTATTTCCGTTTTTCAATATTGTTAAGGCATCGCTTCTGTTAGCAGTAAGTTGACTCGTACCATTACCCACAACAAACAAACGATCTGTAGCCACAATAGTTGTTGCATCTCCTGCACTAATTGTGTTAAACATCCCTAAACTTGTTTGTGAATAACTATCTGCTACGGTATGATGTCCTGAACTTAAAGCATAATACCCTGATGATGTTCCGCTAAAAGCGACAGCAAAATCTCCTGATGCTGTTCCAGGTGCTCCTGCTGCAAATGAAGCAGTTCCACTAGCTATACCTGCTAAGCCAAAAGCTGCTGAATAATTACCTCTTGAGGCATCATCCCATGTTGTTGTTGTTGTTCTACCTGCTCTAAATGCACCTTTGCTTTTATCAAAAAATAGACGATTATCATCATCTGCTCCTGTAGCATTATCTAATTGTATACTACCAAAAACAAAATCATCTGTAGCTATAGTTCCCGGTGTATTACTGGTTACATTACTTGTGGTAGAAAAAGCAGTCGTACTTGCTGCAGTTTGATTAACCCATGCATAGTTTCCAGTCCCATCTGTTTTTAATACTTGTCCATCTGTTCCTCCTGTTGGCAATTCTATTTCATTAGTATCGCTTGTATCTCCATCTGTTACCCAAGAATATGCTCCACTACCGTCTGTAGATAATACGTCACCAGAAGTTCCTCCTGCTGGTAAACCACCTGCATTAACATTACCCCAAGCTACATTACCCGATCCATCGGTTATCATGATTTGATCTGTAGTACCATCTTGCGCTGGTAGTGTATATGACGTTAAGGTTCCTTGGTTATCGCCATCTATAGTTAATGTACCATTTAAGGTGGTATTTCCGTTTTTTAATATTGTTAAGGCGTCACTCTTTGCCGTATCTGTTCCATTACCCAAAACGAATAAACGATCGCCTGGATTTCTTACTGTTGCACTACCAGTTACTGCTGTATTATAATATCCTAATGTTGTTTGTGAAGCTGTTTCTGATGACAAACCAAGCCCCATTGTAATTGCATTCGTTCCTGTTGCTATAGTAGTTCCTCCAATGGCAAACGATTGTGCACCTAAGGCTTGATTGCTAATACCTGAGGCTGTAGCATAAGCTCCTTTGGCAATGTTGTTTGTGCCAAATGCCACAGATTGTACACCTATATTGGTATCACTAAAAGCATTGACGCCCCCTATATCTGTTCCTGCTCTAAAAGCACCTTTACTTTTATCGAAAAATAATCTATTCGCATCACTAACTCCTGTAGTTACATTAGCAGTTGCACCAAATAACAAATCATCTGTTGTTGTGTCTCCAGGAGCATTGCTTGTTACATTTGCAGTGGTTGAAAAAGCACCTGAAGTTCCAGGTATAGCTTGATCTGTCCAAGAATACACTCCAGAACCGTCAGTTGCTAAAATTTGTCCTGTAGTTCCTCCTGTAGGTAATTCTATTTCATTAGCAGGGTCTGCATCTGCATCATCAACATTATCTACTGGTGTTAACCATTGTAAATCTGTACCGTCTGTACTTAGTATTTGCCCAGTAGTTCCTCCTGCTGGAATTGCATCAGCAGCTGGTGTTACCCATGATAACCCTCCAGAGCCATCCGTAGACATTACTTGATCTACCGTTCCATCTTGTGCAGGAAGCGTATATGGGGTTCCTGAGCCTTGATTATCACCATCAATTGTTAACTCACCATTAAGTGTTGTGTTTCCATTTTTTAGCATTACTAATGCATCGCTATTTAATCCACTATTAATGTGATATTGACCATTTCCTATAACGAATAATCTATCTGTAGATACAAACGTATCTGCTGTACCTGCTACATAAGTACTGTATTGACCTAGTTGCACTTCCCCCAATGCGTTTGCATTTAAGTTTGTACCGATTGCTGTAGCTCCAACACCAAAAGCTCTGGCATTAAGACCAAAACCTCTTGCATAATCTTCAAATCCACCTGCATTTGTTCCAAAGGCAAAGGCTTCATTCCCTGTCGCATTTGCATTACGTCCCATTGAAAATGAGTTCGTTCCGCTTGCCGTTCCTCCTTCTCCAAATCCAACTGAGTAAGTTCCTATATTAGTTTCATCCCAAACATTTGGCCCTCCATTACCTGCTCTTAAAGCAGATTTACTTTTATCAAAAAATAGTCTTGAATTAAGTACAGAACCAGCTCCAGAATCATCTAAAATATTGCTTCCAAAAACAAAATCATCATTAGCGAGGCTTCCGTTATTGTTACTAACAACATTGGCAGTATAATCAAATGGACCTGCGTTTGTAGAAGAGTTACTTGTTAATGCGTGTAAGGCATATGGGACATGTTGTAACTTGGAGGTTCCCATGGTTACATAGGTGGTTCCTCCAGTAATATCTACAGCAATATCTAACCAATGGTCTTGAGTAGACCAATCTATTGCTGTAAAATCATCAGTAGTTGTTCCTGACCCCACAGATAATGATAATACGCCATACCCATTAGAGGTGACTGCATGTGTTTCTGTATAGAGATTTGTGCCTGCAGGGCCACCTTCTAAAATGGATAATTCTACTCCAATTGATTGGTTAGTTACTAAATCTCCAGCTGCATCTCTTACAACTGCTTGGTAATTAAATGATTGCGAATATGTCATAACAGAGCATAGCAATGCTAGGATAAGTAGGCTAATATTTCTCATAATACAGAGGGTTTGATTGTTCTTATATTAATTAATTTAATTTCTTCTATTTCTTAATGAGCTTAATGGTTTTAGTTAGTTCTTTAGCATATAACTTCACAAAGTACACTCCAGTGTTTAAATGATTTACATTTATACTATTAAGATCATGGTCTTTTGAGATGACTAGTTGTCCACTTATACTCATCACCTCTATTCTATCTAATGCAACATTCAAATTGTCTATATACACAATATCCGATGTAGGGTTTGGATAGAGGTTGATAGAGCTAAGCTCTATATCGTCTATTCCTAAGGT